>NZ_JBVISR010000002.1:0-857838 GCF_055575415.1 Streptomyces sp. NPDC034099 | reverse complement strand
GTACTGCAGGGGGGACCCTGTGGGAGAGTAGGACGCCGCCGAACAATTATTGCGAGGAAACCCCGCACCGGGAACGGTGCGGGGTTTTCTGCGTTCAGGGGTCGTTGAAAACGAGTTCGGGCGCGGCCTTTGGCCCCGCCTTTTTTACAGGCGGCCTGCTGCTTTGAGTTCCAGGTAGGCGTCTGCGAGTGCCGGGGGAAGCTCGTCCGGGGTCGCGTCGACGACCGTCACACCGCGCCGGCGTAGTTGGTCGGCGACGTGACGGCGTTCCGACTGGGCCTGTGTGGCCGCCGCGGCCTCGTAGACGGCGTCCGTGTGGCCGCGAGCTTCGGCCATCCGCGCGACGTGCGGGTCGGCCACCGAGGCAACGAGAACCGTGTGGCGTTGGGTCAGCTGCGGCAGGACGGGGAGCAGCCCCTCTTCGATCGGGGCCGCGTCGAGCGTCGTGAACAGCACGATCAGGGACCGGCGGGGGGCCGACCGGAGAGCGGTGGCGGTGAGACCGCGCGCGTCGGTCTCCACCAGCTCGGGCTCCAGGGCTGCCATGGCGTTGACCAGGGAGGGAAGGACGTCACCCGCCGTGCGGCCCTGGAGCAGGGCGCGTACCCGACGGTCGTAGGCGAGGAGGTCGACTCGGTCGCCGGCGCGGGAGGCCAGGGCGGCCAGGAGGAGAGCGGCGTCCATGGCGGCGTCGAGGCGCGGGGCGTCGCCCACCCGGCCGGCGGAGGTACGGCCGGTGTCGAGGACGAGCAGGATGTGCCGGTCGCGTTCGGGGCGCCAGGTGCGTACGGCGACGGTGGAGTGGCGGGCTGTCGCGCGCCAGTCGATGGAACGGGTGTCGTCGCCGGGCACGTACTCGCGCAGACTGTCGAACTCCGTGCCCTCCCCGCGGGTGAGGACGCTGGTGCGGCCGTCGAGTTCACGGAGCCGGGACAGCTTGGAGGGGAGGTGCTTGCGGCTGGTGAACGGGGGGAGGACGCGTACCGTCCAGGGGACCCGGTGGGTGCCCTGGCGGGTGAGGAGCCCCAGGGGGCCGTAGGACCGGATCGTGACGCGGTCCGCGTGCCGGTCGCCGCGACGGGTGGGGCGCAGGCGGGTGGTCACGCGGCGGCGTTCGCCGGCGGGCACCGTGAGGCTGTGCCGGGAGGCCGCCGTCTCGGTGCCGGGCCGCCAGCTGCTGGGCGGCCAGGCGTCGCGCAGCCGGGCCCGGAGTGGGCGGCCCGACGGGTTGGTGACCGTCAGGGTGACGTCGGCGGTCTCGCCCAGGCGGGCGGAGGTGTCGCCGGAGCGGGTCAGGCCGAGGCGCCGTACGGGGGCGGCCAGGGCGAAGTCGCAGGCGCAGGCGGCGGCCAGCGGGGCGTTGACCGCGAGGATGCCCGTCCAGCCGGCGTCCCAGATGCCGATGGGGACGGAGCCCAGGGCCGCGATGAGCGCGGCGCGTCCGGTGAGTGCCATCAGCGGGGAACGGGGACGTGGGCGAGGATCGCGTTGATGACCGAGTCCGTGGTCACGCCCTCCATCTCGGCCTCCGGGCGGAGTTGTACGCGGTGCCGGAGGGTGGGGAGGGCCAGGGCCTTCACATCGTCGGGGGTGACGTAGTCGCGGCCCGTCAGCCAGGCCCACGCGCGGGAGGTCGACAGCAGGGCCGTGGCTCCGCGCGGGGAGACGCCGAGGGTGAGGGACGGCGACTCACGGGTGGCGCGGCAGATGTCGACAACGTAGGCGGTGATCTCCGGGGAGACGGTCGTCTTGGCGGCCTCCGCGCGGGCGGCTTCCAGGTCGGCGGCACTGGCGACGGGGCGTACGCCGGCGGCGTGCAGGTCGCGCGGGTTGAAGCCGGCGGCGTGGCGGGTGAGGACGTCGATCTCGTCCTGGCGGGTGGGGAGGGGGACGGTGAGTTTGAGGAGGAAGCGGTCCAGCTGGGCTTCCGGGAGGGGGTAGGTGCCCTCGTACTCGACCGGGTTCTGGGTGGCCGCGACGAGGAAGGGCTCGGGGAGCGGGCGGGGCGTGCCGTCCACCGTGACCTGGCGCTCCTCCATGGCTTCGAGGAGGGACGACTGGGTTTTCGGGGGCGTCCGGTTGATCTCGTCGGCGAGGAGGAGATTGGTGAAGACCGGGCCGGGCTGGAAGGAGAACTCGGTGGTGCGGGCGTCGTAGACCAGGGAGCCGGTGACGTCGCTCGGCATCAGGTCGGGGGTGAACTGGACGCGTTTGGTGTCGAGTTCGGTGGCCGCGGCGAGGGTGCGGACGAGGAGGGTCTTGGCGACTCCGGGGACGCCCTCCAGGAGGACGTGGCCGCGGCAGAGCAGAGCTACGACGAGACCGGTCACGGCGGCGTCCTGGCCGACCACGGCCTTGGCGATCTCGGCGCGCAGGGCTTCGAGGGCGGCGCGGGCGTTGCCCGCGGCCGCGGTCTGCCCGGCGTTGTCAGTGGTCGGGTCCATCATGGACGGCGTACCTCTCTTTCGAGGGCGTCGAGTTGGTCGGCGAGTGCGATGAGGGCCGCGTCGTCGCCGGGCGGCGGGCCGAAGAGGAGGGTGTGCAGGGCCTGTCCGTCCCCGTGCGCGCCGTAAAGATGGGCGGACAGGGCGGGGAGCAGGGACTCGGGCGTGTGCGCCTGGGTGACGGGGACGCCTACGAGAGGGGCGAGGCGGGTGCGGGTGGCGGAGCGAAGAGCGGTGGCGGCGCGGTCGCGGGCATTGGCCTTGCGGTAGAGGCGGGCGCGGCCTTCGACGGTTTCGGAGGCGCGGATCGCGACGGGGAGTTTCTCGGGCACCAGGGGGCCGAGCCGGCGTGCCCGCCACAGGGCGGCGAGGGCGGCGGCGACGAAGAGTTGCAGGGTGCCCCAGAGCCAGCCGGACGGGAGCAGGTCGAAGAAGCTCCGTTCGTCGTCCGGGTCCGGGAGGTCGGAGAGGGAGGGGAGGTACCAGACCAGGTGGTCGCGGGAGCCGAGGAGTTGGAGGGCGAGCGAGGCGTTGCCGTGCTCGTCGAGGTGGTTGTTGAAGAGGATGTCGCGGGCGCCGAGGACGACGGTGTCGCCCGGGGTGCCGTCCCCCGGTGCCTTCGCGGAGGGGTCGGGGATGCGCAGCAGGGTGGCCAGTCGCCGGCTGGGGTAGCAGGTGTCGGCTTCGAGGTGGGTGACGTAGCGGATGCCGCCCGTGTCGGCGCTGCCCGCGCGCTGTGCGGCGGGCAGGTCGCAGGCGGGGGCCAGCGTCGAGTCGAAGCTGAGTGCGGGGTCGGCGGTGACGCCGGGGGCGAGGCGTTCGACGGCACCGCCGCCGGGGGCGACGAGGACGGTGCGGCCACCCGAGCCGGTCGTCGCCGAGTGCAGTCGCGTCTGCTGGCGCTCCGTCAGCAGGTCGGGCACGGCGACCAGCAGGGTGGTGTCCGGGCCGGCCGCGGCCCGCGCTTCGTCCAGGGTGGTGACCACGCGCGTGGAGACCCCCCGGTCGGCGAGGAGTTCGGCGACGGCGCGGCTGCCGTAGGGGTCGGCGGAGCGCGGGTCGAGTTCCCCGTGCCGGGCGTCGGAGCGGACGACCGCGATGGCGACGGCCCCGGCGAGCAGCAGGACGAGGGCGAGCGCGATGCCCCGCGCGCGGGTCCACACCTGGCGGGCGGTGGGCGATGCCGCGGTGGTGGGGAGCGTGGCATCGGTGGTCATTCGGCGGCTCCCCGGCGGGTGTCCCGGTCCGCGTCCCCTGCGGGGCCGCCGATCGTGCTGCCGGCCAGATGCGGCTTGCTGCGTTCCAGGTCGTGGTCGAGTTCGGCGAGGCGGCGGTACGACGGTTCGCTGCCGGACCGGCCGCCGTACGCGACGTCGTCGAAGTCCCGGGCGGCGGCGCGCAGCCGGTCCCGGTGGGCGGGCAGGGCGTGGCCCGCCTCGGTGGCCGCCTCGTCGGCGGTGCGGCCGGGGCGGATGTCGAGCAGGGCGCGTTCCTCGAGGGCGCGGACGACGGCCCGCATGCGTTCCTGGACGGCCTGGGTCCAGTGTCCTTGGGCGGCGTGTGCCTCGGCGGCGGCGCGGTGGTCGGCGGCGCTGCGGGGACGGTCGTCGAAGAGGGCGGAGGCCGGGACGGGACCGCGGCGGGGGGTGCCCAGGCGCCACCAGAGGGCGCCCAGTACCGCCAGGACGGCCACGATGACGACGACCAGGCCGAGCGTCCCCCCGGGAGTCGCGGTGGACGCCCTGCTGAAGAGCCCTTCGATCCAGTCCCAGAAGGCGTTCAGGGCCCGCTGGAACCAGCTGGGGTCGTTCTCGTGGTACATGCGTTTGGACAGCTCGCGCCGCGCGGCCTCCCGGGCGGGGTCGCGCGGGATCGTCACCGGCGGTTCGTCGCCGGAGCGCGCCACCGTGTGTACGGCGGTGCGTGACAGCACCTCGGTGAGAACTCCCCCCGCCGGACCCACCCCGTCAGCTCCCCGGGACGGCGCCGGAGGCGCCGGAGCCCTGGCTGCCGGCGGCGCGGGCCAGTTCGAGGTCGAGGGCCTCGCGGCGGATGCGCTGGTCGATGTACAGCAGGACGGTCACGCCCGCCGTGATCGGGAAGGTGATCATGGAGCCGATCACCGAGCCGATGCCGCTGACGATGAGGAACGTCCAGCCGAGGTCGCCGGTGCCCTCCAGGAAGCCGCCGACGCCGTCGCCGCCGAGGGTCGCGGCGAGGAAGGTGAAGGGGATCACGATGATCGACGCGACGATGTTGGCGATGACCGTGGCGAGCAGCTGGATGCCGAAGACGCGCCACCAGGAGCCGCGCACCAGCTTCACCGAGCGGCCCATGGCCTTCTTGATGCCCTGCTTCTCCAGCATCAGGGCGGGAGACGCCAGCGAGAAGCGGACCATGAGCCAGATCGCGACCACGCCGCCCGCCAGGAAGCCCAGGGCGGTCAGGGCCACCCCGGCCTCGCCGCCCGCGGTCGCCGTGACCAGGAGACCGGGTGTCATGCCGGCCATGAGGAGTCCGGCGACGATGAGCAGCAGCAGGACGATCAGGCCGAACAGCTTCAGCACCTGGGGGCGGGCGTCCCGCCACGCCTCGCCGGTGGTCACCGGCCTGCCGAGCACGGCGCGGCTGGTGACAGTGGTGAGCAGGGCGGTGGCCAGTACGGTGCCGATCAGGGAGATCAGGAAGATGACGCCCGAGTTGATCGTGGTGTCGGCCAGCGCGTCGCCGAGTTCGCTCAGGGTGGCGTCGGGGTCGTTGAGTGCCTCGCTGCTGGTGTCGTCCAGGACGAGGCCCTGGAGCAGTACGACGATGACCTCGGTGAAGATGGCGACGGTCAGGGAGATGCCGAGGACGGTGCGCCAGTAGGTGCGCATGGTGGAGACGGCGCCGTCGAGGATCTCGCCGACACCGAGCGGGCGGAGCGGGATCACGCCGGGCTTGGCCGCGGGCGGGGGACCGCCCCAGCCGCCTCCCCAGCCGCCGGGTCCACCGGGGCCGCCGTAGCCCCCGCGCTGGCCGCCGTAGCCTCCGGGAGGTCCGTAGCCGCCCCCGGGAGGTCCGGGTGGCGGGGTGCCCCAGCCCGGGCCCGGCGGTGGCGGAGGCGGGGCCTGGCCCTGGTCCGCGGGGCCGGTGGGCGCGGACCACTGGCCGGGAGGCGGCTGCTCCTTGGACCACTTCGTGCCGGGGCTCGTCGGTTCCGCTCCCGGCCGGTCCGCGGGCGGCGCGGGCTGATCGGTGCCGGCGGGGCGGTCGGCGGGCTCGGCGGGGCCGGACGCGCCGGGCTCGTGCCCGTCGGACGGGGCGGATCCGGGCGATGCCCAGCCCGGAGTGTCGTTCATCGTCGCTCCTTCACGGTGCCCGTCCGCGGTCGCGGCGGCAGGTTGGCAGCCATCGTGCCATGGGGGCGTCGGGTGCGGACCGGGCGCGGTAGGGGCTGCACGCCTTCAATTGTCCGTCGTACAGGGGGCAGACTGACCGCATGGCTGATCAGGACGCGCGAAGCGGCGAGGACAAGCGGCCGACCGGGATACCGGTCCTTCGCTGGGAGGAACCCCCCGAGGGCCCGGTGCTGGTGTTGCTGGACCAGACCAGGTTGCCGGCCGAGGAGGTCGAGCTGGTGTGCACGGACCCGGCCGCGCTGGTGGAGGCGATCCGCTCGCTCGCCGTGCGCGGGGCGCCGCTGCTGGGCATCGCGGGCGCCTACGGGGTCGCGCTCGCCGCCGTGCGCGGCTTCGAGGTCGAGGAGGCCGCGGCGGCGCTGGCCGGGGCCCGCCCCACCGCGGTGAACCTCGCCGTCGGAGTACGGCGGGCGCAGGACGCCCACCGGGAGGCGCTCGCCAGGACCGGGGACACCCGGCAGGCCGCCGCCGCGGCGCTGGCCGCGGCGCGGGCACTGCACCAGGAAGACGCCCGGGCCAGCGCCCGGATGGCCGTGCACGGGCTGGCGCTGCTCGACGAGCTGCTGCCCGCCGGTGGGCACCGCGTCCTCACGCACTGCAACACCGGTTCGCTGGTGTCGGGCGGTGAGGGGACCGCCTTCGCGGTGGCGCTCGCGGCGCACCGGTCGGGGCGGCTGCGACGGCTGTGGGTGGACGAAACGCGTCCGTTGCTGCAAGGTGCTCGCCTGACGGCATACGAGGCGGCCCGCAACGACATGGCGTACACCTTGCTCACCGACAACGCGGCGGGTTCGCTGTTCGCGGCGGGCGAGGTGGACGCGGTGCTGATCGGCGCGGACCGCATCGCGGCCGACGGTTCGGTGGCGAACAAGGTGGGGAGCTATCCGCTCGCGGTGCTCGCGCGGTACCACCACGTGCCGTTCATCGTGGTGGCACCGGTCACGACGGTGGATCCGGACACGCCGGACGGGGCGTCCATCGAAGTGGAGCAGCGCCCCGGACATGAGGTGACCGAGGTCACAGCACCCCAGGTGCCGGTGGCGGGAGCGGGAGGTGGGATTCCGGTGGCACCCCTGGGGACCCAGGCGTACAACCCGGCGTTCGATGTGACTCCGCCCGAACTGGTGACGGCGATCGTCACCGAGGAGGGCGTGGTTTCGCCCGTGACGACCGAGGCCCTGGCCGCGCTGTGTGCCAGGTCACGCCAGGTAACGATTAGCTAATGGGATGATGTCGTTTATGAAGGGACGAGTCCTTGTCGTCGACGACGACACCGCACTGGCCGAGATGCTCGGCATTGTGCTGCGTGGTGAGGGTTTTGAGCCATCTTTCGTAGCCGACGGCGACAAGGCGCTGGCCGCCTTCCGGGAGACCAAGCCCGACCTGGTACTGCTCGACCTGATGCTGCCCGGTCGGGACGGCATCGAGGTGTGCCGCCTGATCAGGGCGGAGTCGGGTGTGCCGATCGTGATGCTGACGGCGAAGAGTGACACCGTCGACGTCGTGGTGGGTCTGGAGTCGGGCGCCGACGACTACATCGTGAAGCCGTTCAAGCCGAAGGAGCTGGTGGCCCGCATCCGGGCGCGCCTGCGGCGGTCGGAGGAGCCGGCGCCGGAACAGCTCGCCATAGGCGACCTGGTCATCGACGTGGCCGGTCACTCCGTGAAGCGGGACGGGCAGTCGATCGCGCTGACGCCGCTGGAGTTCGACCTGCTGGTGGCGCTGGCCCGCAAGCCGTGGCAGGTGTTCACCCGCGAGGTGCTCCTCGAGCAGGTCTGGGGCTACCGGCACGCCGCCGACACCCGCCTGGTCAACGTGCACGTCCAGCGGCTGCGCTCCAAGGTCGAGAAGGATCCGGAGAAGCCGGAGATCGTGGTGACCGTCCGCGGCGTCGGTTACAAGGCCGGACCGAGCTGACATGGCCAGGGACAGTGCCGCTTCGGC
The DNA here is from genome assembly GCF_055575415.1 of Streptomyces sp. NPDC034099. NCBI lineage: Bacteria > Bacillati > Actinomycetota > Actinomycetes > Kitasatosporales > Streptomycetaceae > Streptomyces > Streptomyces sp. NPDC034099. The sequence continues at coordinate 850,049 of NZ_JBVISR010000002.1, read as the reverse complement.
GCCCGGGTCCGAGGCCCGCGCCGGACGGCCTGTCGGCCACCGGAGCGCCGGCTCCCGCTTCTTCAGCCAGGTGCTGGAGGGCGGGCTGCTGCACGGCGGGGTGCAGGGCAGCCCGGTGCTCCGTCTGTTCATGCGCTGGGTGCGCCGTCCGCTGCTGCCGGTCATGCGGCTGTGGCGGCGCAACATCCAGCTCAAGGTCGTCGCCACCACCCTGCTGATGTCGCTGGGCGTGGTGCTGCTGCTCGGCTTCGTGGTGATCGGGCAGGTCCGCAACGGACTGCTGGACGCCAAGGTGAAGGCCTCCCAGAGCCAGGCCACCGGTGGCTTCACCGCGGCCAAGCAGAAGGCCGAGGAGGCGGCGAGCACCAACGGCGACGACGGCACCCCCGCGGACGGGCGTCCCTCGCAGAACGTCATCCAGTGGATGAGCGAGCTGGTGAAGTCGCTCTCCAGCGGAGGCCAGAGCGCCTTCGACGTGGTCACCCTCCCCATGGGCGGGGAGAGCGGCAGCGGGCGCGGTCCGCGCGCCTCCGGGTCGGTCGACTGGGCGGTCAGCGTCCCCGAGGACCTGCGGGAGCGGATCGACGGCGACACCGCGGCCGCCCAGAGCTACACCCGGATCGTCTACAACTCCGACCAGGCGTCCCAGCCCGGGCTGGTCATCGGCAAGCAGGTCAACGACCCGAACGGCGAGCCGTACCAGCTGTACTACCTCTTCCCGCTCACCCAGGAGGAGAAGTCGCTCAGCCTGGTCAGGGGCACTCTGGCGACGGCCGGGCTCTTCGTCGTCGTACTGCTGGGGGCCATCGCCTGGCTCGTGGTGCGCCAGGTCGTCACGCCCGTACGCATGGCGGCGAGCATCGCCGAGCGGCTGTCCGCGGGGCGGCTGCAGGAGCGGATGAAGGTCACCGGCGAGGACGACATCGCCCGGCTCGGCGAGGCCTTCAACAAGATGGCGCAGAACCTCCAGCTCAAGATCAGTCAGCTGGAGGACCTGTCGCGGATGCAGCGGCGGTTCGTCTCCGACGTGTCGCACGAGCTGCGGACGCCGCTGACGACCGTACGGATGGCGGCCGACGTCATCCATGACGCGCGCGTGGACTTCGATCCGGTGACCGCGCGGTCGGCCGAACTGCTCGCCGACCAGCTGGACCGGTTCGAGACGCTGCTCGCGGACCTGCTGGAGATCAGCCGCTTCGACGCGGGCGCCGCCGCGCTGGAGGCGGAGCCGATAGACCTCAGGGAGGTCGTACGGCGCGTCGTCAGTGGTGCGGAGCCGCTCGCCGAGCGCAAGGGCACGGGGATACGCGTCGTCGGTGACCAGCAGCCCGTCGTCGCCGAGGCGGATGCCCGGCGCGTGGAACGCGTGCTGCGCAATCTCGTCGTCAACGCCGTCGAGCACGGCGAGGGCCGGGACGTCGTCGTCAGGCTCGCCGCCGCCGGGGGCGCGGTCGCCGTCGCGGTGCGCGACTACGGCGTCGGGCTCAAGCCGGGCGAGGCCACCCGGGTCTTCAGCCGCTTCTGGCGGGCCGACCCGGCCCGCGCGCGTACCACCGGTGGTACGGGACTCGGCCTGTCGATCGCCCTGGAGGACGCGCGGCTGCACGGCGGCTGGCTGCAGGCCTGGGGAGAACCCGGTGGCGGCTCGCAGTTCCGGCTGACGCTGCCCAGGACCGCGGACGAGCCGCTCAGGGGTTCGCCGATACCACTGGAGCCGAAGGACTCGCGCCGCAACCGCGGTCTGCACGACGCGGGCCTCGACAACACCGCGGCGGCGCACGGAGCGGACAGGCCGGTCGGCGTCCCGGCGCAGGCGTCGGCCGGGCAGGCCTCCGCGGTGCCCGCGCGGGGGCCGATAACGCCGCGGCAGGCCGCGGCGGCCCCCACGGCCGATCCGACGGCACTGCCGGGCAACGGCGCGCGCGTGGTGCCGAGGCCCGCCTCGGGCGCCCGGAGACAGGACGGCGGGCCGGCACCCGAGGCGGCGGACCGCCCGGACGCCGGTCCCGAGGACACGAGCAGGCAAGGGGAGGCATCTCGTGGGCGCTGACCGCGGGAGGGGCGGTCGGCGCGGGCCGGCCCGCGTGGTGGCGTACGCCGTCGGCGGTGTCGTGCTGCTGGCCGGATGTGCGTCCATGCCCGACAGCGGGGACCTCCGGGGCGTGGAGTCCACGCCCCGGCAGGACCCGCAGGTGCGGGTGTTCGCGATGCCGCCGCAGGAGGACGCCCCGCCCTCCGACATCGTGCAGGGCTTTCTGGAGGCGCTGACCAGCGACGACCCGCACTACGAGACGGCGCGCAAGTATCTGACCGGCGCCGCCGCGAAGAACTGGCGGCCGGACGAGTCGGCGACCGTGCTCGCGGGCGGGCCCGGAACGGAGTCCGACCACTCGGGCAACCGCGAGGACGCCAACGACTACTCGGTGACCCTGACCGGCGCCAAGGTGGCCACGGTGGACGGGCAGCAGTCGTACTCGCCGGCCGACGGCGCGTACCGCGAGTCGGTGCACCTCAGCCGGGACGGCAAGACCAAGCAGTGGCGCATCGACGCGCTGCCGCAGGGCGTCGTCATGGGCAAGTCCGACTTCCAGCGCAACTACATGTCGGTCAACCGGTACTACTTCGCCTCGAACACCGCGGTGCGCGCGGACGCCGATACCGGAGCGGTCGGGGAGCCGGCCGCCGTCGCCGATCCCGTCTATGTGCGCCGTCGCGTGGATCCGATGACCCAGGTGGTGCGTTCCCTGCTCAGCGGGCCGACGAGCCTGCTGGGCCCCGTGGTCAGGTCCAGCTTCCCGACCGGGACGGCGCTGGCGAAGAACGACGTCTCGCTGACGCCCGACGACCGCGGCAAGCTGACCGTTCCGCTGAACGACAAGGCGGCCCGGGCCGGCGCGGACAAGTGCGACGAGATGGCCGCGCAGCTCCTGTTCACCCTGCAGAACCTCACCCCGGCGGTGGAGGACGTCGAGCTGCGCTCGGGCGGCGAGCAGTTGTGCTCGCTCTCCGAGGACCGCGCCGAGACGGTGGCGACGCGCGGCTCGGCGCAGCGGCCCGACTACCTGTACTTCGTCGACGAGAAGGACCGCCTGGTGCGGCTCGCCGCGGGCAGCAACGGGACCCGGGCCGAACCCGTGCCCGGCCCGCTGGGCGAGGGCCACCGCGCCTTGCGGTCGGTGGCGGTCTCGCGCGACGAGCACAGCGCGGCCGGGATAGGTCTCGACAACAAGTCGCTGTACGTCGGATCGCTGGTGTCGGCCGGTTCGCTCGGCGACCCCGTGCTGACCAGCCAGGGCAAGTCGGAGACGGACCGGCTGACCCCGCCCAGCTGGGACACGCAGGGCGACCTGTGGATCGCCGACCGCAACCCGGCCGATCCGCGGTTGCTGCTGCTGAAGGACGGTGCGGGCGATCCGGTGGAGGTGCGGACGCCGGGGCTCGACGGGCGCGTCCAGTCCGTGCGGGTGGCCGCCGACGGGGTGCGGATCGCGCTCGTCGTGGAGAAGGACGGCAAGCGGTCGCTGCTCATCGGACGGATCGAGCGGGACGGAAAGGCGGGCGAACCGCCCGCGGTCACCGTGCTCGAACTGCGCTCCGCGACTCCTGAGCTGGAGGAGGTCACGGCCATGTCCTGGGCCGGTGACGCCCGGCTCGTGGTGGTCGGGCGGGAGCGCGGGGGCGTCCAGCAGATCGGATACGTCCAGGTCGACGGCTCGACGCCGGAGGCATCGGTGCCCGCGGCGCTGACCGGCGTCAAGGAGATCGCCGCGACCGAGGACGAGCGGCTGCCGCTGGTGGCGTACTCGGAGGACCTGATCGTGCGGCTGCCGTCCGGGCTCCAGTGGCAGAAGGTGACGGAGGGGACCGCGCCGGTCTATCCGGGGTGAGGCGCCCGGCCGTTCGGTGGCCGACCGGGTTTTCCACAGGACGCCGGGCCGGGTTTTCCACAGGCCTGGCAGGTCTCCGCATACGTGGGCACAGTGGTGGCCATGCGGGGATTGCGGACAGTGCGGGAATGGTGGGCGGACGTCACGGACCTGGTGCTGCCGGCCGAGTGCGGCGGCTGCGGCAGGGCTCGCGCGGTGCTGTGCCCCGGGTGCCGTACGGCGCTGAGCGGCCACCCGCCGCGCCGCGTGCGTCCTGATCCGGAGCCGCCCGGTCTGCCCGCGGTGCACGCGGCCGCGCCGTACGCGGACGAGGTGCGGGCAGCGCTGCTGGCCCACAAGGAGCGGGGCGTGCTGGTCCTCGCGGCACCGCTCGGCGCGGCGCTGGCGGGAGCGGTGCGGGCGGGGCTCCGGGAGGCGTGGACGGCCCCGGGCGGAGCGGGTGCCGGTGACGCGGGTGGCATACGGGTGCGGGGGCCGGTGCTGCTGGTGCCCGTGCCCTCGGCACGCAGAACGGTGCGGACGCGCGGACACGACCCGGCGCGGCGGATCGCCCTCGCGGCGGCGGGCGAGCTGCGGCGCACTGGAGTGCCGGCCCGGGTGCTGGCGGTGCTGCGGCAGCGGTACGCCGTGGCCGACCAGTCCGGCCTCGACGCCCGGCGGCGACTGGACAACCTCGCGGGCGCGCTCAGGGTGGCTCCCGGCGGTGGCGGGCTGTTGCGCGGCGGCGGGTCGGTCGTCCTGGTCGACGACCTGATGACGACGGGGGCGTCGCTGGCCGAGGCGGCACGCGCGGTGCGTGCGGCGACGGCCGCCGCCGTTGAGTCGGGGGCGGGGCCCGGCACGTACGGGACGGCGAGATCGGCTGTGTATCCGGCGGCGGCGGGGGAAGGCAGAGAGGAACGGAAGACCGGGCCCCGAATGGCGGGTCAGTACGGAGGCGGTGGCGTGACCCGTGAAGCGATCTGTGCGGCAGTGGTCGCGGCTTCACCGGATGCTTTCGAAATAAACCGGAACTGACTGAGGACTTACGTCGTTGCAGGTAATGAGAGAGTCAATTCACCGGAACGGAGGTACGCGGCGGTAGAGGGTGACGACATCCGTCCGGGCGAGATATGTTCGGTTGTGAGGCAAAGCCGCAGGCCACACCTCTCAAATCCGAATGCCGTGCTGCGGGTTTTACCGTCATCACCCGCACCGGTGGAGTGGAGATCCCGCCCGTGGGGGAGGAGGTGGACGTCACCGAGTCCGAGGTTCCGGGATGGACCGGAACCTGGTGCAAAAGGGAGATGCTCCGCCGTCGAAGCGGAGCGATCCGGGAACGGAGTTCTGCGTGGACATCGTCGTCAAGGGCCGCAAGACCGAGGTGCCCGAGCGGTTCCGGAAGCACGTGGCCGAGAAGCTGAAGCTGGAGAAGATCCAGAAGCTCGATGGCAAGGTGATCAGCCTCGACGTCGAGGTGTCCAAGGAGCCGAACCCCCGGCAGGCCGACCGCTGTGACCGAGTGGAGATCACGCTCCGCTCCCGCGGTCCGGTGATTCGGGCGGAGGCGGCGGCGAGCGACCCCTACGCGGCGCTCGACCTGGCGGCGGAGAAGCTCGGCGCGCGGCTGCGCAAGCAGCACGACAAGCGCTTCTCGCGCCGCGGCGCACGCCGGATTTCGGCGGCCGAGGTCGCCGACCACGTACCCGGCGCGGCGACGCTCAACGGGAACGGCGACGTCGTCCCGACGGAGAAGCAGGACGGCGTACCCACCAAGAAGATCGGCTCGCTGGAGGTCCAGGGCGACGGCCCGCTCGTCGTCCGGGAGAAGACCCACGTGGCCGCCCCGATGTCCCTCGACCAGGCGCTCTACGAGATGGAGCTGGTCGGGCACGACTTCTACCTGTTCGTCGACTCCGAGACGAAGGAGCCCAGCGTCGTCTACCGGCGGCACGCCTACGACTACGGCGTGATCCACCTGACCACGGACACGATGGTCACCCAGGCGCACGCTCCCGACGCGGGGGACGCGCTCGGCGGCTGACACTCCGCCGGGTGACAGCGATCCGGTGCCCCTGGAGCGCGTGTGCGCCCCCAGGGGCACCGTCGTGCGACGGTGCGCGAGGGTGTGCGACCCCAACGCTGCCCGTTCGGTCACCCCGCTGTCCGCCGGACATGGAATCATGGCGGCAACGGCCCAACCGGTGGGTCGTTGCTCTGGGTTGGCGATGGCTCGGGACCACGTGCCACAGCCTTCAGGGGGAGGAACGATGGCGGACAGTTTCGGACCGATGCGGGGCGCGGGCGTCGACCACGGGATCGACGACGGGGCATCCGGCATGGGCCCGGACGCGGGCTCCGCACGCGAGGAGCCGATCAGGGTGCTGGTCGTGGACGACCACGCCCTCTTCCGCCGCGGCCTGGAGATCGTGCTGGCGGCCGAGGAGGACATCCAGGTCGTCGGAGAGGCCGGTGACGGCGCCGAGGCCGTGGAGAAGGCCGCCGACCTGTTGCCGGACATCGTCCTGATGGATGTGCGGATGCCCAAGCGGGGCGGGATCGAGGCCTGCACCTCGATCAAAGAGGTGGCACCCAGCGCCAAGATCATCATGCTGACGATCAGCGACGAGGAAGCCGACCTCTACGAAGCGATCAAGGCGGGCGCCACCGGTTATCTCCTCAAGGAGATCTCGACCGACGAGGTGGCCACCGCCATTCGCGCGGTGGCAGACGGGCAGTCCCAGATCAGTCCTTCCATGGCGTCGAAACTGCTCACCGAGTTCAAGTCGATGATCCAGCGGACCGACGAACGGCGACTGGTGCCCGCGCCGCGGCTCACGGACCGCGAGCTGGAGGTCCTCAAACTCGTCGCCACGGGAATGAACAACCGCGACATCGCGAAGGAACTGTTCATTTCCGAGAACACCGTCAAGAACCACGTGCGCAACATCCTGGAGAAACTGCAGCTGCACTCCAGGATGGAGGCCGTGGTCTACGCGATGCGGGAGAAGATCCTCGAGATCCGCTGAGCCGGCCCCGGGCCCCGGTCCGACCCCGGTCAGGCGAGCAGCCGGGCCAGCTCCCGGGTGAGGGGCTCGCGCAGCTCCGGTGCCTCGACCCGCTCCACGCGTACGTCCGTGCAGTCCACCCAGCTCGCCGCCTCGACCAGCGCCTGGGCCACCGCCGGGGCCGCCTTCGGGCCGTCCAGCGTGACCTGCTTGGCGACCAGGGTGCGCCCCTCGCGGGCCGGGTCCACGCGGCCGACGAGCCGGCCGCCGGCCAGGACCGGCATCGCGAAGTAGCCGTGCACCCGCTTCGGCTTGGGCACGTAGGCCTCCAGCCGGTGGGTGAAGCCGAAGATCCGCTCCGTGCGCGCCCGCTCCCAGATGAGGGAATCGAAGGGCGAGAGCAGCGTCGTGCGGTGACGGCCGCGCGGGGGAGTCTCCAGGGCCGCCGGGTCCGCCCAGGCCGGCCGGCCCCAGCCCTGCACCGTGACCGGCACCAGGCCCGAGTCGGCGATCACGGCGTCGACCTGCTCGGCCTTGAGCCGGTGGTAGTCCGCGATGTCCGCGCGCGTGCCCACGCCCAGGGACTGGCCGGCCAGGCGGACCAGGCGGCGCAGGCACTCGGTGTCGTCCAGGTCGTCGTGGAGCAGCGCGGCCGGGACCGCGCGCTCGGCCAGGTCGTACACCCGCTTCCAGCCGCGGCGCTCCACGCACACCACCTCGCCGTACATGAGCGCGCGCTCGACGGCGACCTTCGTGCCCGACCAGTCCCACCACTCGCTGGTCTTCTTCGCGCCGCCCAGGTCCGTCGCGGTGAGGGGGCCCTCGGTGCGGAGCTGCTTGACGACGCGGTCGTAGTCGCCGTCGGGGAGGTGGTGGTTCCAGTGCGGGCGGTTGCGGTACGCGCGGCGGCGGAAGGCGAAGTGGGGCCACTCCTCGATGGGGAGGATGCACGCGGCGTGGGACCAGTACTCGAAGGCGTGGGTGTCCGTCCAGTACGCGTCGTCGACGGTACGGCGGCCGACCGCGCCCAGGCGGGCGTACGGGACGAGTTCGTGGGAGCGGGCGAGGACCGAGATGGTGTCGAGCTGCACCGCGCCCAGATGACGGAGTACGCCGCGGACGCCTGCGCGGCGGTCGGGGGCGCCGAGGAAGCCCTGTGCGCGGAGGGCGAGGCGGCGGGCCTCGTCTGCGGACAGTTCCGTGGCGGGGGGCGGGAGGGTCGTCATACGTCCGCACGATAGGGGGTGGGTCTGACAGTGGGGGTGGGGTGAGGGGAGGGAGGTGGATGCGGTGGTCCGGGGTTCTGGTGGCACCCGGCGTGAGTGCGGGGGGCGGGGCGGGGGCGCGGGTCGGCGCAGCGGCACGGGACGGTGGCACGACCGTCCGTAGCCGCGGTGATTGCGACTGCTGGGCGGCAGCTACGCCTGTGCCGGCAAGTACGGGGACGTGGACGGGAGGGCGAGGTCCGAGGGGAGGAGGGAGCCGATCCAGGAGTCGCGGCGTACGCCCTTGTTGTTGATCGCGGAGCGCAGCGTGCCCTCCATGGTGAAGCCCGCGCGTTCGGCCACCGCGCGGGAGGCCGTGTTGCCGACCTCGGCGCGCCACTCCAGGCGGTCCACGGCCCGCTCGGTGAACGCCCAGCGGGCGACGGCGACGGCGGCCTCGGTGACGTAGCCCCGGCCGCGGTGCTCCTTGGTGCCCCAGAACCCGATCTCGCCGACGCCCAGGGAGATCATCGTGACGCCCAGCATGCCGACCAGGTCCCCGGCGGGGAGGAAGAGGCCGAAGGTGAACATCGAGTCGTTCGCCCAGCCGTCGGGGACCATCTGCTCCGCGAAACTCCGCGCGTGCTCCGGGAGGTAGGGAGTGGGGACCGTCGTCCAGCGCTGGATGTCGGGGTCCTGGCAGGCGGCGTACACGGCGTCGATGTCCTGCGGGCCGACCGTGCGCAGGACGAGGCGGTCGGTGGTGAGCGTGACGGGTTCCATCGGCCGATTCTGCGGGGAGCCCGGCGGCGGCGCCAATGCTTTGCCGTCCGTGAACGTCCGGTCACCTCGCGTGTGATTCGCCGGAAGGGTGCGGCACCATCCGCGGGGCCCGGACGTTGAAAGAAGTGACGGCAGACAGGGATGCCGGCCGCAAGGAGGGGACGGTCCCCGTTGCGGCAGGCCTCCCGGGGCGGCCGGGTCCTCGCATACGATGGCCGTTGCTCAGTCCGTCACAGGAAACCGACCGTCCCAGGCCCGACCGGCAAGGAGACCAACCCCCGTGTCCGTCCTCTCCAAGATCATGCGTGCAGGCGAAGGCAAGATCCTGCGCAAGCTGCACCGCATCGCGGACCAGGTCAACTCCATCGAAGAGGACTTCGCTGACCTCTCCGACGCCGAGCTGAGGGCCCTCACCGACGAGTACAAGCAGCGCTACGCCGACGGTGAGAGCCTGGACGACCTGTTGCCCGAAGCCTTCGCCACGGTCCGCGAGGCCGCCAAGCGCGTCCTGGGCCAGCGCCACTACGACGTGCAGATCATGGGCGGCGCCGCCCTGCACATGGGTTACGTGGCCGAGATGAAGACCGGTGAGGGCAAGACCCTCGTCGGCACGCTGCCCGCCTATCTCAACGCCCTGTCCGGCGAGGGCGTGCACATCGTCACGGTCAACGACTACCTGGCCGAGCGCGACTCGGAGATGATGGGCCGCGTCCACAAGTTCCTCGGTCTGAACGTCGGCTGCATCCTGGCCAACCAGACGCCGGCCCAGCGCCGCGAGATGTACGCCTGCGACATCACCTACGGCACGAACAACGAGTTCGGCTTCGACTACCTGCGCGACAACATGGCGTGGTCCAAGGACGAGCTGGTCCAGCGCGGCCACAACTTCGCCATCGTCGACGAGGTCGACTCCATCCTGGTCGACGAGGCCCGTACGCCCCTGATCATCTCCGGCCCGGCCGACCAGGCCACCAAGTGGTACGGCGACTTCGCCAAGCTGGTCACCCGCCTGAAGAAGGGCGAGGCCGGCAACACCCTCAAGGGCATCGAGGAGACCGGTGACTACGAGGTCGACGAGAAGAAGCGCACCGTCGCCATCCACGAGTCGGGCGTCGCCAAGGTCGAGGACTGGCTGGGCATCGACAACCTCTACGAGTCGGTGAACACCCCGCTGGTCGGTTACCTGAACAACGCCATCAAGGCCAAGGAACTGTTCAAGAAGGACAAGGACTACGTCGTCCTCGACGGCGAAGTCATGATCGTCGATGAGCACACCGGCCGTATCCTCGCCGGCCGCCGCTACAACGAGGGCATGCACCAGGCGATCGAGGCGAAGGAAGGGGTGGACATCAAGGACGAGAACCAGACGCTCGCCACGATCACCCTCCAGAACTTCTTCCGCCTCTACAAGCGCCACGACCACAGCGGCAAGGAGCAGCCCGGTCTGTCCGGCATGACCGGTACGGCGATGACCGAGGCCGCCGAGTTCCACCAGATCTACAAGCTCGGTGTGGTGCCCATCCCGACCAACCGGCCGATGGTCCGCAAGGACCAGTCGGACCTGATCTACCGCACCGAGGTCGCCAAGTTCGAGGCCGTCGTCGACGACATCGAGGAGAAGCACCGCAAGGGCCAGCCGATCCTCGTCGGCACCACCTCGGTCGAGAAGTCCGAGTACCTCTCGCAGCAGCTCAGCAAGCGCGGTGTCCAGCACGAGGTGCTGAACGCCAAGCAGCACGACCGGGAGGCGACGATCGTCGCCCAGGCGGGCCGCAAGGGCGCGGTGACGGTGGCCACGAACATGGCCGGCCGTGGTACGGACATCAAGCTCGGCGGCAACCCCGAGGACCTCGCCGAGGCGGAGCTGCGCCAGCGCGGCCTCGACCCCGAGGAGCACATCGAGGAGTGGGCCGCGGCGCTGCCCGCCGCCCTGGAGCGGGCCGAGCAGGCGGTCAAGGCCGAGTTCGAAGAGGTCAAGGAGCTGGGCGGCCTCTACGTCCTGGGCACCGAGCGGCACGAGTCGCGGCGCATCGACAACCAGCTGCGCGGTCGTTCCGGCCGTCAGGGCGACCCCGGCGAGTCCCGCTTCTACCTCTCCCTGGGCGACGACCTGATGCGGCTGTTCAAGGCCCAGATGGTCGAGCGCGTGATGTCCATGGCGAACGTGCCGGACGACGTGCCGATCGAGAACAAGATGGTCACGCGCGCGATCGCGTCCGCCCAGTCGCAGGTCGAGACCCAGAACTTCGAGACCCGTAAGAACGTCCTGAAGTACGACGAGGTCCTCAACCGCCAGCGTGAGGTCATCTACGGCGAGCGTCGCCGCGTCCTGGAGGGCGAGGACCTGCAGGAGCAGATCCAGCACTTCATGAACGACACGATCGACGCCTATGTGCAGGCCGAGACCGCCGAGGGCTTCCCGGAGGACTGGGACCTCGACCGGCTGTGGGGCGCCTTCAAGCAGCTCTACCCGGTGAAGGTCACCGTCGAGGAGCTGGAGGAGGCGGCCGGCGACCGGGCCGGCCTGACCGCCGACTACATCGCGGAGTCCATCAAGGACGACGTCATGGAGCAGTACGAGGCGCGGGAGAAGCAGCTCGGCTCCGAGATCATGCGCGAGCTGGAGCGTCGGGTCGTCCTGTCGGTCCTGGACCGCAAGTGGCGCGAGCACCTCTACGAGATGGACTACCTCCAGGAGGGCATCGGCCTGCGCGCGATGGCGCAGAAGGATCCGCTGGTCGAGTACCAGCGCGAGGGCTTCGACATGTTCCAGGCCATGATGGAGGGCATCAAGGAGGAGTCCGTCGGCTACCTGTTCAACCTGGAGGTCCAGGTCGAGCAGCAGGTCGAGGAGGTCCCGGTCGAGGACGCGGCGCCGTCGCTCGACAAGGGCGCGCAGGACGCGGTCCCGGCCCAGGCGGGTGCCCGTCCGGAGATCCGGGCCAAGGGCCTCGACGCTCCGCAGCGCCGCGACCTGCACTTCTCCGCGCCGACCGTGGACGGCGAGGGCGGTGTCGTCGAGGGCGAGTTCACCGACGGCGAGCCCGGGCAGGCCCAGTCCGACGGACTCACCCGCGCGGAGCGCCGCAAGCAGGCCAAGGGCGGACGGCGCCGCAAGAAGTGACCGTGCGGTGCCCGCGGGCGCCGTGGCGGTGGGAAGGGCCGGTCATCTCGGGTGACCGGCCCTTCGGCCTGCCCGGGGAGGTCAGTCGTCCTCCGCGCGGGGCCTTCGCGGGCCGCCCAGTTCCACCGCCGTGCAGCGCCAGCGCAGGTCCCGGCCCTGCTCCAGGCGGAACGCCATGGCACGGAGCCGGTCGCCCGCGCCGATGCGTGCGAAGACCTCCAGGGCGCCCGGCCGGGGCTCGAAGTAGCCGATGTCGCGGACGACGGGGGCGGCGCCGCGGGTGCGCAGCGGGCCCCGTTCGGCGAGGTCGGCCAGGTCGTCGTAGGCGCGGCCGAGGGTGTGGCGGAGCATCGAGTGGACGGGACGCCGACCGCTGAGAACGCCCACGAGAAGCTCGGCGAAGTGATCGGTGGGCCGCAGTTGCGGGACGGGGCGGCGAGGCGGCTGAGCGGGGACGACAGGCGCCGCGGAGGGCCGGGCGACCCGTCGGTGGCCCTCCGGTGCGCTCCGCCCCGCCACGGGGGCCGTGACGGGCCCGGGCCCCGTGGCGGGGGCGGCCGGCTCGGTGAGGGGGCCCGGCCTCGTGCCACGGCCGGGTCCGGCCGTGGGCGGACGGGTGTCCGCCGGCCGGGTACGGGACCGCTGGGACCGGCCCGGAGTCCCGGGCGGTCGCCCACCGGCCGCCGCGGCACGCGCTCCGCGCGCCCCCGGCCTGCGGGGCGGCACACCACCGGGCGCACGGGGCACGGTGTCGCCGGACTGGTCGGACGGGGCGCCGCCGGGCACGTGGGGCGTGGTGTCTCCGGACGCGCGGGTCGGCACGCGGCCGGGTCCGCCGGACGGGACATAGCCGGGGGCGGTGCTCGGGGATGCGGGACCGGGCGGGGGCACCGGGCCTCCGACGGCAGTACGAGGGAGCCCGCCGGGTCCGCCGGACGGCACGGCTCCGGGGCCGTAGGGCGGGGGTGGGGTGAGAGGGCCAGTGGGTGTGGGGCGGAGCTGGGTCCTGGTCATGACTTTGCGCATGGGGTCCCCGTTCGGCGGCCCGGGTGATACCGGGCGGTAACTTCGTGGTCGGTGATCTTGTACGGGCTGGAGGGGCGGCACGGCAAGGAGGCGGGCGACCGCGTCGAGGGGGCGGAGAAGTTCACCTATCCGAGTGAGCGGGGCGGCCGCAGAGCCCGGGACGCCGGGGGTGGACCGGGTGAACGCGGGGCCCGGGATGGACGCCTCGGACGCCCCGGGTGGGGACCCGAAAGGGGACACCCGCACGTATCCTGAAGGCTCTCCCGCCGGGCCGCCGAGCGCTCCGGCGGCGTCCCCGACCACGAAAGCGGCAGACTCATGCGCGTCTACGTCCCCCTGACCCTGTCCGGCCTCGCCGAGGCGCACCGGGCGGGGGAGCTGGGGACCGGACCGCTCGTCGCCTACGCCGTCACACCGGCGCTGCGCGAGTGGTACCTGTCGGACGACACCGAGGAACTGGAGTACGCCGCCCTCAACCGGGCCGCCCTGGCCTCGCTGCGGCTGCTGGCGGCCGACCCGGGCGCGGCACGGCGCCGGGTCGTGGTCGCCGCCGACGTACCCGACGGCGCCGCCGCGGCCGATCCGGACCGGGGGCTCGACCCGGCGGCGCTGGGCGAGGTCCGGGTCGCCGGGCCGCTGCCGCTGGCCAAGGCGGCCGCGGTGCACGTCGACTCCGCCGACGCGGAGGCGGACGTGAGCGCCGCGGCCCAGGCCCTCGCGGCGGCGGACGGCGGGGACGACGGCGCCCAGTTCGTCGTGGACGGCGCGGAGGACCACGAGCTGCTCTGGTACGCGACGCAGGAGATCCCGAACCTGGTGTGACCGGGCACGTCGCATCGCGGTGTCCCGATTGTCAGTGGCGGCGGGTACGTTTTCGGGCATGGGGATGCAGACGGGCGCACACATCGTGTGGGACTGGAACGGCACGCTGTTCCACGACAACGACGCGATCATCGGGGCGACGAACGCGGCGTTCGCCGAGCTGGGGCTGGCGCCGATCACGCTGGAGCGGTACCGGTCGCTGTACTGCGTACCGGTGCCGAAGTTCTACGAGCGGCTGATGGGGCGGCTGCCCACCGACGCCGAGTGGGAGGTCATGGACGCGACCTTCCAGCGCTACTACAGCGTGCACCGCAGCCGGTGCACGCTCGCCGAGGGGGTCGCGGAGCTGCTCGCCCGGTGGCGGTCGGCGGGGCGCAGCCAGTCCATCCTCAGCATGTACGGCCACGACGAGCTGGTGCCGCTGGTCCAGGGGTTCGGGATCGAGACGCACTTCATACGCGTCGACGGACGGACCGGGCCGTCCGGGGGCAGCAAGGCCGAGCACATGGTGCGGCACCTCGCGCAGCTGGCGCTGTCCGGGGTGGAGCCCGCTCGCACGGTGGTGATCGGGGACGCCGCCGACGACGCGGTGGCGGCGCGCCATGTGGGCGCCGGGGCGGTGCTCTACACCGGGGGGTCGCACAGCCGGGCCAGCCTGGAGAAGGTCGGGGTGCCCGTGGTGGACACGCTCGGGGAGGCCGTGGTGGTGGCGGAGCGGCTGGCGGGATGACGACGGCGGCCGGTGTCCCGGACCACGCCGTTACCCGGGCGTAGCTGTGCGGAACGTCCAAGTCGAGGGCCCGGTTTTGTACACATGCGGCTCATGACGGGGAGCCCTCGGAGGGCGATAGCCTTGTGGCGTGATCAGCGCGATAGCTCGCGGGGGCACTGGTGCCCCTGCCCTGCGCCCGGCGCCCACGGACGACATCCGTGGCCGGGCGGCGGTCGCTGATCCTCGCGGGCGGGACGGGGCATCGAAGACCCCCGGTACGGCGCCGCGCACTCCCCGGACGGTGACGGCGAGAGCGAAGTCACACCCGGTGGGAGCGGCGACATTGGCTGATATGCCCCCGCTCCTCTCATCTTGCGGCATAGCGTCGGAGAAGACCGGACACCCCGTGTCCCGACGTCATGCCGGAAGGCAGGAGACCGTACTTCCTTCTACGTCACGCAACGGCGCGCGACAGGAGTCAGAGGACAATGCAGACCAAGCTGGACGAAGCCAAGGCCGAGCTGCTCGAAAGGGCTGCCCGGGTAGCTGAGAACAGCCCGGTCGGGGGGCACCTACCGACCGGGACGACGGACGAGGGAACTCCGGACACCCCGGACGGCCCGGACGGCGCCCCGGACTACGCGTCCGTGTTCGCGTTCCTCCAGCGCTACTACCGGCACACCGCCCCGGAGGACCTCGCCGACCGCGACCCGGTCGACGTCTTCGGAGCCGCCGTCTCGCACTACCGGCTGGCCGAGAGCCGCCCGCAGGGCACGGCGAACGTCCGGGTGCACACCCCGACGGTCGAGGAGAACGGCTGGACGTGCAGCCACTCCGTCGTCGAGGTGGTCACCGACGACATGCCCTTCCTCGTCGACTCCGTGACCAACGAGCTGACCCGCCAGGGCCGCGGCATCCACGTCGTCGTCCACCCGCAGATCGTGGTGCGGCGCGACATCGCCGGCAAGCTCGTCGAGGTGCTGGCCGGCCGGCCCACCGCCGACCTGCCGCACGACGCGCACGTCGAGTCCTGGATCCACGTCGAGATCGACCGCGAGACCGACCGCGGTGACCTGAAGCAGATCACCGCCGACCTGCTGCGCGTCCTGAACGACGTCCGCGAGACCGTCGAGGACTGGGGCAAGATGCGGGACGCCGCCGTCCGCATCGCCGACCAGCTGCCGACCGAGGCCACCCCGGAGGACCTCCCCGCGCGCGAGCTGGAGGAGGCCCGCGAGCTGCTGCGCTGGCTGGCCGACGACCACTTCACCTTCCTCGGCTACCGCGAGTACCAGCTGCGCGAGGACGACTCCCTCGCGGCCGTCGCCGGCACCGGCCTCGGCATCCTGCGCTCCGACCCGCACCACGCGACCGACGAGAGCCACCCCGTCAGCCCCTCCTTCGAGCGGCTGCCCGCCGACGCCCGGGCCAAGGCCCGCGAGCACCGGCTGCTGGTGCTGACCAAGGCGAACAGCCGGGCCACCGTGCACCGGCCGTCGTACCTCGACTACGTCGGCGTCAAGAAGTTCGACGAGAACGGCAACGTCGTCGGCGAGCGGCGCTTCCTCGGCCTGTTCTCCTCCGCCGCCTACACCGAGTCCGTCCGCCGGGTGCCGGTCGTGCGGCGCAAGGTGGAGGAGGTGCTGGAGCGGGCCGGGTTCTCGCCCAACAGCCACGACGGGCGGGACCTGCTGCAGATCCTGGAGACGTACCCGCGCGACGAGATGTTCCAGACCTCCGCCGAGGAACTGGAGCCGATCGTCACCTCCGTGCTCTACCTCCAGGAGCGGCGCCGCCTGCGGCTCTACCTGCGCCAGGACGAGTACGGCCGCTACTACTCGGCTCTCGTCTACCTCCCCCGCGACCGCTACACCACCGGTGTCCGGCTGCGGATCATCGACATCCTCAAGGAGGAGCTCGGCGGCACCAGCGTCGACTTCACGGCGTGGAACACCGAGTCGATCCTGTCCCGGCTGCACTTCGTGGTCCGGGTCCCGCAGGGCACCGAGCTGCCGCACCTGTCCGACGCCGACAAGGAGCGCGTCGAGGCCCGACTCGTCGAGGCCGCCCGCTCCTGGGCCGACGGCTTCGGCGAGGCACTGACGGCCGAGTTCGGCGAGGAACGCGCGGCGGAGCTGCTGCGCTACTACGGCTCTGCCTTCCCCGAGGGCTACAAGGCCGACCACGGTCCGCGCTCCGCGGTCGCCGACCTCGGCCACCTGGAGCAGCTCGACGAGGAGAAGACCTTCGCGCTGAGCCTGTACGAGCCGGTCGGCGCCGCGCCCGAGGAACGGCGCTTCAAGATCTACCAGAAGGGCGGCTCGGTCTCCCTGTCCGCCGTACTGCCGGTGCTCAGCCGGCTCGGCGTCGAGGTCACCGACGAGCGGCCCTACGAGCTGCGCTGCGCGGACCGCACCACGGCCTGGATCTACGACTTCGGCCTGCGCATGCCCAAGGCCCCGGCCGGTGGCGCCGACTACCTCGGCGACGACGCCCGCGAGCGCGTCCAGGACGCCTTCGCCGCCACCTGGACCGGCAAGGCGGAGAACGACGGCTTCAACGCCCTCGTCCTCAGCGCCGGACTGACCTGGCGCGAGGCGATGGTGCTGCGCGCGTACGCCAAGTACCTGCGGCAGGCCGGTTCGACCTTCAGCCAGGACTACATGGAGGACACCCTCCGCAACAACGTCCACACCACGCGCCTGCTCATCAACCTGTTCGAGGCGCGGATGGCGCCGGAGCGGCAGCGGGCCGGGCGGGAGATCGTCGACGCCCTGCTCGAAGAGGTCGACGCCGCCCTGGACCAGGTGGCGAGCCTCGACGAGGACCGGATCCTGCGGTCCTTCCTCACCGTCATCAAGGCGACGCTGCGGACGAACTTCTTCCAGGAGGCGGCGGGCGGCAAGCCGCACGACTACGTCTCCATGAAGTTCGACCCGCAGGCCATCCCCGACCTGCCCGCGCCGCGCCCGGCGTTCGAGATCTGGGTGTACTCGCCGCGCGTCGAGGGCGTGCACCTGCGCTTCGGCAAGGTCGCGCGCGGTGGTCTGCGCTGGTCGGACCGCCGGGAGGACTTCCGCACCGAGATCCTCGGCCTGGTCAAGGCGCAGATGGTGAAGAACACCGTCATCGTGCCGGTCGGCGCCAAGGGCGGCTTCGTCGCCAAGCAGCTGCCCGACCCGAGCGTCGACCGCGACGCGTGGATGGCGGAGGGCATCGCCAGCTACAAGACGTTCATCTCGGCGCTGCTCGACATCACCGACAACATGGTGGCCGGCGAGGTCGTGCACCCCGCGGACGTCGTCCGGCACGACGAGGACGACACCTACCTCGTCGTCGCCGCCGACAAGGGCACCGCGAAGTTCTCCGACATCGCCAACGAGGTCGCCGAGTCCTACAACTTCTGGCTCGGTGACGCCTTCGCCTCCGGCGGCAGCGCGGGCTACGACCACAAGGGCATGGGCATCACCGCCCGCGGCGCCTGGGAGTCCGTCAAGCGGCACTTCCGGGAGCTGGGCGTGGACACCCAGACCCAGGACTTCACGGTCGTCGGCATCGGTGACATGTCCGGCGACGTCTTCGGCAACGGCATGCTGCTCAGCGAGCACATCCGCCTGGTCGCCGCCTTCGACCACCGGCACATCTTCATCGACCCGACGCCGGACGCGGCCACCTCGTACGCCGAGCGCCGCCGGCTGTTCGAACTGCCCCGCTCCTCCTGGGAGGACTACAACACCGAGCTGCTCTCGGCGGGCGGTGGCATCTTCCCGCGCACGGCCAAGTCGATCCCGGTCAACGCGCACGTCCGCGAGGCCCTCGGCATCGAGCCGGGCATCACCAAGATGACCCCGGCCGAGCTGATGAAGGCGATCCTCAGCTCCCCGGTGGACCTGCTGTGGAACGGCGGCATCGGTACGTACGTCAAGGCGTCCACCGAGTCCAACGCGGACGTCGGCGACAAGGGCAACGACGCCATCCGCGTCGACGGCAAGGACCTGCGGGTCCAGGTCGTCGGCGAGGGCGGCAACCTGGGCCTGACCCAGCTGGGCCGGATCGAGTTCGCGCTCCAGGGCGGCCGGATCAACACCGACGCCATCGACAACAGCGCGGGCGTGGACACCTCCGACCACGAGGTGAACATCAAGATCCTGCTCAACGGTCTCGTCAAGGATGGCGACATGACCGTCAAGCAGCGCAACAAGCTGCTCGCCCAGAT
Source organism: Streptomyces sp. NPDC034099 (assembly GCF_055575415.1). NCBI lineage: Bacteria > Bacillati > Actinomycetota > Actinomycetes > Kitasatosporales > Streptomycetaceae > Streptomyces > Streptomyces sp. NPDC034099. The sequence goes on along the minus strand of NZ_JBVISR010000002.1, from coordinate 831,287 downwards.
GACCGACGAGGTCGGCGCGCTGGTCCTGCGCAACAACTACGCGCAGAACACGGCGATCGCCAACGCGCTCGCGCAGTCCAAGGACATGCTCCACGCCCAGCAGCGCTTCATGCGGCACCTGGTCAGGGAGGGCCACCTCAACCGGGCCCTGGAGTTCCTGCCCACCGACCGCCAGATCCGTGAGCGGCTGAGCAGCGGACACGGCCTGACCGGCCCGGAGACGGCCGTGCTGCTGGCGTACACGAAGATCACGGTCGCCGAGGAGCTGCTGCACACCTCGCTGCCGGACGACCCGTACCTCAAGGGTCTGCTGCACGCGTACTTCCCGACGGCGCTGCGCGAGCAGTTCGCCGAGCAGGTCGACAGCCACCCGCTGCGCCGCGAGATCACGACGACCGTCCTGGTCAACGACACGGTCAACACGGGCGGTACAACGTATCTGCACCGGATGCGCGAGGAGACCGGCGCGTCGCTCGAGGAGATCGTGCGGGCGCAGACCGTGGCCCGGGCGATCTTCAGCTCCTCCCCGGTGTGGGACGCGGTGGAGGCCCTGGACACCAAGGTCGACGCCGCCGTCCAGACCCGGATCCGGCTGCACTCGCGCCGCCTGGTCGAGCGCGGCACGCGCTGGCTGCTCAACAACCGGCCGCAGCCGCTGGAGCTGGCCAAGACGGTGGAGTTCTTCGCCGAGCGGGTCGAGCAGGTGTGGTCGCAGCTGCCGAAGCTGCTGCGGGGCGCGGACGCGGAGTGGTACCAGCACATCCACGACGAGCTGACCGCCGCCGGGGTCCCGGACGAGCCTGCCACGCGGGTGGCCGGGTTCTCCTCGGCCTTCGCGACGCTGGACATCGTGTCGGTGGCCGACCGCATGGGCAAGGAGCCGCTGGACGTCGCCGAGGTGTACTACGACCTCGCCGACCGGCTCGGCGTCACCCAGCTGATGGACCGGATCAGTGACCTGCCCCGGAACGACCGCTGGCAGTCCATGGCCCGCGCGGCGATCCGCGAGGACCTGTACTCGGCGCACGCGTCGCTGACCGCGGATGTCCTGGCGGTGGGCAACGGCACGTCCACGCCGGAGCAGCGGTTCAAGGCGTGGGAGGAGAAGAACGCGGCGATTCTCGGGCGGGCGCGGACGACGCTGGAGGAGATCCGGTCGTCGGACGAGTTCGATCTGTCGAACCTTTCGGTGGCCATGCGGACGATGCGGACGTTGCTGCGTACGCATTCGTAGGCGGTGCGGCGTTCGCGCCGTTGCTGTGTGAGGCGCCCCAGGCCGTGTTCGGTCCGGGGCGCCTTGGCGTCTGCGGCGGGGTGGGGCTGGGCGGGGGTGGGGACGCAGCCCGGCGCTGGCGGGGTGCCTCCCCCAGTGCCTGAACGGCCTGGGAGGTACCCCCAGCGCCCACCCGTGCCGCCCCAGCGGCACGACTGCCCGCAGCTGGGGTGGGGGCGGGCGTCAACGGAGGACGTTGGCCACCAGGCGGGCTGCTCTTCGGGTTCTCGGGGTGGACAGGCGGCGCGCGGCAGGGCGGAGTACCGCGGCGGTGGTCCCCACCGGCTGCCAGGTGATCTGCAGGCGCCCCGGGTTGTGGCCCTCCGGGCGGAGGGTGACGCGGTGGGGGGTGAGGCCGGCGCGGTAGGCGACGCGGGCCGTGAGGGGCGGGAAGGTCAGCGGCGCCAGGAGGATCCCCGTGTGGGTGCGGCCCCGGTGGCGCAGGCGGAGCACGGGATGGCGGGTCCCGGCGAAGCCGTGGAGCGGGAGACGGGCCGCCGCCAGGTCCAGGCGGACGCGGCCCTCGAAGAGGCCGGGGCGGACGGGCGAGAGCCGGAAGGCGACCGTGAGACGCCGACGGCCGGGGGAGAGGTGGAGCACCGCGCGCTGGGGGCCGACCGGCAGGCGCAGGGCCGGGTCGTAGGTGCGGACGGTGAGGTCGACCGAGGCACCGGGACCGCGCGTGACCTCCGTGATCTCGTGCCGGAGCAGGGCGGTGAAGAACGGGCGGGTGTCCAGCTCCAGGTCCGTCAGGTCCAGCTCGCGCCGGGCGTCGGGGGAATCCGGGACGCCCTCGCCCCAGTACACGCGGCCGCTCTCCTCGTCCGGCGTCACCCGGCGCGGGGCCACGTCGTGGCCGAGGCCGCGGGCCGCCGTGCGTACCTCGGACAGGCGCCGGTCGCGCAGCAGGCGCAGGACGACCCGTTCGGCGCGGGGCAGCCGGGCGTAGGCGCCCTCGGCGAGCGTGTCGAGGTAGGGGTTCACCAGGTCCGCGAAGGACGTCAGCCACGCGTCGTCCCGGTAGGGGAGGTCACCGGCGTACATCCGGAAGTCGTGCTTGAGGAACTTGAAGTCCTTGTCCTCGCGCAGCGCCTCGTGCCCGCTCTCGGCCAGGAACGCGTCGATGAGCCGCTGCACGTGGACGCGGTCGCGGACGTTGGTGAGCTTGTGCCGCTGGTTGGAGATGGAGGCGGCGTCGGAGGCGGCGTACGGGGCGATGTACCAGCGGTAGACCGGCTCGGGGACGACGGTGAAGGTCTTGGCCAGGCAGTACGCCTGCGCCGAGAAGAGCTGGTCCTCGTAGTGGATGCCCTCGGGGAAGCGCAGGCCGTGCCGGTCGAGGAAGGTGCGGGCGTACATCTTGCTGGTGGAGAGGTGCTCGAAGAACAGGCGCGGGTCGGCCTCGATGCCGTCGAGGGTGCGGCGCTCGGCGACCAGGTGCGGCATCCAGGTCGTACGGCGTCCGCCGTCGACGCGGATGCGGTGCACGGCGCCCATGGCGAAGTCCAGGTCGCGTTCGCGGTGGGCGGCGAGCAGGACCTCGACAGCGCGCTCGGGGAGTTCGTCGTCGCTGTCCAGGAACATCAGGTACGGCGCCCGGGCGATCTCCAGGGCGCGGTTGCGCGGGGCGCTGCACCCGCCGCTGTTCTCGGGCAGCCGGAGGTACACGATCCGCGGGTCGTGGGCGGCCAGCTCGCGGGCGACCTCCTCGGTGGCGTCGGTCGAGTGGTCGTCGCTGATGACGACCTCGATGTTGGCGTGGGTCTGGCGCAGCGCGGAGGCGACGGCGCGGGGGAGGCGTTCGGCGTCGTTGTAGACGATGACCGTGACGGTGACGTCCGGGATGCTCATGGGCGGCAGGAGCGTGCCCGTGGCGGGGCTCGTGGTGGCTGTCCTCATGACGCGCAGGCCTCCTCGGGGCTCGGGGCCGGGGTGCGGTCCTCGACCGGCAGGACCGGGGGCAGGGTCCGCTCGTCCTCGCCGAGGAAGACCCGGCGCACGACGCGTTCCGCGGCGCGGCCGTCGTCGTACTCGCAGAACCGGCGGCGGAAGGCGGCCCGTGCCTTCGCCGCGCGCTCGTCGTGCCAGGCGTCGGTGGTGAGGATCTCCGTCAGTTCCGCCTGAGTGCGGGCGACCGGTCCGGGGGCCTCGGCCATCAGGTCGAAGTAGACGCCGCGGGTGGTGCGGTACGTCTCCCAGTCGTCGGCGTGGATGACGATCGGGCGGTCGAGGTTGGCGTAGTCGAACATGATCGACGAGTAGTCGGTGACCAGCGCGTCGGCGGCCAGGCACAGTTCCTCGACGGGTTCGTAGGCGGAGACGTCGACGAGGCGGCCGGTGCGGCGCAGGCCCGCCAGCGGGGCCGAGGGGGAGGCGGCGCTGTCGTAGAAGTAGTGGGCGCGCACCAGCAGAACCGTTTCTTCGCCGAGTTGGCAGGCGAGGGCGGCGAGGTCGAGGCGCGGGGTCCAGCCGGCCTCGTAGTCGCGGTGGGTCGGCGCGTAGAGGACCGCGCGGCGGCCGGGGGCGATGCCGAGGCGTTCGCGGGCCGCGCGGACCTCGGCGGGACCGGCGGTGTAGTACACGTCGTTGCGCGGATAGCCGTGGTCGAGCGAGATGTGGCGGGACGGGTAGGCCCGCTGCCACATGCGGGTGGAGTGGCTGTTGGCGGAGACGCTGTAGTCCCACTTGTCGACGCGCTCCAGCAGGGCCTGGAAGTCCAGGCCGTGGGCGGCGGCCGGGTAGGGCAGCTGGTCCACGCCCATGCGCTTGAGCGGGGTGCCGTGGTGGGTCTGGAGGTGGACGGTGCCGGGGCGCTTGACCACCGCGTCCGGGAAGTTGACGTTGTTGACCAGGTACTTGGCGCGGGCCAGCACCTCCCAGTAGCGGCGGGTGCCGGGCACGACGTGGTCGGTGCCGGGCGGCAGCAGGGCGGCGCCCTGCGCCGTGACCACCCACACCGGGTGGACGCCCGGGGCGAGTTCGGCGAGCTTGGCGGCGATCGCGGCCGGACTGCAGGCCACCCCGCGGTTCCAGTACGCCGAGAACACCGCGAGGTGCGGGTCGAGGGGGCGGGCCAGGGCGCCGCGGTACTGGAGGGTGCGCAGCCGCGTGCCGGCCCGCCGTCTGCCGGTGCGCACGGCGGAGCGCACCCCCCGGCGGGCGTGGCTGGCGGTCTGGAGGGCGCGGTACTTGCCGTAGGCGCCCTCCTCCAGGAGCGACCGGCGTACGCCCTCCAGACCGGCCGGGCGCCGCAGTCCCTCGGGGCGGTGGCGCCGGGCGGTCACGGACGCCCGGTGGAAGAACTCCCGCGCCACGTCGTCCGGCATCCCGGCACGGGCGAAGGTGTGCAGGCAGTCGCGGACCATCAGGTCGTACAGGACGCCCTGGACGGCGGGCCGGCCGGCGGCCAGGCCCAGGAGCGCCTCGTAGCGGTCGACCAGCGCGTACCGCTCGGCCGGCGTGGGCGGCGGGAGGCTCTCGGGGCGCAGTCGGCGGTCCTCGTACGCCGGGTGCGGCAGGCAGGCGACACGGTCGGCGAGCAGCAGCGCGGCGTACGCGGCGAACGGCTCGTCCTCGGTGGTCAGGAGCCGTTCACGGGCCCGCCAGAAAGCGGCGCGCACGGCGCGGTTGCCGAGCAGCGGGGTCAGCCGGAGCAGCGCCGCGCGGTCGTCCAGGGCGAGATCGGCGCGGCCCGCGCGGGCGAGGCGGGGGCCGTCGGGGGAGGGCAGCCCCGCGGCCCGCCACGAGCTGCGGACGTGGTCGAGGAGCAGGACGTCCACGGTGCCGGGCAGGCCGCCGAGGTGCTCGGCGACGGCGGGCGGGGCGCCGACGGGCAGGCCGTCCTTGGCGTGCACGAAGTGCAGCCACCGGCCCCGCGCCCGGGCCGCCCCCGCCGAGCGGGCCGCGGCGTCGCCCGCCCCTTCCGGCAGGGGCAGCACGGTGAAGGCGGGGGCGTGCCGCTCGGCGACCTCCCGTGCCCAGTCCCCGACGGCGGCGACGATCACCTCGACGCCGGTGAGGGGGTGGGCGTCCAGGGAGTCGAGGAGGTCGGGCAGGTGGTCCTGGACGTTGGGGCCGTGGACGATGACGCTGAGTTCGGGGGTCTCGGACATCGCGGGGACTCCTTCGCCGTCGGCGCTCCCGGCACACTCCTGCTCGTTCGTCCGGCCATAGTGGCACTAATCAGGCAAAAGGGTTAATCGTACGTACGCCTTCCGGGCGAAGAGGCCGTTCGGGGCGGGTCAGGCGGCGGCCTTCGCCTTGGGTGCGGGCTTGGGTTTCGCCGCCCGGTCCGGACCGCCGGTGAACTTCTCGTACTCCTTCAGCACCTCCTCCGTCGGCCCGTCCATGCGCAGCTCGCCGCGCTCCAGCCACAGCACCCGGTCGCAGGTGTCGCGGATGGACTTGTTGCTGTGGCTGACCAGGAACACCGTGCCCGCGTGCTTGCGCAGCTCCCGGATGCGCTCCTCGGACCGCTTCTGGAAGGAGCGGTCGCCGGTGGCCAGGGCCTCGTCGACGAGGAGGACGTCGTGGTCCTTGGCGGCGGCGATGGAGAACCGCAGCCGGGCCGCCATGCCCGAGGAGTACGTGCGCATCGGCAGGGTGATGAAGTCGCCCTTGTCGTTGATCCCCGAGAAGTCGACGATCTCCTGGTACCGCTCCTTGATCTGCGCGCGGGACATGCCCATCGCCAGGCCGCCGAGGTACACGTTGCGCTCGCCGGTGAGGTCGTTCATCAGGGCGGCGTTGACGCCGAGCAGGGAGGGCTGGCCGTCGGTGTAGATCCGGCCGTTCTCCACCGGGAGCAGGCCGGCGACCGCCTTGAGCAGCGTCGACTTGCCCGAACCGTTGGTGCCTATCAGGCCGATGGCCTCGCCGCGGTACGCCGCGAAGGACACGTTCTTCACGGCGTGCACCCGGCGCACGCCGGCGGCCTTCTCGGTCTTCTTCCGGCGCAGGATGCGGTTGAGGGCGGCGGTCGCGGAGCCGCGGCCGGCACCGGTGCCGTTGACCCGGTAGACGATGTCGACACCGTCGGCGACGACGGTGGGTACCCGCTCGGCGGGGGTGTTGTCAGCCACGACCGTACGTCTCCTCGGCCTTCCAGAAGTAGATGAAGCCGCCGATCCCGGCGACCAGGGCCCAGCCCACCGCGAGCGCCCACACATGGGGCGGCAGCTGGCTTCCCCCGAAGGTGTCGATCAGGGCGAAGCGCATCAGGTCGATGTAGACGACGGCGGGGTTGAGCTGGAGGGCGGTGCCGACCCAGGACGGCAGGCCGCTGTCCGGGCCCGTCATGTGCTCGATGCTGAACATGACGCCCGAGGCGTACATCCAGGTGCGCAGCAGGAACGGCATCAGCTGGGCCATGTCAGGGATCTTCGAGCCCACCCGGGCCATGACCATCGCGACGCCCGCGTTGAACACGAACTGCAGCACCAGCGCCGGGACCGCGAGCACCCAGGACGGGGCCGGCGGCACGCCGAAGGCCAGCAGGATCACGAGCAGGGCCGCCATCGAGAACAGCAGCTGCTGGAGCTGCTGGAGGCAGAACGACACCGGCAGCGCCGCCCGCGGGAAGTGCAGGGCGCGTACGAGGCCGAGGTTTCCGGAGATGGCGCGGGTGCCCGCCATGATCGAGCTCTGCGTGAACGTCCACACGAACACGCCGGTGACCAGGAACGGGACGAAGTCCTCCACGCCCCGCTTGGTGTCCATCAGCAGGCCGAAGATGAAGTAGTACACCGCCGCGTTGAGCAGGGGCGTCATCACCTGCCAGACCTGGCCCAGCTTGGCCTGGCTGTACTGGGCGGTGAGCTTGGCGGTGGAGAAGGCGCCGATGAAGTGCCGGCGGGCCCACAGCTGGCGGACGTACTGGGACAGGGAGGGGCGGGCGCCGCTGACCGACAGTCCGTGCCGGGCGGCGAGCGCCGCGAGGTCGTGGTCGGCGGCGGGGCCGGGATCGGTGAGGGTGGCGGCCTGGGCCGATGCCCGGGTCGGGGGTGGGGGGTCGAGGACCTGGCTCACATCCGGTGCTTTCGCTCGGGGGAGGGGGCGAGAGGGCGACGCCCGTCGTTCACCCGGGTGACCGTGGGTGTTCACTTACGTCGGGACGGCACCGTATCGTCGTAACGTGAGCGTAGGGCGTGGCGACGCCGGAACGCAACCGTTTCGTCGTGACGCCCTATGCTTGCCCCGTATGACGACCAACGCCGCCGCCGACGAGCCGACGCCGCGCCCGCGCCGCCGGGCCCCCGCGGGGGCGGCGGTGCTCCGCGAGGACGTGACGGAGGCCATCCGGACGGCGGTCTTCGAGGAACTGGCCGCGGTCGGCTACGCCCGGATGTCCATCGAGGGCATCGCGCGCCGCGCGGGCGTCGGCAAGACCGCCGTCTACCGGCGCTGGCGCTCCAAGCTGCACCTGGTGCTCGACATCGTCTCCGCCCTCGCCGTCCAGGGCCTGCCCGCGCCGGACACCGGCTCCCTGGAGGGCGACCTGCGGCTGCTGTACGAGGTGACGTCCCGCGCCCTGCGCCACCCAGTGGCCTCCCAGGTCATCCCCGACCTCCAGGCGGAGGCGGCCCGCAACCCCGACCTCGCCGAGGCGTTGCGGAAGACCCTGCGCGAGGGCCAGGACGGCGTCGCCAGCAGGATCCTCGCGGCGGCGGCCGAACGCGGCGAACTGGACCCCGCCCTCGACACCGACCTGGCCCTGGACCTGATCTCGGGACCGCTGTACTGGCGCTCGGTGGTCGTCCGCAGCCCGAAGCTGCCGAAGGGCTACCTGGGCTCGCTGGCCCGGGCCACGGCGGAGGGCCTGAAGGCGCTCTGAGCCGGGACCGACCGTCGGTGGCGTCCGGCCCGCCCGCATACGATCGGACCGTGACGATCACCTACCTGTGGCGAGGAGACGTCGACAACGCCCTCCTCGACGCCCTCCACGCCGACGGCTTCGGCCACCCCGTCGAGGAGACCGACTGGCGCACCCGGCTGGAGCGGCACAGCCTCGGCTGGGTCTGCGCCCGGGAGGACGGCTCGCTGGTCGGCTTCGTCAACGTCGCCTGGGACGGCGGGGCACACGCCTTCCTCCTGGACACGGTGGTGGCCCGGCACCGCCGCTCCCGCGGGGTGGGCGCCCGACTGGTCGCGGTCGCCGCCGAACAGACCCGGGCGGCGGGCTGCGAGTGGCTCCACGTCGACTTCGAGGACCACCTGCGCGCGTTCTACTTCGACGCCTGCGGCTTCAGGGAGACGGCGGCCGGTCTCATCGCCCTGTGACGCGCCGGGCGGACGGCACACTGGTCCGATGATCCCAACCGATCCCAAGGCCAACCTCCGCTTCTACCTCCAGTCCGCCCGCGACGCCCTGCTCTGGAAGCTCGAAGGGCTCTCGGAGTACGACATACGGCGCCCCGCGACGCCGACGGGCACCAACCTCCTGGGGCTGGTGAAGCACGCCGCCACCGTGGAGCTGGGCTATCTCGGCGAGGTCTTCGGGCGGCCGGTGGAGGAGCCGCTGCCCTGGATGGCGGAAGGCGCCGAGGCCGACGCGGACATGTGGGCCACCGCCGACGAGTCACGCGCGTACGTCGTGGGGGTGTACCGCCGGGCGTGGGTCCACGCGGACGCGACGATCGACGCGCTGGCGCTGGACACGGTCGGCACGGTGCCTTGGTGGCCAGAGGGCGAGGACGAGGTGACGCTGCACCACGCCGTGATCCGGGTGATCGCGGACACCCAGCGGCACGCCGGTCACGCCGACATCATCCGGGAGCTGACGGACGGTGCCGTGGGGATGCGCGAGGACAACGTCGGTGTGCCGACCGGTGACGCGGCCTGGTGGGAGGGGTACCGGGACCGGCTGGAGCAGGCGGCTCGGGAAGCCGGGCGCCGGGAAGCCCCGGGGCAGGACCGATGAGGCGGGCGTGGACGGGCCCGGTGCTGCTGCTGATCGCCGGAGCGGGGGCCGCGACCGGGCCGTTCGTCCAGGGACGTCCGGGGACGGGTGCCGTGCTGTCGCTGGTGTTCGCGCTGCTGGCGGGGCTGACCTCGCCGCTGGTGTTCCCCCGGTCGATCGGTGCGCTGGAGGCACGGCGGCGCAGCGCCGTCGACGGGCGGCCGGTCGTCTTCTGGCGGCCGGGGTGTGCCTACTGCATGCGGCTGCGGATCCGGCTGGGGCGGAGGGCCCGGCGGCTGCACTGGGTCGACATCTGGCGGGACGAGGCCGGGGCGGAGCTGGTGCGAGGGGTCAACGACGGCAACGAGACCGTGCCCACGCTGCTCGTGGCGGGTCGGCCGTACACCAACCCCGATCCCGCGTGGGTGCGTGAACAGGTCTCCTCGCCCCGCTGACCCGGCGCCGCCCCGCGCCCGGCGCGTCAGTCCCGGGCCGCCTCGGGGTGGAGCCGTACCCAGCCCGCCCAGGCCGACGTGATCATGTCCTCGACGTCGTACTTGGCCTTCCAGTCCAGCTCGACGGCGGCGCGGTCGGCCGAGGCGACGACGCGGGCCGGGTCGCCGGGGCGGCGGGGCGTGACCGTCGGCGGCTGGTCGTAGCCGGTGAGGGCGTTGATGCGGTCGATCATCTCGCGGACGGAGACGCCCTCGCCCCGGCCGATATTGAGGGTGAGGGCACGGCCCGGGGAGGACCGCAGGGCGCGGGCCGCCGCCACATGGGCCTCGGCCAGGTCGACGACGTGGATGTAGTCGCGCACGCAGGTGCCGTCCGGCGTCGCGTAGTCGTCGCCGAAGATCCGGGGGGCCGCGGACTCCGTCAGCTTCTCGAAGACCATCGGGACGAGGTTGTAGACGCCGGTGTCGGCCAGCTCCGGGCTCGCCGCGCCCGCCACGTTGAAGTAGCGCAGGGACGCCGTGGCGAGGCCCGAGGCCTTGCCGGTGGCCCGGACCAGCCACTCGCCGGCCAGCTTGGTCTCGCCGTACGGCGACATCGGCACGCAGGGCGTCTCCTCGGTCACCAGGTCGACGTCGGGCATGCCGTACACGGCGGCGGAGGAGGAGAAGACGAAGGACGGGACCTCGGCCTTCGTGACCGCGTCCAGCAGGACGCGCAGGCCCTCCACGTTCTCCCGGTAGTAGTGCAGGGGCAGGTCCACCGACTCGCCGACCTGCTTCTTGGCGGCCAGGTGCACCACGCCGGTGACCGAGTGGTCGGCCAGGGCGCGCGCGACGCGCTCGCCGTCCAGGACCGAGCCCACCACCAGGGGGACACCGTCGGGCACGCGCTCGGCGATCCCCGTGGACAGGTCGTCGTAGACCACGGCCTTCTCGCCCGCTTCGGTCATCGCCCGTACGACATGCGCCCCGATGTATCCGGCGCCGCCGGTGATCAGCCAGGTCATTGCGGCCGTCCCCTTCGTTCAGTGGTCCTTGGTAGCCATGATCCGTCATCCCCGCGCCCGCCGGGCGCCCGCACCCCTCAGGACGGGTCGGGGGCCGGATCGGTGCGGTACGCGTCCAGCGCCGTCGTGAGCCGGTCGAGACGGGCGCGCAGGTCCTGGACCTCGGTGAGGTCCAGGCCGGTCGCCGCGGAGATCCGGCGCGGCACCTCGACGGCCCGCTCGCGCAGCGCCGCGCCCTCCCCGGTCAGCCGCACCTCCACCGACCGCTCGTCGCGCGCGCTGCGCTCACGCCGGACCAGACCGGCCGCCTCCAGCCGCTTGAGCAGCGGGGACAGCGTGCCGGAGTCGAGACGGAGGTGCTCGCCGAGCTTCTTCACCGGCAGCTCGCCGTGCTCCCACAGCACCAGCATGACCAGGTACTGCGGGTAGGTGAGCCCCAGGTCCTTGAGGACGACGCGGTAGACGCTGCCGAAGGCGCGCGACGCGGCGTTCAGGGAGAAGCAGATCTGCTGGTCCAGGCGGAGCCAGTCGGTCGCGGGCGTGGTCATGCGCTCCAGGGTAGCCGATCGGCTCTTGGTGCGCTATTTAGTTGCGGGCAACTTAGTTGCGCTCCATTAAACCGCGTGCTCTACTTGTGGCTGTCAGGCACGCAGGTCTCCCCCCGAATCCCTGAAAGGGACGGTTCTCCCATGGACGCGCTCTACACCGCCGCCGCCACCGCCACCCACGGCCGCGACGGCCGTACCGTCAGCTCCGACGGCAAGCTCGACCTCGCCCTCGGCGTCCCCGTCGAGATGGGCGGCAACGGCGCGGGCACCAACCCCGAGCAGCTGTTCGCCGCCGGGTACGCCGCCTGTTTCGGCAGCGCCCTCGGGGTGGTCGGCCGGGCGGCGAAGGTCGACGTCAGTGATGCCGCGGTGACCGCCGAGGTCGGCATCGGCAAGCAGGGCGAGGGCTTCGCGCTCGCCGTGACCCTCCGGGTCGAGCTGCCCGAGGGGCTCGACGAGGAGACCGGCCGCAAGCTGGTCGAGCAGGCCCACCAGGTCTGCCCCTACTCCAACGCCACCCGCGGCAACATCCCGGTCGATCTCGTCATCGAGTAGCCGTCGGGGGCCCGGCTCACCCGACCCGCGCCAGCACCTCACCGGTCCGTTCGCTCCAGGCCACGACCACCGCCTCCTCGGGCACCGGGTGCCAGCGGGTCAGCAGCAGCCAGCGGACGTGGTAGCGGCGGGCGACGGCGGCGCGCCCGGCGCGGGTGGAGTCCGGCGCGAGGTACGCCTCGACGTCGGCCACCCGCCGCCCCCGCTCCCGCTCGTCCAGCGACGGGTCCGGCCAGGCGGGCGCCGCGAGGTTCGGCCCGTACCCGGCGATGGCGTGCCCGGCGTAGTAGCCATCGGTGATCACCACCTCGCCGGGCCCGATGTGCCGGGCCGCCCACGCGTACGTCGGCCAGTTCGGCGGCTGCTCGAAGCCCACCGGGTCCAGCGCGCGCGGCACCACCGCCCCGGCGTGGACCGTGAGGAACCCGAGCAGGGCGCCGGCCGTCGCGGTCCAGCCCAGCGCCGCCCGCCACCGCCCCCACGGCCGGGGCGCCGCCAGCTCCACCGCCAGGGCGAACTGCGGCGGCACCAGCGTGAGCCCGAGGATCCGGCCGTACGTGTAGTGGCCGCTGAACCAGCCGTACGCCACCACCGCGCAGTCCAGCGCGAACATCAGCACCAGCGGGTCCCGCCGCGAGCGGCGTCCGCGCGCCCACAGGGCCGGCAGGCCGAGCAGGGCCAGCCAGAACTCCCCGGGCAGGTGGAGGTACAGCACCCGGTGCATGGCGTCCACGCTGCCGTCGCCGGCCAGCGCGAACACGTCGAAGTACGGCCAGGCCGCGGCCGCCCCCACCGCCACGGCGCCCGTCAGCGCCCACCGCCCCACGACCGGCCCGCGCCACCCGCGCTGCCATCCGGCCACCAGCGCCACCGCGCCGAGCACCGCGGCCACCGAGGTGATCGGGTGGACGAGGAGGATCAGGCCGTACAGGGCGCCGAGCCCCGCGTAACCCGGCAGGCCGCGCAGTCCGCTCGGCCCCACGTACCGCACCCGGCGCCGGTCCCGCGCCCGTGCGCCGGTCAGCGCCCAGGCCCAGAAGGTCAGTCCGATCGCGAACGTCGACGGGTAGCCGAGGTTGCCCGTCATCGACATCAGCCCGAGATAGCCGCTCCACCAGGCCCGCTCGGTCCCCCACAGCAGCGTCATCGCGCCCAGCGCGAGGACCGGCGCCCACGGCCGCGGGGTCAGCACCCGCACGAAGCGGCCGAGGCCGGTCAGCAGCACCAGCAGGTTCAGCGGCCCGGCGAGCCGCACCACCTCCCAGCCGCCCAGCCCCGTCAGCCGGGCGAACGCGCCCAGCGCCACCGCGTACGGCGAGTAGTACGCGCTGCCCGCGCCCGGCAGGTCGGCCATCGGATGCCGGGGGTGGAGGAGATTCTCCCTCAGGCGCTCGACCACGGCCGCGTGCTGGCCGGCGTCGCAGCACAGCGGCACCGCCCAGTACGCCAGCGTCATCACGAGGAAGAAGAGGAGACCGGCGGCCTGGTACGGGGTGGGACGCCAGGCGCGTCCGCCGCGCAGCGCCGTCGCGCCGCGCACCGGCCGCCGGACGAGGACGTCGGCGCTCACGACACAGCGGAAGTGTGGGGCATTCGGGACATTTGGCGTATGTTCCCGGCGGGGTCGCCCCCGTCAATCCCTCACCGGCCCAAGTCACCCGGCCAGCGGACGTTCAGCCCATCGCGCTCGCCCGGTCCGGCTGTCCCTGCGCCGGCAGCGGCACCCGGGCGCCGCGCACCACGGGCTCCAGCAGCAGCGGCACCCCCACCACCGGCAGCAGCCACGCCAGCACGATCAGCCGCTCGCCCCAGATGTTGATGTCCGGGTGCCCGGCCTGGGTGAGGATTCCGGTGAACGCCGCCGCGACCAGGAAGCCGCCGACCGCGCCCCCACGGCGCAGGGCGCCCCACGCCCCGGCGGCCAGCGCCGCCACGAACAGCGGCTGCCACGCCTGCCTGCGCAGCCACTCCACCCAGAAGTTGCCCTGCAACTGCCAGAACTCCGGCCACGGGCGCACGCGGTCGGGGCGGGCGAAGTGGCCGGTGAGGAGATCCTGGAGGCTTTCCGCCTCGGACGGGTAGTGCAGCAGCCGCGCCAGCAACAGGGTCGCTGCGACGCCGGCCAGGCCCACGGCCGCGAGCGGCAGCACCTCCCCGGGCGCCGGGCCGCCCGGCCGCCGCCGGAGCCGCCGGTGGCGGCGCAGGGCGATCACCCCGCCCGCCGCCGCCAGGCACAGGCCCAGGAACAGCGCCTGGGAGTGCTTCACCGTGAACAGGGCCAGCAGCGACCCGGCGACCAGGGCGACGCCGGTCCGCCGTCGGCCCGCCCGCAGCACCAGCGCGCAGCCCCACACCGCCGCCAGGGTCAGCGCCATCAGCAGGCCCTCGGTCATCGGGCGCATCGCGGTCGTCCCGCACGGCAGCACGTAGTACAGCGCCTGCCCGGCCAGCGCGAGCGGCACCGGCACCGACAGGGACCGCAGGATCAGGAAGACCAGGACGCCGCCCGCGCCCGCGATCACGACCCCCGCCGCCCACAGGCCCCACGTCGTCCCGAAGGCCAGGACGAACGGCACCAGGAACGCGGGATAGCCCGGCCGCGCCTCGAAGATCGCCATGAAGCGCTCCGACATGTACGGCACCGTGTGCCCGCCGGTCTGCCCGGCCGCCAGCCGCGGCTCCACCGCCGCCCACTCCCGCGCGCGGCACTCGGCCAGCACCCCGGCGGAGGGGTCGGGGCGGTGGAAGCGGACCACGTGCACGCTCTGGTCCCGGCGGGCCCGCTCCGCCCGGCTCGCGCACACGTAGTCGATGGTGGCCGTGGCCGCCCCGCGCTTGCTCTCCCCGGTCAGACTCAGGGCGTACGACAGGTAGTTCCTGGTGTCGGGCGTGTCCCGGCCGGTGACGTTCGCCAGCTGGAGCGCGGCGAACACGGCGGCCAGGAGCAGCACACCCAGTACCCGGCGGCTCACCGGGCCGCGGGGTCTCATGTGGAGGGCAGCAGGTCGCGTCCGGACGGGACGGCGCGGGCACCGGGCACGCCGGAGGGTTCCGGCGCGGGCATCGGCTCGCCGAGGAGCAGCGTCCGCACCACCCGCTCGGCGGCCCTCCCGTCCTCGTACTCGCAGTACCGGGCCCGGAAGGACGCCCGCAGCCGCGCCGCCTCCTCGTCCCGCCACGCCCCGGACGCCAGCAGCCACGCCAGCTCCCGGTAGGAGCGCGAGACGTGCCCGGGCGCCTCCTCGGTGACGTCGAAGTACGTGCCGCGGGTCGCCGTGTACGGGCCCCAGTCGTCGGCGTGGATCACGATCGGCCGGTCCAGGAGGGCGTAGTCGAACATCAGGGCGGAGTAGTCGGTGATCAGCAGGTCGGAGGCGAGCATCAGATCCTCCACGTGCGGTTCGTCCGTCGCGTCGATCACCACGCCCCGCCGGTGCAGCTCCGCCAGGCCCAGGCCGCGCGCCGGGCCGGTGGCGAGGGACGGGTGCAGGCGCACCACCAGGGTGTGGCCCTCGCCGAGGTCGGCGGCGAGCCGGGCCACGTCGAGACGCTCGACGAGTCCGCCGCGCCGGTACTCGCGCCGGGTCGGCGCGTACAGCGCGACGGTGTGGCCCTCGGGGACGCCGAGCCGCTCGCGGACCCGGCGGCCCTCCTCGGCACCGGCGTTGACCAGGACGTCGTTGCGCGGGCTGCCGGTCCGCGCGGACGTGAAGTGGCAGGGGTAGGCCCGCTCCCAGATCCGCTCCGCGTACCGGCTCGCGACCAGGCTGTGGTCCCAGCGGTCGGCCCGGCGCAGCATCTGCGGCACGTCCAGACCGTGCCGGGCGCCGGGCCTGCCCAGCAGGTCGACGCCCATGTACTTGAGCGGGGTGCCCTGGTGGGTGTGGATGTGGACGCTGCCGTCCCGCTTGGCCACCGTGCCGGGCCAGTTGACGTTGTTGACGAGGAACGCCGCCCGCTCGGTCACCCGGCGGAAGGCGGCGGTGCCCAGGATCACGTGCTCGGTGCCCGGCGGCAGCAGGGCGGGGTCCGCCGCGCACTCCTCGTCCCGCACCACCCACACCCCGCGCAGGTGCGGCGCCAGTTCGCGGGCCGCGCGGTGGATCGCGGCGGGGTCGCCGAGGGCGCCCCGGTGGGAGAACGCCGAGTACACGACGAGGTGGGGGTCCAGGGCACGGCGGGGGAGCGCGGCGGCGACCCGGCGGGCCCGCGCCGCGACCGCGCCGCGCGCCTGCCGGGTCCGGCGCTCCGCCTCCCGGGCCGCCCGCCCGGACTGCCGGTGCAGCCGGTAGACGGCGTACGGCCCCTCCAGCACCCGGAGTCCGGCCGGGGTCGCCGTGTCCTTGGGCCGGTACGCGCGGAACATCTCGGCGGTGCGGTGGAAGAACTCGGCCCGGTCGGACGGCGGCAGCCGGTCCGGCTTGGACAGGATGTCCAGGCAGTGCTCGCCCATCTTGGCGTGCAGGAACGGCCGCCACCGGGCCGCCAGTTCCGGGCGGGCGTCGAGGAAGGCGAACACCCGCTCGTACTGCGCGTGGACGTCGAAGTGCTTGCGGCTGGTGGTGGACAGGATGTTGCCCTGGCGGCGCTGGCGGTAGTTCAGGCAGATCCGGTCCAGCGCGGCGATCCGCTCCGCGCTGAACATGACCGGGAAGGTCCAGGGCGTGTCCTCGTAGTAGCCGGGCGGGAAGGTGAAGCCCTCCCGTTCGACGAAGTCGCGCCGGTAGACCTTGTTCCACACCACCATCAGCAGATCGAGGATCTCGGGGTGCCCGGCCGCCGTGAACGTGCCGTCGCCCGCCTCCGCGAGCACCCGGGCCAGGACGTTGCGCCGGGTGCCGCCCCACCAGTAGGTGCGCGCGTAGTCGAAGACCAGCACGTCCGGATCGCCGGTCTCCGCGAGCCGGTCGGCCATGGCGCGCAGCGCGCCCGGGGTGAGGGTGTCGTCGCTGTCGAGGAAGAAGAGGTAGTCGCCTCCGGCGTGCGGCAGCCCGGCGTTGCGGGCCCGGCCGAGACCGACGTTCTCCTCCAGGTGCAGCACGCGCACCCGCTCGTCGCGGGCCGCGTACTCGTCCAGGATCGCCCCCGAACCGTCCGGGGAGCAGTCGTCGACGGCGATCACCTCGATGTCCCGGAAGGACTGGTCCAGGACCGAGTCGAGGCACTCGCGCAGGAAGCCCTGCACCTTGAAACAGGGGAGGATGACGCTGAAGCGGGGCACGGCGGGGTCAGCTCCTTACGAGGGTGGCGGCGGCGGGGGCCGGGACGCGCTCCGCGAGCGGGATCACCGGCGGCAGCGCCTCGGGCGGCTCGCCGAGCAGCACCCGGCGTACGACGCGCTCGGCGGCGCGGCCGTCGTCGAACGCGCAGAACCGCTCCCGGAAGGCCGCCCGCAGCGCCGTCGACTCCGGGCCCGCCCAGGTGCCGTCGGCGAAGACGCGGGCCAGTTCCTCCGGCGTGCGCGCCACCGGTCCCGGCGGGGCCGCCATGAGGTCGAAGTAGACGCCGCGGGTCTCCCGGTAGACGTCCCAGTCCTCGGCGTACACGACGATCGGGCGGTCCAGGTTGGCGTAGTCGAACATGATGGACGAGTAGTCGGTGACCAGTGCGTCCGCGGCCAGGCAGACGTCCTCGGAGGAGCGGTGCGAGGTCACGTCGACGACCCGGCCGGTGCGTTCCCGGCTCGCGCCCCGGTCGTAGAAGTAGTGGGCGCGCAGCAGCACCACGACGTCCTCGCCGGCCGCCTCGCAGAACGCCTCCAGGTCCAGGCCGCCCGCGCCGAAGCCGGTTTCCCAGTCCCGGTGGGTGGGCGCGTACAGGACCGCCGTCTTCCCCTCCGGGACGCCCAGTTCGCGGCGGACGCGGGCCACGTCCTCGGCGGTCGCCGTGCAGTAGACGTCGTTGCGCGGATAGCCGTACTCCAGGTGTTCGTAGGAGCCGGGGAAGGCGCGCTCCCACATCTGGGTGGAGTGCCGATTGGCGGAAAGGTTGAAGTCCCAGCGGTCCACGCGGCCGAGCAGCTTGGTGAAGCTGCCGGTGGCCGCCGCCACCACCGGGTACGTCGACTGGTCTACGCCCATCGTCTTCAGCGGAGTGCCGTGCTGCGTCTGCAGGTGCACGCTGCCGGGGCGCTTGACGACGCCCTCGGCGAAGTTGGCGTTGTTCACCAGGTACGTGGCGCGGGCCAGCACCTCCCAGTACCGGTGGCTGCCGATGACGGCGTGGTCGACGCCCTCCGGCACGGTGTGCGCCTGGTCCGGCTCGACCAGGAACACCGACTTCAGGTGCGGGGCCAACTCCCGGGCCGCGCGGTGGATCGCGGCCGGGTTGCAGGCGTAGCCGCGGCCCCAGTAGGCGCAGTACACGACGAGGTTCGGGTCCAGCGGGCGGCGCAGGTGGCGGCGGTAGCGCAGGCGGGTGCGCAGGCCCCGCGGCCACGGCAGGCGGCGCAGCAGGCCGGTCGCCGCCCGGTTGGCGGCGCGCAGCGCGCGGAAGCCGGTGTACGACCCCGACGCCAGCAGCCGGTGCTGCACGCCGAGCCGTCCGCCCGGTGGCCTGAAGCCCGCGGGGCGGTGGCGCCGGTACAGGCGGCTCGCCCGGCGGTAGAAGGCGCGGCGCGCCCGCCGGGGCAGACGCCGAGGGTGGGCGGCCGTCTTCAGGACCACCGCGAAGAGCTGCTCGAACAGCGGGCCGCGCCGCTCGGGCGGCAGGCCCAGCCCGGCGGCGTGGGTGAGCGCCAGTTCGGCCTGGTCGAGCAGGTCCGCGTGGTGCTCGCCGGGCAGGTTCAGCCGGCTGCCCTGGCGCCGCACCCGGTGCCGTACGACCACCTCGCGCAGCACCGCCACGCGCTCGGCGCGCGCCGCGACCCGGGCGCCGAAGCCGAGGTCCGTGTAGTGCCCGGCGGGGAAGTCCAGCCGGCGCTCGGTGAGGAAGGTGCGGCGGTGGACCGCGCTCCACGCGGGCAGGTGCACGCCGGTCAGCCGCGGGGCGCGGTCGGGGGCGAAGGCGCCGTCCGGGGCCTTCGCGAGCAGCGGGGCGGCCGGGTTGGTGGTCTCGCCCTCCCACCAGGGCACGCGCTCGTGCTCGAAGTACAGGACGTCGACGCCGCCGGTGTCCGCGAGCCGCGCGTCGAGGGCCGCCAGCGCCCCCGGCACCAGGGTGTCGTCGCCGTCGAGGAACAGCAGGTACGCACCGGTCGCCGCCCGCATCCCGGCGTTGCGCGCCCCGGCCAGACCGGCCGACGGCGGCGAGTGCACGGGCGTCACCCGGGAGTCCCGCCGGGCGTGCTCCCCGGCGACGTCCGCCGCGGGACTGTCCGGGCCGTCGCAGACCGGGATCAGCTCGAAGTCGCCGAAGGACTGGCCGAGGACCGAGTCCAGTGCCTGGGAGAGCCGCCCCGCGACCCCATGGGACGGGACGATGATGCTGAAGCGGGGCATACTGCTCTTTCTGTCGTGGTCCTGGTCCGACTCGTCCTGGTACCAGGGGGGAACTCCCCGTGGGCAAACGGTGGTCAGAGGCTGTCGGTGACGGTGCGGGGCCCCGCGGGTTGCGGCACCGTGGCCAGCGGGGTGCGGGCGAGGACGGCCGCGGCCGAGGGAGCGGGGCGGCGCTCGGCGAGCGGGACGACCGGCGGCAGGTCCGTCTCGCCCAGGACGACCCTGCGCACCACACGTTCGGCGGCGCGGCCGTCGTCGTAGGGGCAGAACCGCTCCCGGAAGGCGGCCCGCAGCCGCGCCGACCGGGTGCCGTGCCACTCGCCGCTCGCGAACAGGCCGATCAGCTCGTCCTCGTCCCGCGCGATCGCGCCCGGCGGGAAGGAGCGCAGGTCGACGTAGGTGCCGCGGGCCGCCTCGTACGCCTCCGGCTCGTGGGCGTGGATCACGATCGGGCGGTCCAGGCCCGCGTAGTCGAACATCAGGGACGAGTAGTCGGTGACCAGGGCGTCCGAGGCCAGGCACAGCGACTCCACGTGCGGGTGGCCGCTGACGTCAAGGACCCGGCCGGCGGAGGCGGCGAGCGGGCCGCCGTGCCGGGGGTGGGCGCGGGCCAGCACCATGAAGCGCGGGCCGAGGCGGCGCACGACGCGCTCCAGGTCCAGGGCGGCGCGCTGGGTGCGCCGGTAGTCGCGGTGGGTGGGCGCGTACAGGACGGCGACCGTGCCCTCGGGGATGCCGAGGGTCTCCCGCAGCCGGGCCACGTCCGACGCCGTCGCCCGCTGGAGGACGTCGGTGCGCGGCTGGCCGCACTCCAGGGTGGTCCAGTCGCCGGGGTGGACGCGTTCCCAGGTCAGGGTGGAGTGGCGGTTGGCGGAGACCACGTAGTCCCAGGAACCGGCCTCGCGCAGCAGCCGGGCGAAGTCGGTGCCGTGGGCGGCCGCCGGGCGCTCCTGGAGGTCCAGGCCCATGTGCTTGAGCGGAGTCCCGGACCGGGTCTGGACCAGGACCTGCCCCCGGCGCCTGACCAGGCCGGCGTCGAAGGCGGCGTCGCACACCAGGTAGCGGGAACGGGCCAGGGCGGTCCAGTGGGCGGCCGTGCCCGGCGTCAGGCGGCGCGTGCCGGGCGGGACGGTGTGGTGGTGCACGGGGGCGGCGGCCCACGCCGTGCGCAGGTGCGGCGCGAGACGGCGGAACGCCTCCTCCAGCGCGCCCGGGTCGCGGCCGTACCCCCGGTGCCCCTCGACGGCGAAGACGGCGCGGTCGGCGCGCAGCGGGAGGCAGCGCTGGACGCGGTAGTGCAGGCGGAGGGCGCCGGTCCGGGCGGCGCGCAGCAGTCTCCCGGTGAGCCTCGCCGTACGGCGGCGTAGCGCGGACGCGAGGCGCAGGGAGCCGTAGGTGCGGCGCAGGCCGAGGCGGAGCAGGGCGTGGCGGAGGCGGACGGGCAGCGGGGCACGGGCGCCGGGGACCCGGTAGCGGCGGCAGTGCACGCGGGCCCGGCGCAGGAACTCGGCGCGCAGGGAACGCGGGAGGCGGTCGGGGCGGGTGTACACCGTCGTCAGGTGGTCGGCCATGCGGCGGTACAGGACCGGCCGCCAGCGGGCCAGCTCCTCGCGCGACTCCGGGTGCGTCTCCATACGGGCCTCGAGGAACGCGAAGACGCGGTCGTACTGCGTGAAGACGTCCAGGTGCCGCTCGCTCGGCGTGCCCAGGATGCCGCCCCGCAGGCGCTGCCGGTAGTGGACGCAGACCCGGTCCAGGGTGGCGACGGACCCCGCCGTCATCAGGACCGGGTACGTCCACGGCGTGTCCTCGTAGTAGCCCGGCGGGAAGGCGAAGCCCTCGCGCTCGGCGAACTCCCGCCGCACCGCCTTGTTCCAGGCCACCATCAGCAGCTTCAGCAGCCCCGGCCGGTCGGTGAGCCGGAACGGCGCCGGGCCCTGCTCGGCGAGGTGCGCGGCGGCCTGGTTGCGCACCGTCTCGCCGGTCCAGTACGTGCGCGCGTAGTCGTAGACCAGGACGTCCGGCTCGCCGGTCTCCTTGATCCGGTCGGCGATGCCGCGCAGCGCGTGCGGGGTGAGGGTGTCGTCGCCGTCGAGGAAGACCAGGTAGTCGCCGCTCGCCCGTTCCATCCCGGCGTTGCGGGCGGGGCCCAGTCCCTCGTTGCGCGGCAGGCGTACGACGCGGACGCGCGGGTCCAGGGCCGCGAACTCGTCGGCGATCGCGCCGCAGGCGTCCGGCGAGCAGTCGTCGACCACGATCACCTCGAAGTCCGGGTACGACTGGGCCAGCACCGACTCCAGGCACGCGTGCAGATACGCCTGCACCTGGTACGCGGGAACGATGACACTGAACCTGGGCACGGGGACATCCATCGGTCGGCGGGATCGGTGCGGGCGTTCGGCCCGGCAACGGCCGGTGGCGCGACTTGGTTACGGTCCCCGGGGCATTCGGGGGACGTTGTGCCCGTACGGATGAGGGGGCGGACCGGAGACCGGTCCGCCCCCTCAAGGGTGGTTTCGTGGCGGTTACTTGACGGCGCCCGCCATGACGCCGGAGACGAACTGCCGCTGGAACGCGAAGAACACGGCCAGCGGGATCACCATGGAGATGAACGCGCCCGGTGCCAGCACGTCGATGTTGTTGCCGAACTGCCGTACCTGCGTCTGCAGGGCGACCGTGATCGGCTGGCTCCCGGAGTCCGAGAAGATCAGCGCGACCAGCATGTCGTTCCACACCCACAGGAACTGGAAGATGCCCAGGCTCGCGATGGCGGGCCCGCCGAGGGGCATCACCACCCGCGCGAACAGCCGCAGTTCACCGGCGCCGTCCAGGCGGGCCGCCTCCAGCAGCTCCCTCGGGATCTCCGCGAAGAAGTTCCGCAGCAGGAACACCGCGAACGGCAGACCGAAACCGACGTGGAAGAGGATCACGCCGAGCATCGACCCGAACAGACCGATCTTGCCGAAGAGTTCGGCGATCGGGATCAGGGCGACCTGCACCGGCACGACGAGCAGCCCGACCACGGCCAGGAACCACCAGTCGCGGCCCGGGAACTCCATCCACGCGAAGGCGTAACCGGCCAGGGCCCCGATGACCACGACCAGGACGGTCGCGGGGACGGTGATCAGCGCGGTGTTGAGGAGGGAGGAGGTGATGTCGCCGTTCTTCAGCAGCTCCTCGTAGCTCTGGAAGGTGAGCTGCGACGGCTCGGTGAAGACCTTCCACCAGCCGCTCGCCGCCATGTCCTCGGGCGTGCGCAGCGAGGACAGCAGCAGCCCGATCGTCGGGACCAGCCAGAACAGGCCCACCACGATCAGGAACACCCGGAGGAGGCCGCCGCTGACGGCCTCGGCGAGCCGGGACCCGAGCGACTGCTTCGCCTTCACGGTCTTCCCGGGCGCCGCGGCGGTGGTCCCGGTGCCGGGTCCGGTTCCGGTGAGGGAACCCGCGTCCGCGGTCATCGCCGCACCTCCCGCCGAAGTCGCCGTACGTTGAACCACATCACCGGAATGACCAGGAGCAGCAGGAA
Organism: Streptomyces sp. NPDC034099; assembly: GCF_055575415.1. NCBI lineage: Bacteria > Bacillati > Actinomycetota > Actinomycetes > Kitasatosporales > Streptomycetaceae > Streptomyces > Streptomyces sp. NPDC034099. The sequence goes on along the minus strand of NZ_JBVISR010000002.1, from coordinate 808,584 downwards.
CACCGCGATGGCGCTGGCGACGCCCGGCTGGTCCGAGGCGAAGCCCTTGCGGTACAGCTCCAGGGCGAGCACGTTCGCGTCGTCCTGGGAGGAGCCCGGGGCGATGATGAAGACCAGGTCGAAGACCTTCAGCACGTTGATCATCAGGGTGACGACCACGACCGCGAGGACCGGTGCGAGCAGCGGCACCGTGACCCGTCGGAAGACCTGCCACTCGTTGGCGCCGTCCACCCGGGCGGCCTCCAGGAGCTCCCGCGGCATGCCCGCCAGCCCCGCCGCGATCAGCACCATCGCGAAGCCCGCCCACATCCACACGTACGATCCGATGATCGCCGGGGTGACCAGGGAGGGGCCGAGCCAGTTCAGGCCGTTGTACGGCTCCTTGAAGTTGTCGGCGGGCAGCCTGAGCAGCGCCCCGTCGGCCGCCGCGGGCAGCGTGAAGGTGCCGTCCCCGGCCGCCGTGGCCGACGCGACGACCTCGCCGTCCTTGACCGCCTCGATCCTCATCCCGGCGTAGCCCAGCTCGGCCGCGTCGACGCCGCCCAGCTTGCCGACGCCCTTGCCGCGGGTGAAGTCCTGCCAGGTGGTGCCGGTGACCTTCCCGTCCGCGGGCTCGGCGGTCGCGGCCTTCTTCGCGCCGTCGGGCATCAGGTCGGGGGCCACGCCCACCAGGGGCAGGACGACCGGGGTGCCCGCGGTGACCGGCTGCTTGGTGATGAACGCGCCCCCGCCGGCGGGCTTCAGCGGCGAGTCGCGGCCCGGGTGCGCCTTCGGGAACGCGGACGACTCGGCGAACGTGTCGTGCACCCCGACCCACACCGCGTTCGCGACGCCCTTGTCCGGGTCCTGGTCGTACACCAGGCGGAAGATGATGCCGGCCGCGAGCATCGAGATCGCCATCGGCATGAAGACGACCAGCTTGAACGCCGTGCCCCAGCGGATGCGTTCGGTCAGCACCGCGAAGACGAGGCCGAGCGCGGTGGCGACCGTAGGCGCGAACACCACCCAGATGATGTTGTTCTTCAGGGCGGTGCGGATGCCGTCGTCGGTGAAGAGCGTCTCGTAGTTGTCGAACCCGGCGAAGGAGTCGCCGGACTGGTCGTAGAAGCTGCGGATCAGCGAGTACCCGATCGGGTAGACCACGAGCGCGCCGAGCAGCACCAGGGAGGGCAGCAGGAACAGCGCCGCCACGGACCTGCGGGTGCCGGTCACGCTCTTGCGCGACTTGGGTGACTTGGGGGCGGCGGGGCCCCGCGAGGCTCCCGCCGCCGTCGCCGACGCCATCGCGTCAGTCTCCGTAGGCGGCGGCCGCGTCCGCCTCCAGCTTCGCCTGGGCGCCCGCGACGTCCTCAGGGTTCTTCAGGAAGTCCTGCAGCGTCTTCCACTCGCCCTTGCCGGGGGTGCCGCCGAAGGCCTGCGGGGCCTGGTCCGACATGTCGAAGCGGAAGTCGTCACCGGCCGCGATCAGCGCGTCGGCGATCTTCTTCTGCACCTCGTTCGGATACACCGAGGAGTCGATGCTCTTGTTGGGCGAGAGGAAACCGCCGAGCTTCGCCTGGATCGCCGCCGCGTCGGGCGAGGCCAGCCAGGTGGCCAGCGCCTGCGCCGCCTTGGACTCCTTGAGGACCACGGCCGCGTCGCCGCCGGACACCACCGGCGCGGTGTCGCCCACGGCCGGGAACGGGAACACCTTCGCGTCCGTGCCGACCTTCGCCTTGGTCTCGCCGATGTTGACCTGGGCGAAGTCGCCCTCGTAGACCATGCCGGCCTTGGGCTGGTCGCCGCCGGTGAAGGTCTGCGTCACCGAGGCCGGGAACTCCGTCTGGAGCGCGCCGGACGCGCCGCCCGCGACGAAGTCCTTCTTGCCCCAGATCTCCGCGAGGGTGGTCAGCGCCTCCTTCACGGACGGGTCCGTCCACTTGATCTCGTGCTGGGCGAGCTGGTCGTACTTCTCCGGGCCCGCCTGCGAGAGGTAGACGTTCTCGAACCAGTCGGTGAGCGTCCAGCCGTCCGCGCCGCCCACGGAGAACGGGGTGACACCCGAGTCGTAGACCATCTGGGCCGTGTTGAGCAGCTCGTCCCAGGTCTTGGGCTCGGCGGCGCCCGCGTTCTCGAAGACCTTCGCGTTGTACCAGATCAGCGACTTGTTGGCGGCCTTGTAGTACACGCCGTACTGCTTGCCGCCGACCTTGCCGATGTCCTGCCAGCCCGGCGAGTAGTTCTCGCCGAGTTCCTTGGTCGCCTCGGCGCCCAGCGGCTTGGCCCAGCCCTTGTCGACGGCCTGCTTGATGGCGCCCGGCTGCGGGAGCATCGCCACGTCCGGCGGGGCGCCGCCCGCTATCTTCGAGCCGAGGAAGTTGATGATCGGGTCCTGGGCGGGCACGAAGGTCACCTTGGCGCCGGTGCGCTTCTCGAACTCGGCGAGGACCTTCTTGAAGTTCTCCTGCTCGGTGCCGGTCCAGACGGCGGCGACCTCCAGGCTCTCACCGTCCAGCTTCGGGAGGGTGACGGAGGCGCCCGGCTGCTTGCCGCCGCCGCCGCTCTTGTCGCCGCCGTCGGCGCTGCCGCTGTCGTCGTCGCCACCGCACGCGGTGAGCGAGAGCGCGAGCGCTCCCGCGGCGAGGGTGGCGGAGATCCTGGTCGCCCTCTTGACGGTTCTGCGTGTCCGGATGGTGCTGCTCGTGCGCATCACTGCCCCGTTCTTCGTTCCTCGTCGAACGCTCGGCGCTCTCCCGTGCGCTCTGGTGTACGCCAGGGGGGTGAGGGCGGCAAGGGCGCGTCCGCGGTCAACGGGGGGATCGTGACCGCGTCGTGACCATGATCAGGCGTCCGGCGTCGGTGCGGGCGACTCAGGGGCTGCCGCCCCCGGGCCTCCGCTTCGGCCCGGACGGCCTCGTCCCCGATCGCCGGACGGGCCGAACGGAACCGGTGCTACAGGAGTGAGGGCACCTCGGCCGCCGAGACCTCCCGGGCCGCCCGCTCCAGCGCGCTGGCCAGGAGAGCCAAGTCGGTCGGACCGTTGCCCAGTTCGCGTACCGGGCGCCGGGTGGGCGGGTCGCCCATGCGGTGCCACTCCAGGGGGACCACCGTGGGGCGCAGGGTCGCCGTGCGCGGGATGCGGCCCGTGACGCGGCCGCCCTGGAAGGCGGTGGTGCGTCCGTCGGGGTGCGCCAACCGCCCGCGTCCGGGCGCCGGTTCGTCCGCGCCCGGGGCCGGCGCGTCCAGGGTGATGCGCAGGGTCGCGCGCAGGGCGGGCTCGGTACGGTCCGTACGGCCGCCGGGTGCGGTGGCGGCCACCAGGTGGACGCCGAGCCGCTCGCCCTCCCGCGCGACGGCCTCCAGCGCCCGCATCACCGAACCCGCCGCGGGCCGCCCGGGGGAGCCGAGCGGGGGCGTGACCAGGGCGTCGAGGTCGTCGACGACCACGACGAGGCGGGGAAGCGGCGGGACGGGCCCGGTCCGGCGCCTGGCGGCGGCCGGGCGCAGCCGCAGGGTGGAGCTGGGCGGGGACTCGACGTCCCCGGAGTCGGAGACCGGCGCGGGCCCCGCGGGCGTCGGCGTGCGCTGGGCGACGAGCCGGCCGGACACCTCGCGCCCGGTGTGCCACTCGGCGAAGTCCGACCGCCCGAGCAGTTCGGCGCGCCGCTTCAGCTCGGCGCTCAGGGACTGGGCGAACTCCCGCATCCGTACCGGGTCGTTGGCGGTGAGGTGGGTGGTGACGTGCGGTACGTCCGTGCACACGCGCAGGCCCTCGCCGTGGGCGGCGCCCGAACTCACGCTGTCGCGGCCGTCCATGAGGACGACGCCGAGCCGGTCGGGGCGTTCGGCGGAGGCGAGCGAGGCGACGACCGCCCGCAGCAGCTCGGTGCGGCCGCTGCCGGGGGGTCCCTCGATCAGCAGGTGCGGGCCCTCGGCGGCCAGGTCGACCAGGACGGGGCCGCGCGGACCGGCGCCCAGCACCGCGTGCGCGCGTCCCCCCAGGGACTCCGTGTCGTCGGCCGCGGCGGCCCAGCGGGCCATCAGGGAGGCGGGGGTGGCCCGGGCCAGGCCCAGCTCGTCGAGGAGCCGGGCCGCCTGGGGCAGCGGCGCGGACACGCGCGTGTGCCGCTCGCCGCCGGTGGCGGTGTCGGTGCGCAGCGGGGCCAGGGCACGCGCGAACCGCTCGGCCCAGGGCGGGGAGACGGCGTCCACCGTGCCGAGGGTGCCGTGACCGACCGGACCGGGCGGGGTGCCCGGGGCCGCGCCCGCGCGGGCGACGCGCAGCAGGCGCAGGGTCGTCGCCACGTCGCCGCTGAGCAGCGCGACGGCGCCGCAGTCGCGGAAGACCGGCGACACCGCGCAGGCCGCCTCGTACGTCCGCGTCACCGGCGAGGTGGGGGAGGCGGCGGCCGTCTCGGCGAGGCACACGACGTGGACACCGGCCCGCGGTCCCTCCAGGGCCAGCCGCGCCACCGCCTCGCGCACGTCGGCGCCGCCGGGGTCCCCGTCCACGACGACCACCGTGTACGGCCTGGTGAAGCCGCCGGAGGGGTCGGTGCCGGGGTCGGGCCGCGCCCAGGAGGGCTGCGGGCGGACGGCCTCTGTGGTCGCGGCCGGGGCCGTGTCCGTATCCGTGGTCCTGTCCGTGGTCGTGCCCTGGGGGCGGGCTTCGGACCGGGCTTCGTCGGCGAGGTGGTCGTCCAGACGGCGGAGGAGTTCGGCGGCGCGGGCCGTGGCCTGTTCGCGGTCGTGGGCGAGCAGCAGGCGGCAGTCCTGGCCGTGTCCCGGGCGCACCTGCGGCAGCCAGCCCAGCCAGGACCACTCGGCCGTCCGCTCGGCCAGCGGACGGGAACGGTCCGCGCTGATCAGGACGATCTCCAGGGTGTCCGCGGAGTGCAGCGCGGCGAGCTGCGCCAGCACCGAACGGGCCAGCCCGGCGAGCCGCTCCCGCGGGCCCGCGAGGCCGAGCGCGCCGACCTCGCGCAGGTCGGCGGTCACCGGCACGGCGGGCAGCGGGGCGTCGCCGCCCGGCACCACCCGGTCGGCCGTACCGAGCCGCACGGTCAGCGCCTCCGGATGGCCCGGGCCGCGCTCCCACAGCCGCGGCCCCGGTCCCAGCGCCGTCAGCAGCAGCGATGCGGGGTCCGGCCAGGTCTCCTGGGCGTGCGAGGTGCCGGACGGGGACGCCGGTGCCGGTCCCGGCCCCGCCTCGTCGGGCGCGTACGCGCCGGGCACGGTGGCCTCCGGAGCGGTCCCGCGGCCGCCGGTCAGCCGCCGCGCCCACGCTCCTATCCCACCGCGCCTGCGCACCTCCTGCGGCACGTCGGTACCGCGCAGGGGAGTCCCCTTGCGTCCGGAGCGGGCGCCCGGAGCGCCGTCACGGCCGGTGCGGGGGTCCGGGCCGGCGCCGTCCTCCCGGCCGGGCGCGGTGGCGGGGCGGCGAGCCGCCGCACCGGTCGCGCTCGTACGGGGAACGGCGGCACCGGACGTGCCCGCGCGGGGGGCGTCCGCGTCGGCCGGGCCCGGGACGGTCGCGTCCGGCCCGGAAGGGATGTCGCCGTACGCGCCCCGGCCGGGTGCGCCCGGGACCGGAGCGCCGTAAGCGCCCCCGCCCGGCCCGCTGCCGCGTGAGGCGCCCCCGTCCGTACGGGCCGCGCCAGGCGTGGCAGGACCCTCGCCGTACGCGTCCCGGCCGGGTGTCCGCGGGGGCGGGCTGCCGTAGCCGTCCGCGCCGGACCCGCCGGTCGCGTACGTCCCCGCGCCCCGCGCGCCGCCGTGCGTCTCGCCGCCGGCCGGGGCCCGCCGGGGCAGGCCCGCCGCGGGGCCGGTGCCGTGGCTCTCGATGCGGGGCGCGCCGCCCTGGCCGGGGACCTGCGGCGGCTCGACGGGCACCCGGCCCGTCGTCTCGTACCCCGAGGTCCCGTACGCGTGGTGGGTGCGCCCGTGAGGACGGGGTGTGCCGTCCGGTCCGGTGCCGGGGGGAGCGGTGTCCGGTGCGGTCCCGTCCGCCGCGGCGGTCCGGTGTCCGTCTTCACCGCCCGCACCGGTCACCCGGGCGAATCCCGTCGAGCCGGCCGGTCGGTCCGCGGGGCCGTGGGCCGGGCCCGTCGCGCGGGAGCGGCCGTCCGCGTCGCGCACCTGCCCCTCGGCCCCGTCGGCCACGCGCGCGTGGGCCACCGTGTCGCCGTCCCCGGCGCCCGACGGGGGCGTCCGGGACCCGGACAGCCGTACGTGGCCCTCCCCGTCCGGGGTCGTCTCCACCCGCACCTCCGCGGCCGGCGGCACCGGCACGAGCCGCAGGGCCGACTCGCCGATCCGCAGCAGCGCACCCGGCGGGAAACGGACCGGGCGGTCGCCCACCCGGACGCCGTCCAGGGTGGTGCCGTTGGTGGAGCCGAGGTCGGCGACCGAGACGCGGGCGTCGGGACCGACGGTCACCGCGCAGTGCATCCGGGAGACGTCCGGGTCGTCGAGCGCCACATCGGCGTCGGCGGAGCGGCCGAGCCGGATCTGGCCGCCGTGCAGAAGGTGGACGCCGCCCGCGTCGGGACCCGCGACCACGTGGAGCTGGGCGGGGACGTCGGCCGGCTCGGTGTGCGGGTCGGGCTCGCCCGGGGCGCCCAGGCAGAGCACGGCACCGTCGATCAGCGGGGGCTCGCCCAGGGTGCTGCGCTGGGCGTCGAGGCGCTGCGCACCGGCGTACAGCACCACCTGGCCGGAGCCCGGGCCCTCGCCGGGGAGCGCGGCGGCCAGCGCGGAGGCGACCGCGGCCAGGGCGGTGCCGGCCGGGGCGGTGACGAGTACGTCACACCGCGCGGCGCGGTCCCCCGCCGGAGCGGCCGAGGCAGCCGAAGCATGCGGGCCCAGCGGGTCTACGACGGTCAGCCGGATCTGCATCGCCGTAAGCGGTCCCTTCGCGCGGGCGCCCGCACGCCGGGACAGAAGCCGTCACCGCGGTCCCCCACCGCGGACTTCCCCCACCGTCACACGAGCACGTCGGCCAGTACTGCACGCATCCTCGCACCCGCCACTGACAACGCGCCCGCCCCCCGCCTTCAAATGATCTTGATTGGTCGGCTCTGCCCCCAAAAATGCCTGACAGGTGAACCGTGGATGATCGGATACCGCCCGCTTGAGATCGGTCACGTACGGGCAGCGGCAACCAAGGGACCGGGTCGAGCGTCTTTCCTTCGAACGTGGCCCAGGGGGCGGCACTACAGTTGGGTCCGACCGGGACCGACCGGTTCTGGAACAGTGGGTCCGAACAGCCAGCAAGCAACTAGGAGCGCATGACGTGCGGCCGGTAGGCAGCAAGTACCTCCTCGAGGAGCCCCTCGGCCGCGGTGCCACGGGCACCGTCTGGCGTGCCCGCCAGCGCGAGACCGCGGGCGCCGAGGCGGCCGTGGCCGGGCAGCCCGGCGAGACCGTCGCGATCAAGGTCCTCAAGGAAGAGCTCGCGAGCGACGCCGACATCGTGATGCGCTTCCTGCGCGAGCGCTCCGTCCTGCTCCGGCTCACCCACCCCAACATCGTCCGGGTCCGCGACCTGGTCGTCGAGGGCGAGCTGCTGGCCCTCGTCATGGACCTCGTCGACGGCCCCGACCTGCACCGCTACCTGCGTGAAAACGGGCCGCTCACCCCGGTTGCCGCGGCCCTGCTCACCGCGCAGATCGCCGACGCGCTCGCCGCCAGCCACGCCGACGGCGTCGTCCACCGCGACCTGAAGCCGGCCAACGTCCTGCTGAAGCAGACCGGCGGCGAGATGCACCCGATGCTCACCGACTTCGGCATCGCCCGCCTCGCCGACTCGCCCGGCCTCACCCGCACCCACGAGTTCGTCGGCACGCCCGCGTACGTCGCGCCGGAGTCCGCCGAGGGCCGCCCGCAGACCTCCGCCGTCGACGTCTACGGCGCCGGCATCCTGCTGTACGAGCTGGTCACCGGCCGCCCCCCGTTCGGCGGAGGCTCCGCCCTGGAGGTGCTGCACCAGCACCTGAGCGCCGAACCGCGCCGCCCCTCCACCGTCCCCGACCCGCTGTGGACGGTCATCGAGCGCTGCCTGCGCAAGAACCCCGACGACCGCCCCAGCGCGGAGAACCTCGCCCGCGGTCTGCGCGTCGTCGCCGAGGGCATCGGCGTGCACGCGAACAGCGCGCAGATCGGCGCCGCCGAGAACGTGGGCGCGCTCCTGGCCCCCGACCCGGCGCCCGCACAGGTCCCGGACGCGCCCGGCGCCGCCTACGACCCGAACGGCGCGACCAGCGTTCTGCCGCACACCTCGGGCCCGGCGGGCGCCGCCGACCCCACCGCCGTCCTCCCCAGCACCGGGGCTCCCGACCCGACCGCCGTGATGCCGCCGGTGCCGCCGGGGCAGCCCGCCGCCCCGGGACAGGGCGGACCCGAGGACCCGCACCCCTGGCAGAACCAGCTGCGCGCCGCCCGCGACCGCAACGAGCAGACGCAGGTCCAGTACCTCGACCCGAACCAGGACCCGCTGCGCCGCCGTCCCCAGCGGCAGGTCTCCCGCCAGCCGCAGCAGCCGCGCCAGGCCCCGCCGCCCCAGCAGCCCGGCTACGGCTACCCGCAGCAGCAACAGCCGCAGCGCTACGCCACCCCGCAGCCCCAGCCCCAGCAGCCGCAGCGCCCCCAGCCGCAGCGGTACGCCCCGCCGCCCACGCCCGAGCCGCAGCCGCCCCGGCGCGAGCCCAGGCCGCCGCGGCAGCGCAGCGCCAACCCGATGCGCATCCCGGGCCTCGGCTGCCTCAAGGGCTGCCTGTTCACACTGGTCATCCTGTTCGTGGCCGGCTGGCTCGTGTGGGAGCTGAGCCCCCTCCAGGACTGGATCGGCACCGGCAAGGGCTACTGGGACCAGCTCACCGACTGGTTCACCACCGTGACCGACTGGATCGGCGACCTGGGCGGCTCCGGCGGAGGCTGAGTCTGGAGACTTGTCGACATCCGGAGGGTGATTTCCGCCTCCGCGGTGAAGGCCGGCTCCTCGGACGCGTACTTTTAGGCGCAACACGCGTCGGTAGGAGCAGTCTTGGCACGGAAGATCGGCAGCCGGTACACCGCCCACCAGATCCTCGGACGGGGCAGCGCCGGCACGGTGTGGCTGGGCGAGGGTCCCGACGGACCCGTCGCGATCAAGCTGCTGCGCGAGGACCTGGCGTCCGACCAGGAACTCGTCTCCCGCTTCGTGCAGGAGCGCACCGCCCTGCTCGGCCTGGAGCACCCGCACGTCGTCTCCGTGCGCGACCTCGTCGTCGACGGCAACGACCTCGCGCTGGTCATGGACCTGGTCCGGGGCACCGACCTGCGCACCCGCCTCGACCGGGAGCGGCGCATGGCGCCCGAGGCCGCGGTCGCCGTCGTCGCGGACGTCGCCGACGGGCTGGCCGCCGCGCACGCCGCCGGGATCGTGCACCGCGACGTCAAGCCGGAGAACGTGCTGCTCGACATGCAGGGCCCGCTCGGCCCCGGCGGCGCGCACCCGGCGCTGCTGACGGACTTCGGGGTGGCCAAGCTCATCGACACCCCGCGGCGCACCCGCGCCACGAAGATCATCGGCACGCCCGACTACCTGGCCCCGGAGATCGTCGAGGGCCTGCCCCCGCGCGCGGCGGTCGACATCTACGCGCTGGCCACGGTGCTCTACGAGCTGCTCGCCGGCTTCACGCCGTTCGGCGGCGGCCACCCCGGCGCGGTGCTGCGCCGCCATGTGACCGAGACCGTCGTCCCGCTCCCCGGCATCCCCGACGAGCTGTGGCAGCTCCTCGTCCAGTGCCTCGCCAAGGCCCCGGCCTCCCGGCTGCGCGCCTCCGAGCTGAGCGCCCGGCTGCGCGAGCTGCTGCCGATGCTCGCCGGAATGGCCCCGCTGGACGTGGACGAGCCCGACGCCGAGCAGCAGGAGGACGCCCCCGATGAGTCCCCGGCGTCCCCGGCCGCCTCCGCGTCCGCCGCCGAGCCCGTGCGGCGCCGGGGGGCGGTGCCCCTGGTACCGGGGGCCAAGCCGGCCGACTCCAACCGCGACACCCACACGTCGATGCGCGTCCCCGCCCCGGACGAGCTGGCCGGCGGCGCCCGCGGCACCGCCCGCGCCCCGCGCGCCGCGGGTGCCCCGCGCCCCGGCTCGGCCCGCAACCGCGCCACCGCGCGGCGGCGCCGGATCGCGGTGGGCGCCGGCGCGGTCGCCCTGGTCGCGGCGATCGGCGTCGGTACGTGGCTGGCCACGGGCGGTGACCAGGAGGGCACCGGGCCCCAGGACACGCGGAACTCGGCACCTGCCGCTCCCTGAGGCCGCACCGCCCCCGGCGCCCGTGCCCGCACCCGCCGGGCGTGGACCGCCGGCCGGAGCCGTTACGCTGGACGCGTGGCAGTCGTCGATGTATCCGAAGAGCTGAAGTCCCTCTCCTCGACCATGGAGTCGATCGAGGCCGTCCTGGACCTCGACAGGCTGAGGGCAGACATCGCCGTGCTCGAGGAGCAGGCGGCAGCGCCCTCGCTGTGGGACGACCCGGAGGCGGCGCAGAAGATCACCAGCAAGCTGTCGCACCTCCAGGCCGAGGTGCGCAAGGCCGAGGCCCTGCGCGGCCGGATCGACGATCTCGGCGTGCTCTTCGAGATGGCCGAGGAGGAGGACGACCCGGACACCCGTGCCGAGGCCGAGTCCGAGCTCACGGCCGTCCGCAAGGCGCTGGACGAGATGGAGGTCCGCACCCTGCTCTCGGGCGAGTACGACGCGCGTGAGGCGCTCGTCAACATCCGCGCCGAGGCGGGTGGCGTGGACGCCGCCGACTTCGCCGAGAAGCTCCAGCGCATGTACCTGCGCTGGGCCGAGCAGCACGGCTACAAGACCGAGGTCTACGAGACGTCGTACGCGGAGGAGGCCGGCATCAAGTCGACCACCTTCGCCGTGCAGTCGCCGTACGCCTACGGGACCCTCTCCGTCGAGCAGGGCACGCACCGGCTGGTGCGCATCTCGCCCTTCGACAACCAGGGGCGCCGCCAGACCTCCTTCGCGGGCGTCGAGATCCTCCCCGTGGTCGAGCAGACCGACCACATCGAGATCGACGAGTCCGAGCTGCGGGTGGACGTGTACCGGTCCTCCGGCCCCGGCGGCCAGGGCGTGAACACCACCGACTCGGCGGTGCGCCTCACCCACATCCCCACCGGCATCGTCGTCTCCTGCCAGAACGAACGCTCCCAGATCCAGAACAAGGCCACCGCCATGAACGTCCTCCAGGCCAAGCTCCTGGAGCGGCGCCGCCAGGAGGAGCAGGCCAAGATGGACGCCCTCAAGGGCGACGGGGGCAACTCCTGGGGCAACCAGATGCGTTCGTACGTGCTGCACCCGTACCAGATGGTCAAGGACCTGCGCACGGAGCACGAAGTGGGCAACCCCGAGGCCGTGTTCAACGGCGAGATCGACGGTTTCCTGGAGGCCGGCATTCGCTGGCGCAAGCAGCGGGAGAAGTAACGCGAAGCGGAGTCGCCGCTTTGTCGACAAGGCAACTGCCGCCCCATTGGCGGCGGTTGCCTTTTGTCTGGCCCCTGTTCGCCGGTGATGTCTGGGTTTTGCATCACACTCACAGCCTTTGTGTCCGGCATACGTCCCTTACCTGGACATCGCGTACGCAATGGCCTTGACGTTGCTTTGAAAACTCGGAATGGTGAGGCTCGGCATGCGTATTTCTGGGGCGCATGTGAACCGGGGGACTTGAGCACACACGCAGCCACCCCCGTCGATCACGGCCCCCGAGTGCGGCCTCACCGACTAATCGGCTACTGGGGGTAGCAACTACATGACGAAGAAGACGCGCATCCGTGTCGCGCGCATAGCGGCCGGTGCCGTGATCGCGGCCGGCGCCTCCCTGACCGCTGCGGGTGCCGCCTCGGCGCTCGACATCGGCGTGAACGCCAGCGCCGACGGCGACGGCGTCGGCCTCGGCGTCAGCGTCCAGGGCGGCGACGGGGACACCGAAGGTGCGACCGAGGGCAACACCAGCGTCGGCCTGATCGAGGGCGCCACCTCTGAGGGCACCGAGGGTGGTTCCGAGGGCACCGAGGGTGGTTCCGAGGGTACTGAGGGCGGCTCCGAGGGAACTTCGGTGGGCACCTCCGAAGGCACTTCGGTCGGTACGTCCGAGGGCACCTCCGAGGGGACCTCGGTGGGCACTTCTGTGGGCACCTCCGAGGGCACCTCCACCGGCACGTCCGAGGGTGGCGACAACGGCGGTAACGGCGACAACGGCGGCAATGGCGACAACGGTGGCGCCGGCGACAACGGCGGCAACGGCAACAACGGTGGCGCCGGCGACAACGGCGGCAACGGTGACAACGGCGGTTCCGGCGACAACGGCGGAAACGGCGACAACGGTGGCAACGGCGGCAACGGCGGCAACGGCGGCAACGGTGGAAACTCCGGTGGCGGCGACAACACCACCCCCGACGGCGGCGGCAACGACAACGTCGCTCAGGAGGAGGGTTCCTCCGCGCTGACCGACACCGGCGAGGAGGCCCCGGCCTCCTCCGACCCCGCCGCCCAGGGCAGCGGTGAGGAGCTCGCCGAGACCGGCGCCGCGGAGACCACGTTCCTGCTGGTCGGCGCCGCGACGATGATCGCCGGAGGCATCGGCTTCCGCTTCCTGCCGCGTCTGATGAACGGCCGCGGCGGAGCCGCTGCCTGACGGTAGCGGACCGCGTACGCACCGCGCACGCGGACGAAGGGGCCCGGAGCGTCATCGCTCCGGGCCCCTTCCCTGTCTTCCGGGTGCCTGCGGACCCGTCCGGCTGCGTCCCGGCGGCCCTGAAGGCCGCTCCCGGCGCCTCAGACGGTCTGGTGGGCCAGCAGGGCCATCGCCGCGATCAGCACCGCCACCAGCGCGATCAGCGTCGTCGGATTCAGTCCCGCCAGGAAATTGCTCTCCTGCTGCAGCCGCTCGCGGTTGGCCCGGCACACCGGGCACCTGCCCTCACTCACGGGCGCCGCGCAGTTCGCGCACACCAACCGGTCGTACGTCATGCGCTCGCCCTCCTTGCCACCGGCTCCGTTCGGAACAACGCCCGCGACGACACGAACGTTCCCCTCCACTGTGCCAGGTTCCGAGGGGCCCCGCGCGCCCTCCCGTGGGGACAAAACACACAACTGATACGCAACCCCGACCGGTGACTGCGGTCCGCTCCCCGGTTCGCGTAAGGTCACGCTCATCTACCCCCGGCGACCCGTGGTGCATCCGTGATCCGATTCGACAACGTCTCCAAGGTCTACCCCAAACAGAGCCACCCAGCCCTCAGGGACGTCTCCCTGGAGGTCGAGAAGGGCGAGTTCGTCTTCCTCGTGGGGTCCTCCGGCTCCGGAAAGTCCACCTTCCTGCGGCTGATCCTCCGCGAGGAGCGGTGCAGCCACGGACAGGTGCACGTCCTCGGGAAGGACCTCGCCCGCCTGTCCAACTGGAAGGTGCCGCAGATGCGGCGCCAGCTGGGGACGGTCTTCCAGGACTTCCGCCTGCTGCCGAACAAGACGGTCGGCGAGAACGTCGCCTTCGCCCAGGAGGTCATCGGCAAGTCCCGCGGCGAGATCCGCAAGTCCGTGCCGCAGGTCCTCGACCTCGTCGGACTCGGCGGCAAGGAGGACCGCAGGCCCGGCGAGCTGTCCGGCGGTGAGCAGCAGCGCGTCGCCATCGCGCGCGCCTTCGTCAACCGGCCCAAGCTGCTGATCGCCGACGAGCCCACGGGCAACCTCGACCCGCAGACCTCGGTCGGCATCATGAAGCTGCTCGACCGGATCAACCGGACGGGCACCACCGTGGTGATGGCCACGCACGACCAGAACATCGTGGACCAGATGCGCAAGCGCGTCATCGAGCTGGAGAAGGGCCGCCTCGTCCGGGACCAGGCACGCGGTGTCTACGGCTACCAGCACTGACGACGAGGAACGAAAGGCTTAACGAGACGCCATGCGCGCCCAGTTCGTAGTCTCGGAGATCGGAGTCGGTCTTCGCCGCAATCTGACGATGACCTTCGCGGTCATCGTCTCGGTCGCCCTGTCCCTGGCCCTGTTCGGTGGTTCGCTGCTGATGAGCGACCAGGTCAACAACATGAAGGGCTACTGGTACGACAAGGTCAACGTCTCGGTGTTCCTCTGCAACAAGAGCGACGCCGAGTCCGACCCCAACTGCGCCAAGGGCGCGGTGACCGAGGACCAGAAGAAGCAGATCATGTCCGACCTCGACGAGATGGCCGTCGTCGAGAAGGTGACCTACGAGTCGCAGGACGAGGCGTACAAGCACTACAAGGAGCAGTTCGGCGACTCGCCGCTGGCCAGCTCCCTCACGCCGGACCAGATGCAGGAGTCGTACCGGATCAAGCTGAAGGACCCGGAGAAGTACCAGGTCATCGCGACCGCCTTCGACGGCCGGGACGGCGTGCAGTCCGTGCAGGACCAGAAGGGCATCCTGGACAACCTCTTCGGTCTCCTCAACGGCATGAACTGGGCCGCCCGCGCGGTGATGGCCCTCATGCTCGTGGTCGCCCTGATGCTGATCGTCAACACCGTGCGCGTCTCGGCGTTCAGCCGGCGCCGCGAGACCGGCATCATGCGCCTCGTGGGCGCCTCCGGCTTCTACATCCAGGCGCCGTTCATCATGGAGGCGGCGGTCGCCGGTCTGATCGGCGGTGGTGTCGCCTGCGGCTTCCTCGTGATCGCCAGGTACTTCATCATCGATCACGGACTCGCCCTGTCCGAGAAGCTGAACCTGATCAACTTCATCGGCTGGGACGCGGTCCTGACGAAGCTGCCGCTCATCCTGGCCACGAGTCTGCTGATGCCCGCGTTGGCGGCGTTCTTCGCGTTGCGCAAGTACCTGAAGGTGTGACGCATACCAAGGGGGCCGCGTGGTCAAGGGACCGTGCGGCCCTTACGCGTTGTCCTAGACTCACCGGCATGTCAGGTCGTGACCTGTTCTGTCAGCCCCGTCGCGTGCGCCACGGGGCCGCCCTGACCTTGGTGTTCGCGAGTGTGCTCGTCGCGGGCGCGGCCACCGGCTCGCTCCCCGGGCCGGAGCGGAAGTCCGAGCCCGGCACGGCCCGTTCGGCCGCCCCCGTCGGTCAGCAGGCCCGCCACGACGACGTCGCCCGCGCGGCGGCCGAGGCCGTGGCCGACGGCAAGTCCCCCGTGGAGGCCGCCGAACGCGCGGTCAGCCGCAGCGGGGACCGCTGGGGCGCCGTCTACTCCGAGGGCGAGTACGAGGAGTTGGAGGACGCCCTCGACGGCCGGTACACCGGCGTCGGGCTCTCCGCGCGCCGCGAGCGCGACGGCCGCATCCAGGTGACCAGGGTGCGCTCCGGCTCACCCGCCGCCGACGCCGGGATCCGCGAGGGCGACCGGCTGCGCAGCGTCGACGGCGAGCGGGTCGACGGGCGGCCCGTCACCGAGGTCGTCTCCATACTGCGCGGCGACGCCGAGCCGGAGCCCGCAGGCACCGTCGTCCGGCTCGGCCTGGAGCGCGGCACGCGCGCGTGGACCGAGACCGTGCGCCGCGCCCGGCTGTCCACGGACCCCGTGACCGTCCGCACGCTCGCCGACGGCCTCACCGTCGTCAAGGTCGCCTCCTTCACCAAGGGCGTCGGAGAGCAGGTGCGCGAGGCCGTGGCACGGGTGCCGTCCGGCGCCGGGGTCGTCCTCGACCTGCGCGGCAACTCCGGCGGCCTGGTCACCGAGGCCGTCACCGCCGCCTCCGCCTTCCTCGACGGCGGCCTGGTCGCCACGTACGACGTCGACGGCGACCAGCGGGCCCTGCACGCCGAGACCGGCGGCGACACCGCCAGGCCCCTGGTCGCTCTCGTCGACGGCGGCACGATGAGCGCGGCCGAGCTGCTCACCGGGGCCCTCCAGGACCGCGGCCGGGCGGTCGTCCTGGGCTCCCGCACCTTCGGCAAGGGCTCGGTGCAGATGCCGAGCCGGCTGCCCGGCGGGACGGTGGCCGAGCTGACCGTCGGGCACTACCGCACCCCCTCCGGGCGCGGCGTCGACGGCAGGGGCATCACGCCCGACCTGGAGGTCGACCCGGCGGACCCGGCCGCCCTCGCGCGGGCCCGTACGGTGCTGAGCGGGCTCGGGCCGACCGCGTAATCGGCTTTCCGTCAGGCCCCTCCGTAGTGCCAAAATGGACCGCACTATGGCTAAGGAAAAAGGGCGCAAGCTGATCGCGCAGAACAAGAAGGCGCGGCACGACTACCAGATCCTCGACACCTACGAGGCCGGCCTCGTGCTGTCCGGTACCGAGGTGAAGTCGCTGCGCCAGGGGCGGGCCTCGCTGGCCGACGGCTTCGTGCAGCTGGACGGTCACGAAGCGTGGCTGCACAACGTGCACGTGCCGGAGTACAGCCAGGGCACCTGGACCAACCACAGCGCCCGCCGCAAGCGGAAGCTGCTGCTGCACCGCGTGGAGATCGACAAGCTGGAGTCGAAGTCCCAGGAGACCGGTCACACCATCGTGCCGCTGGCGCTCTACTTCAAGGACGGGCGGGCCAAGGTCGAGATCGCGCTGGCGCGCGGCAAGAAGGAGTACGACAAGCGGCAGACCCTCCGGGAGAAGCAGGACCGCCGCGAGGCGGAGCGGACGATCTCGGCGATCCGGCGCAAGCAGCGGGCCTGAGCCGCGGGAATAGGCTGGCACGTGCGTGCGTTGGTCACGTACGATGGCACTTGCACCCCACAGAGGGTGCGCGCCCCTCTTCGGAGGACTTGAAAAATCAACATGGGGATGATCGGTTTCGACAGCGGCTGTCGAAGCAGGGGAAGCGTGTCGAGGAAGCGGCCATGATCTCGTAAACCACAGGCCGAAAAAAATAATCGCCAACACCAAGCGCGATTCCTCCCAGCAGGCCTTCGCCCTCGCTGCCTGATCTCAGGTAGCGAAGCGAGCCTCCTACTAAGGGAGTGTCAGCCCGGGGCTGTTCCCGACCCGGATCCTGGCATCAGCTAGGGGACTAAACCTTGATCCCGGTCACGGGGTGAAGAGGGAAACCAAACAGTGACTGAGCCCGTCGGAGACTTGTCCGCGTGATCTCCGGGGCTGAGAAAATCGAAGCGGACTGCACACGGAGAAGCCCTGATTCCGCACCGTTGGACGCGGGTTCGATTCCCGCCATCTCCACGAGGTCGAGGGTGACGTGTGCTCGCGGTAAGCGCGAGCCACGTCGCCCTCGTCGTGTTTGCGCGGCTGCGCCGCGCGCTGCGGGGGCTTCGCCACCCGCACCCCCGTACGGGGGGAACCCCCTGGTCACCGGCACACTGCCGACGATCCGGGGGTTCTCGCGTTCACGCGGCCCGCCGGGTCGGCAGCAGGGCCAGGAGGAGGGCCGTCGCGGCCGCCGTGACCGGTATGCCGTAGGCCGCGGCGGGGGAGACGTGCTCCACCGTCCAGCCGCCCGCCGCGCTGCCGCAGGCGATGCCGCCGAGCAGGCCGGTCACCGCGAGGGTCATGCCCTCGTTCAGGCGGCCCTCCGGGGTGCGGTGCTGGACCAGCGTCATCGTGGTCACCATCGTCGGGGCCGTCGCCATCCCGCCGGCCAGCAGGGTGAGTGCCAGCAGGGGCAGTGAGCCGCTGAGGGAGGCCGCGAGGAGCGGCAGTGTCAGCAGGGCGGTCATCGCGGCCACGCACCACGGCAGGCGGTGCTCGGCCGGTCCGACGGGCTTGATCGCGCCGTAGAGCAGACCCGCCGCGCAGGAACCGGCCGCCTGCAGGGCGAGGACCGCACCGGCCGCCGCACGGTGCCCCTGTGCGTCCGCGAAGGCGATGGTGACGACCTCCATGGCGCCGAACACCCCGCCCATCGCCAGGCACACCACCAGCAGCGACGGGATGCCCGGGGCCCGGAAGGGAGCCTTCGCCGTCGGGCGCGGCCGGGCCGGGGGCTCGGTCGAGCGCCGGGCGGTGAACAGCAGCATGCCGGTCACCAGCAGCACCACGCCCACGAGCGTGCCCGCCTCCGGGAACAGCGCGGTGCACAGGAACGCCGCGAGGACCGGCCCGAGCATGAAGCACAGTTCGTCCGTGGCCTGTTCGAAGGAGTTCGCGGTGTGCAGCGCGTCGGCGTCCCCCTTCAGCAGGTGGGCCCAGCGGGCGCGGGCCATGCCGCCGGTGTTGGGCGTCGTCGCGGTCGCGGCGTACGCGGCGAACAGGGTCCAGGCGGGCGCCCCGTACCGCACGCACAGCAGCAGCGCGAGGGAGCCCAGCGCGGCGAACAGGGTGGCGGGCAGGGCCACTCCGGCCTGGCCGTACCGGTCCACGAGCCGCGCGGTCCACGGGGCGACCAGCGCCGTCGCCGCCAGCCCGGTCGCGGTGACGGCGCCGGCGAGGGCGTAGGAACCACGGGTGCCGGCGATCATCACCACGGCGCTGACGCTGAACATGCCCATGGGCAACCGGGCGATGAGGTTCCCGATCGTGAACGCACGTGCGCCGGGCGTGGCGAGGAGGCGCCGGTACGGGCCGGGCGGCCGGCGTCCGGTGCGGGGGCGGAAGTCGGCCGCGACCAGGGTGTCGGCGGTGACGGCCAGGAGGGGGGCGGCCCGACCGGGACGGGCCGGGCGCGCCGGAGTGGGTTGCGGCATGCGTCCACCGTCGCCCGGCGACGGTCGGGGGGTCCAACACCTTCTCCGTGGCCATTCACGCACCGGCGTTGTAAATTCACCGGGTGCCCGCACCCGCCCACCTGGACCCCCGCCTCCTGCGCGCCTTCGTCGCCGTCGCCGAGGAGCTGCACTTCACCCGCGCCGCCGCCCGCCTCTACGTCGCCCAGCAGGCGCTCAGCAGGGATGTGCGACGCCTGGAGCGGGAGTTGGGCGCCGAGCTGTTCGTCCGGACCACCCGGCAGGTGACGCCGACGGCCGACGGCGAGCGGCTGCTGCCCCACGCCCGCCGGGTCCTCCAGGCGCAGGACGACCTGCTGGCCGCCTTCGGCCAGGCCCGCCCGCTGCTGGTCGACCTCAACTCCCCGGGTCTGGTCACCGGCCGCCTGGTCCTGGAGCGGGCCCGTGCGCTCGCGTCGGAGCAGGAGCTGATGGCGCGTTACGAGAGCGGACTGACCCACGCCGCCGGTGAACTGGTCGCGGGCCGCCTCGACGCCTCCTTCGGCCGGTTCGCGGGGCTGCCCGCCGCCCTGCGTGCCGGACTCGCCCACCAGCCCGTGCGCCTGGAGCCCATGGCGGTCGTCCTGCCCGAGGACCATCCGCTGGCCCGGCTGGCGGAGGTGCCGCTCTCCGCACTCGCCGGAGAGTCCGTGTACGCCGGGGCCGGCAACCCGCGCACGCCGGAGTGGACCGACCTCGCGCAGCGCCTGTTCGAGGGGCGCGGCATCCACGTGGCGTCCCCCGCTCCGCTGGCGGTCGGCGAGGAGGAGTTCCAGCGCATCATGGACAAGACGCGCAATCCGATCCTCGCCGTGGAGAGCTTTCCGGCCATGGCCTCGACCGTGGTGCGCCCCCTCGTCGACCCCGTGCCGCTGTCGCCGGTCTCGCTCGTGTGGCGAAAGGGACTGGTGCATCCCGCGCTCGACGCGCTGCGCCGGGCGGCGTCGCAGGTCGCGACCGAAAAGGGTTGGCTGGAGGCCCCCGGCGACGGATGGATTCCGGCCGTCGACGCCGCTGTGATGTCCCTCCACAAGTGACACTCGGCCACCACACATCCTCCGCGTGCGCTACATTCTTTGCCTGAGCACGGTGTGATACAGGGGGCGCTCGAACCTGGTGGGGGCCGGTTCGGCCGACGAGTGCTCGGAGTCGTATGCGCACCCGGAAGTGTTCCGTGGGGGGAAGTGCGCGCGCGTGAAGAATTGGCAAGAAGACGCCCAACCGGAGTGGCCCGAGGCCGAGTCCGGAGCTCGTGATCTCCCGGAGGCGAGACGAGATGCTGACGCCACCGAGGTGCTGCCCCCGACCCGCCCCTTCCCCCCGGCCGGGGAACCTCCGGTGACCGCGTCGGGCTCGGGGTGGTTCGGCGATTCCGGTGACGGCCCGCGTGGCCGCGGGAGTTCCGACGCCGACCGGACGGAGGTCCTGGGCTCCCGAATAGGCGGCCGTGCTCCCTACGGGCGGGGCCCGGACCCGCTGGCCCAGGCGCGGACAACCTGGGGCAGAACCGAACCGGCCGGGGCGAACCCGGGCAACGCCGCCCCGGCGCCCGGAACCGGCCACGGCACCGGTCACGCCCAGGGCACCGGCCCCGGTCCCTTCCCGGACCCCGACCGGACGGACGTCCTCCCGGCGGCCCGTCCCGCCGCCCCGGTCGCCCCCACCCGCGCCTTCCCCGCACCGGCACCCGCACCCTCGCCGGTGCCCCCGCCCGGACCCGCCACCGCCGCACTCCGCGACCCCTGGCAGGAGTTGCCGGACCCGGACGGCGACGCGGGCGCCGCCGCCGGGCACACCCACGACCCGCACGAGGTCACCGTCCAGCTCGACGCCGTCCACCTCGGTGACGGCGTGCTCCTGCGGGCCGACGGCGGACACCGCAAGAGCGGCCCGGAGCCCTCCGACGGGCCCGTCTTCGTCGACGCGTCCGGCCGCCGCAGCCGCCTGTACCGCCGCCTCGGCATCCTGGTCGGCGTCGCCTGCGCGGTCTACGCCGTCGTCATCGTCTCCACGCTGCTCTCCGGCAACTCCGACGCGCCCTGGATGCCCGTACCGGGCCAGGAGGAGGGCGCACCGGCCGGTCAGGTCGACACCACCCCGCTGCCCTCCCGGTCGGCGCAGCCCTCCGGCACCGGCGCCCCGGCCCCGCAGGCCACGCCCTCGGCAGGCGCCGGTGCGACCGCCCAACCGGGCGTCGAGGCACCCGCGTCCGGTACGTCCGGCGTGACGGGCGGCTCCACGGGGCAGTCCGGCACGAGCGCCGACACCGAGTCCTCGGTGCCCGGGACCGACCGCAATCCGGGCGGTGGCGGCGCGAGCGGTCCGGACCCGACGCAGTCGACGCAGGCCCCGCCCGCCGGCACCACGGACCCGTCGGCCCCGACGGGCGGCGGCACCTCCGCCGACCCGACCGGGCCCACCGGCGGCTCCACCACGGCCACCGACCCGGGGGCGGGCGGCACCGACGCCAACGGCGCGGGCGCCCCGGACCCCATCGCCGGTCAGGCCGGCGCACCCGTCGTGGTCGCCGGTCCCGCCGACACCTCCACGTCCCCTTCCCTGTCCCCGGAGAACACCCTCTGATGGCATCCCGCACCCGCCGTCACGGGGCCGCGCGCAGCTCCCGTGAGGGCTCCCGCCGCCGTGTGCCCTTGCGTCTGCTGCTTCCGCCGCTCGTCCTGGTCGCCCTGGTGGCGATGCTCATGCTGCGCGGATACGTGCACAGCGAGATCCTCGCCGACCACCGCGTCCAGCCGCCCGCCGCCACCACCGGCGTACCCGAGAAGATCCTCGAGGGCGGCCCCGTCATCGACGTGCGCGGCGGCCGCACCGAGAGCCTGAGCGTGCCCGACCACCGGCTCGTCCTCACCTTCGACGACGGCCCGGACCCGACCTGGACGCCGCGCGTGCTGGACGTGCTGAAGAAGCACGACGCGCACGCGGTCTTCTTCGTCACCGGCACCATGGCCTCCCGCTATCCCGACCTCGTCGAGCGCATGGTCGACGAGGGCCACGAGGTGGGCCTGCACACCTTCAACCACCCCGATCTCTCCTTCCAGTCCAAGAAGCGCATCGACTGGGAGCTGTCCCAGAACCAGCTGGCGCTCACCGGCGCGGCCGGGGTGCGCACCTCGCTGTTCCGCCCGCCCTACTCCTCCTTCGCCGACGCCATGGACGACAAGTCCTGGCCGGTCACCGAGTACATCGGCAGCCGCGGTTACATCACCGTCGTCAACAACACCGACAGTGAGGACTGGAAGAAGCCCGGCGTCGACGAGATCATCCGCCGCGCCACGCCGCACGGCGGCAAGGGCGCCGTCGTCCTGATGCACGACTCCGGCGGCGACCGCCACCAGACCGTGCAGGCCCTGGACAGGTTCCTGCCCGACCTGAAGAAGCAGGGCTACGAGTTCGACAACCTCACCGAGGCCCTGGACGCGCCCAGCGCCATGACCCCGGTGACCGGCGCCGAACTGTGGAAGGGCAAGGCGTGGGTCTTCCTGGTCCAGGCCTCGGAGAAGCTCACCGACGGCCTGGTGGTGGGCCTGGCGGTCATCGGCACGCTGGTCATCGGGCGCTTCGGCCTGATGCTGCTGCTGTCCGGGGTCCACGCCCGCCGGGTACGCCGCAGGCGCTTCCGCTGGGGCCCGGCGGTCACCGAACCGGTGACGGTGCTGGTCCCGGCGTACAACGAGGCCAAGTGCATCGAGAACACGGTGCGTTCCCTGGTGGCCGGCGACCACCCGATCGAGGTCATCGTCATCGACGACGGCTCCAGCGACGGCACCGCACGCATCGTGGAGGGGCTCGGCCTGCCCGGTGTCCGGGTGATCCGCCAGCTCAACGCGGGCAAGCCCGCAGCGCTCAACCGGGGCCTGGCCAACGCCCGTCACGACATCGTCGTGATGATGGACGGCGACACCGTCTTCGAGCCCTCCACCGTCCGCGAACTCGTCCAGCCCTTCGGCGACCCGAGAGTGGGGGCCGTCGCGGGCAACGCCAAGGTCGGCAACAAGGACAGCCTCATCGGCGCCTGGCAGCACATCGAGTACGTGATGGGCTTCAACCTGGACCGCCGGATGTACGACGTCCTCGGCTGCATGCCGACCATCCCCGGCGCGGTCGGCGCCTTCCGCCGCTCCGCCCTGGAGCCCATCGGCGGCATGAGCGACGACACGCTCGCCGAGGACACCGACGTCACCATGGCGCTGCACCGCGCCGGCTGGCGGGTCGTCTACGCCGAGAACGCCCGCGCCTGGACCGAGGCACCGGAATCCGTCAGCCAGCTGTGGTCCCAGCGCTACCGCTGGTCGTACGGCACCATGCAGGCGATCTGGAAGCACCGCCGCGCGGTGATCGAGAAGGGTCCCTCGGGCCGCTTCGGCCGCGTCGGCCTGCCCTTCGTCTCGCTGTTCATGGTGGTGGCCCCGCTGCTGGCCCCGCTGATCGACGTCTTCCTGCTCTACGGCCTCGTCTTCGGCCCGACCGACAAGACGATCGTGGCCTGGCTCGGCGTCCTCGCCATCCAGGCGGTGTGCGCGGCGTACGCCTTCCGGCTGGACCGGGAGAAGCTGACCCCGCTCATCTCGCTGCCCCTCCAGCAGATCCTGTACCGCCAGATCATGTACGTGGTGCTGCTCCAGTCCTGGATCACGGCGCTCACCGGCGGCCGGCTGCGCTGGCAGAAGCTGCGGCGCAGCGGCGGGGTGTCCGCGCCGCCGCCCGGCGCCGAGGGCGTCCCGTCCCAGCGGCGGTCCCGCGCCATGGACGGGAGGCCGGTCGGATGACCACCCCGCCCTACGACCCGACGCGGCCGACCGCCGCCACGCCCGGCCCCGCCGTGCCCGCCCCGCCCCTGCCTGGTCCGACCCGGAGCACCCCGCACATGACCGCACCACCCCTCCACCCGCCCGTCGGCGCGGACACCGCCGTACCGGTGATCCCCCAGCAGAAGCAGGCCCGGCGCGCACCCGTGCGCGACCGGTACTTCGACCTGCTGCGGGCGGTGGCCCTCTTCCGCGTGGTCCTGTACCACCTGATGGGATGGGCCTGGCTGCCGGTGGTGTTCCCGTCCATGGGCGTGATGTTCGCCCTCGCGGGCAACCTGATGGCCCGCAGCCTCAAGCGGCCGGCCGTCCAGGTCGTCCGCAGCCGCATGCGCCGCCTGCTGCCCCCGCTGTGGCTGCTGGGCGCGGTGGGTGTGACCGGCATGGTGCTGCAGGGCTGGGGACCGGGCGACGACGGGCACCCGGGCTGGTGGTGGTTCCACCTCCTCTACTGGGTCCTGCCGCTGAGCGACCCGCCCTTCGCCGAGGGCCTGCCGGGAGTCCACGGCATCCTCGGCGAGGACTGGGCCGCGGAACTCGCCGGGCCGCTCTGGTACATCCGCGCCTACCTCTGGTACGTCCTGCTCTCCCCGGTCCTGCTGCGTGCGCTGCGCGCCCTGCCGTGGCTGACGATCCTCGCGCCGCTCGTGCTGTCGGCCGCCTTCCAGTTCGGCTACCTCGAACTGCCGGGCGAGCGTTTCCCGTCGGCGCTCACGGACTTCAGCACCTTCGGCGCCTGCTGGGTCCTCGGCATGGCCCACCAGGAAGGCGTCCTGAAACGGCTGCCGCGCTACGTCGTGCCCTCGGTCGCCCCGGTGATCGCCGCGCTGGGCCTCTGGTACGCCTTCCGGGAGGGCTTCAGGACCGGGTACGACCTGGACTCCATCCCCTTCGCGCAGGCCGTCTGGTCCTTCGCGACGGTGCTGCTGCTCCTGCACGTCAGCCCCTCGTGGACCGAGTGGCCGCGCCGGCTGCGCCGCTGGGACCGGCTGATCACCCTGCTCAACTCCCGTGCGGTGACGATCTACCTGTGGCACAACGTCTGCATCCTCGTCGCGGCCACGCTGTGGGACCGGCTGTGGGGATTCGACGTCCTGGGCGAGCACGTCCCCTGGCTGCTGGAGAGCCCCTGGCCGGTCCTGGCCATCGCCTGGCTGCTGATCGGGAGCTGCGTCGTCTGGTTCGGCTGGATGGAGGACGTGGCCGCCAAGCGCCCGCCCCAGCTGTGGCCGGACGGCGGCAAGCGCCCGGCACCGAAGCAGCCCAGGGCCCGTGCCGCGCACCGGGGCTGACGCGTACCGGGGCTGACGGCCGTCGGTCCTCCGTGCGAGACTGCCCCGGTTGCGGAAGTGAACAGGGTGGCGTGAGCCGGTCAGGGGGAGCTGCGGGATGAGCAAGCGGCAGACG
Organism: Streptomyces sp. NPDC034099; assembly: GCF_055575415.1. Taxonomy (NCBI): domain Bacteria; kingdom Bacillati; phylum Actinomycetota; class Actinomycetes; order Kitasatosporales; family Streptomycetaceae; genus Streptomyces; species Streptomyces sp. NPDC034099. The sequence continues at coordinate 783,735 of NZ_JBVISR010000002.1, read as the reverse complement.
CAGAAGATGCTGCAGTTGATGGCGAGCGGGGAGGCGGTCCAGCTCACCAGCCGGATGTCGTCCGTGAAGAAGCTCGCCAAGCTCGCCTTCGTCGCCCAGCAGTTCGGGTACGAGTACGCCGACGTGCGCCAGAGCGGCGGGAACAACGCCGCGCTCACCATGCTGCTGGTCCCCGACCCCAGCCCGCAGGCCCGCACCCGGGCCGTGCAGACCTGGGCGCAGTACCCGAACGCGGGCGACGGCGTGTCGCTGCCGCCGCTCGTGCCGGACGCCCTCGAACTCCTCAAGGCGCGGATCAACTTCGACCTCACCGGCAAGAACGCCCAGAAGAACATGGGCTACGGCGCGCTCGGCGGCACCGTCGCGTGTGTCGTCCTCGCCTTCCGCGAGGGCGGTTCGTCCGACGACTTCGTCCTCTCCGGGATCATCTGGCTGGTCCTCATGGCGGCCCTGGGCATCGGCTTCCTCGTGACCCGCAGGCGCAACGCCAGGTTCGCGACCCGGCTGCAGGCCGCCGGGTTCGTGCCGATGGCCGACGAGACGGGACGGGTGCGGTACCTGCCGCCCGGCGGGCAGCTGCCGGGACACGGGAACCCGTTCGGCGCCACCGCGCCCGGCGGCTACGGCCAGCCGGCCCCCGGCCCGTACGCTCCCCAGCCGCCGCAGCAGCAGCCGTACGGCGCACCGCCGCAGGCCCCGCAGCCGTACGCACCGCAGCCGGTCCCGCAGGCCCACCAGCCCTACGCGCCCCCGCAGCCCCACCAGCCCTACCCGCCGCAGCAGCCCCCGCAGCCGTACGTCCAGCCGCCGCAGCAGCCGTACGCGCCCCCGCAGCCCCAGCAGGCCTATCCGCCGCAGCCCTACCCGCAGCAGAACCCGCACTGGCAGCCCCGGCCCCCGCAGGGCTGACCGCGATCTCTCACCCCGCCCCGGCGCCGGGTGAGAGCAACGTTCCCTTCCGGTCATCCACAGCCCCACCGGCCCGAAACGCGTCCTGCCTAGCGTCGACGCAACCGAGCTGTGGAGCACCGTGGAGGCGTCATGACAGTCCCTGGCGGCCGCTGGATCGAGTACTGGGATCCCGAGGACGAGACCTTCTGGAAGCGGACGGGGGAGCGGACCGCCCGGCGGAACCTGTTCTTCTCCGTCCTCTCCGAGCACATCGGGTTCTCCGTCTGGACGATGTGGTCCGTGCTGGTGCTCTTCATGGGCCCGGAGTACGGGCTGACACCGGCCGACAAGTTCCTGCTGACGTCCGTGGTGACGCTGGTCGGGGCCGTCGTACGGGTGCCGTACACCTTCGCGGTCGCCGTCTTCGGCGGACGGAACTGGACGATCGTCTCCGCCGGGCTGCTGCTCGTGCCGACCGTCGCGGCCTTCGCCGTCATGGAGCCGGGGACGTCCTTCTCGACCTTCCTCCTGGTCGGCATGCTGGCCGGCATCGGCGGCGGCAACTTCGCCTCCTCCATGACCAACATCAACGCCTTCTTCCCGCTCAGGAAGAAGGGCTGGGCCCTCGGTCTCAACGCCGGGGGCGGGAACATCGGCGTGCCCGTCATCCAGCTGGCCGCGCTCGCGGTCATCGGCGCGAGCGGCGGGCCGCGGGTGCTGCTCGGCATCTACATCCCGCTGATCCTGGTGGCCGCCGTCCTCGCCGCGTGCTTCATGGACAACCTCGCCTCCGTGAAGAACGACACCGGGGCCGCCAAGGACGCGGCGCGGGACGCCCACACCTGGATCATGTCCGTGCTGTACGTCGGTACGTTCGGCTCGTTCATCGGCTACAGCTTCGCCTTCGGGCAGGTGCTCCAGAGCCAGTTCGGGCGGACCCCGCTCCAGGCGGCGTACCTGACCTTCATCGGTCCGCTGCTCGGCTCCCTGATCCGTCCGCTGGGCGGCAGGCTCGCCGACCGGTACGGCGGCGCGCGGATCACCCTGTGGAACTTCGTCGCCATGGCCGCCGCCACCGCCGTACTCGTCGCGGCCGGCATGGCGAAGTCGCTGGGGCTGTTCGTGGCCGTGTTCGTGGTGCTGTTCGTGCTCAGCGGGCTGGGCAACGGCTCGACGTTCAAGATGATCCCCGGGATCTTCCAGAACAAGGCGCTGGCCAAGGGGCTGCGGGGCGAGGCCGCGGTGGCGTACGGGCGGCGGCTCTCCGGGGCCTCCATGGGGCTGATCGGCGCGGTGGGCGCGCTCGGCGGCGTCGCCATCAACCTCGCCTTCCGGCAGTCCTTCCTCTCCTTCGGCACGGGCACCGGCGCCTTCCTCGCCTTCCTCGCCTTCTACGCCGTGTGCCTCGTCCTCACCTGGGCGGTATACCTTCGCCGACCGGCCGCGCCGCCCCGGGCCGACACGGCCGACACGGTCGACCCGGTCGAGGCGGAAAGGGCCGAGGCCCGGCTCAGCCGCGCCGAGGTGTGACGTAACACTGGTGACATGCGGGTGAACCGAGCCCGTCACGCACGGTTGACAGGCTCGGTCGCCACGTGAGTGTGCACGTGGATGTGAACGGATCGGAGCGCGGCGAGCGATGGACGACGTAAGCGAGGTGGGCGGCGTGGGCGACGAACCGCAGCGACCCGACCACGGCCCGCTGGCCGGGTTCACCGTGGGCGTGACCGCCGCCCGCCGGGCCGACGAACTGGGCGCGCTGCTGCAGCGGCGCGGTGCCACCGTCCTGCACGCGCCGGCGCTGCGGATCGTGCCGCTGGCCGACGACGGCGAGCTGATGGCCGCGACCAAGCGCATCGTCGACCAGGCACCGGACGTCGTCGTGGCCACCACCGCCATCGGGTTCCGGGGCTGGGTCGAGGCCGCCGACGGCTGGGGGCTCGGCGAGACGCTGCTGGAGCGGCTGCGCACGGTGGAGCTGCTGGCGCGCGGGCCCAAGGTCAAGGGCGCGGTGCGGGCCGCGGGTCTGACGGAGCGGTGGTCACCCGCCTCGGAGTCCATGGCCGAGGTCCTGGACCGGCTCCTGGAGGAGGGCGTGGAGGGCCGCCGGATCGCCGTACAGCTGCACGGTGAGCCGCTGCCGGGGTTCGTGGAGGCGCTGCGGGAGGGCGGCGCCGAGGTGGTGGGCGTGCCCGTGTACCGGTGGCTGCCGCCGGAGGACCTCGGGCCCGTGGACCGGTTGCTGGACGCCGCCGTGTCGCGGGGCGTGGACGCCGTGACCTTCACCAGCGCGCCCGCCGCGGTCTCGCTGCTGGGCCGGGCCGAGGAGCGGGGCCTGCTGCCCGAGCTGCTCGCCGCGTTCGGCCACGACGTGCTGCCCGCCTGCGTCGGCCCGGTCACCGCGGTGCCGCTCCAGGCGCACGGCGTCGACACGAGCCGGCCCGAGCGCTTCCGGCTCGGGCCCCTCGTCCAGTTGCTGTGCCAGGAGCTGCCGGCCCGCGCCCGTGCCCTGCCGGTCGCCGGGCACCGGCTGGAGATCCGCGGGCACGCGGTGCTCGTCGACGGGGAGCTGCGGACCGTGCCGCCCGCCGGCATGTCCCTGCTGCGTACCCTCGCCCGGCGGCCCGGCTGGGTCGTGCCCCGCGCGGAGCTGTTGCGCGCCCTGCCGGGCACCGGCCGCGACGAACACGCCGTCGAGACGGCCATGGCCCGCCTGCGCACGTCCCTCGGCACCCCGAAGCTGATCCAGACGGTGGTGAAACGCGGCTACCGCCTCGCCCTGGACCCGGCCACGGACGCCAAGTACACGACCGACTGACCCCCGGCGCCCCGGCCGGCCCCCGCCACGCCGCGAGCGGCACGCACACGGGCCGCCCTGGCGTCCACCCCGGGTACCCGGTGCGAGAACACGGGCGGTGCGACGGCTGTGCCTCGTGCCGTGGGCCCTGGGCGCCGGGCGGGGCCGCAAGGGGCGCGGTTTCCGGCGCCGTGCCGTGGACGACCGCCGGGCCGCCCCGCTCACGGCACCTTCGCCCGCGCCGCTGGTTCACCGGCCGACGGGCCGGAGGCCCGGGCGCCGGTGCGTGTCATCAGGGCGCCTTTCCCCGCCCGCGAGGCTGTCCGCGAGCGAGCCTGCCGATGCGCAGTCCTGCCGGGCCGCGGGCCGTGGGGTGCCGGGTGTTCAGCGGGGCGCTGTGGGTGGGACGTGTTGGGGCGTGGGCCGCTGCGGTGTCCGGGGCGCTGAGTGCGTCGGACGGCCGCGGACCGCCGAGCCCCAGGCCAGGCAAGCCGTCGCCAGCGTCGACAGCACGGCACGTACGACGTTCCAGGCCACCCACGGGTCCTCGAACCGCTCGCGCAGCGCCGCCGGGTCACCGGGGCGGGCCAGGGCGTCGTTGAGGGGGATGTTGCCGCCCACGGTGACCAGGAAGGCGAGCGCGTACGCCGTCGCGCCCGCCCAGATCCACCAGCGGCCCGGCGTCCGGCGCGACTGCCACCCCGCGAGGCCCGCGAGGGCGAGCGCGCCCATGAAGGCCAGCAGGAACACCGGGTTCTGGATCACGTCGTTGACGTCGCGCATCACGTCGACGTACACCCCGTCATCGCTGCGCGCCAGCGCCGGCATCACGGCGCAGGCGAAGACGTAGAAGGTGCCGGCCATCAGGCCCGCGGCGACCGTGGCCGCGGCCAGCACTCCGTCTGCGGTCAGGGACCGCCGTTCCCCGTCGATGTCTGTCATGCGTCCAGTCAACGGGCGCCGCGGCGCGCCGGACATGGCCCGGGCGCGCGGGCGCATGCGCAAGCGTCCACGCAGGGCGGTACGAGGGGTTCCGGGCGCGGAGACGGGCAGGCACTGTAGAGGGAGCGTTCCCCTGCTCCCCTCTCCGGCCCGCCCCACCGGGCAATCCAAGGTGGTGACAGGAACATGGCACTGGGTACGGCCACCGACCCGTACGAGCTGCGCTTCGACACCGGGCGGATCTGTCTGGACCTCATCGCCACCACCCACCCCGCGGAACGCCTCGACTCCCTGGACGCGCTGCGCGCCTGGATCACCGGCTCCGGACTCGTCCCGCCCGGCACCCCGCTGGCGCACGCCGACGCCTCCTGGCTGACCGGTTTCCGCGAACTGCGCGGCGAGACGGCGAGGTTGGTGCGCACCCGGCCGGTGCCCCGCACCCACCCCCACGAACTCGCCCTCGCCCGCGTCAACGAACTCGCCCTCGCCGCACCGCCCGCACCCCGCGCGGTACCCGGCGAGGACGGCGCACTGGTGCGGGAGCTGACCGGGCCGCCGCGGTGCGCCGCGCTGCTCGGCGCCCTCGCCCGGGACGCCGTGGACCTGCTCACCGACCCCGTCGCGCGGGCGAGCCTCAGGCAGTGCGCGGGCGACAACTGCCCCATCGTGTACGTGGACACCTCCCGCGGCCGCCGCCGGCGCTGGTGCTCCAGCGAGATCTGCGGCAACCGCGAACGCGTCGCCCGCCACCGCCGCCGCGCGGCCCTCGCCCGGTAAGCACCCGTAGATTCCCTCGCGTCCCGTTCGTCACACCCCCTCGGAGAAAACTCTCATCCCGTTTTGAACACGCCGCACTTGGCGTCCGTACCGGATGGGCGAGCGACCGACTGGGGGAACCCCCGGACATCGGAGGTGGGCGTGCGCAAGGATTCCGTCGTGGCCAATGAACGTGGTGCGAGGGCCCGACATCGCATGTCGCAGTCGTCCTCGGAACCCGACGAGGAGCTGATGCGCGCGCTGTACCGCGAGCACGCCGGCCCCTTGCTGGCCTACGTGCTGCGGCTGGTCGCGGGGGACCGCCAGCGCGCCGAGGACGTCGTCCAGGAGACGCTCATCCGTGCCTGGAAGAACGCCGGTCAGCTCAACCGTGCGACCGGATCGGTACGCCCCTGGCTGGTGACGGTCGCCCGGCGCATCGTCATCGACGGCCACCGCAGCCGGCAGGCCCGGCCGCAGGAGGTCGATCCGTCGCCGCTGGAGGTCATCCCCGCGGAGGACGAGATCGACAAGGCGCTGTGGCTGATGACGTTGTCGGACGCGCTCGACGACCTGACCCCGGCCCACCGGGAGGTCCTCGTCGAGACGTACTTCAAGGGGCGTACCGTCAATGAGGCGGCGCAGACACTGGGCATACCCAGCGGCACCGTTCGCTCCCGGGTGTTCTACGCCCTGCGTTCGATGAAGCTGGCTCTGGAGGAGCGGGGGGTGACGGCGTGATGAGCGGGTACGGGGGAGTTCAGGGGTTCGGCGGGGGATTCGGCCCGGGTGATCCGGGTAATCCTGCCCCCATGCAGGGATCACCGGCGCCGAACGAGCACGAGACCGTCGGCGCCTACGCCCTCGGGATCCTCGACGACGCCGAGGCGACGGCCTTCGAGGCCCACCTCGCCACCTGCGAGTGGTGCGCCCAGCAGCTCGACGAGCTGGCCGGCATGGAGCCGATGATGGCGGCGCTCGCCGACCTGCCGGGCACCGGTACGCCCGCGATCGCCGAGTCGCTCACCGCGAAGCCCAGCCCACGGCTCTCGGAGAAGCTCGTCGACGAGGTCGCCGAACGCCGTGCGAGCAAGCGCCGCCGCAACTTCTACCTGGTGGGCACCGCGGCCGCGCTGATCATCGGCGGCCCGTTCGCCGCCGTGGCGACCACGGGCGGCGGTGGCGACGACGACGGAGGCGGCGGCCGCAAGGCCGAGGCGTCGCAGCAGGCCGCGAGCCCGGCCGAGTCCGCGTTCGCCGCCATGCCGGACCGGGTCACCGCCACCGACCCGGCCACGCAGGTCAGCGCGACCGTGGCGCTGGAGAAGAAGGCCTGGGGCACCGAGACGGTCCTGGAGCTGAAGAACCTCAAGGGCCCCCAGAAGTGCTCCCTGATCGCCGTCGGCAAGAACGGCGAGCGGGAGACGCTCAGCTCCTGGACGGTCCCCGACTGGGGCTACGGCATACCGGGCGCCACCACCGAGAAGGCCAAGAAACCGCTCTACGTGCACGGCGGCGCCGCCTTCGAACCCAACCAGATCTCCCACTTCGAGGTCATGACCTTCGACGGGAAGCGACTGGTGGAGGTCGACGCGTAGCGCCGGCGCCAGGCGCGGCGTAGCTTCCCGGGCCCCCTTCGCGTATTTTTGACGGCTGCCCAGCACGTCAGAAGGGGGCCCGGTGGCCGCACAGGCTCAGCAGGATTCAGCGGTCGACTCGGAGCACGACTCCGTACGGGACCGAGAGATCGACGTGGAACAGGCGCACCTCGACCGGGTGTACCGACGTCTCGAGGAGAAGATCCACGAGGCGGAGTTCCTCATGCACGACGCCGCCCAGCGCGGCCACGTCGGCACGCCCGGCGCCCTGGCCGAGCGCGACGCGCAGGTCTTCCGGGCCGGCATCCACCTCAACCGCCTGAACAACGAGTTCGAGGACTTCCTCTTCGGCCGCATCGACCTGCTCCTCGGCAAGGACGGCAAGAAGGGCCCGGACGGCGCGTACACGGCCGTGGAGCCCGCCGAGGGCGCCCTCGGGCCCGACGGCACCGCCGACATCGCCGAGACCCTGCACATCGGCCGGATCGGCGTCCTGGACGAGGACTACGCCCCGCTGGTCATCGACTGGCGGGCGCCCGCCGCCGCCCCCTTCTACCGGTCCACGCCGGTCGATCCGGGCCGGGTCGTGCGCCGCCGGGTGATCCGCTCCAAGGGGCGGCGCGTCCTCGGCGTCGAGGACGACCTCATGCGGCCCGAGATCACCGCCCGGCTGGACGGCGAGGAGCTGGCCGTCGTCGGCGACGGCGCCCTGATGGCCGCCCTCGGGCAGGCCCGCACCCACTCCATGCGGGACATCGTGGCCTCCATCCAGGCCGAGCAGGACCAGGTGATCCGCGCCCCCGCCGCCTCCGTGACCTATGTCGAGGGCGGCCCCGGCACCGGAAAGACCGCCGTCGCGCTGCACCGGGCGGCGTACCTGCTCTACCAGGACCGGCGCCGGTACGCGGGCGGCATCCTGATCGTCTCGCCGACACCGCTGCTCGTGGCCTACACCGAGGGCGTGCTGCCCTCGCTCGGCGAGGAGGGCCAGGTCGCCATCCGCGCGATCGGCTCACTGGCCGACGACGCGGCGGGCGCCGAGGCCACGCTGTACGACTCCCCGGCCACCGCCCGCGCCAAGGGCTCCGCCCGCATGCTCCGGGTGCTGCGCAAGGCCGCGCGCGGGGCGCTGGAACCGGCCGACTCGCCGACCCTGCTCAGGGTCGTCGCCTTCGGCCGCCGCCTCGAACTGGAGGCCGAGGAGCTGGCCGGCATCCGCCGCACCGTCCTCGGCGGCACCGCGCCCGTCAACCTGCTGCGCCCCCGTGCCCGCCGGCTGCTCCTGGACGCCCTGTGGGAGAAGTCGGGCGCCGGCACCCGGCACTCCGACCCCGAGCTGGCCGCCGAGCTGCGCTCCTCCTTCGACGACGACGTCACCTCGGAGGACTCCTTCATCGCCTTCCTCGACGCCTGGTGGCCCGAGCTGACCCCGGGCGCCGTGCTGGCGGCCATGGCGGACGAGCGTCGCCTCGGCCGCTGGGCGCGGCGCGTGCTGAACCCGGGCGAGGTCCGCAAGGTCGCCCGTTCGCTGCGGCGGGAGGGCCACTCCGTGCACGACATCGCGCTGCTCGACGAGCTCCAGGCGATCCTCGGCACCCCGGCCCGCCCCCGCAAGCGGCGCGAGCAGGACCCGCTGGACCAGCTCACCGGCCTGGAGGAGCTGATGCCGCAGCGCGAGGAGACCCAGTGGGAGCGCGCCGAGCGCCTCGCGCAGGAACGCACCGAGTACGCCCACGTCATCGTCGACGAGGCCCAGGACCTCACCCCCATGCAGTGGCGGATGGTCGGCCGCCGCGGCCGGCACGCCACCTGGACGGTCGTCGGCGACCCGGCCCAGTCCTCCTGGTCCGACCCCGACGAGGCGGCCGCCGCCCGTGACGAGGCCCTGGGCACCCGCCCGCGCCGCCGCTTCGAGCTGACCGTGAACTACCGCAACCCGGCCGAGATCGCCGAGCTGGCGGCGAAGGTCCTCGCGCTGGCCATGCCCGGCTCGCCGTCCCCGTCGGCCGTGCGCTCGACCGGCGTGCAGCCGCGCTTCGCGGTGGTGCGGGACTCCCTCGCCCAGACGGTCCGCGCGGAGGCGGCCCGGCTGCTCGGCCTCGTCGACGGCACCGTCGGCGTCGTGGTCGCCATGAACCGGCGCGAGGAGGCCCGGCGCTGGCTGGCCGGGCTCGGCGACCGCGTGGTGGCGCTGGGCAGCCTGGAGGCGAAGGGCCTGGAGTACGACGCCACGGTCGTCGTCTCCCCGGCCGAGATCGCCGACGAGTCGCCCGCCGGGCTGCGCGTGCTGTACGTCGCCCTGACCCGGGCCACGCAGCAGCTGACGGTCGTCTCGTGCGAGCGGGACGAGCCGGACGCCTCGGGGGTGCCGGACCTGCTGCGCGACTGAGCGCCGGGCCGGGGGACCGGCCCGGAGACGTGCGAAGGGCCCGCGCCGTCCGACGGCGCGGGCCCTTCGTCCCGTCTGAGTGGCACCGACCCGCCATGCTCGCCTCGCGGCAAGTGGTCGCTCGTAGCGACGATGGTTGGGCCCGGGGGCTTGGATCGGGCCGGTGCCACGTCCAAGGTAACAAACGATCCCCGCAAGACAATTCCCGTCCCGCGGGTTCCTTCCGCGACCCGGGCGCGTCCTGCCCGCGGCTTCCGGTTACCCCTTCCCCCGACGGGCTACTTCTCGTATGGTGGAAGTCGTTTTCCGAAATCGGAGTGAACAAAAAGTTCGCAATCCGGGGCGGCTACCGCGTACCCAGTGGTAGGTGCGACGATCGGACGGCACAACCCAGTTACACGGTGAAAGCAGAGGAAGTCGGCCATGGCAACGGCGCCCAGCGTCTCCTACTCGATGACGGTCCGACTGGAGGTGCCCGCGGGCGGAACCGCCGTCTCGCAGCTCACCACAGCGGTGGAGTCCGCCGGCGGCTCGGTCACCGGCCTCGACGTCACGGCCTCCGGCCACGACAAGCTCCGGATCGACGTCACCATCGCGGCCGGCTCGACCGCGCACGCCGACGAGATCGTGGAGCAGCTGCGCGGCATCGAGGGCGTCAGCCTGGGCAAGGTCTCCGACCGTACCTTCCTCATGCACCTCGGCGGCAAGATCGAGATGCAGTCCAAGCACCCCATCCGCAACCGCGACGACCTGTCCATGGTCTACACGCCCGGCGTGGCCCGCGTCTGCATGGCGATCGCCGAGAACCCCGAGGACGCCCGCCGTCTGACCATCAAGCGCAACTCCGTTGCGGTCGTGACCGACGGCTCCGCCGTGCTGGGCCTGGGCAACATCGGCCCGAAGGCCGCGCTTCCGGTGATGGAGGGCAAGGCGGCCCTGTTCAAGCGGTTCGCCGGCATCGACGCCTGGCCGATCTGCCTGGACACCCAGGACACCGACGCGATCGTCGAGATCGTCAAGGCCATCGCCCCGGGCTTCGCCGGCATCAACCTGGAGGACATCTCCGCGCCCCGCTGCTTCGAGATCGAGGCCCGGCTGCGCGAGGCCCTCGACATCCCCGTCTTCCACGACGACCAGCACGGCACCGCCATCGTCGTGCTCGCCGCGCTGACCAACGCCCTGCGCGTGGTGGACAAGCCCATCGAGAACGTACGGGTCGTCATGTCCGGCGCCGGCGCGGCCGGTACGGCCATCCTCAAGCTGCTGCTCGCCGCCGGGGTCAAGAACGCCGTCGTCGCCGACATCCACGGCGTCGTGCACACGGGCCGCGCCGACCTGGTGGACGCCGCGCCCGAGTCCGCCCTGCGCTGGATCGCCGACAACACCAACCCCGAGGGCCTCACCGGCACCCTCAAGGAGGCCGTGCACGGCGCCGACGTCTTCATCGGCGTCTCCGCCCCCAACGTCCTCGACGGGGACGACGTGGCCGCCATGGCGGACGGCGCCATCGTGTTCGCGCTCGCGAACCCCGACCCCGAGGTCGACCCGGCGATCGCCCGCGAGACGGCCGCGGTCGTCGCCACCGGCCGCAGCGACTTCCCGAACCAGATCAACAACGTGCTGGTCTTCCCCGGCGTCTTCCGCGGCCTGCTGGACGCCCAGTCCCGCACCGTCAACACCGAGATGATGCTCGCCGCCGCGCACGCCCTCGCGGACGTGGTGACCGAGGACGAGATCAACCCGAACTACATCATCCCCAGCGTCTTCAACGACAAGGTCGCCGGTGCCGTCGCGGGCGCCGTGCGGGAGGCGGCGAAGGCCGCCGGAGTGGTGGCGTAGGTTCCCCCGGCGGGGGAAGGCGGCCTGTGGCGTGGTGGTGAGGATCACCACGGCGGGCCGCCCCTCCGGCGCGTCGCGGGATGTCGGGCCTTGGATCGCCCTCTAGGGTTGCGCAAGGCTCAGGCCCTCTCGGCGTGTGACTCCCAAGGGTGTTCTCACGACTCCTGGGGGTGCCGGATTGGCTTTACCGCCGCAGGTGGAGGCAGGATGCCTCCCTGGGCGCGAGGGTCTGACGACCGACCCGGGTCCGGGGAATGTCAGAGGGCCCTGGCAGCATCGGCATCGCTGTGCCCAACATGCGGCTCCGCCGCGTGGCACGCCTCAACGGCAAGAAGAACACGGGAGTAACAACATGAACCGCAGTGAGCTGGTGGCCGCGCTGGCCGACCGCGCCGAGGTGACCCGCAAGGACGCCGACGCCGTGCTGGCCGCGTTCGCCGAGGTTGTCGGCGACATCGTCTCCAAGGGCGACGAGAAGGTCACCGTCCCCGGCTTCCTGACCTTCGAGCGCACCCACCGTGCCGCTCGCACCGCCCGCAACCCGCAGACCGGCGAGCCGATCCAGATCCCGGCCGGCTACAGCGTCAAGGTCTCCGCGGGTTCCAAGCTCAAGGAAGCCGCCAAGGGTAAGTAAGCGCTCCGCCTGGAGTGCCGGGGACTGTGCGGGGCGTTCGTCCGGGCTGTGGTCGTTTCGCGGCTGCGGGTCGGGTGTGGCTGGTCGCGCAGTTCCCCGCGCCCCTTACAGGGGCGCACAGCACAACGCCGATGGGGCGGTCACCCGAGTCCGGGTGACCGCCCCATCGGCGTTCGTGCCGGCGGCTAGCCGAGTGCCTTGCCGGGCAGTTCGACCTTGGCGCCCAGTTCCACGAGCTTGTCCATGAAGTTCTCGTAGCCCCGGTTGATCAGGTCGATGCCGTGGACCCGGGAGGTGCCCTGGGCCGCGAGGGCGGCGATCAGGTACGAGAAGCCGCCGCGCAGGTCGGGGATGACCAGGTCGGCGCCCTCCAGCTTGGTCGGTCCGGAGACCACGGCCGAGTGCAGGAAGTTGCGCTGGCCGAAGCGGCAGTCGGAGCCGCCGAGGCACTCGCGGTAGAGCTGGATGTGGGCACCCATCTGGTTGAGCGCGGACGTGAAGCCCAGCCGGGACTCGTAGACCGTCTCGTGCACGATGGACAGGCCCGTGGCCTGGGTCAGCGCGACCACCAGGGGCTGCTGCCAGTCCGTCTGGAAGCCGGGGTGCACGTCCGTCTCCAGGGCGATGGACTTCAGCCGGCCGCCCGGGTGCCAGAAGCGGATGCCCTCGTCGTCGATCTCGAACGCGCCTCCCACCTTCCGGAAGGTGTTCAGGAACGTCATCATCGAGCGCTGCTGGGCCCCGCGGACGTACACGTTGCCCTCGGTGGCCAGCGCCGCCGAGGCCCAGGAGGCCGCCTCCAGGCGGTCCGAGAGGGCACGGTGGGTGTAGCCGCCCAGCTCGTCCACGCCGGTGACGCGGATGGTGCGGTCGGTGTCCATGGCGATGATCGCGCCCATTTTCTGCAGGACGCAGATCAGGTCCTCGATCTCCGGCTCCACGGCCGCGTTGGACAGCTCCGTGACGCCCTCGGCGAGCACCGCCGTCAGCAGCACCTGCTCGGTCGCTCCGACGGACGGGTACGGCAGCCGGATCTTGGTGCCGCGCAGTCGCTGCGGAGCCTCCAGGTACTGGCCGTCCGCCCGCTTCTCGATCTTCGCGCCGAACTGGCGCAGCACCTCGAAGTGGAAGTCGATGGGCCGGCCGCCGATGTCGCAGCCGCCCAGGCCCGGGATGAAGGCGTGCCCGAGGCGGTGCAGCAGCGGGCCGCAGAACAGGATCGGGATGCGGGACGAACCCGCGTGGGCATCGATGTCGGCGACGTTCGCGCTCTCCACGTGGGAGGGGTCGAGGATCAGCTCGCCGGGCTCCTCACCCGGACGGACGGTCACCCCGTGCAGCTGCAGCAGCCCGCGTACGACCCGCACGTCGCGGATGTCCGGCACGTTGCGCAGCCGGCTCGGCGCACTGCCCAGCAGGGCCGCCACCATCGCCTTCGGCACGAGGTTCTTCGCACCGCGGACCCGGATCTCGCCCTCCAGCGGGGTCCCGCCGTGGACAAGCAGTACGTCATCAGCGCCGTTGACGGTCATGAATCTCGCGTTCCGTGGTGTTGGGCAGGGGCCAGAAGGGAAAGGGTAATCGTCTTGTACCCCCCTTCATGGCGCCTCCGCACGGTCCGGCAACGTCATGGATTTGTCACAACACGCGGTGTTCACCGGCGCGCACGGGGGGTCACGATCGAGCGGTGTGCGCGGGTGCGTGTTCACTCCCGTGCCCCCGATTGCCTCCCCATGGGAGGGGAACATGCGGGATCATGTCTGGCATGACCGAGGTGTCCTCGCTCACGGGGCGGCTGCTCGTGGCAACGCCCGCCCTGGCGGACCCGAACTTCGAGCGTGCGGTGGTGCTCCTCCTCGACCACGACGAGGAGGGTTCCCTCGGCGTCGTCCTCAACCGTCCCACGCCGGTCGACGTGGGCGACATCCTGGAGGACTGGGCGGACCTGGCCGGCGAGCCGGGCGTCGTCTTCCAGGGCGGCCCGGTCTCGCTGGACTCGGCCCTCGGCGTCGCCGTCGTCCCCGGCGGGGAGTCCGGCGAGCGGGCGCCGCTGGGCTGGCGGCGGGTGCACGGCGCGATCGGCCTGGTGGACCTGGAGGCACCGCCGGAGCTGCTGGCGTCCGCCGTGGGCGCCCTGCGGATCTTCGCCGGGTACGCGGGCTGGGGACCCGGCCAGCTGGAGGACGAGCTGACCGAGGGCGCCTGGTACGTGGTCGAGTCCGAGCCCGGCGACGTCTCCTCGCCGTTCCCGGAGCGACTCTGGCGCGAGGTGCTGCGCCGCCAGCGGGGCGACCTGGCGATGGTGGCGACGTATCCGGACGACCCGTCGCTCAACTGAAGCGTGTGAGCTTCAGTACCCTTGGCGGTTATGAGCACTCTCGAGCCCGAGCGCGGGACAGGTACGGGGACCCTCGTCGAGCCGACGCCGCAGACGTCCCACGGCGACGGCGATCACGAGCGCTTCGCGCATTACGTCCAGAAGGACAAGATCATGGCGAGCGCCCTCGACGGCACCCCCGTCGTGGCGCTGTGCGGCAAGGTCTGGGTACCGGGCCGCGATCCCAAGAAGTATCCCGTGTGCCCCATGTGCAAGGAGATCTACGAATCCATGAGCGGCGGCGGGGACGAGGGCAAGGGCGGCGACAAGAAGTAGGCGCCGAGACGTAGCGCCCCTGCCCGTACAGCCCCTCAGATCGTCCCGAAGGCCCCCGGAGTGTGCCCGCGCGCACTCCGGGGGCCTTCGTGCGTCAGGGCTGATTAACAAAGAGGTTTACGAATTGGTTCAGACCTCTTGTGGACAGGTTCATGTCTCCCTACGCTCCTGGGTGTTGTGCAGAGCGAAACCGTCATTGCATATGTTGCAACGCACGCCCGGAGGAAAGACTCCATGAAGCTCGCCCCCCGCCTGGCCGTACTGCTGGCCGCGGCCGTCGTCGCCGCGACCGCCTGCGCACCCCAGACGTCCGACAACTCCTCCTCCGGCAAGGACGAGAAGAGCGGCACGTTGCGCGTCTGGCTGTTCCAGGAGGTCAACAACAAGCCGAAGGAGAAGGTCGTCGACGCGGCCCTCGCCGACTTCGAGAAGGCGCACGAGGACACGAAGGTCACCGTGGAGTACATCCCGGTCGAGACCCGCGCCCAGCGCATCAAGGCCGCCTTCAACGACCCGAAGAGCGCCCCCGACGTCATCGAGTTCGGCAACACCGACACCGCCGGCTACGTCAAGGACGGCGGACTCGCCGACGTCACCGACGAGTTCGCGGCCTGGGACGAGGCCAAGGACGCCGACCCCACCGCCCGCCAGTCGGTCACCGTGGACGGAAAGGTCTACGGCGCCCCCTACTTCGTCGGCGTCCGCGCCCTCTACTACCGCACCGACGTCTTCGACGAACTCGGTCTCGAACCTCCCAGGTCGCTGACGGAGCTGGCGTCCACCGCCAAGAAGGTGCACGCCGCGAAGCCCGGCCTCTACGGCATCGCGGTCGGCGGCGCCTACACCTACGGCGCGATGCCGTTCATCTGGGCCAACGGCGGCGAACTCGCCACCGGCAAGGGCGGTTCGTACGCCTCCGCCATCGACAGCGCCGCCGCCCGCAAGGGCATCAAGGCGTACACGTCCCTCTTCGGGGACGACAACTGCCCCGCCGCCAAGTGCGCCGGCATGGGCGGCAACGACACGGTCACCGCCTTCGCCTCCGGCAAGGCGGCCATGGCCATCGGCGGCGACTTCAGCCACCAGGCCGTGGAGGCCGGCAAGGCGAAGGGCAAGTACGCGGTCGTGCCGCTGCCGGGCGTCGAGTCCGGCTCCATCGCCCCCGCCTTCGCGGGCGGCAACAACATCGGCGTCCTGAAGAGCACCTCGCACCGCACCCTCGCCGTCGACCTGATGAAGCGGCTCGCGTCGAAGAAGGCGCAGGGTGAACTGTTCGACGCGATGGGCTTCCTGCCGACCTTCACGGACGTACGGCAGCAGGTGGCGGCGAAGGAGCCGTTCGTGAAGCCGTTCGTCGACACGCTCGCCGCGGGCACGAAGTTCGTGCCGGCCTCTCCCGCGTGGGCGACGATCGACTCCTCGCAGGTGCTGCCGACGATGTTCCAGGAGGTGGTCAGCGGCAAGAAGGACGTGGACGCTGCCGCTGGGGACGCGGCTCGGAAGATGGACGACGCGTTTGGCTCCGCCGGATGACGGTGTCGCCCAGTAGCTCGGGGGGCGTTGTTCGTGGGCGGGTGCGGCGACGTCGTGGTTTCTCGCGCCGTTCCCCGCGCCCCTTCGGGCGCTCCTCTGCTACTCCCTGGATATATCTCGCGCCCGCTCTCGTCGTCCTCGGTGGGCTGCTGGTCTACCCCGTCTATCAGCTCGGGCTGATCTCCTTCCTGGAGTACACGCAGGCTCAGGTGTCCGGTGGGGAGCCGGCGACCTTTCAGGGGTTCGGGAACTACGCCGAGCTGTTCGGGGACGGTGAGTTCTGGCGGGTGCTGCTGGCCACGGTGGTGTTCGCCGCCGCCTGTGTGGTGTCGACGTTGGCCGTCGGGTGTGCGCTCGCCGTGCTGCTGACGCGGGTGCGGGCCGTGCCGCGGCTGGTGTTGATGCTGGCGGGGCTGGGCGCGTGGGCGACCCCGGCGGTCACCGGGTCCACGGTCTGGCTGCTGCTGTTCGACCCGGACTTCGGGCCCGTCAACCGGATGCTGGGCCTCGGCGACCACTCGTGGACGTACGGGCGCTACAGTGCCTTCCTGCTCGTGCTGCTCGAAGTGGTCTGGTGCTCCTTCCCGTTCGTCATGGTGACCGTCTACGCCGGGATACGGGCCGTACCGTCCGAGGTGCTGGAGGCCGCGTCACTGGACGGGGCCTCGCAGTGGCGGATCTGGCGCTCGGTGCTCGCGCCGATGCTCCGGCCGATCCTGGTCGTCGTCACCATCCAGTCGGTCATCTGGGACTTCAAGGTCTTCACCCAGATCTACGTCATGACCAACGGCGGCGGCATCGCCGGCCAGAACCTCGTCCTCAACGTCTACGCCTATCAGAAGGCCTTCGCGTCCTCGCAGTACAGCCTCGGCTCCGCGATCGGCGTGGTCATGCTGCTGATCCTGCTCGCGGTGACGCTGGTCTACCTGCGGCTGCTGCGCCGCCAGGGGGAGGAGCTGTGAATCTTCTGCGCGCCCAAGTGCGCCGTCCGTGGCGGCTCGCGGCCGAGGTGTCCGCGCTGCTGATCGCGGTGGTCGTCGCCTTCCCGCTGTACTGGATGGTGCTGAGCGCCTTCAAACCGGCCGGGGAGATCGAGTCGAGCGAGCCCCGGCCCTGGACGCTGACCCCCTCGCTGGATTCCTTCCGGCGGGTGTTCGAGCAGCAGGAATTCGGCCGCTACTTTCTCAACAGCCTGATCGTGGCGGGCTGCGTGGTGATCGCCTCGGCGCTGATCGCGTTCCTCGCGGCGACCGCGGTGACGCGATTCCGGTTCCGTTTCCGGACCACCCTGCTGATCATGTTCCTGGTGGCCCAGATGGTGCCCGTGGAGGCGCTCACCATCCCGCTGTTCTTCCTCATGCGGGACTTCGGCCAGCTGAACACGCTCGGTTCGCTGATCCTGCCCCACATCGCCTTCTCGCTGCCCTTCGCGATCTGGATGCTGCGGGGCTTCGTGAAAGCGGTGCCGGAGGCCCTGGAGGAGGCCGCCTACATCGACGGGGCGAGCCGGTCGCGCTTTCTGTGGCAGATCCTTTTCCCGCTGGTCCTGCCGGGGCTTGTGGCCACCAGCGTCTTCTCCTTCATCTCGACCTGGAACGACTTCCTGTTCGCCAAGTCGTTCATCATCAGCGACACCTCCCAGTCGACGCTGCCGATGGCGCTGCTGGTCTTCTACAAACCGGACGATCCCGACTGGGGCGGCGTCATGGCCGCGTCCACGGTGATGACGATCCCGGTGCTGGTCTTCTTCGTACTCGTACAACGACGACTCGTCTCCGGCCTCGGCGGAGCGGTGAAGGACTGACAACGTGACCGACGTGACGCACGCGACCGACGTGATCCCCCAGCCGCGTCAAGTGGCGGCCCGGGACGCCGACGCCTTCTTCGAACTCGGCGCGGACACCGCTCTGGTGGCCGGCGAAGGCGCCGAGCACACCGAGCGCTGGCTGCGCGCCACGCTGGGCGCGGCCACCGGCCTGCCCCTGGCGCCCGGGGCGGGCGGCGGCGGCCTCGTCCGGCTGTCCCTGGACGGCGAACTGGCCGAGGAGGGCTACCGCCTCGACATCGCGCCACAGGGCGTGCACCTGACCGGCGGCGACCCGGCCGGCCTCTTCTGGGGCGCCCAGACGCTGCGCCAGCTGCTCGGCCCGGACGCCTTCCGGCGCGCCCCGCTGCCCGACCGCCGGTGGCGGCTGCCGCTGGGCCGCATCGAGGACGCGCCCCGCTTCCGCTGGCGCGGACTGATGCTGGACGTCTCCCGGCACTTCACGCCGAAGGAAGGCGTCCTGCGCCACCTGGACCTGATGGCCGCCCACAAACTCAACGTCCTGCACTTCCACCTGACGGACGACCAGGGCTGGCGCGTCGAGATCAAACGCCACCCGAAGCTCACCGAGACCGGTTCCTGGCGGGCGCGCACCAAATTCGGCCACCGCGCCTCGCCGCTGTGGGAGGACAAACCCCACGGCGGTTACTACACCCAGGAGGACATCCGGGAGATCGTCGCCTACGCCGCCGCACGGCACATCACCGTCGTCCCCGAAATCGACGTACCCGGGCACTCGCAGGCCGCCATCGCCGCGTATCCGGAACTGGGCAACACGGATGTGATCGACACCACCGCCCTCTCCGTCTGGGACACCTGGGGCGTCTGCCCGAACGTGCTCGCCCCCACCGAGAACACACTGCGCTTCTACGAGGGCGTGTTCGAGGAACTCCTGGAGCTTTTCCCCTCGGAGTTCGTCCACATCGGCGGCGACGAATGCCCCAAGGACCAGTGGCGGGCCTCGGCCACCGCGCAGGCGCGGATCGCGGAACTCGGCCTCGCCGACGAGGACGAACTCCAGGCCTGGTTCATCCAGCACTTCGACACCTGGCTCACCGCGCGCGGGCGCCGGCTCATCGGCTGGGACGAGATCCTGGAGGGCGGACTCGCCAAGGGCGCGGCCGTGTCCTCCTGGCGCGGTTACGCGGGCGGGATCGCCGCCGCGCGCGCGGGGCACGACGTGGTGATGTGCCCCGAGCAGCAGGTGTACCTGAACTTCCGGGAGGACGGCGGCGAGGACGAACCCGTGCCGATCGCCTTCGTGCGCACCCTGGAGGACGTCTACCGGTTCGAGCCGGTTCCGGCGGAACTGACCCCGCAGGAGTCCGGACACGTGATCGGCACCCAGGCGAACCTGTGGACCGAGGTGACGGAGAACCAGGAGCGGGTGGACTACCAGCTCTTCCCGAGGCTCGCCGCCTTCGCCGAGGTCGCCTGGAGCGCCCTGCCCGCCCCCGCCGACCGGGACTACGGCGCCTTCGAGCGGCGGATGGCGACCCACTACCGGCGGCTCGACGCCCTGGGCGTCGCCTACCGTCCGCCCACCGGCCCGCGGCCCTGGCAGCGGCGGCCCGGAGTGCTCGGCCGGCCGATGGACGGGCCGCCGCCGAACATGTGAGCAGGTGGCCAAGTGAGCGGGTGACCGAGTGAGCACGTGAGCAAGCAAGGGAAACGCCCCCAAACGTCACCGAAGAGTGGCAACTCGTGCGCATCGCGCGTAGCTCCGATCGTCGGAGATCCCGTGTGAAAACGGACCATCTCGCCGACGAGGCGGGCGAATGCCTCCTAGCGGACCCCTGCGTTCGGGCCCTGCGAAGATGTGCCAGAGTTGCCACGTCCGCCCTGTCAGGTCGTACCGTACGGCCACATGGGCGGGACCAGGTGGGACAGCGGGAAGGGGCAGTCGGTTTGACCACGCACGCACCGCAGGCGGCGCAGGCCGTCACGCTGCCCACGACACTGGACGAGGCCGTGGCGGCGCTCACCGCGATGCCCGCGGCCGTTCCGGTCGCGGGCGGCACCGACCTGATGGCGGCCGTCAACTCCGGTCAGCTCAGGCCCGCCGCGCTGGTGGGCCTCGGCCGGATCAGCGAGATCCGCGGCTGGCAGTACCAGGACGGGCACGCGCTGCTGGGCGCGGGACTCACCCACGCCCGTATGGGCCGCCCCGACTTCGCCGCGCTCATCCCGGCGCTCGCCGCCGCCGCGCGGGCCGCCGGACCGCCGCAGATCCGCAACGCCGGCACCCTGGGCGGCAACATCGCCTCGGCCGCCCCCACCGGGGACGCGCTGCCGGTGCTGGCCGCCCTGGAGGCCACCCTGATCATCGCGGGCCCGGACGGCGCCCGCCGGGAGATGCCGGTCTCGCACCTGCTGGCGGGCATGGAGATGCTCCGCGCGGGAGAACTCATCGGCTACGTGCGCGTGCCGCTGCTGCACGCGCCGCAGGTCTTCCTGAAGGCGACCGGCCGCACCGGACCCGGCCGCGCGACGGCTTCCGTGGCGCTGGTCCTCGACCCCGCCCGGCGCGGGGTGCGGTGTGCGGTGGGCGCCATCGCGCCGATGCCGCTGCGGCCCCTGGAAGCCGAGCAGTGGGTGGCCTCGCTCATCGACTGGGACAACGGCCGCGCCGTCGTCCCGGAGGCGCTGCACGGATTCGGCGAGTACGTCGCCGCGGCCTGCATCCCCGACGCGGCCCCGGAAGAGGACGGCTCCGTGCCGCAGCTTCCGCCCGCCGTACTGCACCTGCGGCGCACCGTCGCCGCGCTGGCCCGACGAGCACTGGGGAGGGCGCTGTCGTGACCGACGACCAGCACGGCGACCCGCACGGAGATCAGCACGCGGGGGGCACGCCCCCCGGCGGCAGCCGCTGGGACCCGCTGCCCCAGGGCGACTACGACGACGGCGCCACCGCCTTCGTGAAACTCCCCGAGGGCGGCGTGGACGCGCTCCTCGCCTCCTCCGAGAGTCCGCTCGCCGCGCCCGGACACGGCTACGTGCCGCCCCAGATCACGGTCGCGCCCGCCACCACCGCCGGCACCGACCCGGCCGCCACCGGCTCCTGGGCGGTGCCGTCGGCCCCGTCCGCGCCCGTGGACGGCGCCCAGTGGCAGGCCCCGGACGCCGGTCAGGACCCCGCCGCCCACCAGGGGTACGGCGACTACGTGGCCCAGCAGGACCCCTACGGCGGGGCAGCGCCCTACGGCGGGCACGCCGGGCAGGGCGTCCCCGGGCACGACGACCGGTTCGCCTACCAGCCCGGCGCCACCGGACAGTGGGACTTCTCGCAGGCGTCGCAGAACGACCCGGAGGCCGGGGCGGACCGACACGCGCAGGGCCAGGACGTGACCGGGCAGTGGTCCATCCCCGTGGCCGACGGCGACCTGCCGGACGAGTCGGGCGAGTTCACCACGTCGTCCCTGGCCGAGCAGTGGGGCACCGGCGCTCCCGCCACCCTCCCCGGCGGCGCCCCCGCGCCCTGGGCGACCCAGCCGACCGGCCAGCCGTGGGGCGAGGACCCGGCACAGACCGGGCCCGCCGAGGACCGGGGCACACCGTCGGCCCGGCCCGCCGGTCAGCCCTGGGGCGAGGCCGCAGCGCCGACCGGACCGTCCGACGCGGAGCGGTCCGCCGCGAGCCCGCACGGGCCGGGTCCCGCCCAAAGCGGGCACGGTTACCACCCCACCGCGGGTGGACACGGGCAAGGGCACGGTCCCGACGCCGCCGTCGGCCTGCCCGAGCCGGACGCGCCCGCGCACGGGCCGGGCACCGGCGTGAGCGGGCACGGATACGACTCCACCGAGGGCGGGCACGGGCACGGCCCCGACGCCGCCGTCGCACCGCACGAGCCGGAGCCGACCGCATCCGCGCACGGGCGCGACCTTGGCGCGAGCCCGGACGGCTTCCGCCCCGCCGACGGCCCGTACGCCCACGCGCCCGGCGACATCGCCGAGCCGGAGCCCGAGACCGAAGCCGCCGCCGATCCCGGCGTACCGGCGGACGGCGGAACGGCCGGACCGGTCACCGGGCTCGCCGCCGGGAGCGGGACGGTCGCCGACGGGCCCCGTGGGGCCGAGGAGGCCCCTGACGGGCCGACAGGGCGCTCACCGGGCCCCGCCGAGGAGGCGAGGCCCGAGTCTCACCCGGAGGCCCCTGAGGGCCCCCTGCCGGGCCAGGAACCCGCGGCCGGTCGGGAGCCCGTGCCCGAGCCCGCCCAGGAGCACGGCCCCCGGGACGACGCGGTCGACGCGGTCGACGCGGTCGACGCCCGTACCGGCGCGGACGGGGACGGGACCGACGCGGGCGCCACCGAGACCGACCCCGACGGCGCCCAGGAGCCGGCGGCCCCCGCCGGCCCGCAGGAGGAACACCCCCTCGCCTCCTACGTGCTGCGCGTCAACGGCGCCGACCGGCCCGTCACCGACGCCTGGATCGGAGAATCGCTGCTGTACGTGCTGCGCGAGCGGCTCGGCCTCGCGGGCGCCAAGGACGGCTGCTCGCAGGGCGAGTGCGGCGCCTGCAACGTGCAGGTCGACGGGCGTCTCGTCGCCTCCTGCCTGGTCCCGTCCGTGACCGCGGCCGGCAGCGAGGTGCGCACCGTCGAGGGCCTGGCCACCGACGGACAGCCGTCGGACGTGCAGCGGGCGCTCGCCCGGCGCGGCGCCGTGCAGTGCGGCTTCTGCGTGCCCGGCATGGCGATGACCGTGCACAACCTCCTGGAGGGCAACCCGGCCCCGACCGAACTGGAGGCCCGCCAGGCCCTGTGCGGCAATCTGTGCCGCTGCTCCGGCTACCGGGGCGTCCTGGAGGCCGTCCAGGAGGTCGTCGCCGAACGCGAGGCGCACGCCGACGCCGACGCGCAGGCGGGCGCCGACACCGAGGAGCCCCGCATCCCGCACCAGGCGGGTCCCGGCGCGGGCGGCGTCAACCCGGCGGCGTTCGAGTCCCGGCCACCGCCCGGGGCGCAGGACCCGACAGGACCGCACGACCAGTCGCCCTACGGCGACCACGGAGACCACGGCACCCACGGCCGGGACGGAGGCCACGCGTGAGCAACGACGCCGCGACTGCGGAGGCCGAGGGAACCGCCGAGGCGGCGACCCCCGTCCCCGAGCCCGTCCCGCACGGCATCGGCGCGTCCCTGCCGCCCGCCGACGCCCGCGCCAAGACCGAGGGCACCTTCCCGTACGCCGCCGACCTGTGGGCCGAGGGCCTGCTGTGGGCGGCCGTCCTGCGCTCACCGCACCCGCACGCGCGCATCGTGTCCATCGACACCACCCACGCGCGCGAGATGCCCGGCGTACGCGCGGTCGTCACCCACGAGGACGTGCCCGGCACCCCGCTGCACGGCCGCGGCGGCCACGCCGACCGCCCTGTGTTCGCCTCCGAGGTCGTACGCCACCACGGCGAGCCCCTCGCCGCCGTCGCCGCCGACCACCCCGACACCGCGCGGATGGCCGCCGCCGCCGTCATCGTCGAGTACGAGGTGCTCGACCCGGTCACCGACCCGGAGCAGGCCTTCGAGGCCGAGCCGCTGCACCCCGACGGCAACCTGATCCGGCACATCCCGCTGCGTCACGGCGACCCGGAGGCGGCCGGCGAGATCGTCGTCGAGGGCCTGTACCGCATCGGCCGCCAGGACCCGGCGCCCATAGGGGCCGAGGCGGGTCTGGCCGTACCGCGCCCCGACGGCGGCGTGGAGCTGTACCTGGCCTCCACCGATCCGCACGGCGACCGCGACATCGCCGCCGCCTGCTACGGCCTGCCCCCCGAACAGGTGAAGATCGTGGTCACCGGGGTGCCGGGCGCCACCGCCGACCGCGAGGACCAGGGCTTCCAGCTGCCGCTCGGCCTTCTCGCGCTGAAGACCGGCTGCCCGGTCAAACTGACCGCCACGCGCGAGGAGTCCTTCCTCGGGCACACCCACCGCCACCCCACCCTGCTGCGCTACCGCCACCACGCGGACGCCGAGGGCCGGGTCGTGAAGGTCGAGGCGCAGATCCTGCTCGACGCGGGCGCCTACGCGGACACCTCCTCCGACGCCCTGGCCGCCGCGGTCGCCTTCGCCTGCGGCCCCTACGTCGTCCCGAACGCCTTCATCGAGGGCTGGGCCGTACGCACCAACAACCCGCCCTCCGGCCATGTGCGCGGCGAGGGCGCCATGCAGGTGTGCGCCGCGTACGAGGCGCAGATGGACAAGGTCGCCAAGAAGCTCGGCCTGGACCCGGCCGAGGTGCGGCTGCGCAACGTCCTGGCCACCGGCGACGTGCTGCCCACCGGCCAGACCGTGACGTGCCCCGCCCCGGTCGCCGAACTCCTCCAGGCGGTCCGCGACTTCCCGCTCCCCGCGCTGCCCAAGGACACGCCCGAGGAGGAGTGGCTGCTGCCCGGCGGCCCCGAGGGCGCGGGCGAACCGGGCGCGGTGCGCCGGGGCGTGGGCTACGGCATCGGCATGGTGCACATGCTCGGCGCCGAGGGCGCCGACGAGGTCTCCACGGCCACCGTGAAGGTCCAGGACGGCGTCGCGACGGTGCTGTGCGCGGCCGTCGAGACCGGCCAGGGCTTCACCACGCTGGCCCGGCAGATCGTGCAGGACACCCTCGGCGTCGACGAAGTCCAGGTGGCACCCGTCGACACCGACCAGCCCCCGGCCGGACCGGGCTGCCGGGGCCGGCACACCTGGGTGTCGGGCGGTGCGGTGGAGCGGGCGGCCAAAATGGTCCGCACCCAGCTCCTCCAGCCGCTGGCGCACCAGTTCGGGATGTCGACCGAGCTGCTCCAGATCGCCGACGGCAAGATCACCTCATACGACGGCGTGCTGTCGACGACCGTCAGCGAGGCGCTGGACGGCAAGGAGCTGTGGGCCACCGCCCAGTGCCGCCCGCACCCGACCGAGCCGCTCGACGAGGCCGGGCAGGGCGACGCGTTCGTCGGCATGGCCTTCTGCGCGATCCGCGCGGTGGTGGACGTGGACATCGAGATCGGCTCGGTACGGGTCGTGGAGCTGGCCGTCGCCCAGGACGTCGGCCGGGTCCTGAACCCGGCCCAGCTGACCGCCCGGATCGAGGCGGGCGTCACCCAGGGCGTCGGCATCGCCCTCACGGAGAACCTCCGCACCCCGCGCGGTCTGATCCGTCACCCCGACCTGACCGGCTACGCCCTGCCGACCGCGCTGGACGCCCCGGACATCCGGATCGTGAAGCTCGTCGAGGAGCGTGACGTGGTCGCGCCCTTCGGCGCCAAGGCCGTCAGCGCGGCACCGGTGGTGGCGTCCCCGGCGGCCGTCGCCTCCGCGGTGCGCGCGGCCACGGGACGCCCGGTGAACCGCCTCCCGATCCGCCCGCAGGCCGCGGTGGCCACCGGTCACTGAGCGGCAGCCGATCCGCCCGCGCGCGTGAGGCAACGGGCGCGGGGCCCGGCGCGTCCTACCGGGCGACGGCGTCCGTGCGCAGACGCGTTGTCAGTGGTGGCGCGTAGTCTCCGAAGGAGTGCGAACGACAGCCGTCGGCACACGGACGGCCATACAGCTCGGGGGAGACCATGCAGGCGGTCACTGGTGGTACGACGACCATGCGGGACGCGGCGGCGGACGTCCGGGCGCCGATCCCCTCGCTGGTCTCCCGGGTCCGCCTCGCGACGTCCGTGGAGGACCCGTCGTGGACGCGCGGCGCCTCCCGTCGGTCCCAGGGAAGCTGCGAGCGGCCGTCCCTGTGGAACACGTCGGCGTTGATGAGCTGCCTGCTCCTGGCGGTGAGCCACCGTGCGGAGCCGGGGACCGCCCAGGAGCTTCCGGCCCGGTTCCTTGACCGGGAGTTCGGCCGTCAGCGGGTGACGCGCTTCGAGGACATCGACTTCCCGAAGACCCTCACCCACGCGCCCACCCGCCGCTTCCTGCGCGAGACGGGCCTGCCCGAGGACGCCCACCCCTTCCGGCTGGACGCGGACGACCTGCCGCTGCCGACGCTGGCCGAGTACGGCGAGGAGTACCCCGGGCACCCGGTCCCGGCCGGCGCGGAGCACCTCGTACGCCTGGGACGGCTCGCGGACGGCGCGCACGTGGTCGTCGACGGCACCACGGGCGCCGTCCTCACCTGGAGGACGCCCGACGGCACCCTCCACCCCCTGGTGGCGGACGTCTCCGCCCTAGCCCTCACCCTCTGGGCACTGCGCCGCGCGGCGCTGCTGGAGGCCGTGGCGGGGATCGAACCCGCGTAACTCGCTTTGCAGGCGAGCCCCTCAACCACTCGGGCACACGGCCGTGTCCGACTTCGTGACTCGACGGTAGGCGGAGCGGGGACAGGCGCTCAAGGAATCCGGGGAGGCCGCAACACGACTGCCATACCGCGTTCACGAACGGCGGGCGGTCGTACGACCAAGGTCCCGGTCCCGCCCCGTCTCCCGACAGGGGTCACAGCGGGCGTCGGCCCTTACTCTGGCGACCATGACCGTCCCTGAGCCCCGCGACACCGATGTCGCCGTCCCCGCCGAGCCCTCCCTCGCCACCGCCGCCCCCGCCGAGACCGTGCTGAGCCGCGCCTACCGGGCGCTGAGCATCGGCATCGTCTCCGTCATCGTGCTGATCGCCTTCGAGGCGACGGCGGTCGGCACGGCGATGCCGGTGGCGGCGCGGGAACTGGACGGGGTGTCGCTGTACGCGTTCGCGTTCTCGGGGTACTTCACGACCAGCCTGTTCGGGATGGTGCTCTCCGGTCAGTGGTCGGACCGGCGCGGGCCGCTGGCGCCCCTGACGACCGGCATCGCCGCCTTCGCGGCCGGTCTCGTGCTGTCCGGGACGGCGGGCGCGATGTGGCTGTTCATCCTCGGGCGAGCCGTGCAGGGGCTCGGCGGCGGGCTCGTGATCGTCGCGCTGTACGTCGTCGTGGGGCGGGCCTACCCGGAGCGGCTGCGGCCCGCGATCATGGCGGCGTTCGCGGCGGGCTGGGTGGTCCCGTCCGTCGTCGGCCCGCTGGCCTCCGGCGCGGTGACCGAGCACCTCGGCTGGCGCTGGGTGTTCGTCGGCATCCCGGTGCTGGTCGTCGTCCCGCTCGCCCTCGCGCTGCCGCAGATACGCAGCCGCGCGGCAGGTTCCGTGGGGGGAGCGGGCACCCCGGCCTCCTTCGACCGCCGCCGGATCCGCCTCGCCCTCGCCATCTCGCTGGGCGCGGGCCTGCTCCAGTACGCCGCCCAGGACCTGCGCTGGGTGTCGCTGCTGCCGGGCGCGGTGGGCGTGGCGCTGCTCGTCCCCGCGGTCCTCGGACTGCTGCCGCGCGGCACCTACCGGGCGGTGCGCGGCCTGCCCTCCGTGGTCCTGCTGCGCGGGGTGGCCGCGGGGTCCTTCATCGCCGCCGAGTCCTTCGTCCCGCTCATGCTGGTCACACAGCGGGGGCTCAGCCCGACCCTCGCCGGACTCTCCCTGGCGGCGGGCGGGGCGACCTGGGCCGCCGGTTCCTGGCTGCAGTCCCGGCCGCGTCTGGAACCGCACCGGGAGCGCCTGATGGCCCTCGGCATGCTCCTGGTCGCGGCGGCCGTCGCCACGGCGCCCAGTGTGCTGATCGACGCCGTCCCCGCCTGGACGGTCGCCGTCGCCTGGGCCTTCGGCTGCTTCGGCATGGGCCTGGTGATCTCCTCCACCAGCGTGCTGCTGCTCAAGCTCTCCGCCCCCGAGGAGGCCGGCGCCAACTCCGCCGCCCTGCAGATCTCCGACGGCCTCTCCAACGTCGTCCTGCTGTCGGCCGGCGGCGCGGCCTTCGCGGCCCTCGGCGGCGGCACGGTGAGCCACGCGGCCACCGAGGCGACCGGCTCCCACCCGGCCGCCTTCGCCGCGGTGTTCCTGCCGATGGCGGCGGTGGCGCTGGTGGGGGCGTGGGTCGCGACGCGGGTGCGGGAGAAGTGAGCCGCCCACGACCCGAAGGGGCGGGCGGGGCGGCTGTGACGTCCGTCCCACCCGGGGGTGACCCGCCCCCGTGCGCGCTTTGATCACGTCGGCCCGCCGGTAGGGTGGCCCGGTTGTCATACGTGGCCGAGCCGCTCTACCCCCTTCGGAGACCGTGACTACCACCGCCAGCTCCAGCACCTCGCACCACCTGTCCCCGGCCTTCCCCGGCCGTGCCCCCTGGGGCACCGCCGGCAAGCTGCGGGCCTGGCAGCAGGGGGCGATGGAGAAGTACCTCCAGGACCAGCCCCGGGACTTCCTGGCCGTCGCCACCCCCGGCGCCGGAAAGACGACCTTCGCGCTGACGCTGGCGTCCTGGCTGCTGCACCACCACGTCGTGCAGCAGGTGACCGTCGTCGCGCCGACCGAGCACCTGAAGAAGCAGTGGGCCGAGGCCGCGGCACGGATAGGGATCAAGCTCGACCCCGAGTACAGCGCGGGGCCGCTCAGCCGCGAGTACCAGGGCATCGCCATCACCTACGCGGGCGTCGGCGTACGCCCCATGCTGCACCGCAACCGCGTCGAGCAGCGCAAGACCCTGGTGATCCTCGACGAGATCCACCACGCCGGTGACTCCAAGTCCTGGGGCGAGGCCTGCCTGGAGGCGTTCGAGCCGGCCACCCGCCGTCTCGCGCTCACCGGCACGCCCTTCCGCTCGGACACCAACCCGATCCCCTTCGTCGCGTACGAGGAGGGCAACGACGGCATCCGCCGCTCCGCCGCCGACTACACGTACGGCTACGGCTCGGCGCTCGCCGACGGCGTGGTGCGTCCCGTCATCTTCATGAGCTACAGCGGCAACATGCGCTGGCGCACCAAGGCGGGCGACGAGATCGCCGCCCGGCTCGGCGAACCGATGACCAAGGACGCCGTCAGCCAGGCCTGGCGCACCGCGCTCGACCCGCGCGGCGAGTGGATGCCGGCCGTGCTGCGCGCCGCCGACCAGCGGCTGACCGAGGTCAGGAAGGCCATCCCGGACGCCGGGGCGCTCGTCATCGCCGCCGACCAGGACTCCGCCCGCGCCTACGCCAAGCTGATCCGGGAGATCACCGGTGACAAGGCCACCGTCGTGCTGTCCGACGACGCGGGCGCCTCGAAGAACATCGACACGTTCAGCCAGAGCACCGACCGCTGGATGGTCGCCGTCCGCATGGTGTCCGAGGGCGTCGACGTCCCGCGCCTCGCGGTCGGCGTCTACGCCACGACGATCTCCACCCCTCTCTTCTTCGCCCAGGCGGTCGGCCGCTTCGTCCGGTCCCGCCGGCGCGGCGAGACCGCCTCCGTCTTCCTCCCCACCGTGCCCGACCTGCTCACCTTCGCCAACGAGATGGAGCGCGAGCGGGACCACGTCCTCGACAAGCCCAAGAAGGAGGGCGAGGAGGACCCCTACGCCGAGTCCGAGAAGGAGATGGACGAGGCGAACCGGGAACAGGACGAGGACACCGGCGAACAGGAGCAGTTCGCCTTCGAGGCACTGGAGTCCGAGGCCACCTTCGACCGCGTCATGTACAACGGCGCCGAGTTCGGGATGCAGGCCCACCCGGGCAGCGAGGAGGAGCAGGACTACCTCGGCATCCCGGGCCTGCTGGAGCCCGACCAGGTGCAGCTGCTGCTCCAGAAGCGGCAGGCCAGGCAGATCGCGCACAGCCGCAAGAAGCCCGACGAAGAGGCCGACCTGCTCGAACTGCCCGCCGAGCGGCGCCCGGTGGTCTCCCACAAGGAGCTGATGGAGCTGCGCAAGCAGCTCAACACCATGGTCGGCGCCTACGTCCACCAGAGCGGCAAACCGCACGGCGTGATCCACACCGAACTGCGCCGCGTCTGCGGCGGCCCGCCCAGCGCCGAGGCGACCGGCGGACAGCTGCGCCAGCGCATCGCCAAGGTGCAGGAGTGGGCGACGCGCATGAAGTGAGGCGGGGTCGCTGCGGCGCCGGAGGCGTGTGCGGAACGTACCGGGACAAACACCGGCAGTCGATAACGGTTGGCGCCCGGATTCTGGACGGAGCCTTCCGCTGAGCGGACCTGGTAGTTACTGTCCCGCTACGCACACGCCCCGTGGCAGCGCCGCCGCGGAGCGCAGCCGTGAAGCGACTGGGCCCGGGACAAGGCCGGGCCGTCAGCCGATCGGCGGCCTCTGAAGCGCGTCACTGACGGGACTCGGTGACGCATCCCCGCGAGGAGGGCCGCCGACCTCACCACTAAGGAGTGGGCGTCGTGACCGCGGAGACCTCTCAGACGCTCGACAGGGGACTGCGGGTCCTCAAACTGCTGGCCGATACGGACCACGGGCTGACCGTCACCGAGCTGTCCCACAAACTGGGCGTCAACCGGACCGTCGTGTACCGGTTGCTCGCCACGCTGGAACAGCACGCACTCGTACGCCGCGACCTGGGCGGCCGGGCCCGCGTCGGCCTCGGCGTCCTGGGCCTCGGCCGCCAGGTGCACCCCCTGGTCCGCGAGGCCGCGATGCCGGCCCTGCGCGCGCTCGCCGAGGACATCGGGGCGACGGCCCACCTGACCCTGGTGGACGGCGCGGAAGCCCTGGCCGTGGCCGTCGTGGAGCCGACCTGGACCGACTACCACGTCGCCTACCGCGCGGGCTTCCGCCACCCCCTGGAACGGGGCGCCGCGGGCAAGGCCATCCTCTCCGCCCGCCGGCCCGCGCAGCCCCCCGGCGAGACCGCAGAGGCCCCCGGCTACACCCTGACCCACGGCGAACTGGAGGCCGGCGCCTGCGGCGCGGCCGCACCCCTGCTCGGAGTGACGGGAGTGGAGGGCAGCGTCGGCGTCGTCATGCTGGCCGACGTGGTCCCCGAACGAGTCGGCGAACGCGTCATGCACGCGGCCCGCGAGGTGGCGGAGGCCCTGCGCTGAGCCGGGTCCTGTCCGGGCGTCGGAGGCCCGGGGACCGGGCCACGTTAGATTGACCCCGTGCTCTCTCGTCTCACGCGTCCCCAGTTCCTCGCCGTCTGCGGTCTGCCCGTCGTGGCGCTGCTCGCGACCGCCGTGTTCGCGCCGTTGCCGTTCTCCGTGGCGCAGCCGGGGCTGACGGCCGATGTGCTGGGCGAGAACCGGGGGGCCGAGGTGATCACGATCAGCGGTGCGCCGACGCACGACACCAGCGGGCAGCTGCGGATGACGACGATCGAGGCGACCGGGCCGGACGCGAGCATCCACCTCGGGGACGTGCTCGGCAGCTGGTTCGACACCGACCGGGCCGTGATGCCGCGCGACGCCGTCTACCCGAGCGGCGACGACGTGAGCGAGATCGAGCAGTACAACCAGGAGCAGATGAAGGAGTCGCAGGACTCCGCCACCACGGCCGCGCTCCGCTACCTCCGGATGGACAAGGACGGCGTCGACGTCGAACTCCGGCTGGAGGACGTCGGCGGGCCCAGCGCCGGGCTGCTGTTCTCGCTCGGCATCGTCGACAAGCTCGGCGCCGGCGACCTCACCGGCGGCAGGGTCGTCGCCGGGACGGGGACCATCACCGACGGCGGCAAGGTCGGTGCCGTCGGCGGGGTGCCGCTCAAGACGCAGGCCGCCCGGCGGGACGGCGCCACCGTGTTCCTCGTACCGAAGGCGGAGTGCTCGGACGCGCAGTCCGAGCTGCCGAAGGGGCTCCGGCTGATCCCGGTGACGACGCTCAAGGGCGCGGTCGACTCCCTCAAGGCGCTGGAGAGCGGCAGGGGCGGCGTCCCCGCCTGCTGAGCGGACCGGCCCTACCCCTCCGTCACGAAGCCCTTCTCCTTCATCCAGTCCAGCGCCACCTGGTGCGGGTCCTCACCGTCCACGTCGACCTTCGCGTTCAGGGTCCGCGCCACGTCGTTGGTCAGCGCCTCGGTGACCGGGTCCAGGACGGAGGCGATCGCCGGCCACTTCTTCAGGGTCGCCGTGCGGACCATCGGTGCCGCGTTGTAGTTCGGGAAGAACTTCTTGTCGTCCTCCATCACCACCAGGTTCATGGACTTGATCCGCCCGTCGGTGGTGTACACCTCGCCGTACGTACAGGCGCCCTTCGCGGTCTGGGTGTAGATGATGCCGGTGTCCATCTGCGTGATGTTCCCGGCGGGCAGCGACATGCCGTACGCCTTCTCCAGGCCCGGCAGGCCGTCCGCGCGGTTGGCGAACTCGCCCTCCACGCACAGCGTCACCGCGCCCGGGTCGGACTTCGACAGGGCGGTGACCTCCGAGAGGGTCTTGGTCTTGTACTTCTTGTAGTTGGCCTGGTTCATCGCCAGCGCGTACGTGTTGTTCAGGCGGGCCGGCTCCAGCCACGTCAGGCCCTTCTTCGCGTCGGCCTCCTTCACCGCCTTCCACTGCTGCTTTGGATCGGGGATCGGCTTGCTGTTGCCCAGGTAGGTGATCCACGCGGTGCCCGTGTACTCGTACGTGGCGTCGGCGTCGCCGTTCTCCACCGCCGCGCGGGTGCCGACCGAGCCCTGGATGCCGGTGCGGTCGAGCACCTCCGCGCCGGCCGCCTCGAAGGCGATGCCCATGATCGCGCCGAGCACCAGCTGCTCGGTGAACTCCTTCGAGGTGACCGTCAGATCGGCGCCCTCCAGGGGCCGCCCCTTCCCGATCGAGCCCGGCTCCACGTCGTCGACCATCGGGGAGCCGCTGGTCAGACCGCACCCGGCGGAGGCGAAAAGGAGTGCGGCGGCCAGCGTCCAGCAGGTACGCCGTCTCATGTGCTCACCTCCAGCCCCCGCGGCCGCAGCAGCAGTTCGGCCAGCGAGGCCAGCCAGTCCACCAGCAGGGCCAGGGCGACGGTGAGGACCGAGCCAAGGACCAGCACCGGCATCCGCTGGCTGGTGATGCCGGTGGTGATCAGCACGCCCAGGCCACCGCCGCCGCCGAAGGTCGCCAGCGTCGCCGTACCGACGTTCAGGACCAGCGCCGTGCGCACACCGGCCAGGATGAGCGGGACGGCCAGCGGGAGTTCCACCCGGGTGAGCACGCCCAGCGGGGACATCCCGATGCCGCGGGCCGCTTCCAGGAGCGTCGGGTCGTTCGCCTTCAGACCGGCGATGGTGTTGGAGAGCACGGGCAGGACGGCGTAGATGATGATGCCGATCAGCGCGGCCCTGCGGCCGATGCCCAGCCAGATCACCAGCAGCGCCAGCAGACCGATCGCCGGGGTCGCCTGGCCCATGTTGGCGAACGCCATCGCGAACGGGGTGGCCTTCCGGAACGCCCCGCGGGTGAGCAGGATGCCCAGCGGGATCGCGATGATCAGCACGAAGAAGGTGGAGATCACCGTCAGCTGGACGTGCTGCCACAGCGCCTTGGTGACCTGGCCGTTGCCGAGCGCGTTCCGGCTGAGCGCGTCCAGGTCGGCCTGCCGGAACCACAGCCAGGTCGCCAGCAGTACGGCGATCAGGACGACGGGCAGGAAGGTCAGCTTGCGCCAGCCGACCCGGGGACCCGCCGCCACCGGGGACGGCGGGGGAGCCTCGCTCTCCTCCTCGTCGCGGAAGGCGAGCCCCTTGACCTCGTGCTCGCCCGCGGGACGGCGGCCGGGGGAGGGGCGCGAGGAGCCGCTCACGCGCGGCCCCCGACCCCGCCGAAGCCCTCCTGCTCGGTGTGTGTCTGCGTGGCCCGGGTCTCCTCCAGGTCGTGCTGGTGCTCCAGTGCGTCCAGCCGGTCGGCCTCCAGCAGCTCGTGCACGGAGTTCATCAGCGTCTCCATGTCGACGACGCCCTCGTACGCGCCGTGCCGCCCGGTGACCGCGACCCGCCCCGCGTTGTCGGTGAGCACCGCCTCCAGCGCGTCCCGCAGCGTCGCGTCCCGGGTCACCGTGTCGTGGACCAGTGTCCCGGCCCGCGCCAGCGAGCCCCTGGCCCGCATCAGGTCGCCGCGCCGCAGCCACTTGTAGGGGCGCCCGCGCCGGTCCAGGAGCAGGATCTCGTTGGTGCCCGACTCCCGCAGCCGGTCGAAGATGTGCTGGAGCGGGTCCTCCACGGTCACCGTCGGGTAGTCCGTGATGCCCACGTCCCGCACCCGGGTCAGGTTCAGCCGCTTGAGGGCGGCGCCCGCGCCGACGAAGCCGGAGACGAAGTCGTCCGCCGGGTTGGTGAGGATCGCCTCCGGGGTGTCGAACTGCGCGATGTGGGAGCGTTCGCGCAGCACCGCGATCCGGTCGCCCAGCTTGATCGCCTCGTCGAAGTCGTGGGTGACGAAGACGATCGTCTTGTGCAGTTCGTGCTGGAGGCGGATCAGCTCGTCCTGGAGGTGGTCCCGGGTGATCGGGTCGACCGCGCCGAACGGCTCGTCCATCAGCAGCACCGGCGGATCGGCCGCCAGCGCCCGCGCCACGCCCACCCGCTGCTGCTGGCCGCCGGAGAGCTGGCGCGGATAGCGGCCGTGGAACTCCCCGGCGTCCAGTCCGACCAGGTCCAGCATCTCCTCCACCCGGGAGCGGATGCGGGACTTGGACCAGCCGATCATCCTCGGCACGAGGGCGATGTTCTGGGCGACGGTCATGTGCGGGAAGAGACCGGAGGACTGGATCGCGTAGCCGACCTTGCGGCGCAGCTTCACCGGGTCGATGTCGGTGACGTCCTCGCCGTTGATGCGGATGCGTCCGCCGCTGGGCTCGATCAGCCGGTTGATCATCTTCAGGGTGGTGGACTTCCCGCAGCCCGAGGGGCCGACGAAGATGACCGTCTCCCCGGCCTTGATCTCCATCGACACGTTCTCGACGGCGGGCTGCGGATTGCCCGGGTAGAGCTTGGTGAGGGACTCCAGCTCGATGGTCGCGCCGGTGGTGCCGTCGTGGCCGTTCCCGGCCACGGACTCCGCTGTCTCAGACACGGATCCCCCTCGGAATGGTCAGCCGTCCCAGCAGCACGTACGCCGCGTCGAACAGCAGGGCCAGGACGATGATCCCGAGCGTGCCCGCGAGGACCTGGTTGAGCGCGTTCTTGCTGCCCAGCGAGGCGATCCCGCGGAAGATCTCGTTGCCGAGGCCCGGCCCGGAGGCGTAGGCGGCGATCGCCGCGATGCCCATCAGCATCTGCGTGGAGACCCGGATGCCGGTCAGGATCGGCGGCCAGGCCAGCGGCAGTTCCACCCGCAGCAGCCGCGCCGGACGCGACATCCCGATGCCCGTGGCGGCGTCCACCAGCGCCGGGTCGACCCCGCGCAGGCCCACGATCGAGTTCCGCACGATCGGCAGCAGCCCGTACAGGGTCAGCGCGGTGACCGTCGGCGGCACGCCGAGGCCGACGATCGGAATGAGCAGACCGATCATGGCCAGCGACGGGATGGTGAGGATGGTCGACGTGGACAGGGTCGCCAGGTTCCCCGCCCAGTCGCTGCGGTAGGTGAGGACGCCGATCATCACCCCGAGCAGGGTCGCCACGACCATGCACTGGAAGACCGCGCTGGCGTGCTGATAGGCGTCGGCGAGCAGTTGCTGGTGGCGGCTGCCCAGGAAGTCCCAGAAGTTCACGTCCGCTCACCTCCGGGATCGGGCCCGCCTCAGTCCTGTCCGCCGCCGTCCCCGGCCGCCTGCTCCACCAGCGGGATGATCCGCAGCGGAACGGGGTTCTCCATCACGATCGCCGTGGCGGCCCGGACGATGCCATCAAAACCGACAACCCGGTCGATCACCCGCTGGAGATCGGCGTTCGAGCGGGCCACGAGGCGGCACAGCATGTCCCCGGTTCCGGTCGTGGTGTGCAGCTCCAGGACCTCCGGCACATGCGTCAAGTGCGCCCGTACGTCGGCTCCTTGGCCCTGTCTGATCTCCAGCGTGGCGAACGCGGTGACCGGGTAGCCGAGGGCCGCCGGGTCCACCTCCGGACCGAATCCGCGGATGACTCCGTTCGACTGAAGCCGGTCGAGCCGCGCCTGCGCGGTGCCGCGCGCCACCCCGAGCCGCCGGGACATCTCCAGCACCCCGATCCGCGGCTCCCGGGCCAGCAGGGAGATGATCCGCCCGTCCAGCCGGTCGATCCCCGTACCCGCCATACCCCTCACCCTCCCGGCTGGTCATCCTGTACAGATCGCCCGGCACTCCCGGCGTATCACTGGTCAGGTTGCCCAGTGAAAACGCAAACTATTGCGCACCTTGCGGA
The DNA here is from genome assembly GCF_055575415.1 of Streptomyces sp. NPDC034099. Classification (NCBI taxonomy): domain Bacteria; kingdom Bacillati; phylum Actinomycetota; class Actinomycetes; order Kitasatosporales; family Streptomycetaceae; genus Streptomyces; species Streptomyces sp. NPDC034099. The sequence goes on along the minus strand of NZ_JBVISR010000002.1, from coordinate 747,863 downwards.
CACGGGAGAACCTGCGGCTATGACGCAGACCACACACCACACTCCCGACACCGCCCGGCAGGCCGACCCCTTCCCGGTCAAGGGAATGGACGCGGTCGTCTTCGCCGTGGGCAACGCCAAGCAGGCCGCGCACTACTACTCCACCGCCTTCGGCATGAAGCTGGTCGCCTACTCCGGACCGGAGAACGGCAGCCGGGAGACCGCGAGCTACGTCCTGGAGAGCGGCTCCGCCCGCTTCGTGTTCACCTCGGTGATCAAGCCCGCGACCGACTGGGGCCGCTTCCTCGCCCAGCACGTGGCCGAGCACGGCGACGGCGTCGTCGACCTCGCCATCGAGGTCCCGGACGCCCGCGCCGCCCACGCCTACGCCGTCGAGCACGGCGCCCGCTCGGTCGCCGAGCCGCACGAGGTCAAGGACGAGCACGGCACCGTCGTCCTCGCCGCCATCGCCACCTACGGCGAGACCCGGCACACCCTCGTCGAGCGCACCGGCTACGACGGGCCGTACCTGCCCGGCTACGTCCCCGCCAAGCCGATGGTCGCCCCGCCTAAGCAGCGCGTGTTCCAGGCCGTGGACCACTGCGTCGGCAACGTCGAACTCGGCCGCATGAACGAGTGGGTCGGCTTCTACAACAAGGTCATGGGCTTCACGAACATGAAGGAGTTCGTGGGCGACGACATCGCCACCGAGTACAGCGCGCTGATGTCGAAGGTCGTGGCCGACGGCACCCTCAAGGTCAAGTTCCCGATCAACGAGCCCGCCGTCGCCAAGAAGAAGTCCCAGATCGACGAGTACCTGGAGTTCTACGGCGGCGCCGGCGTCCAGCACATCGCGCTGAACACCAACGACATCGTGGCGACCGTCCGCGCGATGAAGGCGGCCGGCGTCGAGTTCCTGGACACCCCCGACTCGTACTACGACACCCTCGGCGAGTGGGCCGGCGAGACCCGGGTGCCCGTCGACGTCCTGCGCGAGCTGAAGATCCTCGTCGACCGCGACGAGGACGGCTACCTGCTGCAGATCTTCACCAAGCCGGTCCAGGACCGTCCGACCGTCTTCTTCGAGATGATCGAACGCCACGGCTCGATGGGCTTCGGCAAGGGCAACTTCAAGGCCCTGTTCGAGGCGATCGAGCGCGAGCAGGAGAAGCGCGGCAACCTCTGATCCGCACGGGGTCAGTCGGGCGGGCCCTCCAGCGAGGGCTCGCCCAGCTCCGCCAGCGCCCGCTCCGCCTCCGGAGCCCACAGCGGCGAGAAGTACGGGTTGACCGTCAGCGCCTCCCGCAGATGCCGCCGCGCGGACGCGGACCGCCCCAGCTCCCGCTCGATCACGCCCCGGTGGAAGACGTACAGCGCGCTGCGCACCCCGCCGCCCTTGTCGCCGTCGGTCGCGATCGTCGCGAACTCCAGCGCCTCCTCGTCCGCGCCGGTGCGGTGCAGCGCCCAGCCCAGCGCGTCGGCGACCGCGGTCCCCGGCTGCCGTCCCCACTCGGCGCGCAGCCGCTCCACCGCCGCCGCCGGATCGCCGTGGTCGGCGTCGAGCCGCCCGAGTACCAGCTGCTCGTCGGCCCCGGCCGCCTCCGCGTCCCGCGCCCGCTCCCGCAGCAGGTCGTACTCCACCCGCGCCGCCTGCCCGAGGCCCAGCGACTCGTACAGCTCGCCCAGCTCCAGCGCGTACTCGGGGTTCGGCTGCTTGGCCAGCGCCGCCTGGTACGCGGACAGCGCCTCCGTCGTCCGGCCCAGCGCCGCCAGCGCCCGGCCCTGCCCGGCCTGCGCGGCCCGCTGGTCGGGGTCCGTGCGCAGCGCCTCCTGGAAGAACCGCAGCGCCTCCGCACGGTCCCCGCGCTCGAAGGCCAGCCGCCCGGCCTGCTCCAGGTACGCCGCCCGCTCCGCCGGTGCCTCGGCGGCGGCCGCCGCGTCCGAGATCCGGGCCGCCGCGTCCTCCCGCCAGCCCCGGTCCCGGTAGACGGACGCGGCCAGCGCGCCCACTGCCGGAGCGCCCGGACGCAGCTCCATCACCTTGTCCAGGGCCCGGCCCACGCCCTTGTCGTCGCCGAGCCCGGTGTACGCGCCGATCAGCACCGCGTGCGCCGTCCACCGCTTCGGCGCCGCCCGCACCGCGCTCTCGCCCCACTTCTTCGCCGCCGGGAAGTCCCGGCGCGCGACCGCCAGCGCGGCGAGCCCCTCCAGGGCCTGCGGGTTGCGTTCGGGCCCCGTCTTCAGCGAGGTGCGCAGCGCCTTCTCGGCCTTCGGCCAGTTCGCGCCGTCCGCCGTACGGCGGCCCTGCTCGACGTACGCCGCGCCGAGCACCGCCCACGACGCGCCGTCCAGCGGATGCGCCCGCACGTGGGTCTCCCGGTCGCCGATCAGCGCCGCCAGGTCCGGCAGCGCGGCCGGCACCCCCGTGGTGACCGCACCGCGCGCCAGCGCCGCGGGCCCCGGCGCGGGCGGGGGAGCGTCGCCGCCCTCCCGGGGGAGCAGCACCAGGACCCCGCCGAGCACGGCGGCACCGGCGACGGAGGCGATCAGTACCCGGCGCCCGCGGCGCGACCGCCGGCCGGGTCCCGGTGCCTCGCCCTGTTCCCGCCGGGTGAGCCTCTCCATGACCTCCATGGGGCTCACTGTGCGCCCGTACGACGATCACACCGGGCAGGCGACGGGTGCCGCCCGCGGGGTTCACACCGATGGCCGTGGATGCGAGCCTGTGATCATGAGCCGTATCGAAGCGCCTCGCGACGAAGACGACGCAGCCGCGACGGTCCACCGCACCCCCGGCGACCGGAGCATCCTCGTCGACCGCCTGCTCGCCGGTCTTCCCGCCGGGTCCGTCCTCACCGACCCCGACGTCACGGCCTCCTACGCCCACGACATGGCGAGCTTCTGCCGGGCCGGCGCCCCCGCCGCGGTCGTCCTGCCGCGCACCGTCGAGGACGTCCAGCACGTCATGCGCACCGCCACCGAGCTGCGCGTCCCGGTGGTCCCGCAGGGCGCCCGCACCGGCCTGTCCGGCGCGGCCAACGCCACCGACGGCTGCGTGGTCCTCTCCCTGACGAAGATGGACCGCATCCTGGAGATCAACCCGGTCGACCGCGTCGCCGTCGTCGAACCGGGCGTCGTCAACGCCACGCTCTCCCGCGCGGTGAACGAACACGGCCTCTCCTACCCGCCGGACCCCTCCAGCTGGGAGATGTGCACCATCGGCGGCAACATCGGCACCGCCTCCGGCGGCCTGTGCTGCGTCAAGTACGGGGTGACCGCCGAGTACGTCCTCGGGCTCGACGTCGTCCTCGCCGACGGCCGCCTGATGTCCACCGGCCGCCGCACCGCCAAGGGCGTCGCCGGGTACGACCTGACCCGGCTCTTCGTCGGCTCCGAGGGCTCCCTCGGCATCGTCGTGAAGGCGGTCCTCGGGCTGCGTCCCCGGCCGCCCGAGCAGCTGGTGCTGGCCGCCGAGTTCGCCTCCGCGTCCGCCGCCTGCGACGCGATCTGCCGGATCATGGAGGGCGGGCACGTGCCGTCCCTCCTCGAACTGATGGACCGTACGACCGTCAAGGCGGTCAACGACCTCGCCCACATGGGTCTGCCGGAGAGCACCGAGGCGCTCCTGCTCGCCGCCTTCGACACCACCGACCCGGCCGCCGACCTCGCCGCCGTCGGCGCGCTGTGCGAGGCCGCCGGCGCCACGCAGGTGGTCCCGGCCGAGGACGCGGCCGAGTCCGAACTCCTCCTCCAGGCCAGGCGCCTGGCCCTCACCGCCCTCGAAGCCGTCAAGGGCACCACGATGATCGACGACGTGTGCGTGCCCCGCTCCCGGCTCGGCGACATGCTGGAGGGCATCGAGCGCGTCGCCGCCAGGTACGGCCTCACCATCGGGGTCTGCGCCCACGCGGGCGACGGCAACACCCACCCCACCGTCTGCTTCGACGCCTCGGACCCCGACGAGTCCCGGCGGGCCCGCGAGTCCTTCGACGAGATCATGGCGCTCGGCCTGGAACTCGGCGGCACCATCACCGGCGAGCACGGCGTGGGCGTCCTGAAGAAGGAGTGGCTGGCCCGGGAGATCGGCCCGGTGGGCCTGGAGATGCAGCGGGCCGTCAAACAGGTCTTCGACCCGCTGGGCATCCTCAACCCGGGCAAGCTCTTCTGATCCCTGCTGTCCCTCACCGGGCGAGCAGCTCGGCCAGCCCGTCGTCGATCCCCAGCTGCGCGCCCTCGGTCCCCGGCGGCACCGCCCGCAGGGTCCGCTCCAGCCAGGCCGACACCTGGGGCGTGGGCGCCTCCAGGAGGGCGTCGCCGTCCGGGCTGCTCAGCGCGATCAGCACGACGCTGCGCCCCTCCGCCTTCGACGGCCACACCCGCACGTCCCCGTGACCGGAGGGCCGGAAGACGCCCTCCACCAGGAGATCGCGGGCGAACGTCCAGTGCACCGGGTGCCCGGAGTCGATGTGGAAGGTGATGTGGACGGCGTAGGGATCGTCGGTGTGGTAGCCGAGCCTGGCCGGCACCGGGATGCCGCGCTCGGGCGACAGGACGAGCCTCAGCTCCAGCTCGCGTTCCACGACGGTGGGGCCGGTGGGGTTGGGGTGCATGGCGGGTTCCTCTCCCGGGTCTCGTGCGGTCCTTGCCCGGGGAGAGCGGCCGGAGGCCGGAGCATTACGCGGGTCCGGGGAACTTTTTTCCGCACCCGGAACCAGGGCGCGGCCCGGATGTGAAGGTCCCGGCACGAGGTTGCCCGGAAAGGGGCGGGTACGGCGGGACCGGCGGTGCGGATTGCGCCCGTCTGATAGATGTTGAGGCCCCCTTATCAACCCCCGAGCAGATACGGGACGACGGACATGAGCGCCCCAACCCCGGCCCCCGGTGACGACAGGCCCCGCGAAGGGTATTACCCGGACCCGTCCATTCCCGGATACGTCCGGTACTGGAACGGCGCCTCCTGGGTGGCGGGCACCAGCCGCCCCGCCCCCAAGGACGGCGAGCCGCTCGCGCCTCCGCCCGGCGCGCGGCCCTCCGTCGAGGAGACCGGGCCGCACTTCTTCGACGAGGACCCGGTCGAGGACCCGCCGCCGGCCGCCGCGTCCCAGCACGGCAGCCGTCCGGAGTCCGCCACCGCGTGGGGCGCCGACCGCTCCGGCCCGTCCGGCGGCCCCGCCGACGCCCCGGAACAGCCCGTCGCCTGGCCGGGCACGGCGCAGGCCGCGGACCCGAGGGTCCCGCACGCCCGGCAGGAGGCACCGCCCGCCCAGGGCGCCGCCGGCTCCGGCGGGCAGGGCGCCGCCGCGGCTGCCGCCTCCGCCTCACCGGAGGCGGCAGCGGGGGCGGAGGAGGGGGAGGCCGGCAACACCTTCGTCTTCCGCCGTCCGGCGGCGGGCCGGCAGAGCGCCCCCGCCGCCGCACAGGACGAGGGCACCATGACCTTCCGCGCGGTCGCCCCGCGCCCGGGCCCGCAGCCGGGCGGACCCGCTCCTGGTTCAGGTCCCGGTCCCGTTCCCACTCCCGGCCCCAACTCCGGCTCCGGACCCGGGTTCGGAGCCGGCAAGGCGGCCGCCGCCCGGGCCGCCGCCGCTCAGTCTCCTGTGGCGCCCGCCGCCTCCGGCGTGCCTCACCAGGCACCCCCGCAGCCGCAGCCCGCCGCCTCCGCGCCGGTCGCGGCGGGCGGTCCCGGCGGCGGCCAGACCTCCTGGGCGCAGCAGGTGCACCGGCTGGCCGGGGCGGGCGGCGACGAGCAGCCCGTCACACCGTGGAAGCCGCCGGTCGAGGACGTGTTCCAGGCCGCCGCCCGGCGCCAGGCGGCGGCCCGGCCCGCCGGGCTCGGCAAGCGGCTGGCCGCCCGGCTGATCGACACGGTCGTCCTCGCGGGCGTCACCGCCGTGGCCGCCGTGCCGCTCGGCGTCAAGGCGATCGACCACGTCAACGACAAGATCGACGAGGCCAAGCTGTCCGGCGAGACCGTCACGGTCTGGTTGCTGGACGGCACGACGTCCACGTACCTGGGCATCGTGCTCGCCGTCCTGCTGCTCTTCGGCGTCGTCTACGAGGCGCTGCCCACCGCCAAGTGGGGCCGCACCCTGGGCAAGAGGCTGCTCGGTCTGGAGGTGCGGGACATCGAGGCCCACGAGCCGCCGTCCTTCGGCGCGGCCCTGCGCCGCTGGCTGGTCTACAGCGTCCCCGGACTCCTGGTCGTCGGCGTGGTCGGCGTCGCGTGGTGCCTGTTCGACCGCCCGTGGCACCAGTGCTGGCACGACAAGGCCGCCAACACGTTCGTCGCGGGCTAGCTGGACGGGGGGTCGGGAGAACGCGGGTCTCGTCTCCGGGTGCGTGGGGGCTGGTCGCGCAGTTCCCCGCGCCCCTTGAGGTACGTGCACTGGACGCGCCCCACAAGGGGCGCGGGGAACTGCGCGAGCAACCACGACGTACCCGCACTACTCCGGACGGCCGCTCGCCGGATGCGCCGTAACAGACCCCGAGGTCCACTCGGGACATGAGCAGCGAACCGCCCCCCGGGCAGCAGCCGCCGGAAGACGACCCGCTGAGGAAGAACCCCTACGACAACCCGCCCCCGCCCCCCGGCGGCGGAGGTCCTTACGGGGCCCCACCCCCCGGTGGCGGCGGCCCTTACGGCGGCCCCCCTCCCCCCGGTGGCGGCGGCCCCTACGGCGGTGACCCGTACGGCGGTGGCGGCTACCCCGGCGATCCGCTGGCCGGCATGCCCCCGCTCGCCGACAGCGGGCGGCGCACGCTCGCCCGGATCGTCGACATGATCCTCGTGGGCATCGTGGTCTGGCTGCTCAGCTGGGCCTTCAACGTCCAGGAGTACACGGTCGACGGCGACGACGTCTCCGTCGGCAAGTCCTTCGGGCAGTCCGTGATCGCCGCCGTGCTCTACATCGCGTACGACACCTACATGACGACGAGGACGGGTCAGACCCTCGGCAAGAAGTGGCTCGGGTTGCGGGTGGCCAACCTGGACAACGGGGCGACGCCCTCCGTACAGACGTCGCTGATCCGGGCCCTGGTGCTGTGGATCCCGTTCGCCTTCTGCTGTGCCTGCGTGTGGACGATCATCGCGGGCGGCTGGAGCTTCTTCGACAAGCCCTACAAGCAGGGCCTGCACGACAAGGCGGCCAAGACGGTCGTGGTCAGCGCCCGTTGACGGTCGCGGACGCTCAGGCGGCCCGCCCGCGCGTGGCCTCGCCCGCACCGGCCGAGACCCGGGCACCCGCGGGCACCTGCACCCGTTCCCGGTCCGCGGTGAACCGGTGGGTCGGCACGGCGGTCACCGCGCGCGTCCTGGGCAGGGGGACCGTCATGGCGACCAGCAGCCCGAGGGCGAGGGCCGCGACGGCGATGAGGGCGACTCCGGGACCCGAACTCGTCTGCGACAGCAGCAGCATGGCGAGCGTCGAGAAGATCACGGTGCACGAACCGTAGGCGAACTGGGCGGCAGTCGGACGGGGCATGGCCATCGTGTCCTCGGAAGACAATCATGGGGTGAGACGGGCTGTCGGCCTGGCTTTCCGCCGGCTTCCGGGCGTTCCGCCAAGCGACTCTAACCCGCTGTGTGCCCGAGTGGAACCAGCAGTAAGCACGACCTAACCGGCACGGCCGATGCACGGGGGGCGCACGGATTCATGACGTCCGGGAAGTGGACGGTCCCGCGCGCCCGTCGGGCCCGGGCCACCCCGCGGGACCGGCCGAAGGTCACGATCCGGTGTCCGCAAAGCGAACGGCCACTCCGCATAGTGCACTTGTTCTGCTCAAGTCAAGGTCTGTCTTTTCCGCCGAACCTCTAGTCAAATGTCGTCACTTGACTACACGCGTTGATCACGTGTGCGCGGGCTTTGCTCTGTCCTTGTCCCCCATCCGCGCGCGTGGACGCGGGGGAGGAACTCAAGTGACCAGCAGATCCTGGACGTTCAGAACCGCGGCGACCACCGTCGCACTCGCCGCCGCGACCGCCACGCTCTCGGCGGCCGGTGTGGCGCAGGCGGACTCGCCGTCCCGGCCGGAGGCCGTGAACCGCCACGACCCCGGCCCGGACAAGACCACGCGCTCCCACGACCTCAAGGGTCCCCTGAGCGACACTCAGGCCGCCCAGCGTGAGGAAGCCCTGAACCAGGTCATATCCGGCAACGCCTCGGTGAAGAAGAAGGACGGCTCCAACGTCGTCCAGCTGAAGAGCAAGAAGGGCGACGCCAAGTACGTCGAGCTGGGCCGGGAGAAGACCGACAAGATCTTCACCATCCTGGTCGAGTTCGGCGACAAGGTCGACAGCCGCTACGGCGGCACCCCCGGCCCGCTGCACAACGAGATAGCCAAGCCGAACCGCAAGACGGACAACTCCACGGCCTGGCAGGAGGACTACGACCAGGAGCACTTCCAGGACCTGTACTTCGGTTCCGGCAAGGGCGTCGACTCGGTCAAGACCTACTACGAGAAGCAGTCCTCCGGCCGCTACTCGGTCGACGGCGAGGTCTCCGACTGGGTCAAGGTCCCCTACAACGAGGCCCGCTACGGCTCCAACAAGTGCGACCCCGACAACTGCGCCTGGTACGCGGTGCAGGACGGCGTCACCGCCTGGGTCGCCGACCAGAAGGCGGCCGGCCGCACCGACGCCCAGATCAAGTCCCAGCTGACCCAGTACGACCAGTGGGACCGCTACGACTTCGACGGCGACGGCGACTTCAACGAGCCCGACGGCTACATCGACCACTTCCAGATCGTGCACGCCGGCGAGGACGAGTCCGCGGGCGGCGGCGCGCAGGGCGAGGACGCCATCTGGGCCCACCGCTGGTACGCCTTCGGCACCGACGCCGGCGCCACCGGCCCCGCCGACAACAAGCTCGGCGGCACCCAGATCGGCGACACCGGCATCTGGGTCGGCGACTACACCATCCAGCCGGAGAACGGCGGACTCGGCGTCTACGCGCACGAGTACGGCCACGACCTCGGCCTGCCGGACCACTACGACACCGCCGGTGGCGACAACTCCACCGGCTTCTGGACGCTGATGTCGTCCGGCTCGTGGCTGGGCACCGGCCGCAACGAGATCGGCGACCTGCCCGGCGACATGAACGCCTGGGACAAGCTCCAGCTGGGCTGGCTGAACTACGACACCGCCAAGGCGGGCGTCAACTCCTGGCACAAGCTGGGTGTGGCCGAGTACAACACCAAGCACAAGCAGGGCCTGGTCGTCGAGCTGCCGAAGGAGGAGGTCACCACCGAGATCGTGACCCCCGCCGAGGGCAAGACCCAGTGGTGGAGCGGCAGCGGCAACGACCTCAAGAACACCCTGAGCCGCAGCGTCGACCTCACCGGCAAGTCGTCCGCCTCCCTCACCCTGGACGGCTGGTACGACATCGAGGCCGACTACGACTTCCTCTACACCGAGGTCTCCACCGACGGCGGCGCCAACTGGACCGCGATCGACGGCACCTTCGACGGCCGGCCGATCCAGCGCGACGGCAGCGACAAGCCCGCCCTGAGCGGCACCGTCGACGCCTACGGCAAGCTGGTCTACCCGCTGGACGCCTACGCGGGCAAGAAGATCGACCTGCGCTTCCGCTACCAGACCGACGGCGGCCTGGCGATGAAGGGCTTCACCGCCGACCAGATCGCGGTGACGGCCGACGGCGCGACGCTGTTCTCCGACAACGCGGAGACCGAGGACGCCGCGTGGACGGCGAACGGCTTCACCCGCAAGGGCGCCTCCTTCACCAAGGAGTACGCGCAGTACTACATCGCCGAGAACCGGCAGTACGTGTCGTACGACAAGACGCTGAAGACCGGCCCGTACAACTTCGGCTTCTCGGAGCGTCCGAACTGGGTCGAGCACTACGCGTACCAGAACGGCCTGCTGATCTGGAAGTGGGACACCTCCCAGGCGGACAACAACACCAGCCAGCACCCGGGCACCGGCCTGGTCCTGCCGATCGACTCGCACCCGACCGCGCTGAAGTGGAAGGACGGCACGCTGATGCGCAACCGCTTCCAGGCGTACGACTCGCCGTTCAGCCTCTACCGCACGGACGGCATGACGCTGCACAAGGCGGACGTCGCGAAGTACGTCCCGGGCTCGAAGGGCGTCTCGGTCTTCAACGACCGCAAGAACGACTACTACGACCCGGCGAACCCGACCGGCGGTGTCAAGATCACTGACACCAACACGAAGATCAAGATCCTGAAGGAGGCCAAGAACGGCTCGACGATCGAGCTGGAGGTTGGCCCCGCGGGCAGGTAAATAGCATCTGCCCAGGTCAGAGCATGATCGGCGGTGACCCCCTGGCGGGTCGCCGCCGATCCGTGTTTAGGTGCGTCCTGTGGTTCTCTTATTGACACCGGGCCCGGCGCCCGGACCGACCCAGGCTGACTCGGGGGTATGACCGCATGGCCGCAGGAGGCTTCTGCAAGCTGCCGAACGGCATGGTGGTGGTGGCACTGAACCTGCCCAGCCCCAGCCCGGCGGGCGGCGCCAGCGTGCGCTTTCTCGTCCACGCCCAGAACCGGGCGCGCGCCCTGACCAGGCTGCGCAACCTGGGGCTGCGCAGCGTCTACCTGCGGGGCAACGCGGCTCCGCCGACCCCGGACGAGGTCACCGCGGTCCTGCACCACCCGGACGGCCTGATATGGCGCACGGCACCGGTGGCGGACGCCGTGGGCGGCCCGGACCTGGTCCAGGAGCTGTGGCACCCGATCCGGGCCCTGCTCAGACGCCCGACCGCCCAGACGTAGGCCGGCCCCCGAGGGCGCTACTGCACGACCGGCTTCCCAGACAGCTCCACGCCCGCCTCCCGCAGCTCCTCCAGCGCCCGCTCGGTGGTCTCCGGGGCCACTCCGGCGGTCAGGTCGAGCAGCACCTGCGTACGGAAGCCCTCGCGGGCGGCGTCCAGGGCGGTGGCCCGCACGCAGTGGTCGGTGGCGATGCCCACGACGTCGACCTCGTCGATCCCGCGGGAGCGCAGCCACTCGGCGAGGCCGGTGCCGTTCTCGTCGGCGCCCTCGAAGCCGCTGTAGGCGGCCGCGTACGCCCCCTTGTCGAAGACGGCGTCTATCGCGCCGGAGGCGACGGCGGGGGCGAAGTTCGGGTGGAAGCCGACCCCCTCGGTGCCGGCGACGCAGTGCGCCGGCCAGGAGTGGACGTAGTCCGGGTTGTCGGCGAAGTGGCCGCCCGGGGCGACGTGGTGGTCGCGGGTGGCCACCACGTGGCGGTAGCCGGCGGGCGCCTGCCCGATCAGCTCGGTGATGGCGGCGGCCACGTCGGCACCGCCGGACACGGCGAGGCTGCCCCCCTCGCAGAAGTCGTTCTGCACGTCTACGACGATCAAGGCGCGGCGCATGGTCGGTGTCCTTCGACTGGGTCGGATGTGCGGTTGGGGGGCACCAGCTTTAGCTACCCGAGCCCCCGTGTGCGTACTCCGTCGGAATGACGGGTTCCCCTCGGGAGAGCTGGGTGGCGGACAGCGGGAGGTTGGCGCGGGCGGCGGCGTGCCGGTCCCGGGCGGCGTCCAGCGGCTCGCGGGCGACGACCTCGCCGCCCTTGACCAGCTCGACCAGGAGCTGCCGGTCGGCCAGCGCGTCGGGCACCGGCCCGGTGCCGACCACCTCGGCCTCGGCGTGCCCGTACGCGTCCAGGCGCCGCGCGGCCCACTTGCGGCCGCCGATGGAGGTCTTGCCGCCGCTGGACCTCTTGGCCACCGGCACCAGCGGCGCGCCCTCCTCGCCGGACTCGGCGCGGGCGACCAGCTTGTAGACCATCGAGGCCGTCGGGTGCCCGGAGCCGGTCACCAGCTGGGTACCGACGCCGTAGGCGTCCACGGGCGCCGCCGCCAGCGAGGCGATGGCGTACTCGTCCAGGTCCGAGGTCACCACGATCTTCGTCCCGGTGGCGCCCAGCTCGTCGAGCTGCTGGCGCACCCGGTGGGCGACCAGCAGCAGGTCGCCGGAGTCGATGCGCACCGCGCCCAGCTCGGGCCCGGCGACCTCCACGGCCGTACGGACGGCCTCGGCGACGTCGTAGGTGTCCACGAGCAGCGTGGTGTCCCGGCCCAGGGCGTCCACCTGGGCGCGGAAGGCGTCGCGCTCGTGGTCGTGGAGCAGGGTGAAGGCGTGGGCGGAGGTGCCGACGGTGGGGATGTTGTAGCGGAAGCCGGCGGCGAGGTCGGAGGTGGTCGCGAAGCCGCCGACGTAGGCCGAGCGGGCGGCGGCGACGGCGGCCAGCTCGTGGGTGCGGCGGGCGCCCATCTCGATCAGCGGCCGGTCACCGGCGGCGGAGGACATGCGGGAGGCGGCGGCCGCGATCGCCGAGTCGTGGTTGAGGATGGACAGGATCACCGTCTCCAGCAGCACGCACTCGCCGAAGGTGCCCTCGACCCGCATGATCGGCGAGCCCGGGAAGTACACCTCGCCCTCGGGGTAGCCCCAGATGTCCCCGCTGAACCGGTACTGCGCCAGCCAGTCCAGGGTCTCCTCGTCGACGATGTCCTTCTCGCGCAGGAAGCGCAGGACGCCCGCGTCGAAGCGGAAGTTCTCCACGGCGTCCAGCACCCGCCCGGTGCCCGCCACGACGCCGTAGCGGCGCCCGTCGGGCAGGCGCCGGGTGAAGACCTCGAACACGCTCCGCCGCCCGGCCGTACCGGCCTTCAGCGCGGCTCGGAGCATGGTCAGCTCGTACTGGTCCGTGAAGAGCGCCGTCGAGGGGACGTCCACCGGCAGCCCAAGGTCCGCTGTGTTCATACGACGGATCGTACCCCCATTTCGTCAGTCTGACGATTTCGATGTCCGACCGGTTCGCGTGGCGCCCGCCACAGGCCCGTTTGTGCGGGTGCCCCCCTGTGGTGGCAGCATGGGCTGTGTGACGGCAGCCGCACCCATGGAGATCGAGAAGACCGAGTCGGCGGAGGAGGTCTTCGCCGTACCCGAGCCCGACGTGCCCTGGGTGACGATCGTCCACAACGATCCCGTCAACCTCATGAGCTACGTGACGTACGTCTTCCAGTCGTACTTCGGCTACTCCAAGGACAAGGCCACCAAGCTCATGATGGACGTCCATCACAAGGGCCGGGCGGTCGTGTCCAGCGGCAGCCGGGAGGAGATGGAGCGGGACGTACAGGCCATGCACGGCTACGGTCTGTGGGCCACCCTCCAGCAGGACCGGAAATGACCCACGCCCGCCCGCAGGACGGAAGCAGCTGAATCGCCTTCATGCCCGGACAATTCGAACCGCTCCCCGGCGGCGGCGCGGCCGTCGCGCTCGACGACGTCGAGATCTCCATCATCCGCTCCCTGGCCGTGCAGCTCCTTGAGCTGATCGGCCCCGGACCCGCCGAGGACGCCTCCGACGACCCGCTCGCCGAGCTGTTCGCCGAGGGCCCGAGCGAGCCGCCCTCCGACCCGGTGCTGCGCCGCCTGTTCCCGGACGCCTACGGCGACCCCGAGGGCGCCCCGCAGGCGCGGGAGGCCGAGGAGCAGCGGGCGCACTCCGCGGAGTTCCGCCGCTACACCGAGAACGACCTGCGGGCCGGCAAGCGGGACAACGCGCTGGCGGTGGTCCGCACCCTGGACGCCCTCTCCTCGGCGTCGGCGGGCGAGGAGGGCGCGGTGCTGAAGCTGTCGCCCGAGGAGTCCCAGCAGTGGCTGCGCGCCCTGAACGACCTGCGCCTGGCGATCGGCTCCCGACTGGAGATCGCCGACGAGGACGACACCGACCTGCTCTACCGGCTGCCCGACGAGGACCCGCGCAAGCCGATGGTGATGGCGTACCTGTGGCTCGGCGGGCTCCAGGAGTCGCTCGTTGCGACCCTTATGTCCTGAGCGGCGCGGTTTCGTCACTCTCCGTGTCCGCTCAGCGGAGCCTCAAATCCGGATAACGATCCCGTCAAAGCCGCGCCGTTTTTGCCCCGCAGGCGCGGCTTCTGTCCGCTTCTCCCTGTGTGACACGTCACAGTCGGCCCCTGTGATCAGCGCCGCCGTCGTGGTAAATCTTCACGACCGCCCGGCGAACACCACCCGAATGTTCGGCCGGGTGCGCCACCGAGCCGGCAGACCGCCGGCCAGGCACCGAGCGGGATGTGAGGCCCGCTCAGCTCCATCATCCGGGGGGATCGAGACCCGATCCGAGGCCGAGTCAAGGTCCGGGTCGGCATGGAGAAAGGCGCACCACACATGACCTCTGCGCAGGTCGACACGGACAAGGCCCCCGAAGAGGGCTACGAGCGCGGTCTCAACAGCCGCCAGGTCCAGATGATCGCGATCGGCGGCGCCATCGGCGTCGGCCTCTTCCTGGGCGCCGGGGCCAACATCGCCAAGGCCGGCCCCAGCATCATCCTCATGTACGCCCTCGCGGGTGTGATCATCTTCTTCATCATGCGGGCGCTCGGCGAGCTGCTCCTCTACCGACCCGTCTCCGGCTCCTTCGCCGAGTACTCGCGCGAGTTCCTCGGCCCCTTCTTCGGTTACTTCACCGGCTGGACGTACTGGCTGATGTGGGTGGTCACCGGCATGGCGGAACTCACCGCCGCCGCCATCTACATCCACTACTGGTTCCCGGACATCCCGCAATGGGTCTCGGCCCTGGTCTTCCTGGTACTGCTGTTCGTGGCCAACCTGATCTCGGTGAAGCTGTTCGGCGAGATCGAGTTCTGGTTCTCGATGGTCAAGGTCACCGCCATCATCGGCATGATCGTGATCGGCGTCGGCGTGCTCACCTTCGGCTTCAGCCAGGCCGGCGACACCGCCGCCGTCTCCAACCTGTGGGAGTTCGACGGCTTCTTCCCCAAGGGCATCGGCTCCTCCCTGATGACCCTCCAGGGCGTCATGTTCGCCTACCTCGCCGTCGAGCTGGTCGGCGTCACCGCGGGTGAGTCCGAGAACCCGGAGAAGACCCTCCCCAAGGCGATCAACACCCTGCCCTGGCGCATCGCCCTCTTCTACGTCGGCGCCCTCACCGTCATCCTGGCGGTGGTCAAGTGGACCGAGTTCGCCGAGGGCGTCAGCCCCTTCGTGGAGGCCTTCGCGGTCATCGGCATCCCGGCCGGCGCGGGCATCGTCAACTTCGTCGTGCTCACCGCCGCCCTGTCGTCCTGCAACTCCGGCATGTACTCCACGGGCCGCATGCTGCGCACCCTCGCGGACAACGGCGAGGCCCCCAGGGTCTTCAACAAGCTGTCCTCGACGAAGACCCCGGCCATCGGCATCGCCGTCTCGGTGGTCTTCATGGCCATCGGCGTGGTCCTGAACTACCTCGTCCCGGAGAAGGCGTTCGGCTACGTCACCTCCGTCGCCACCGCCGCCGGCATCTGGACCTGGCTGATGATCCTGGTCAGCCACGTGCGGTACCGCCGCAAGGTCGTCGCGGGCCGCCTGCCCGCCTCCTCCTTCCCGGCGCCGGGCGGCTCGGTGTGCTCCTACATCGCCATCGCCTTCCTGCTCTTCGTCACCTGCCTGATCGCCTACGACGCCGACGCCCGTGTCTGCCTGTACGTGATGGCCGGCTGGGCCGTCGCCCTCGGCATCGGCTGGGCGGTGCTCAAGAGCCGCAACCCGCAGATCACCGAACGGCCCGGCGAGCCGGAGCTCGAGAAGATCGGCTGACGGACCCACCGAACGCCGCCGACCAGCGCGTTCGCGCGCACCGCGGAAGTCCGGCCGCACGGGGCGCTCGTGGCACCCGGCGCGTCCACCGCTCAGGATGTCCGGCATGCGGGCCCCTGCGTACCACCCATCGGTACGCGGGGGCCCGTCTGCTTATCCTGGCCGCATGCTGACCATCACCCAGGCCCTGTACGACCAGATCGTCGCCCACGCGCGCGAGGACCACCCCGACGAGGCGTGCGGCGTGGTGGCCGGTCCCGTCGGCGAGGGCCGCCCCGAGCGGTTCATCCCCATGCTCAACGCGGCCCGCTCGCCCACCTTCTACGAGTTCGACTCGCAGGACCTCCTCAAGCTCTACCGCGAGATGGACGACCGCGACGAGGAGCCGGTGGTCATCTACCACTCCCACACCGCCACCGAGGCCCACCCCTCCCGCACCGACATCTCCTACGCCAACGAGCCCGGCGCCCACTACGTCCTCGTCTCCACCGCGGACACCGACGGTGCCGGCGAGTTCCAGTTCCGCTCGTTCCGCATCGTGGAGGGCGAGGTCACGGAAGAGGAGGTCAAGGTCGTCGAGGCGTACTGATCTCGCGCAGTGGACGGAAATGGTCCATCAGGTGAGATCACACTCCGGATGCCGGACCGGGAATCGATACGATGAGCCCATGGTTCTTCTCGACGTGAGCGAAAAGGCGCCGGGCACGCTGCTCGTGGCGCGGCTGCACGTCGACCTGTGCAGGCTGAAAAGCGCCATCTGTTGATCTTCGTTGCCGCCGTACGGCCGTGAGCCGCGGCGTGCTGACGTGTGCCGCCGCGCGCCCTACGAACCCACGACAAACTTCCGACAGGAGCACTCAGCCATGGCCATCGAGGTCCGCATCCCGACCATCCTCCGCCAGTACACCGACGGCCAGAAGGCGGTGGAGGGCACCGGGGACACCCTCGCCCAGCTCTTCGCCGACCTCGAGACCCGGCACACGGGCATCCAGGCCCGCATCGTCGAGGGTGAGCAGCTCCGCCGCTTCGTCAACGTCTACCTGAACGACGAGGACGTCCGCTTCCTCGACGGCATCAACACCAAGCTCGGCGACGGCGACAGCATCACGATCCTGCCGGCCGTGGCCGGCGGCATGGCCTGATCGCCGATGCGCTACGACTCCCCGCTGGCCGCGGTGGGCAACACCCCCCTGGTGCGCCTGCCGCGGCTGTCGCCGTCCGACGACGTCCGCATCTGGGCCAAGCTGGAGGACCGCAACCCGACCGGCTCGATCAAGGACCGCCCGGCGCTCCACATGATCGAGCAGGCGGAGAAGGACGGCCGTCTCACCAAGGGCTGCACGATCCTGGAGCCGACCAGCGGCAACACCGGCATCTCGCTGGCCATGGCCGCCAAGCTCAAGGGCTACCGCATCGTCTGCGTGATGCCCGAGAACACCTCCCAGGAGCGCCGGGACCTGCTCGCCATGTGGGGCGCGGAGATCATCTCCTCCCCGGCCGCGGGCGGTTCCAACACCGCGGTCCGGGTCGCCAAGGAACTCTCCGCCGAGCACCCGGACTGGGTGATGCTCTATCAGTACGGCAACCCGGACAACGCCGGCGCCCACTACGCCGGCACCGGTCCGGAGATCCTTGCCGACCTGCCCTCGGTCACGCACTTCGTCGCGGGCCTCGGCACCACCGGCACCCTGATGGGCGTCGGCCGCTACCTGCGCGAGCACAAGCCCGAGGTGAAGATCGTCGCCGCCGAACCGCGCTACGACGACCTCGTGTACGGCCTGCGCAACCTCGACGAGGGCTTCGTGCCCGAGCTGTACGACGCCTCCGTCCTCACCACCCGCTTCTCGGTGGGCTCCGCCGACGCGGTCACCCGCACCCGTGAGCTGCTCCAGCAGGAGGGCATCTTCGCGGGCGTCTCCACCGGCGCCGCCCTGCACGCCGCGATCGGTGTCGGCAACAAGGCGGTCAAGGCGGGGGAGAGCGCGGACATCGTGTTCGTCGTCGCCGACGGCGGCTGGAAGTACCTCTCCACCGGCGTCTACACCGCGGCCACCACCGAAGAGGCCATCGAAACCCTCCACGGCCAGCTCTGGGCCTGAGGAGCCCTACTCGGCGAGGTGACGGACCCGGTCCCACAGGGCCGGGTCCACCACCCGCACCCGGCGCCGGAAGTCACCCACCGGCACCTCGCGCAGCTCGTCGGTCTCCAGGTAGCTCGTCCGGCCCCGCGCGTCGCCGACCGAACCCGGCGGCAACGTGATCACCCCGGCCCGTCCGTCCCGGTGACGCGTGGTGATCTTCGCGACCAGCGCCCGCCGCCCGCGCACCGAGATCACCAGACACGGCCGGTCCTTCGCGCCGTCGGAGTCCTCGTACGGCACGTTCGCCCACCAGATCTCCGCGGGGCGCGGCCGGACCGCCCGTCCTCCCGGCCCTCCGGGATGCCCCGGCGGCCGCCGGACGCCGCCCGGCCGGGGCGGCCGTCGTCCCCGGCCCCAGCCGTCGACGACCGTGGCGACGAGTGCGAGCAGCACCACCGCCGCGAAGACGAGCCACCAGGACGTGTCCATACCGACCGACAGTACCGGCGTGCGCCGCGACCGCGCGCCCCCTCCAGGGTCCCGCGCGCCCCGCTTCCAGCCGAACCGGTGATCCCGCAGGTGAGTTCGCCCACAACGGCCCCTGGCGGAGGAGCGACCGCAGGTTTTGCGCCTTACGCTCGACGGACCGCACGACCCCCGTCTCTCCACACGCGCCAGCGGAGGTTTCTGCTTCATGAAGCTCACCGTCGTCGGCTGCTCGGGGTCGTTCCCGTCCGCGGAATCGGCCTGCTCGAGCTACCTCGTCGAGGCCGACGGCTTCCGGCTGCTCCTCGACATGGGCAACGGTGCCCTCGGCGAGTTGCAGCGCCACTGCGGTCTCTACGACCTCGACGCGATCTTCCTCAGCCATCTGCACGCCGACCACTGCATCGACATGTGCGCCTACTTCGTGGCGCGCTACTACCGGCACGACGGCGGCCGCTGCGCCCCGCTCCCGGTCTACGGACCCGAGGGCACCGAGCACCGGCTGACCACCGCCTACGCCGACACCCCCTCGGCCTCCTCCATGAGCGAGGTCTTCGACTTCCACACGGTCAAGCCCTCCACCTTCGAGGTCGGCCCGTTCACCGTGCACACCGAGCGCGTCGCCCATCCCGTGGAGGCCTACGCCATCCGCGTCGAGCACGGCGGCCGCTCACTGACGTACTCCGGCGACACGGGCGCCACCCCGGTGCTGGACGAACTCGCCCGCGACACCGACCTGTTCCTGTGCGAGGCCGCCTTCACGCACGGCAAGGAGAACATCCCCGACCTGCATCTCAACGGACGCGAGGCGGGCGAGAGCGCGGCCCGGGCCGGCGCCCGGCGCCTGGTGCTCACCCACATCCCCCCGTGGACCGACCCCGCGGTCAACCTGGCCGACGCGCGCGAGGTGTACGACGGGACGGTGGAGGTCGCCGCCGCGGGCGCGGTGTACGAGATCTGACCCCGCGACACCCGGTACGCACGGCGGAAAGGCCCCGGAACCTTCGCGGTTCCGGGGCCTTCGTCACGCCGTACGGCCGGGGCTCACGCCTTGGTGAGGTCCTCGACCTCCTCCTCGGGCTCGCGGCCCGGGGTCTTCAGGTCGAACTTGACGATCGCGAAGCGGAAGACCACGTAGTAGACGACCGCGAAGACCAGACCGATCGGAATGATCATCCATGGCTTGGTGGCCAGGCTCCAGTTCAGGGCGTAGTCGATGAAGCCGGCCGAGAAGTTGAAGCCGTCATGGACGCCCAGCCCCCAGGTGATCGCCATCGAGGCCGCGGTGAGTACCGCGTGGATGACGTACAGGAGCGGCGCGATGAACATGAACGAGAACTCGATGGGTTCGGTCACACCGGTGACGAACGAGGTCAGCGCGAGGGAGACCATCATGCCGAGGACGGCCTTGCGACGCTCGGGGCGGGCGGTGTGCGCCATGGCCAGGGCGGCGGCCGGCAGACCGAACATCATGATCGGGAAGAAGCCGGACTGGTACATGCCCGCGGACGGGTCGCCGTGCAGGAAGCGCGGGATGTCGCCCTGCCAGACCTGACCGGCCGCGTCCGTGAAGTCGCCGAGCTGGAACCAGGCCACCGTGTTCACGAACTGGTGCATGCCGACCGGGATCAGCGCGCGGTTCACGCCGCCGAACAGGGCCGCGCCGCCGGAGCCGAGGCCGGTCATCCACTCGCCGAAGTTCGAGATGCCGTCGCCGATGGGCTCCCAGACCAGACCGAAGACGACACCCACGATGATGCCGACGAAGGCCATGATGATCGGCACCAGCCGGCGCCCGTTGAAGAAGCCCAGCCAGTCCACCAGCCTGGTGCGGTGGAACCGCTGCCACAGCACGGCGGCGAGCAGACCCATGATGATGCCGCCGAGCACACCCGGGTCGTTGTAGGTCGCGGCGACGTCCTCGCCGTTCTTGACCACCGCCTCCGTGACGGGGAAGGCTTCGAGCACCTTGCTGTAGACGAGGAAGCCGACCACCGCTGCCAGCGCGGTCGAGCCATCGGCCTTCTTGGCGAAGCCGATGGCCACGCCTATGCAGAACAGGATCGGCAACGAGCCGGTGAGGGCACCGCCCGCGTTGTTGAAGACGGCGGCGACCTTGTCCCAGCCGAGACCGTCCTTGCCGAAGATGTCGTCCTGGCCGAGCCGGACCATGATGCCCGCCGCCGGAAGAACGGCGATCGGGAGCTGGAGGCTGCGTCCTACCTTCTGCAGCCCCTGGAAAAGACCGGATCCCCGCTTCTTTGCGGGGGCCGCCGTGTCGGTGGCGGTGCTCATGCTTCCTCCATCGGGTGGTGGTCTACACCACTCAGTGGTGTAGACCTGTTGTAGCACGATGAAGGCGGCGTAAGGAACCCGTGATTCCGCGACCGGACCGCTACGCGCAGTGCCCGGTCAAGTCCCCTGCTCACACGCGTGCGAGGGCGCGGCGAAGGCCCCCGGACCGTTGGTCCGGGGGCCTTCGCGAGACCACCCTCAAAGGGTACGTGAGGACGCGAACCGGTCTACACCTTGGTGACGTCCTCCACCTCTTCCTCGGGCTCCCTTCCCGGAGTCTTCAGATCGAACTTCGTGATCGCGAACCGGAAGACCACGTAGTACACCACCGCGAAACCCAGCCCGATCGGAATGATCAGCCACGGCTTGGTCGCCAGGTTCCAGTTGATGACGTAGTCGATCAGCCCCGCCGAGAAGCTGAACCCGTCCTTCACCCCCAGCGCCCACGTCACCGCCATCGACACACCCGTCAGCACCGCGTGCGCCGCGTACAGCAGGGGAGCGATGAACAGGAACGAGTACTCCAGCGGCTCCGTGATCCCCGTCACGAACGACGTCAGTCCCACCGACAGCATCAGCCCGCCGACCTCCTTGCGCCGGTGCGGCTTCGCGCAGTGCGTGATCGCCAGTGCCGCCGCCGGCAGCGCGAACATCATGATCGGGAAGAAGCCTGTCGTGAACTGACCCGCGTCCGGGTCGCCCGCCAGGAACATGTTGATGTCGCCGTGCACCACCGTGCCGTCCGGCTTCGTGTACGAACCGAACTGGAACCACATCGGCACGTTCAGGAACTGGTGCAGACCGATCACCAGCAACGCCCGGTTCGCCAGACCGAACACACCCGCGCCCCACGCGCCGATCCCGGTCATCCAGTCGCTGAAGCTCTCCAGCGCGTCACCGATCGGCGGCCACACCCACAGACACAGTGCCGCGAACACGATCGCCACGAACGCCATGATGATCGGCACCAGCCGGCGCCCGTTGAAGAAGCCCAGCCAGTCCACCAGCTTCGTCCGGTGGAAACGCCGCCAGAAGTACGCCGTCAGCAACCCCATGACGATGCCGCCGAACACCCCGGGATTCTGGAAGACGAACGCGGTCACCTCGCCCGAACCGTCGGTCACCTGGCAGCCGATCTGCGGGACCACCTTCGACCCCTCGGGACAGTCCTCCGGAAACTGCCGCAGCACGTTGTAGTAGACGAGGAACCCCGCCACCGCGGCCAGCGCCGTCGAACCGTCGGCCTTCTTCGCCATCCCGATGGCCACGCCCACACAGAACAGCAGCGGCAGCCCCAGCGACCCGTCGAGCAGCGCACCGCCTGCGCCCGTCATCACCTTCGAGACGTTCGTCCAGCCGAGACCGTCGTCCCCGAACACGTCCGGCTGCCCCAGCCGGTTGAGAATGCCGGCGGCGGGCAGGACCGCGATGGGCAACTGAAGACTGCGACCCATCTTCTGCAACCCCTGGAACGCCGTGTTCCAGCGGGCGCGGGCGGGACTGACCGCACTCTCGGCACTCATCCGGTCTCCATCCGGTCGCCGGTACACTGGTGTAGACCAGTTGACGGACGGCACCGCCGTCGTGACGCCATCATTCGGTACGCACCGCATGACCGCTCGCGAAGATGGGCCAACTGTGGGTTACTGCGACAAAGCGGCTCGGATCAGGGAGAACGAACATGGCCAGCAAGGCTGAGAAGATCGTCGCCGGCCTCGGCGGCATCGACAACATCGACGAGATCGAAGGCTGCATCACCCGACTCCGCACCGAGGTCAACGACCCCGCGCTGGTCAACGAAGCCGCCCTCAAGGCCGCCGGCGCCCACGGCGTCGTCAAGATGGGCACCGCCATCCAGGTCGTCATCGGCACCGACGCCGACCCGATCGCGGCGGAGATCGAAGACATGATGTGAGCCACCGGCTCACCGGCAAGGGGCCTTTCCCACTCCGGGACAGGCCCCTTCCCCATGGGCCGCTAGGCTCACCCGCATGTCACGCATCGACGGCCGCACCCCCCGACAACTCCGCCCCGTCACCATCGAACGCGGCTGGAGCAAGCACGCCGAAGGCTCCGTCCTCGTCTCCTTCGGCGACACCAAGGTCCTCTGCAACGCCTCGGTCACCGAAGGCGTCCCGCGCTGGCGCAAGGGCAGCGGCGAAGGCTGGGTCACCGCCGAGTACGCCATGCTCCCGCGCGCCACCAACACCCGCGGCGACCGCGAGTCCGTCAAGGGCCGCATCGGCGGCCGCACCCACGAGATCAGCCGCCTCATCGGGCGGTCCCTGCGCGCCGTCATCGACTACAAGGCGCTCGGCGAGAACACCGTCGTCCTGGACTGCGACGTCCTCCAGGCCGACGGCGGCACCCGCACCGCCGCCATCACCGGCGCCTACGTCGCCCTCGCCGACGCCATCGGCTGGGCCCAGGGCAGGAAACTGATCAAGGCCAACCGCAAGCCGCTCACCGGCACCGTCTCCGCCGTCTCCGTCGGCATCGTCGACGGCACCCCGCTCCTCGACCTGCGCTACGAGGAAGACGTCCGCGCCGACACCGACATGAACGTCGTCTGCACCGGCGACGGCCGCTTCGTCGAGGTCCAGGGCACCGCCGAGGCCGAGCCCTTCGCCCGCGACGAACTCAACGCCCTGCTCGACCTCGCCGCCGGGGGCTGCACGGAGCTGGCCGCACTCCAGCGCAAGGCCCTCGACGCGACCCTCGAACGCTGAGGATGCGCGCAAGGTAAAGGGAACACCAAAGACGTCCCAAGGAAAGGCGGCCGGACACGCAACTCGGCCGCCCACCGGCGCGTCCCTAGCAGTACAGCACCACGGGCGTACGGCAGACCTCGCCGTACGCCCGACGCCGCACCGCACACGGGCCGCCCGGCCCGGTTCCAGGGGAGGACCGAGACCCATGGCCGCGAGCCGCCACCGCAGCCTTCGCCGCACCGCCACCGCCGTCGCCACCGCGGCGGCCATCGCCCTGACGGCCGGCCTCACCACCGGCTGCGACGCCGTCGACAAGGCACTCGACTGCGTGCGCACGGCCGACGCGATAGCCGACAGCGTCACCGAACTCCAGCAGGCGGTGGAGAACACGGACGACCCCACGCAGTGGGAGGAGTCCCTCAACTCCATCGAGAAGAACCTCGACAAGATCGGCGACCAGACCGACAACACCGACGTCAACAAGGCCGTCGACGACCTCGGCACGGCCGTCGACAACGTCCGCACCTCGGTGAAGAACGGCGACGAGACCCCCGACCTCAGCCCCGTCACCGACGCGGCGGGCGAACTGACGAAGGTCTGCACGCCGTAGGGGCGGGGAGCGGGGAAAGGCCAGGGGTCCGGAATACTGGCCCCATGACCCGCCTGATCCTCGCCACCCGCAACGCCGGAAAGATCACCGAACTGAGGGCCATCCTCGCCGACGCGGGCCTGCCCCACGACCTCGTCGGCGCGGACGCCTACCCGCACATCCCCGACGTCAAGGAAACCGGCGTCACCTTCGCCGAGAACGCCCTGCTCAAGGCCCACGCCCTCGCCCAGGCCACCGGACTCCCCGCCGTCGCCGACGACTCCGGCCTCTGCGTCGACGTCCTGAACGGCGCCCCGGGCATCTTCTCCGCCCGCTGGGCCGGCCGCCACGGCGACGACCAGGCCAACCTCGACCTCCTCCTCGCCCAGATCGGCGACATCGCCGACGAACACCGCGGCGCGTACTTCGCCTGCGCGGCCGCCCTGGCCCTGCCCGACGGCACGGAGAGGGTGGTCGAGGGCCAACTCCGCGGCACCCTCCGCCACGAGCCCGCCGGCACGGGCGGCTTCGGCTACGACCCGATCCTCCAGCCGGACGGCGAGATGCGCACCTGCGCGGAACTGACGGCAGCGGAAAAAAACGCGATCAGCCACCGCGGCAAGGCGTTCCGGGCGCTGGTACCGGTGGTGCGGGAGCTTTTGGGGTGACTCAAGAATGAGGGCCCTATACCTGCGATTCGTAGGTACAGGGCCCTGTGCGCCCGGTCGGATTCGAACCGACAAACACAACCACCTAAAGATTGCCGCTCGGCCAGTTGGCGTACGGGCGCCCGTCCGGGCCTACTTTACTGGGCGCAGTATGCCGTCGTCGGCCGCCTCGGCACCAGGTGGCAGTGGCGGCGTGGCAGTTGGGGCACAGTAACTGCAGGTTCTCCTGGCGATCGTCGCTCCAGTCCCCGTTGACGTGGTCCACTTCCAACGTCATGGGCTTGCCGAGCCACTCGGGGTCTGTGCCGCACTCGGCGCATTTGTTGGGTACGCCAACTGCGCGGAGTGCACGACGCAGCAGTGCGGTCTTCGTTCGGCGTTCGCCGATGTGCTTGACCAAGATGTCCTCAGGCTGTCTGAGCGGTGTGGCCGTGCTGGGCCTGCCCCGTCGGTGTGCCTGCCCCAGGAAGTGCGCTGTCGACAGATGGTCGTCAGCGATCCATCGTCGCAAGAGGGTGCGTTGCGCACCGCTGTCGGGACGCCCCAGTCGACGGAGCGCACCCGCGACCGAAACGGATTCGGTGACTGCGGCACGCAGCTCCTCACCAGAAGGCCGGAGCTGGCTAGTGGCAGGGGCGAAATGCGAGATGTCGATTCCGTAGTGGGTGAACCTTTTCGCTAGGTACCTCCGCAGCTGGCCGGACGGCTGAGCGCCAAAGAAGTCGATCACTTCATCGAGGTCGGAGCACTGCTCGGCTGCCTCTGCGAGTCGATCACGCGTGTATCGCACGCCACTGCTCACCGGTTGGCACGTCCTTTGCCACGTCCTCGGTAAGTGTCCGTGATCGAGTGACAGTTCGGGCACAGGAGCCGAAGGTTCTCGATGCGGTTGTTGCGCCAGTCGCCGTCCATGTGGTCGACCTCCAAGGGGATCGGGCGTCCGTGCCACATGCCGTCGTTGCCGCACAGGGCGCACCGCTCGGGTGCGCCCACGGCTGCCATCGCCCACTTGATGCGATCGCTGGGGACACGCCTCGCCGCGGCGGGCGCCTGCTCGACGAGCAAGCCCTCAGGCGTCCGGGGGCGCCAAGGTTTCCCCTTCCGGGTCGGCATCCGGAAATGCGAGATGTCGATGCCATATGCCTTGATGCGTCGGCTGATGTGCGTGTGGTGCCCGCCGACCACTTCCAGTCCGAGATGTCGGAGCACTTCGCACATGTTCGTCGAGGCTGTGACTGCCTCCTGGAGGACATCCGGGGTCCACTTCACTCCCTCACGCTGGAAGTGTGAGGTGTCAACCCCCAGTTTCTTCATCCGCGCCAGGACGTAGCGCCGCGTAGAACTCTTCGGCTCCACCCCCAACCGCCCCAACGCCTCCGACAACGTCCGTGCCCCCCGAGCCGCCTCCTCCAGCCGCTCCCGGCTGTACGCGCTCGCCCCCATCGGATCCCCTCCGTTCCCAGCCGCGCGTTCACAGCCTCGTACGGAGTAACGAACCGGTTATCGGACAGTCACGTACGGCATGCGGAAGGGCCCGTACCAGGAAGGTTCGGCACGGGCCCCGCCAAAGAGGAACTCAGATCCCCAGGTCCTTGATGATCTTGGCTACGTGGCCCGTGGCGCGGACGTTGTACAGGGCGCGTTCCACCTTGCCCTGTTCGTCGACGACGATCGTGGAGCGGATGACGCCCATGTAGGTGCGGCCGTAGTTCTTCTTCTCGCCGAAGGCGCCGTACGCGTCGAGGACCTTCTTGTCCGGGTCGGCGAGGAGGGTGACCTTCAGGGACTCGGTCTCGCGGAACTTGGCCAGCTTCTCCGGCTTGTCGGGGGAGATGCCGAGCACGTCGTACCCGGCGCCGGTCAGCAGCTCCAGGTTGTCCGTGAAGTCGCAGGCCTGCTTCGTACAGCCGGGGGTAAGCGCGGCAGGGTAGAAGTAGACGATGACCTTGCGGCCCTGGTGGTCGGACAGGGACACCTCGTTGCCGTCGGCGTCCGGGAGGGTGAAGGCGGGGGCCGTGTCCCCGGGCTGGAGTCGCTCGCTCATCGATCCAGCGTAACGGGGGGTCCTGACAGTGCGGAGGAGCGAGTAGCTGACAGACTGTCCGGGACAGCGTGAGAGCAGACTCCGGAGGCGTACGGTGGCGGACACGTCGGACATCAGAACCCCGGCGCAGATCGAGGCGGACATCAAGCGCCGCCGCGAGGCGCTGGCCGAGACGCTCGACGAGCTCGGGATGCGGGTGCACCCGAAGACGATCGTCGACGATGCCAAGGCCAAGGTCGCTTCCAGCGTCGACCACACCCTCGGCCGGGCGTACGTTCAGGTCAATCGGGTGGTCAGCGATGTGAAGTCGCAGTTCGTGGACGAGGAGGGCGCCCCGCGGATGGAGCGGGTGGTGCCCGTCGCCCTGGTGGTGGTCGGGGTCGTGGGGCTGCTCGCCCTGGGCGGCACCCGGCGGCGCAGGCGCTGAGCGCGGGCAGGTAGGTTCAGGGCGTGAGCGCCAAGAGAAACGAGCACGGTCCCCAGGACGACAAGCTGCCCATCCGGATGCTGCACGACCGCGTGCTGGTGCGGCAGGACACCGGCGAGGGCGAGCGGCGTTCCGGGGGCGGCATCCTGATCCCCGCGACGGCGGCCGTCGGCAAGCGGCTGGCCTGGGCCGAGGTGGTCGCGGTCGGGCAGAACGTACGGACCGTGGAGCCGGGCGACCGGGTGCTGTACGACCCGGAGGACCGTGCCGAGGTCGAGGTGCGGGGTGTGGGCTACGTGCTCATGCGTGAGCGTGATCTGCACGCCGTGGCCGCGGACCGGTTCGAGGGGTCGGAGGACTCCACCGGGCTGTATCTGTAAGCGGCGGCAGTAGGGCAGTAGGGGCTGGTGACCGGTGTCACCAGCCCCTTTCCCTTTCCTTTGCTACCTTGGGAAGCACCCCGACGAGACGCGCCGTACCGGGCTGAAGGCAAAGACGACGCACCACCGTTCAGTTCGTTCACGGAGGTGCCTGTCATGGCGTGGGTTCTGCTTGTCGTCGCCGGTCTGCTCGAGGTCGGCTGGTCGATCGGGATGAAGTACACCGACGGTTTCACGCGGCTGTGGCCGAGTGTGTTCACCGGTGCCGGGATCGTCGCGAGCATGATGCTGCTGTCGTACGCGGCCCGGACGCTGCCCATCGGTACGGCCTACGGCGTGTGGGTGGGCATCGGCGCGGCCGGGGCGGCGGTGCTCGGCATGGTGGTGCTGGGGGAGCCGGCGACCGCCGCCCGGATCTTCTTCATCTGTCTGCTGCTGGTCGCCGTGGTGGGTCTGAAGGCGACCTCCGGTCACTGACGCCGGGGTGTGACGGGGATGCCGGCGACCGCACCGGCGGTGGTGCCCGTGCCGTCGGAGTCGCCGCCGCCCGCGCCGCTGGAGTCCCCGCCGCCCGGACCCGGCCCCGTGCCCCCGTTCGAGGAGTCGTCGCCGCCTCCGTCGCCGCCGCCCGTGGGGCCCGGCTCGGTGCTGGGGCCGCCCGTGGTGGGGGTGCCGCCGCCGGTCGACGGCGGGTCGGACTCGGTGCCGCCGGAGTCGCCGGGCGCGGTGCTGCTGCCCGAGTCGCCCGGGGTCTCGGTGCCGGAGCCGTTCTCGTCGCCGGTGGAGTTCTCGTCGGGTTCGCCGCTGCCGCTCTCGTCGCCGCCACCCGGTTCGTCCGAGGCGTCACCGGAGGGGGGCGCGGTGACGTCGGCGCCGTCCTGGAGCCGGAGGTCGAAGTCGCTGACCGGCTCGCCCTCGAGGGCGTGGCGGGTGTACTGGCCCCAGATCTCGGCCGGGGCGCCGCCGCCGTTGACACGGGCGAGGCCCATGGCGCCGTAGAGGGGCTTGTGGGCGGCGGTCTTGGGGTCCTGGCCCATGACGGCGACGACGGTGGCGAGGTCCGGGGTGTAGCCGGCGAACCAGGCGGCCGTGTCCTCCTCGGCGGTGCCGGTCTTGCCCGCGGCGGGGCGGCCTGCGGCCTGGGCGGCGGTGGCGGTGCCGTTCTGGACGACGCTGCGCAGGACGGACGTGGTGGTGTCGGCGGCCTCGCGGCTGACGGCCTGGTGCTCGCGCCGCTCGGGCAGCTCGACCTCCTGCTTGCCGTCCTTCATGACCTTCTCGACCAGCGTGTAGGCGCCGTGCCTGCCGTGGTTGGCGAGGGTGGCGTAGGCCTCGGCCATGTCGAGGGGGCTGGCGGTGGCGACGCCGAGGGCGATGGAGGGGGAGGGGGTCAGCTCGGGGGTGTTCTTGGAGAGTCCGAGGTCGATCGCGGTCTGCTTGACCTTGTCGGAGCCGACGTCGACGGCCATCTGGGCGTACACGGCGTTGATGGACTTGTCGGTGGCCTCGCGGACGGTGACGTGGCCGTAGTCGCGGTGGTCCTCGTTCTCGGGGGCGTAGCGGCCGCCGTCCCAGCCCTGGACGGGGCGTTCGCTGGTGCCGTCGTAGCGCGTGTTCGGGTTGATCGTCTCGCCGCTCTGCGTCTCGGAGTGGTTCTCGACGGCGGAGGTGAACACGAAGGGCTTGAAGGTGGAGCCGACCTGGAAGTCGCGGCGGACGGCGTTGGGTGTGTACTGCTTGACGTAGTCGATGCCGTTGTACATCGCGACGACCTTGCCGGTCTTCGGGTCGACGGAGGCGCCGCCGGCGCGGACGTAGGTGTCGACCTTGCGTTCCTTCTGGTCCAGCTGGGACATCAGCTTGTCGTCGACGGCCTTGACGAAGGCGTCCTGCTTGTCCTTCTGGAGGGTGGTGGTGATGCGGTAGCCGCCGCGGCCGAGTTCCTCCTCGTCGACGATGCCGTTCTCGGTCAGGTAGTTCTTGACGATGTTGACGACGTAGCCGCGCTGTCCGGACATGTTGGTGGAGACGGTGGACTGCTTGGGCTTGGGGAACTTCGCGGCGGCGCGGTCGGCGGGGCTGAGCCAGCCCTTGTCGACCATGCCGTTCATGACGTAGTTCCAGCGGGCCTCGGCGGCGGGCTTGTTCTCGGGGTGCGCGACGACGTCGTACTGGCTGGGGGCGTTGAGCAGGGAGGCGAGGTAGGCGCCCTGGGCGGCGGTGAGGTCCTTGGCGTCGACGCCGAAGTACGCCTGGGCGGCGGCCTGGATGCCGTAGGCGCCGCGGCCGAAGAAGCTGGTGTTGAGGTAGCCCTCGAGGATCTCGCTCTTGCTCTTCTCCCGGTCGAGCTTGATCGAGATGAAGAACTCCTTCACCTTGCGGGTGACGGTCTGCTCCTGGCCCAGGTAGTAGTTCTTGACGTACTGCTGGGTGATCGTGGAGCCGGACTGCTTGCCCTTGCCGGTGGCGGTGTTCCAGCCGGCCCGGACCATCGCTCCGGGGTCGATGGCGGACTCGGTGTAGAAGTCGCGGTCCTCGGCGGCGAGGACGGCGTGCTGGGCGTCCTTGGAGATGCGGGCGAGGCCGACGCTCTCGCGGTTGACCTCGCCGTCGCGGGCCAGGACGCTGCCGTCGGCGTAGAGGTAGACGTTGGACTGCTTGGTGGCGAGCGCGTTGGCCGCGGGGATCTGCACGAGGTGGTAGCCGAGGAAGAAGCCGCCGACGATCAGCAGGAGGCCGACGACGACGGTGCTCAGCGTGATGCGCCAGGTGGGGACCAGTCGGCGCCATCCGGTGCGCTTGGGCCGCTTGGGCTTCTTCGCCTTGCCGGACGCGTCCGGCGTTCCCGGTGCTCCGGGCTCCGCCGTGTGCCCCTCGCCGGCCGCCTGTGGCTCTCTCGGGGCCCAGCCCTGGTTCGGCGGCTGCGGCTGCGGCTCGTCGCTCATCTCGTGCACGGACTCCTGTTTCGGCTTCTGCTTTGCTTCGTACGGTTTTCGGAACGTCTGAGTTCTTCTGAAGAAGACTCTCGCACCGTGGGTTCCGTTCCCACTCGACGGCACACCCGTGAAATTCCGTGGCAGGGGCCCCCTCGGGCGCACTAGGCTCCTGCGCTTTGGTGCCGGTCGGAGGGGAGGGGCAGTGCGTACGGGCTCGGGGCGGTTGTACGTGGCCGTCGCGGCGGGTGGATTCCGACGGTACGCGACGTATCGGGCGGCCACCGCCGCCGGGGTGTTCACCAACACCGTCTTCGGACTGATCCTGGTGTACACCTACCTGGCGCTGTGGGACGAGAAGCCGCAGCTCGGCGGGTACGACCAGGCGCAGGCCGTGACCTTCGTCTGGCTGGGGCAGGCGCTGCTGGCGGCGCTGGCGATCGGGGGCGGCGGGTTCGAGGACGAGCTGATGGAGCGCATCCGTTCGGGTGACGTGGCCGTCGATCTGTACCGGCCGGCGGATCTCCAGCTGTGGTGGCTGGCGGCGGACGTGGGCCGGGCGCTGTTCCAGCTGCTGGGCCGCGGGGTGGTGCCGTTCGTGTTCGGGTCGCTGTTCTTCCCGGTGGCGCTGCCGCGGGAGGTGTCCGTGTGGGCGGCGTTCCTGGTGACGCTGCTGCTGGCGATGCTGGTGGGTTTCGCCCTGCGCTATCTGGTGGCGCTCTCGGCGTTCTGGCTGCTGGACGGCACCGGGGTGACGCAGATGGCGTGGCTGGCGGGGCTGTTCTGCTCGGGGATGCTGCTGCCGCTGAACGTGTTCCCGGGGGTGCTCGGCGAGGTGGTGCGGGCGCTGCCGTGGTCGTCGCTGCTCCAGGCGCCGGCGGACGTGCTCCTTGGGGAGGCGGATCCGTTGGGGACGTATCTCTTCCAGGCGTCCTGGGCGGTGGCGCTGCTGGCGCTGGGCCGGCTGGTGCAGTCGGCGGCGACGCGACGGGTGGTGGTCCAGGGTGGCTGAGGTGCCTGAGGCGGCCGGGACGGAGGTGCGGCGCGGGCGGGTCGTCGAGGGGGTGCGCGCGTACGGGCTGATCGCCGGGATGTGGATCAGGTCGACGATGGCGTACCGGACGTCCTTCGCGCTGACGACGTTCGGGAACTTCGCGATGACCGCGCTGGACTTCGTGGCGATCCTGCTGATGTTCTCCCGGGTCGACGCGCTGGGCGGCTGGTCGCTGCCCGAGGTGGCGTTCCTGTACGGGCTGTCCGGGGTGTCCTTCGGGCTCGCGGACCTCTCGATCGGCTCGATGGAGCGGCTGGGGCGCCGGGTGCGGGACGGCACGCTGGACACGCTGCTGGTGCGTCCGGTGCCGGTGCTGGCGCAGGTGGCGGCGGACCGGTTCGGGCTGCGCCGGCTCGGCCGGGTGGTGCAGGGGCTGCTGGTGCTCGGGTACGCGCTGGTGGTCGTCGACGTCGACTGGACGGCGGGGAAGCTGCTGCTGATGCCGGTGGCGGTGCTCAGCGGGGCGGCGATCTTCTGCGCGGTGTTCGTGGCGGCGGCGGCGTTCCAGTTCGTGGCGCAGGACGCCTCGGAGGTGTCCAACGCCTTCACCTACGGCGGTACGACGATGTTGCAGTACCCGCCGACGGTGTTCGCGCTGGACCTGGTGCGCGGGGCGACGTTCGTGGTGCCGCTGGCGTTCGTGAACTGGCTGCCGGCGAGCTATGTGCTGGGGCGGCCGTACCCGCTGGACCTGCCCGGGTGGGTGGCGTTCACACCGCCGCTGGTGGCCGCGGCCTGCTGTGCGCCGGCCGGGCTGGCCTGGCGGGCGGGCCTGCGTTCGTACCGGAGTACGGGGAGCTGACGAGATGGCGGAGAGGGCGGAGATGGCGGAGTCCGGGACGGATACGGATACGGATACCGGTACGGGGCTGCATACGGGGAGGAAGGCTTCGGCGGCGGTGGGCGCGGCGGGGGCCTTCATCGAGCTGGACGGCGTCGAGAAGGTCTTCGAGGTGCGCAAGAAGGCCGGGTTCCTCAAGCGGGAGCGGCGGCAGGTGCGGGCCGTGGACGGGCTGTCGTTCACGGTGTCGCGCGGCGAGATGGTCGGCTACATCGGTCCGAACGGCGCCGGGAAGTCGACCACGATCAAGATGCTCACCGGCATCCTGACGCCCAGCGGCGGGCGGCTGCGGGTGGCCGGCATCGACCCGTCCCGGGAGCGGACCCGGCTGGCGCACCGCATCGGGGTGGTCTTCGGGCAGCGGACGACGCTGTGGTGGGACCTGCCGCTGATCGACTCCTACCGGCTGATGCACCGCATGTACCGCATCCCGGACGCCCGTTACCGCGAGAACCTGGACCGCTGCGTCGAACTCCTCCAGCTCCGGGAGCTGCTGGACGTGCCGGTGCGGCAACTGTCGCTCGGCCAGCGGATGCGCGGCGACATCGCGGCGGCGCTGCTGCACGACCCCGAGGTGCTGTACCTGGACGAGCCGACGATCGGCCTGGACGTGGTCTCCAAGGCCAAGGTGCGGGGCTTCCTGCGGGACTTGAACGCCGAGCGCGGCACGACGGTGCTGCTGACCACGCACGATCTCCAGGACATCGAGCAGCTCTGCTCGCGCGTGATGGTCATCGACCACGGGCGGCTGATGTACGACGGCCCCCTGGACGGCCTGCACGAGGCGGGGGAGAGCGAACGCACCCTGGTGGTGGACCTGGAACGGGAGTTGCCGCCGATCGAGGCGCCGGAGCCCGCGCGGGTGGTGCGCGTGGAGGGGCCGCGGCAGTGGCTGGCGTTCCCGGCGTCGGCGTCGGCGGCCGGGCTGGTGGCGCGGATCGCGGCGGAGTATCCGCTGGTGGACCTGTCGGTGCGGGAGCCGGACATCGAATCGGTGATCGCGAAGATGTACGCGGAACGCGCGGGCGCGTAGTGCCGGGCGCGGTGACCTCGTAGGCTGCTGTACATGACCGACGACGCCCCGGAACTCCGCGCCTCCGACGCCGACCGTGAACGAGTCGCCGAGGTCCTGCGCGACGCCCTCGCCGAGGGGCGGCTGGACATGACCGAGTTCGAGGAGCGGCTGGACGCCACCTACAAGGCGCGGACGTACGGGGAGCTGGCGCCGATCACCCGGGACCTGCCGGTCGGCGCGGGGGCCGCGGCACCCCGGGTGTCGATGACCAAGGAGCCCGTGCGGGACGGGGGCTGGGCGGGGCGGATCACCGGCGCGGAGGCTTCGTCGACCTGGGCGGTCGCCGTGATGTCCGGCTTCCAGCGCAAGGGCCGCTGGACGGTGCCGAGGCGGTTCAACTGCTTCGCGTTCTGGGGCGGCGGGGAGATCGACCTGCGCGAGGCGGACTTCTCGGCCGGCGAGGTCGTGATCAACTGCGTCGCGATCATGGGCGGGATGCAGGTGGTCGTGCCGCCGGGCGTCGAGGTCGTCGTGCGCGGCATCGGCATCATGGGCGGCTTCGACCACAGCGAGGAGGGCGTCCCGGGCGACCCGGGCGCCCCGCGCGTGGTCGTGACGGGCTTCGCCTTCTGGGGCGGCGTCGGCGTCGAACGCAAGGTGACGCGGGCGGAGCGGGAGCGGCTGAGGGAGGAGCGCCGACAGGAGAAGCTGGAGCGCCGCCGGGAGCGGGAGCGGGAACGGCTGGAGCGCGGCTCGGGCCGCAGGGAGCTGGACGCCTCCCGCCACGACCTGCACGACCTGCACGGCGGGAACCGCGAACGCGAGCTGGAGCGGGAACGCGACCGGCGCCGGGACGGCTGAGCGCCGCCCCGGCCGGTGAGCTACGCCGCCACCGGCGCAGCGCCCTTCAGTGCGTCCAGGTCGAGGAACCGGCCCATGCGCGCGTACCCCTTGTCGCTGGGGTGCAGGTGGTCGCCGCTGTCGTAGTCGGAGCGCAGCCTGCGCGGGTCGTACGGGTCGCGCAGGGCCTTGTCGAAGTCGACGACCGTGTCGAAGACCCGGCCGGAGCGGATCTCCTCGTTGACCTCCTGCCGCATCGTCTCGCGGGCCTTCGTGTGGCCGCGGTGGCCGCCGAACGGCATGATCGTCGCCCCCACGACGCGCAGTCCGCGGGCGTGCGCCCGGTCGACGAGGGTGCGCAGGCCGGTGAGGATGCCGTCGCGGTCGGCGAGTTCCGGGCTGTTCAGGATGTCGTTGACGCCGAGGACGATGACGACGGCCTTGACGTTGGTGCGCTCCAGCACGTCGCGTTCGAAGCGGCTCAGCCCGCTCGGGTTGTCGGCCGGGCGGCCCGACCTGCTGGTCAGGATCCGGTTGCCGCTGATGCCCTCGTTCACGACGCTGTAGCGGGGCGTGTCCCGGCCGGTGCCGGCCGCCTCGTGGAGGCGCGCGGCGAGGACGTCGGTCCAGCGGTGGTTGGCGTCGGTCTCGGCGCCGAGGCCGTCGGTGATCGAGTCGCCGAACGCCACCAGTGTGCCGTCGGCCTCGTGGCTCAGCACGTCCAGTGCGGTCAGGTAGCGCCAGTACGGCGTGGGCGTGGTGTACGCGACGGCGGTGACGTCGGCCGTGCGGTCGCCGTCGGCGAGGTAGCTGGTCTGGCGGGCCTGCGGGTGGTAGGTCACCGGCCCGGACGGGACCGGGGAGTACGTGGTGACCAGGACGTTCGCCCCGTAGGGGATGGCGATGCGGGCGATGTCGCTCATCACCTGACCGCCCGCCGGGATGATCACCCGGGTGTTGCCGCCGAAGGTCAGCACGCGCATGGTGTCGGGGTTCGCGGCGGCCGTGCCGGGCCCCGCGGCCAGGGCGATCGAGGCGTGTGTGACGGTCAGCGGCGACTGGCCGTACAGGTTGGACAGGGTGATCCGCGCGCTGGTGCCGCCGACCGAGGTGTGCACGACGTTGCGCACGGAGCGGCCCGCCATGCCGGTCGTCTCGGTGCCCGGCTCGGCCGCGGCCGGCGCGGTGGCCCAGGCGCCCACCCAGGCGCCGGTGGAGGCGGGGGCGGCGTCACCCCGTGGGAGACGGCCTCCGGCCTGCAGCGCGTGGTCCCTGATGCCGTCGTCCGCGGACGCTCCGGCGAATATCGCCGCGGAGATCGCCACTATCAGGGTGACGATCGCCGCGAGCAGGGCACGGTGCTTGGTGGGAGGCGCCCCCGCACCCCCGTCACGACCCCGGGTCATGCTGTTCTGTTCTCCTCGGGCGAGGGGAGCCCCGAGGCTCCGGTCCGATGAACCCATGATGCGTCATGGGCGGAGGAAAGGCCGCAGGAGCCCCGGGCGTTCCCTCTCCCGGGACAGACGCCGGGAACTTGTGTTCCGTTCCGGGAGTCGGTCAGGAAGGGACAATGTGTGAGGGACGTATCAGCGAACGGTGGAGCGGATGGAACGCACGAAAGCGGAACTTCCTGAAGGTACCGGAGGTTTTGGAGGCGCCCGGGAGGGCGCGGGGGCCGCTGCGACCGGCGCGGGGGCGGTCCGCGACCGCGCGATGACGTCCTTCAGCCCGGCCGACGAGGCCAAGCGCCGCGGTGTGCGGCAGATGAAGCTCACCGCCACCGGTCTGCTGCTCTTCGTCGCCGTGGTCTACGTCCTGTCCGAGTGGGCCTCCCACCGGGGCGCGGGCGCCTGGGCGGGCTATGTGTCGGCCGCCGCCGAGGCCGGCATGGTCGGCGCGCTCGCCGACTGGTTCGCGGTCACCGCCCTCTTCCGCCACCCGCTCGGCATCCCCATCCCGCACACCGCGATCATCCCGAAGAAGAAGGACCAGCTGGGCGTCTCGCTGGGCGAGTTCGTCGGGGAGAACTTCCTCTCCGAGGCCGTCGTGCGCCAGCGGCTGCGCGCCGTCGGCATCGGCAGCCGCCTCGGCGCCTGGCTCGCCGTGCCGGAGCACGCCGACCGGGTGACGGCGGAGCTGTCCGCCGCCCTGCGCGGCGCCCTCACCGTGCTGCGCGACTCCGACGTCCAGGCGGTGGTCGGCGAGGCGATCACGCGCCGTGCCGACGCCCAGGAGATCGCCCCCGGCATCGGCAAGATGCTGGACCGGGTCGTCTCCGACGGCGGTCACCGGCGCGCCGTCGACCTGATCGTCTCCCGCGCCCACGACTGGCTGATCCTGCACGGCGACTCGGTGATGGACGCCGTCCAGGGCGGTGCGCCCGGATGGACCCCCCGGTTCGTCGACCGGAAGATCGGCGACCGGGTCTACAAGGAGCTGCTGCGCTTCGTCACCGAGATGCGCGACATGCCCGCCCACCCCGCGCGCGGCGCCCTCGACCGCTTCCTCACCGACTTCGCCGCCGACCTCCAGTCCGACACGGAGACCCGCGCGCGGGTGGAGCGGCTGAAGACCGAGGTGCTGGGCCGCGGCGAGGTCCAGGACCTGATCGCGTCCGCCTGGACGGCCGTACGGTCCATGATCGTCTCGGCGGCGGAGGACGAGCGCAGCGAACTGCGGCTGCGGGTGCGCGCCTCGCTGCTGTCCCTGGGCTCCCGGATGGCCTCCGACCCCAAGGTGCAGGGCAAGGTCGACCGCTGGGTGGAGAGCGCCGCGGTGTACGTCGTCACCACCTACCGCAAGGAGATCACCTCCCTGATCACCGACACGGTGGCGGGCTGGGACGCCGAGCACACCACGAAGAAGATCGAGGCGAACATCGGCCGCGACCTCCAGTTCATCCGCATCAACGGCACCGTCGTCGGCTCGCTGGCCGGGCTGCTGATCTACACGGTCTCCCGCATCCTGGGGGCGTAGCTCCCGACGCGGCGGGCGTGTTCCCTCCGGCGCCGGGCACACGTGAGGCGTTCGCTCGACGGAGAGGGAGCCATGACAGCAGAAGCGTCGTCGTCGGGCTCGGTGCCCGCCTCCACGGGGACGGTCACCACGGCCGTCCCCGCCCGCCTGGACCGGCTGCCCTGGTCACGCTGGCACTGGATGATCGTGATCGGTCTGGGCACCGTCTGGATCCTGGACGGCCTGGAAGTCACGATCGTCGGCAACGTCGCCGGGCGCATCGCCGAGGACGGCAGCGGGCTGGACATCAGCTCCGCCCAGATCACCGGCCTCGCCGCCGCCCTGTACGTGGCGGGGGCGTGCTCCGGCGCCCTGTTCTTCGGGTGGCTGACCGACCGGCACGGCCGCAAGAAGCTGTTCATGATCACGCTGGTGGTCTATCTGGTGGCGACCGCGCTGACCGCGGTCTCCTTCGAGTCCTGGTGGTTCTTCCTCTTCCGCTTCCTCACCGGCTTCGGCATCGGCGGCGAGTACGCGGCGATCAACTCCGCGATCGACGAGCTGATCCCGTCCCGCTACCGGGGCCGGGTCGACCTCATCATCAACGGCAGCTACTGGCTCGGCGCGATCGGCGGCGCCCTGCTGTCGATCGTGATGCTGGACACCGGCATCTTCCCGAAGGACCTCGGCTGGCGGCTCAGCTTCGCCCTCGGCGTGGTCCTCGGTCTGGTCATCCTCCTCGTGCGGCGGCACGTCCCGGAGAGCCCACGCTGGCAGTTCATCCACGGCCAGGGCGAGAAGGCGGACACCCTCGTCTCCTCCGTCGAACGGGAGATCGAGCGGGAGAAGGGCGAGGAGCTGCCGCCGCCCGCCGGTGAGATCACCATCCACCAGCGCAAGAGCATCGGCTTCGGGCTGATCGCCAAGACCGTCTTCGGCCGCTATCCGCGCCGCGCGGTCCTCGGCCTGTCCCTCTTCATCGGCCAGGCCTTCCTGTACAACGCGATCACCTTCGGCTTCGGCACCATCCTCATCACCTTCTTCGACGTGCCGACCGGCAGCACCGGCTACTACTTCGCCGTCATCGCCGCCGGCAACTTCTGCGGTCCGCTGGTGCTCGGGCCCCTCTTCGACACCGTCGGCCGCCGGATCATGATCTCCAGTACCTATCTGCTCTCCGGCATCCTGCTCTTCGGCACGGCCTGGCTCTTCGACCAGGGCTCGCTCACGGCGACGACCATGACGGCCTGCTGGTGCGTGGTGCTGTTCTTCGCCTCGGCGGGCGCCTCCAGCGCGTACCTGACCGTCTCCGAGATCTTCCCGATGGAGACCCGCGCCATGGCCATCGCCTTCTTCTACGCCCTCGGCACCGCCGCCGGCGGTATCAGCGGCCCGCTGCTCTTCGCCGACCTGACCGAGTCCGGTGTGGTCGGCGACACGGTCCTGGCCTTCCAGATCGGCGCCGGGCTGATGTGCGCGGCCGGTCTGGTCGCGGCGTTCCTCGCGGTGAAGGCGGAACGGCGCTCGCTGGAGGACATCGCGGAACCGCTGTCGACGGCGGCGCCGGACACCCCCGGAACGGCGGGCTCCGCCGCGAAGACCGGCTAGCGTCGCACACGCCGCCGACCCGACCCGGCACAGACGTCGAGGAGCCCCGATGACCATCCGCAGAATCGTCCCCAACATCCACGTCGAGGCCGAGGGGCAGTGGAACACCAGCCGCGAGTTCTACGGCCTGCTCGGCTTCGAGGAGGTCATGGACATGGGCTGGGTGACCACTCTGGCCTCCCCGTCCAACCCCACCGCCCAGATCAGCCTCTTCACCGAGGAGCGCACGGCGCCCGTCGTCCCCGATCTGAGCGTCGAGGTCGAGGACGTCGACGCGGTCTACGCCCAGGTGGTCGCGTCGGGCGCCGAGATCGTACGGGAGCCGCGGGACGAGGACTGGGGCGTACGCCGTTTCTTCGTACGGGACCCGAACGGCCGGGTGATCAATGTGCTCACCCACCGCTCCTGACCCGCGCCGCGGGCGTTCAGGCGCGCCGGTCGGCGACCGCCCACGAGGCCAGGGCCACGGCGCCCGCGACGCCGAACACGGCGGGCCAGGCGCCGACCTTCTTGGCCAGCGGGTGCGACCCGGCGAACCCGGCGACGTACGCCGCCGTCAGCGCGCCCGCGGCCCTCCCGCCGGCCCGCGCCCGCCACTGCTGCGCGGCGGCGGCCCCGGCGACGGCGAGCACGACGCCGCCCAGCTGCCGCTTCCTGGTCCAGCGGGCCACGCCGTACCCGCCGACGAGACCGCCCGCGGCGACCACCGCGCTGGGAACCTTCGCCATGTCTGCCTCCTGCTCCGCCGGACCGACTCCGGCCGTACCGACTTGTCGGGACCGAGGCTAATCCCCGCCCCTTTCGGCCGAACACCGAGCCCTGATCGTGACACTTCCGGGTATCCGCTCCGTTGGGAGGGACGAGCACCCGGAGGAGACCGATGACCACACAGCGTCCCGGCACGTACGACCCGCCCCGCCCCCGGACGATCACGGTGGACGGCGCCCGCGTCGCCTGCTGGGAGTCGGGACCGCCGGACGCCGAGCCCGTCCTGCTCCTGCACGGCTACCCCGCCGACCACCGGTGCTGGCGCCACCAGGTCCCGGCCCTGTCGGCCCGCCACCGGGTCATCACGCCGGACCTCCTCGGCTGGGGCGCCTCCGAGCGCCCCCTGCACCTGTCCTTCGACTACGACACGGAGGTCGCCCGGCTCGGCCGGCTCCTCGACGCGCTGGAGCTGGACTCGGTGAACCTGGTCGGCCACGACTACGGCGGCTTCCTCGCCCTCGGCTTCGCCGAGAACCACCCGGGCCGGGTCCGCAGGCTGGCGCTCCTCAACAGCCGCGCGCACGCCACCTTCACCCGCCGCTGGTACGCCGTGTTCAGCCTGATCAGCCTCGTCGGACGCAGCCGGGTGCTCCGCCGCCCGGCCCGGCACCTGCCGTACGCCACCCTCCACCGCCGTGCCTTGGCGCCGCTGGTGCGCGCCGGGCACCTCGACCCGCGTGTCCTGGACGGCTACGTCGGCTGGATGGCCACGCCCGAGGGCCGCCGCTGGCTGCTCCACTACTTCGGCGACTACCGCACCCCGGCCCGCCCCGGACTGCGTCGGCGGCTGCGGGACATCACCTGCCCGACGGCGGTCGTCTGGGGCCGCGCGGACCCGTACCTGAGCCCGGCCATCGCGACCGAGCTGGCCGGGTCGGTGCCCCGCGCCGAGCTGACGATGCTGGACGACGCCGGCCACTGGGTGATGGACGAACGCCCGGCCGCCGTGACCGAGGCACTGGGCCGGCTGTTGGAACGAACCACCCGCAGCGGGTGAGACGCAGGTCACAGACGGGCCGCGCCCCGGCCTGTCACACCGGGCCGCCGGCATACGTCGTAGCTGTGTACGACCAACCGGCGACGACGGAGGAAACCATCATGGAAGCGCGTCTCGACCTCTTCACCAACCCGCTCGCGGGCAAGCTGCTGCGGCACATCAACTCCGCGGGCAAGGCCGTGGGCGACTCGACGCTGCCGGCCGCGACCCAGGAGCTGGTGAAGATCCGCGCCAGCCAGATCAACGGCTGCGGCTTCTGCCTCGACATGCACACCAAGGACGCCGCGGAGGCCGGGGAGACCCCGCTGCGCCTCAACCTGATCGCCGCCTGGCGGGAGGCCAAGGTGTTCACCGACGCGGAGCGCGCCGCCCTCGAACTGACCGAGCAGGGCACCCGCCTCGCCGACGCCTCCGGCGGCGTCACCGACGAGGCCTGGGCGAACGCGGCGAAGCACTACGACGAGGAGCAGCTCACCGCCCTCGTCGGACTGATCGCCGTCATCAACACCTACAACCGCCTGAACGTCATCACCCAGCAGCCCGCCGGCGACTACGAGCCGGGGATGTTCGGCTGAGCCCACCGGCTCCGGCCGTCGGTCCCCGGCGTCACGCCCCCCGGTCCCGCGGCGCGCCGCTCAGCCGGCGTGCAGCAGGACCGGGAGCCGCTGGTGGCCGTTGCTGATCAGTGAGGGCACCGGCGGCAGCTCCTCGGCCGGATCGGCGAGGCGGATGTCCGGGAAGCGGCCGAACAGGCTCTCCAGCGCGAGGGTCACCTCCATGCGGGCCAGCGGCGCGCCCAGGCAGAAGTGGACGCCGTGGCCGAACGCCAGGTGCTCCTTGACCGTGCGGGTCGCGTCGAAGGTGTCGGCGTCCTCGTGCCAGTCCGGGTGGCGGTTGGCGGCGGCGTACGAGGCGAGGATCGCCTCCCCGCGGGCGATGGTCCGACCGT
Source organism: Streptomyces sp. NPDC034099 (assembly GCF_055575415.1). Taxonomy (NCBI): domain Bacteria; kingdom Bacillati; phylum Actinomycetota; class Actinomycetes; order Kitasatosporales; family Streptomycetaceae; genus Streptomyces; species Streptomyces sp. NPDC034099. Next base: position 706,634 of record NZ_JBVISR010000002.1, on the reverse strand, counting down.
CCGGCAGCGGGATGTCCCTGACCGCGAACCGCAGCGGCAGATGCTTGACCGCCGGTTCGTGGCGCAGCGTCTCCTCCACCACGTCCCCCCAGGCGACCTCGCCCTTGCGGACCAGTTCGAGCTGGTCGGGGCGGGTCAGCAGGGTGTGCACGGCCTGGTCGATGACGTTGACGGTGGTCTCGTACCCGGCGCTGATCATCAGCAGCAGGGTGTCGCGCAGCTCCTCGGGGGAGAGGCGGTCGCCGTCCCCCTCGTCGTCCCGCGCGGCGATGAGGAGGGACGTCATGTCGTCGCCCGGCGTGGCGCGCTTGGCCGCGATGAGCTGGTCCAGGACCTCGTACAGGCGCGCGGTGTTGGCCTGCGCCTCGGCCTGGTCCAGGGTGGTGTCGAAGACGCCGTCCACGAGGGCGCGGAAGCCGGCGCGCCGGTCCTCGGGCACGCCCATGAGGTGGCCGATCACCGCGATGGGCAGCGGGTAGGCCAGCTCCTGCCGCAGGTCCACCGGCTCACCCGCGGGAAGCTCCGCGAGCCGGTCGACGAGCCCGGTCACCATCGACTCGACGGCCGGCCGCATCGCGTCGACGCGACGGGCGCTGAACGCGGGCGCCACCAGCCGGCGCAGCTTGCGGTGGCCCTGCCCGTACGCGGTGAACATGTTCTCCACCGCCACCCACAGCGCCAGCGGCCAGGTGGTGACGACCTCGCCGAAGGCGGGCCAGTGCGCCCGGGCGTCCTTGGAGACGTCGGGGCTGGTGAGCAGCTGTTTGAGGAGGGCGGGGTCGCTGACCGACCAGGCCTGGACCCCGAGGACGTCCACCCGGGTGGCGGGGCCGCCCTCCCGCAGGGCGCGGTGCTCGGCGTGGTGATCGGCGCCGTGGGGGTCGAGGACGAGGGCGGGCTGCTGGGTCGCCATGGCCTGGCTCCTTAGTGTGCGGCGGGTTGCGCGGCGGGGAAGGTGACGGGCAGGGATTCGAGGGCGCGGTGGAACGGACCGGGGCGCCACGTCAGTTCGGCGGCGGGACGGGCGAGGTCCGTCTCGGGCAGCGCGTCCAGGAGGTGGGTGACCGCGGTCTCGGCGATGAGGTAGGCGTGCGAGCGGGCCGGGCAGGTGTGCGGGCCGATGCTCCAGGCCAGATGGGCGCGGTTGCCGCCGTGCTGTCCCGCGGGCACGCCCTCGGTGAGGGCCGGGTCGTTGTTCGCGGCCGCCATCGAGATCACCACCGGCTGGTCGGCCGGCAGCAGCACGCCCTCCACGTCGATGGGGTACGGGGGATAGGAGATGCAGTAGTTCGCCATCGGCGGGTCGGTGTAGAGGACGGCGTCGAGCGCGTCGCGCACCGTGGAGAGCCCGGCGTGCAGGTCCGCGGAGAACTCCTCGTCGGTGAGGATCTTCAGGATCGTGTTGCTGATCAGGTTGGTCATGGGTTCGATCCCGGCGCCGTAGAGCGTGACGAGCTGGTGGCTCATCTCCTCGTCGCTCAGCTCGACGGGGTGCAGGGCCAGCCGGGAGGTGATGTCGTCGCCGGGGTGGGTCCGGCGCAGGGTCACGAGGTCGGACACGGCCTGGGCGAGGATCAGGTTGCCCTGGTCGGCGTTGGTGGTGTCGAAGATCTTCGCCATGCCGTCGGCGATGCGCTGCCCGATCTCGTCCGGGCAGCCCAGCAGCGCGCTCAGCACGCGGAAGGCGATGGGGAAGGAGTACTGGGTGAGCAGGTCCGCCGAGCCGACGGCGCGGAACCCGTTGATCGCGTCGGAGGCGACCTGCTCGACGAGGGCGCGCAGCCCGTGCTGGTCGACCTGGTCGATGGCCTGGGTGTTGGCCGCCCGGTAGCGGGCGTGCTCGGCGCCGCCCGAGCGCAGCGCGTTGGGCCGCCACTCCATCATCGGCCGCACCGGGCAGGTAGCCGGGATCAGCCTCTCCCAGGCGCGGGGGTCGGCCGGGAAGTGCAGCGGGTCGTTCAGGATGCGGCGGGCCTGGTAGTAGCCGATCACCAGGGTCGCGGGGACGCCGGGCGCCAGGTCCACCGGGACCAGCGGACCGTGGGTGCGGCGCATGCTCCGGTAGGCGGCGTGCGGGTCGGCGGCGAACTCCGGGGCGTACAGGGCGATCCGGCCCGGTTCACTCGTCGGCGCGGTCTCGGTGGAGGGCAACGTCATCGGCGGGACTCCAGGAGGGCGGCTGAACGGTGCTCGGAGAGGTACTCCGTGAGCGTGATCAGGGCGTGCAGGGAGGAGGTGCGGTCGCGGGCGTCGCAGTACGTCAGGGGCGTGGCCGGTTCCAGGGCCAGCGCCTCGCGCAGCTCGGCCTCGGGGTAACTCGGGGCGCCGGGGAAGGTGTTGATGGCGACGGCGTACGGAATCCGGGCGCCGTCCAGCAGCCCGAGGGCGTCGTGGGAGGCGTCGAGGTCGCGGGTGTCGGCCAGGACGAGACAGCCGAGGGCGCCCTCGGCCAGGTCCTCCCACAGCGGCTGGAAACGGGACTGCCCCGGCAGCCCGAACAGGTACAGCGCGAGCCGGCCGCCGGCCATGTGGATGCGGCCGAAGTCCATCGCCACGGTGGTCGTCGTCTTGTGCGGGGTGCCGCGCAGGTCGTCCACACCGGCGCTGGCCTGCGTGATCGGCTCCTCCATCCGCAGCGGCCGCACCTCCGAGACGCTGCCGATCAGCGTCGTCTTGCCGACGCCGAAGCCGCCCGCGACCACGATCTTGGCCGACCGGGTCACCGTGGCGGGAACGTAGGTGACGGACCGGTCGTCCGGCCCGGACCGGACGGCGCTTTCGGCCCCGGCGGACGCGTCGGTCCGGTCAGACGAGGGAGCGAAGTCCACGGAGTACCTCCTGCAGCAGGTCGAAGTCGGGCTGGTCGTCGCTCGCGGCGACCGGGCTGGAGAGGTGGCCGGAGTCCATCAGCGAGGAGACGAGGATGCGCACCGTGGAGGGCGGCAGCTCCAGCGCGGCCGCGATGTCGGCGACGGCCAGGCCGCCGTCCGCACCCGCGAAGAGCCGCATCACCCGGCGGGCGTCCGGGCCGAGGGTGTCCGTGGGACCGGTCGCGGCGATGACCACGCTCTCCAGGCGCACGTCCTGGCGCGCGCGGACCCGGCCCCCGGTGCGGACGTAGGGCCGGACCATGTCGGGATCGCGCCGCGGCCCGCTCATACCGGTGAGCCGCCGTCCGCGGCCGGGACGCGCTCCTCCGTGGCCAGCTCGTGTCCCACCCGGGTGGCGAGCCGCACCATGTGGTGCGAGATCAGCCCGACGTCGGCGTCGGGACCGGTCGTGCACACCGACAGCATGGTGTTCTTCGCGGCGGTCGTCGTCAGGCCGATGCAGCCGACCGACTCGATCAGCAGCTGCCGCATCCCCGCACCGCCGGTGAACTCGTCCCAGGCCTTGCCCGCCGCGCGCAGCGCCGCCGTCAGCGCGGCGAACTTCTCCCCGTCGTCCTGGCCGATCGTCCGGGTGCGGGCCTTCAGCAGCCCGTCGCTGCTCATCAGCACGGCGTACCGGACGCCCTCGACGCTGCCGAGTTCCTGGTCCAGCAGCCAGCCCAGGCTGTTGGTGTGTGTGTCTTGCACGATCAAAGTCCTTCGTCGTCAGCGGCGTCGTGGGGGGTGGTGCGGGCGGCGGAGTGGGTGGTGTGCGTGGCGGTGCGGGTGGTGTCGGCGGAGGCCGGCGAGGGCTGCTCCCCCTCCCGGCCGCTGCGGGTGCCGGCCGCCCAGGCGGCGGCGACGGCGGGACGGCCGGGTTCGGTGTCGTCGGGGGCGGCGGGGCGGCGCGCGGGGGTGGGCGCGGTGGAGCGCCGGCGGACGGTCAGACCGCTGGCGGTGGTGGTCGGGGAAACGGCGGCCGCGGGGGTGGCGGCGGAGTGCGCCGCGGTGGGCTCGGGCACCGGCTCGGCGGCGGGGGCCGCGGCACGGGCGGGGACGGGGGCGGCCTCCGGCGGATCGGCCGGTGCGGTCTCCGGCGGATCGGCGGGCGCGGGGGCCGCGATGGGCCGGGACGCGGCCTGCGGCACCGGCTGGGCCGCCCCCGGGTCGACGATCAGGTTCTTCGGCAGGACGACCATGGCCCGGGTCCCCTGGTAGATGTTGGGCGCGGTCAGCTCGACGCGGAAGCCGTAGTTCTCGGCCAGCAGGGACGCGACCCGCAACCCGGTCTGGGGGTGGGCGCCCAGGCGCGTGATGTCGTCGCGCTGTTCGCCCGACATCACGTCGCTGGCCCACAGCAGCCGCTCGTCGTCCATGCGCAGCCCGGCGTCGTCCACGATCAGGAAGCAGGCGTGGTGCCCCTGCTCCAGCGAGACGTGGACGCTGGCGGCGGGCGGCGAGTAGCGCAGCGCGTTGTCCAGCAGTACGGCGAGGGCGTGCACGACCGCCTCCACGGCGCGGCCCTCGACCACCACGGAGCCCATCTCGGGGTGCTTGATCCGCTCGTACCCCTCGATCCGGCCCATGGCCGCGCGCACGATGTCGGTCAACGTGGTGGCGGGCCAGCGCCGGGACAGCTTGTCCCCGGCGAGCACGGAGTACCCCGACGCCGTGAGCAGCATCTGCTGCGCGAGGTGGTCGATCTCCACCAGCGTCGCGTACGCCTCGTCCGAGATGTGCCGCCGTACGCCCTGGCTGACGGCCCGGCCCAGCCGTGCCGAGCGGGCCACGATGTTGTTGGCGAAGCCGCGCACCGCGGCCCGGGCCACGCCGACGGACTCGCGCCGTACCTGGGCGATCTGCCGCTCGGTGTCCTGCCGTACCAGGTCGGCGGCGTGGGCCGCGGCCTGTTCGGCGGCCGCCCGCTCCCGCGCCCGTATGTCCCCCACCGCCGAGGCCACCGCGCCGGGTACGGCACGCAGCCGCTCGGCGAGCGGTGTCCCGTCGAGCTGCGCCGGTACGAGCAGGGCTCCCTCGGGGCCCGCGCCGCCGGGCCCGGCCTTCGCCGCCGCCGGGATCACGGTGGTCGCGAGGTGTCCCACGCACTGCTCGGCCGCGACGAGTTGCAGGGTGAGCCGGTCGGCGTGCTCGCGCAGCTGCTCGGCCCGGCGCCGGGCCTGCTCGCCCTTGCGCCGGAAGTACCACGCGGCCCCGACTCCAACCACCGCCAGCACGGCGGTGGCGGTCACTATCAGTTCAGTCATCAGGTCCTCACGGATCGGAAGCCGTCGGTGTGGGCGAGGGTGGCCGAGGCGGGACGGCGCGCAGGGGCGGGGGCGCCGACCGGCCCGATGACGACCGGGCTCTCAACAGGCCGGAGCGGACCGGTGTCTCCCACGGCCACCCCGCGCTGCGGAGTCAGCAGCGACGCGGACGACGGCGAAGGCGCACGACATGGATCTCCCAGGGACACGCGAGGGCCGGTACGAGCAGGGGGCGCCGACGACGCGGACTCGAGACGGAACGGGACCGCGCGTCCCGAGGCGCCTCGAACTCCCGTATCCACGACCGGCGTTCGACGTACGGAAAGGGACCATACCGCTTGTGCTCACGTTGTGCTCATGCGTGGTGTGTGCCTCGTGAGCACGACCCGGCGCCGCCGGGGGTTTGACGCGAAAAATGCGCGGATGGCGACCAAACCCCTTTGACCGAAAACAGAGTTGGCTCAGCGGGCGGTGCGCTGGTAGTGGCCGGTCGGGTGCCCCGGCGAAGGCTCAGGCGCCGTCGGCGAGGCGCTTAAGCCACTCGTCCAGCAGCCGCTGCTGTCAACTGGAGGCGAGCTGGTCTGTGATCTCCTTGATCCAGTCGGCCTTCTTCGCCGGTTGCCTGAGGCTCTCCTCCCACTCCTCCCGTTCCATCTTGTGGTCCGTGTGACCGGCCTTGATCAGGATCAGCAATTGCAGGGCGGAGTCGCGCAGGGCGGGATCGGTGCCCTCACGCGAGACCATGTTGTAGAGCTTGTGCGCCGCCAGCTGGCGCTTGTACCTCGTGATCTTCTTCCAGAACTTCATGGCGTGCAGCAGCGAATCCCCGGTGTCCTTGGCCGTGGGTATCGGCTCGCCCTCCGGCGTGTAGAGCTCGGGGTGGTGGGCCTCCTGGAATCGTCCGTACGCCGCACTGCCTCCCTTGTAGGCGGCGGTAGTGAGGACGAGGCCCGCCCCTACCGCGGCAGTGATCCAGCCCGCAGGGTTGGACGCCAGAGCCCCGGTGGCGACGATGGCCACGGTGGCGATGCCGCCCGCTCCCTTGAGGCCCTCGCCCATGACGCCGCCCCCCATTTCCTTGACCGCCTGGCTGACCTTCCTGCTCTTCGCGAGATGCGTGGCGAAGTTCAGGTCCTCCAGGTCCCGCGCGTTACCGAGGAAGTCGGCCTTGGCCCGGGCCTCGATCAGCGCCGCCTGCTCGTACGCGGCCCCGGCGGCTCTGATGCCTGCCGCCCACTGGTCCTCCGTACGGCCTTCGCGGTCGTTCCTCGCCCGCTCTACGGCCTCGCGGGCGAAACGGGCGTTGAGCTCGGCGGTGTTGGCCTCGGCCTCCAGTCGGAGCAGCCGCTTGGACTGGGCGGCGTTGGCCTTCTGGAGCTGCCTCAGACCGTGGATCTTCTCGATCGCACCCTTGGACTTGAAAGCGGCCCGGACACTCTTGGCCACACCGGCGACACCGCTGAGTACACCGCTCGCCTCGGCGGAGGCCGCGGTGCTTGCCACGCCCTGGAGCTTGACCGCCTCCTTGGCGATGGTGCCGGCGTTGGCGCCCGTACTGACGACACTGACGCCCGCGTCGGTCGCCTTGGTCTTCCCCTTCTTGTGCGCGTTGTGGTACCCGGCTCCGCTGCCCTTGCGCAGGGCCGTCCTCAGGTTCCTGAACGAATCCGCGACGCTGGCCCCGAAGGAGAGGAGTTCCGTGACCGCGCTCAGTGACGCGCCGGAGACCCCGGCGGCGGAGGCGTCGTGCTTCAGGGCGGAGGCGTCCGCGGCGGCGGCGGTGTCGTTCTTCGGGGCGGCGGCCGCCATCTCGGTGGCCTCCTGACCGAGGCCGGCGGCGGTGGGGGCCTGGACGCCCTTGCCCAAGGCGTCCGTGGGCTCGAGGAGCTTCTTGCCTTGGTCCGCGTTCTCGGCGACCGCCTTCAGACGATCACTCCTGACCTCCGAGCGGGCCTCGGCGGCGGCGCGTTCTTCGGAGCGGCGTGCCTCCTCCTCGGTGGGAGGGGCCGCTTCCTCGGCGGTGGTGCTCGTGTCGTCCCTGGTCGTGTCGGTGCGTTCGCGGGGATCGGTGCCGACCTCCGAGTACCGGATGCCGGAGTCGGAGCCGCGTCGGGTGAGGTCGGCGGGGGCGGGCCGGAGGTCGAGGTCCGAGCCGCGTCGCGTGCGGCCCGACGAGGTGAAGCGGGCCGCGAGGTCGGCTAGGCGTGCGTCCCTGGCCGCGCGTTCCTCGGGTGTCAGCGTGACCTCCTCGACGGCGGTGCGTGCTTCTTCCTCCTCTTCGACGGGGGTGCGTGCCGCTGCTGCCTCTTCCTCATCGACGGCGGTGTGTGTCTCCGCCACGACGGCCGGACGTGCTTCTTCTTCGAGACGGCGACGCCGGTCCGCTTCGGCGGCTGCTTCCGCTTCACGGCGCAGCCGGTCTTCCTCCGCCGCTGCCGCTTGGGCTGCCGCGATGCGCTGTCGTGCCTTGGCCGCCGCCGCTTCCGCCCCCGCGCGACGTCGTCGCTCTGTCTCCGCTGCCTCCGCTGCGGCTGCTTCCGCCTCTTCGAGGAGACGCGCTCCCTTCGCCGCCGCTTCGCCTGCCGCCCTCTTCGCCGTGTTGCGGTTCCGTGCCGTGGCTGCCGCGGCTTCTCCCCCCGCCCGCACCCGTCGTCGTACTTCTGCCGCTTCCTCGGCAGCCGCCTTCTCCTCGGCGGCGCGCCTCGCGGCGGTGGCCTGTTCCCGGAGCGCGGGGTCGGCCTCCACGCCGTGGGTGCCGGACTCGGAGCCGCGCCGGGCGGGACCGGCCGGGCCGGGCCGCGTGTCGGTGTCGGAGCCGCGTCGGCTGCGGCCCGAAGGGGGGAACCTGGCCGCGAGGGCGGCGCGCCTCGCGGTGGTGGCCTGCTCCCGGAGGGCGGGGTCGGCCTCCATGCCGTGGGTGCCGGACTCGGAGCCGCGCCGGGTGCGACCGGCGGGACCGGGCCGGGCGCCGGGCGCCGAGCCGGGGCGGGCGGCCTCGGTCTCCGGTACCCGCTCCAGCGTCCTGCCCCTGGCGCGCTGCACCGTGGCGGCCGCCGCCTGGTTCCCCGCGCTGGACTGGAGCCCGAGTAACGCCTGTTCCGCGGAGGTCCCGGACCCGGACGAAGCCCCGGTCCTTCCTTCCTCCCGACGCTGCCGGGCCGCTGCCAGGGCGGCCGCGGAAGGCCGTTCGGAGATGCGCTGGACAGGGGCGCTCATGGACATACCTCTCCTGCTGCCGGACCGGGCCACGCGAAGGTAGCCGGGCACGGCGAACAGAAGGGGTGTGGCGGGGAAACACTTCAGGGACACGTGCGGAACGCGTCGCCCACCCGTACGTGAGCCCGCGGGACGGGTCCTGGACCTGACGGCCGACGACCGCCCGGGCGTTCCCTGGTCGGGTCCCACCGGACTTCATCGGCGCCGGTCCCAACGGCTGGTTCAGCACCATGGGTCGCCGGAACGGCCCCACCGCTCCCAACGACGTGTGCGATCAAACCGGCATGGCCGACGGCCGCCACTCGCGTCTGATCAGCCCGAACACCCAGGAGTCGGACACCTCGCCGTTCACGACGCAGTCCTCCCGCAACGTCCCCTCGCGCACGAACCCGATCTTCTCCAGCACCCGGGCGGACGCCGCGTTGCGCGTGTCCGCCTCGGCCTGGACCCGGTTCAGGTCCAGCGTGTCGAAGGCCCATGTCAGCAGGGCGTGCGCGGCCTCCGTCGCGTAGCCGTGGCCCCACATCGCCTCGTCGAGGCAGTAGCCCAGCGACGCGCTGCGGTAGACCGGGTTCCATTCGACCAGGCAGACCCATCCGGCGAAGGCCCCGTCGGAAGCGCGCTCGACGGCCACCCGCACTCCGGTGCCTTCGTCCGCCATCGTCCGGCACATCGCGAGGAAGCGCTCGGCGCGAGCCCGCTCGGTCCACGGCGGGGAGTCCCAGTAGCGCATCACATGGGCACTGCTGTGCATGGCGTAGAGGAAGTCCGCGTCGGCCTCGTCGAAGGGCCGCAGCCGCAGGCGATCGGTGTGCAGGGTGGGGGTGGCCAGAGTCATGGCCGTCATCCTGCGCTCTCGGGGGGCGGGCAGGACAGCGAATATCCGACCGAGGCGTCGTCGAAGCGCTCGACCGGGACCCACGGCCTCAGGCCGTCGGGTCCCAGAGCCCACCGGCTTCACCGCGCGCGAGATGCTCGGCGTAGACACCGACCTTCCAGGCGATGACGGACCGGCACTCCTCCAGCGCCTGGATCTGCGCGTCGACGCGCTGTTGATGGGCGTCGAGCAAACGCAGGCGTTCCGCCTCGTTGCCCGGTCCCTGGCGCACCAGTTCGGCGAACCGCTTGAGGTCGGCCAGCGGCATGCCGGATTCGCGGAGCTTGACGCAGATCAGGAGCCAGTCGACGTCGAGTGAGCCGTACCGCCGGCTGCCGCCCGACGTGCGCCGGACCGGCCCGACGAGCAGACCCTCGCGCTCGTAGAAGCGCAGCGCGTGCACGCTCAGTCCGGTCCGTTCGGCCACCTCGCCGATGCTCAGCGACTGCCCGGACACTTCGGTGCTGGTCACGCCGCTCACCCCCTGGACTTGATCTAGACCTCGCTCTAGATCGTAGCGTCGGCGGCATGACCGACACCGACCAGCAGCCGATCAACTCGCCTTTCTCCGCCGCCACCACCGCCGAGGACGTCATGGCCGGCCGCGACCTGTCAGGCGTGACCGCCGTGGTGACCGGGGGCTACTCCGGGCTCGGCCTCGAGACCACCCGGGCCCTGACCGCCGCCGGGGCCCGCGTCGTCGTTCCGGCCCGTCGGCCCGAAATCGCCCGAGCCGCCCTGCAGGACGTGAAGGGCAGCGAGGTCGTCCCCATGGATCTGACCGACCTCGGCAGCGTCCGTTCCGCCGCCGCGCACATCAGCGCCCGCTTCGACCGCATCGACCTCCTGATGGCCGTCGCGGGAGTCATGGCCACCCCGGAGCGGCGCGTCGGGCCCGGATGGGAATTCCAGCTCGCCGCCAACCACTTCGGACACTTCACGCTCGCCTGCGAGCTCTACCCGCTCCTGGCCGCCGCGGACGGAGCCCGTGTCGTGGCGTACAGCTCCGCCGGACACGCCATGACCGACATCCGCCGGCACGACCCGCACTTCCGCACCGGCTACGACAGGTGGCTGGCCTACGGCCAGGCCAAGACCGCCAACGCCCTGTTCGCCGTGCACCTCGACGCCCTCGGCAAGGGCGACGGCATCCGGGCGTTCGCCCTCCACCCCGGCAAGATCATCACCGGTCTCCAGCGGGAGATGGCGCTCCAGGAACAGATCGACGCGGGCTGGGTGGACGAGCACGGCAACGTCGTCGGCGCCGACTTCAAGACCCCCTCACAGGGTGCCGCCACCGGCCTGTGGGCCGCCACCTCCCCACTCCTCGACGACCGCGGCGGCCTCTACCTGGCGGACTGCGACGTCGCCCGCGTCTTCGCCCCCGACACCCCCATGGACGACGACGGCGTACGCGCGTACGCCGTCGACCCGGACAACGCCGCCCGGCTCTGGGAGATGTCCCTCGCCGCGACGGGCGCCTCGCCGACGAACCGATGACCTCGCGCTCCGCATGATGCGGCGCGGCGCCCGGCGAGCGGGCAGCTGCGGAGAGATCCGGGTGCGCCGGCGATTGGCCCTCTCGCCCTCGTGCAACTCTGTCCGACTCGACCTCCGAAAACGACTCCGCCAGGGGCGGAATAAGACCCTCCGTGATCATTTGTGGCTAGTTCGGGGCTCACACCACCACCCCGTGTGGCCGCTACATTCACCCGGACCGAGCCCACTCGACCAGGGGGGAACAGGCAACGATGCGCTCCACAGGAACCGTCAGTCGCATCGGCAGATCACTCATGGCGGTGACCGCCACGGCGGCCGCTTCGGCGGTTGCCGTCATGGGTCTCGCCGCATCACCGGTTGCCGCGGCACCCACGGACACCACGGCACCCCGGCCCGGCGACGCCTGTACGGCGGCCGACCTCGGCACCCGCCACCCGTACATCAAGTCCACCGAAGTGTCGCCGACGATCACCCACTTCAAGGGCTGGTACGTCACCGAGGGCACCACCGGCCAGCAGACCGTCAGCACCGACACCACGACGGTCATCGCGGTCTCCGTCGGCCTCAACGACACGATCGAGACCAGTTTCGCGGTCGAGGCGCTCAGCAACGTCAAGGCGGCCGTCGGTCTGGACGTGAAGCTCGAGTACACCTCCACCAGCAAGGAGTCGAACTCGGTCACCTGGAACTTGACCCAGCCGGGCTACTACGGCTTCTACAAGGGCACCAAGAAGGTCACCGGCACGTACGGAAGCCTCAACTGCAACCGCGCCCAACAGGACGACGGAAGCTGGGCGCTGGAGTGGACCGAGGGGCCCGGCAGCGGCAGCTTCACCACCTTCACCACCCTTGAGGAAGGCGCGGTGCGCTGCCAGGACAGCGTGCCCGCCGACAGCATCATGGCCAAGGCACAGGCCCTCCTCGACTGCGGCTCGGCGGCCGCGAAGGCTGACCACCCGGCGGGTGCGGCGGCGCCGACGGCACAGCAGAAGCAGGCCCGCCCCGCCCCCGGCCCGGCTCCCACCGGCGGCACCTCCGTCGCCGCACAGCCCAGGGCCACCGAGCACCGTGCGCGCGCCGCCCTCGACTGCTCGGCCGAGGTGTACAAGATCGCCGTACCCGGCAAGCCCCTGTCCTGGGGCGCGCCGCTCCTGGCGGACGACGGTGTCCGGCTGCGGCCCTCGTCCATCTTCAGCGCCCACCTGGACAACTGGCGCCTGTGCGACGTGACGGAGAACAACGGGGTCCTTGAGGCAACCCTGTGGAACTGGGGCAACGGCGGATGCGCGACCATCACCCCGGGGAACGCGGCCACCGACCGAGCGGTCCTGATGACGGCCTCCTGCGCGGAGGACGACCTCCAGCGGTTCTACATCTACCGCGACGTACCCGGCAGCTCGAAGATCGGCGTGCAGAACAAGTACACCGGTTCCATGATGGGCTACGACCGGTACGCCGACGGTGAGTTCATACGCCAGTACTCCACCGGCAGGCAGGACGGCACGGGAACGTTCGACCTGACCGGGGTCTGACGGTCCCCAACCCCGCGGGCGGCTCCGCACGGGGCCGCTCGGCGGTTGTTAGTCCAAAGGCAGCCGCAGTTGGGGGAGTCCTTCGCCGGACCGCTGATCACCGAGGCTACGGCTGTGAGGTCGGTCGCCGAGGAACTCTCCAGCGCACGCTGAAGGTCTGTCTCGAAGGCATCCAGGTCGCCAGGGAAGCGGTGACCGGCATACAGGGCGGCTCTCAGGTCACCGACGGTTCGCAAGGGTGGTGGCAGTGAGGATGCCACGTGTCTGTTTCTCCGCGTGCGTCAGGAGGACTTCTGCACGTCGTGCCGTACCGAGTCGATGAATCGGCGCCAGGGCGTCTGTTTTACCCTGAGTACGGGGCCGTCGATGCGCTTAGAGTCGCGTATCAACAGGCCGTGTGAGACGTGCGCGCACTCCACGCATTCAGTGCCGCTGCCACCGCTGTATGAGGACTTGAACCAGTGGACTGCCGGGTTGGCTGCTATCAAGACTCACTCCTTGCTGACCCGGTCGATGAGTTCGACCGAGGACTCGAGGTCGAGCGCCTGTGCGCTGAGGTAGTCGAAGGCCAACCTATATCGCTCCAGTTCCTCGGGCTTCTCCATGAACAGCCCACCACCGAGAAGATCCACGTAGACGACGTCCAGTTCACGGGCTTGGCCACGAAGTGCGACGAAGCTTCCGACTGCGGCAGCATGCGCACCCAAAGAGAACGGGAGCACCTGGATGGTGATATGTGGCCGCTGGGCACAGGTCAACAGGTGTGCGAGTTGCTCACGCATGACCTCAAGTCCTCCGACCTGACGGCGGATCGCGGCTTCATCGATCACGCACCAGATGCGCGGAGGCTCATCGCGCTCCAACAACTCCTGGCGTTTCATCCGAATGTCGACCATGTACTGGACTTCGCGCTCGTCGCAGTGCACCTCTGAGGCGCGATGGACCGCCTCCGCGTAGGCGCGCGTCTGGAGGAGTCCGGGGATATACATGCACGCGTAGTGGTCCTCGCGCACGACCTCGTCTTCCAAGGTGAGCATGAGGTTCATGGAGTCGGGGATGGGGTCGGCGAGTGATCGCCACCATCCTTGAATCTTGGCGCCCTTCGCCAACTCCACCAAGGCCGAGCGCTCTTCGTCCGTTGCGGAGTACTCACGGCACAGGGCATCTACGGCAGGCCATTTGACCGTGCCCTCTTTCGTCTCATAGCGGCTCAGCGTCGCCTTGGAGATGCCGACGCGGGATCCCGCCTCTTCGAGCGTCAGCCCCTTGCGTTCCCGGAGTCGTCGCAGGTCGGCGCCCAGCTGGCGCCTACGAGTAGTGGGTCCGACTGGCATGTCCTCAGTCCTTCGCGTTGGTCCAGTAGATCGTGGTGCCCCGCCTGCGGCGGGGGCAAGACGGTGTGCGCCGGGGGCGTGTGACTAGGTCGCGTGCTCTCGCCTCTGCGTAATGAGAGTTCCATTTCGAGAGTTTCAATGCAACTCTGAGTTGCGTAAGCATCACAGTGAGGTATCGACGGTGGGGAGCAGACAGACATGGATGACGTCCTGTGGAGGCCGACGCAGCCGTGGACGCTGCCGTTTCTGGCGGCGGCAGATCAGGTGTGGGCCCTTCGGCGCGCTCTGCGGATCCACTTGGAGTACTGGGGACTGCATGAGCTGACGGACGCGGCCGAGCTCTGCGCAAGCGAACTCGTCGCCAATGTGATCAAGCACGTCGGGCCGGAGACGCCGGCCACCATCGTCGCTTCACTCGGTGGCTCCCACCTGCGCATCGAAGTTCACGATCCCGATGCTCGCGCCCTGCCGACGCTCACGTGCGCGAGCCTCGACGCGGAGGCGGGCCGGGGGATGGCGCTGGTCGACGCCGTGAGTGACCGATGGGGAGTGGAACTCTCCGGTGATCGCAAGGTGACCTGGTGCGCGTTCCGCATGGACGCGACCCGAGGCGAACGGCAGCACATGCCGAGGCCGCGGCTGGCGAGAGCCGCGGACGTGCTGAGCCTGTACAGCGGTTCAGGGCCCATGCCGGAGTCGATCGATCGGAGCCGGTTGGCGGCGGCTACGGCGGCGGAGGCCGCGATCACCGCCATCACCGACCTGCTCTACTGGTTCCGCGCACAAGGGTGGGACGTGGACGACGCGCTCGACCGGGCGCAGTCGCACTTCGAGGCGGAGTGTGAGGTGCGACTGTCCTGAGTCGTTCCGGTCATGGGCCGACGTAAGTGGATCAACTCGCCTGGATCGCCGCCGAGTAGGACCACACATCGGCCGGGATTGGATGATCGAGGTGCCAGGTGATCGCCATCGGCTTGCTGCCGGTGTGCTCCACGTAGGTTGCCGGTCCCAGGAGCATCCACGGCTGGGACTTACCCGTGTCCGTATTCGCGTAGCGGCGCATGAACAACAGGACGCTGGTGCCGCGATCGGCGTGCTGCTGGTAGCGCCTGCCCGTGGCGGAATCGGGGGAGGTCGCGTTCTGGGACTCCCAGTGGAAGAGATTCGGGCTGATCGCATAGTCCTTGTACCGGACGGTGGGTGAGAAGTCCTTCTCGTCCTTTTCAAGCGTGATCAGCAGCGCGTCCGTCTGGAACTCTTCCGCCCACTGCACGCCCTGGGCAAAGGATCTCGGCATCTGTCCACCGAACCGGGCGATGCCGAGGGCGGCTAGTATCTCCGACCGGTTGTACGAGCTGTGGACCTTCAACGGCAGGCTGCCGAGGCCGTCGGACAGTGGGATCGGGACATGGTCGGCTCGGTCGATGACGTACGACAGCACCTGCCGGAGTTCGTCCCTCAGGGCCCGCTGCGGACGTAGCGACGCGAGGCCCTCCGTATAACTGGTGAAACCGCCCGCGTTGTCCCAGAGGTTGAAGAACAGCATGCGTGCGTAAGCCTGGCCGGTCTGGTCGAGCTCCTCGTATGGCGGGGCGTCATCCGCCAAAAGGCTCAGGTAAGCCCGAGCGCGCTCGGGATCGTCCACGTGCAGGAAAGCGTGGACCCGCTTGAGCAACGCCTCCTCGCCCGGTGGACCCGGTTCGGTGGCCAGGCCGGCACGGCGCAGTACGAGGGTCCAGGAGTTGCTGCTCTTGTACAGCTCCTTGATCTCCCGGCGGCTTTCGTGGAGGTAGTCGGCGAGCAGCGGAGTGCTGTACTCCTTGACCTCCTTCACCAGCGTCTTCACCGTGGCGGCCAACTGGGTCCTGATGTTGTCGAGGACCAGTTTCTTCGCCTTGCCCTCCAGGATGATCTGGCAGCCGGACGGCAACTGGGGAAAGCCCCGCTCGATGTGCTCGACCAACCGATTGCGCGACAGGTTGGTCATGGCCCGGAACTGCTCCTCGAAGCGGAACTCCGCTCGGTGCTGTCCGATGAAGTCGAGGACCGTGAGGACCGGCTTCGTCTCCGTGCGCCGCAGCCCCCGCCCCAGTTGCTGGAGGAAGACCGTGGCGCTGTTGGTGGGCCGCAGCAGAAGGAGGGTGTCCACGTCAGGGATGTCGAGCCCCTCGTTGAACAGGTCTACCGAGAAGATGACCTGGAGCTCGCCAGCTTGGAGGTCGGACAGTGCTCGGGCGCGTACCTCGGCCGAAGAGTCGCTGTCGAGGGCAGCAGCCCGGAACCCGGCCTTGCGGAAGTAGTCGGCCATGAAGTGGGCGTGTGCCTTCGTGACGCAGAAGCCGAGCGCGCGCATGCCACCGGGATCGGAGATCTTGTCCCGGATCTGCTTGATGATGATGCGGGCGCGCGCGTCGTTGCCGGTCAAGAGGTTCCCGAGCTCCTGATCGGCGTATGACCCCTTCTGCCAGGTGAGGTTGGTGAGGTCGGTTCCGTCCGGGATGCCGAAGTAGTGAAAGGGGGACAGCAGGTCGTTTTCCAGGGCCTCCCAAAGCCTCATCTCGGCGGCGATGCGGCCATCGAAGAACTCGTCCTGGACATTGAGCCCGTCCATCCGCTCGGGTGTGGCGGTGAGCCCCAGCAACTCCTTCGGCGTGAAGTGCTCGATCACCCGTCGGTACGTACTGGCCGTGGCGTGGTGGAACTCGTCGATGACGATGACGTCGAAGTGATCCGGCGCCAGTTGCTCCAGCCTCTGGACGTTGAGCGATTGGACGCTGGCGAAGACGTGGTTCCACTCCTGTGGGTCGGCGCCGCCATGCAGCAACTCGCCGAACGAGGCGTCGACCAGCACTTCGCGGTACGTACGCAAGGACTGCTTGAGGATCTCCTTGCGATGCGCCACGAACAGCAATTTGGGTCGACCGGAGGCCCCCTCCTGGCTCAACTCGCGGTAGTCGAGCGCCGCCATGACGGTCTTCCCGGTGCCGGTGGCTGCGACCAACAGGTTGCGGTGCCGTCCCCGGATTTCGCGCTCCGCGCTCAGCCGCTCCAGCATGTCCCGCTGGTGCGGGAAAGGGCGCACTTGGAGACCGGACAGGTTGATCTGGAATGTGGTAGGCGACGCCGTTCCACCCGCCTGGGCCAGCGCCGCGTCGAGACGCTCATCGTCGCGATCAGGGTCGTACGTCTCGAACGCCACGTCGTTCCAGTAGGCGTCGAAGGTGGCCTCGAATTTGTCTATCACCGCCGGTGTGGCCACCGACGACAGGCGTACGTTCCACTCAAGGCCGTCGAGCAGCGCCGCACGGGAGAGATTCGAGCTGCCGACGTACGCCGTGTCGAATCCCGTCCTGCGCCGGAAGAGCCATGCCTTGGCGTGCAGCCGCGTCGATCGGGTCTCGTAATTCACCTTCACGGTGGCGCCGAATTCGCGCACGAGCCGGTCGAGCGCACGGCGGTCCGTGGCACCCATGTAAGTCGTGGTGATGATGCGGATCGGGATGCCCCGCTCCTTCGCTGCGAGGAGCGAGTCCTCCAGCACGCGGATGCCGTACCACTTCACGAATGCGCAGAGCAGGTCGATTCGATCCGCCGTGGCCAGCTCGGCCCGCAGCTCGGCGCCCAGATTGAGGTCTTCAGGCGAGTTGGTGAGGAGGGATGTTTCGGAGAGGGGCGTGAGCGGGCGGATCGCATAGGCGCCCGGCGCCTCCTGCTCTGCCAGCGCCAGCAACTGGCGGGGCCCTTCGACGATCGTGCTGACGGGCTCCGCACCGCTCTGCTCACCGGCATCGGCGGCCAGGGACTCAAGAACGCGATTTGCGAAGGGAACTCGGTCCTCGGGCCTGAGTTGGTTGAGATGGCGGGCCACTATGTCGCCGACGTGGCGAGCCAGCACGTGGGGTGACGATTCTGCACCGACCTCGGCTTCGATGGTCTTCCAACCCGCGGTCTCCAGCCGATCCAGATCACCGCGCAGGCGATCCGTCACCAACTGTTCGTAGACCCCCGCGACCGGCCCCTCCGGACTCCCCGGCTGCTCCACCCCGACCCCTTTCAGCACCACGTTGATGTGGAGGCAGTTGTAGCAGGAGCCACTGACACCGAGGCGGAGTGACCGGCGGTATTCAGTCCGATCAACCGGCGTCGGGGGGGCATCGTGAACGGCCCGTGGTCGCGGCGGCGTGGTTGATAACCTGCCGCGATGGACGAGGTACTGGACGGCGGCCCCTTCTTTCACGGCACGAAGGCCGATCTGCGGGTCGGAGATCACCTCACCGCGGGTTTTCCTTCGAACTACCGGCCCGAGATCCTTATGAACCACATCTACTTCACCGCGTTGCGCGACGGCGCGGGCCTCGCCGCCGAGCTTGCCGCCGGTGACGGGGACCCGCGCGTGTATGTCGTCGAGCCGACCGGGGAGTTCGAGAACGACCCGAACGTCACCGATAAGAAGTTCCCCGGAAACCCCACCCGCTCCTATCGCAGCAAGGAGCCGCTGCGGGTCGTTGGTGAGGCCACCGACTGGACGCGACAGACTCCCGAAGCTCTCCGGATGTGGCGAGAGCGGCTGGCCGCCATGGTTCTGGAGGGGCGCGCCGAAATCATCAACTGACGCGAGCGGGAGTGCGGGAACGGGCTGGGCCTATGAGCGAGGCGTGAACACTCCACCGAGAAGTGTTCACGCCCCGCGAGGTCGGTGTTCTGGCAGTGGGTCCGGCCGGGGAAAGATGATCAGGACTTCGCCCCGCCCGACAGGAACCCCGTCAGCCCGTCCAGCAGCATGGTGCTGCCCTGCTCCGCGCCGTCCCGCTCCTCTGCCGTGTCGCAGGTCTGGCGGAGGGTGATCACCGTGTTGCGGGGGCCCTGTTCCGTGAGTTCGACGGTCATCGTCGAGGGGTCCGGGCGGCCCGGGACGTCCATGCCGATGGTCAGGGCCCGGTGCTCGGCGACCTCGATGTAGGAGCCGGTCAACGGGAACTCCGTGCCGTCCGGGGTGCGCATCGTGGCCTTCCAGGTGCCGCCGGGACGGACGTCCATCTCCACGGAGCCCGGGACGGCGTAGGCCCACCGGGCGTAGTGGTCGGGGGTGGTCCAGGCCTGCCAGACCTGGAGCGCGGGGGCGTCCAGGGTGCGGGTCAGGGTGTAGGAGAAGCCGTCGCCGGCCGCGGTGGGCGTCTGGTCGGTGCTCATGTCGTCGTGTCTCCTCGGTGGGGATCGGGTCGACTCCGCTGACGCGTCGCGTTCCGCGTCAGGCTCTCGCACCTGTAGACGCCCGGCGCCGCCGAATCTCATCGGCCCCCGGCGACGTCCTCCCCGTGGCACTCCCCGTACGTCCGACCCGAGCCGCACCAGCACGCCGCCCCGCGCTGCGGCGGCCACGCCACCGCGAGGCCCCGGGCCGCCAGGGTCGTCGCGTACTGCGGGAGCAGGGTGGGGTCGGCCGGGGACGCGCCCTCCGACGCCGCGAAGGCCTCGTAGGACGGGACCGTGCCCGGGACCACGCCCAGGTTGGCGGTGCCCGACGAGGCCAGTTCGCGCAGGGCCGCCTCTATCGACGCCAGGTGGTCGTCGTAGGAGGGGTACTCGGAGGAGAGGGAGGGGTACGCCTCGATCAGTTCCGTCAGTTCGTCGGCCGGCCAGTGGAGCATGGCGACCGGGAAGGGGCGGGACAGGGCCTCGCGGTAGGCGCCCAGCTCGGCGCGCAGGCGGGAGATCTCCGCCTCCAGGTCCGCCGGATTGTCCGAGCCCAGGGACCAGACGCGCTTCGGGTCGTGCAGCTCGTCCAGGGAGATCGGCATCGAGTGCAGGGTGTCGGCCAGGGTGTCCCACTCGTCGTGGGCCAGGCCCAGCATCCTGCGGACGCGGTGGCGGCCGTAGAGGAGGGGGTGGGTCGAGTACGGGGGCTCCGGCACGTCCGTCAGGAGCAGGCGGGCACCCTCCGTGAACGTCTCGTGCGCCGCCTCCAACTCGTCGTGGGACTCCAGGGCCTCGGCCACGATCACCCAGGGGGCCGGGTCGCGCGGCGACGCCGCGCGCACGCCGTCGATGATCGCCCTGGCCTCCGCCTCGTGGTCGTACTCCCAGAGGTTCGACGCCTTCAGGGCGCGGACCAGGGACGGGTTGTCCAGAGGCGTGGAGGTCTCGGAGGCCAGCAGGCGGTCGTAGAGCGTGGTGGCGGCCGGGCGGTCGCCGGACAGTTCCCGGTGGGCGGCGGCGCGCAGGAGCAGGGCCTCGGCGTCCTCCGGATAGAGGCCGGCGGTCCGTTCCAGGCGGGCCGCCTCGGCGGCGTGGTCGACGTTCTCGGCGGGCGTGTCGGGGCGCATGGGGGACACCGTACTGCCGTGAGGTGACAAGGGTCAGCCTCCCCGGGGGGCGCCGCCCGGCCGGAGGCCGGGGAGCGGTGCCGGAGAAGGCCCGGGTGGCGTCGGCCCGCTCAGCGCCGTTCCCGCAGCGTTCCCACCAGCACCGCCGCCACCACGGCCAGCCCCGCCGACACCCACAGCGCCACGTCCGTGCCCGCCCCCGGGCTCCCCGCCGACGTCGCGATCGCGACCGTCAGGGCGACCCCGGCGCACGAACCGATGTAGCGGAACGTCTGCTGCGCGCCCGAGCCCATCGCCGCGCGGGCGGCCGGTACCGACTCCACCGCGAGCAGCGGCAGCGCGGCGTTCAGCAGGCCGCTGCCGACGCCCGCCAGCGCCAGACCGGGCAGCAGCCGCGCCCAGGAGCTCGCGCCGACCGCGCCGAGCATGGTCAGGACGCCGACCGCGTGCAGGGCGAAACCGACGGTCAACTGGTGGCGCGCGGAGACGCGGTGGGCGATGCGGCGGGCCTGGAGGGCCACCGCGAAGGCGAGACCGGCCCAGAGCAGGGAGAGCAGTGCCGTGTCCATCGGGGACAGGCCGAGCGCCCGCTGCAGCACCGTCGGCAGGAAGCTGAAGAAGCCGATCACCGACAGGCCCGTGAACAGCCCGCCCGCGGAGGACGCCAGGAAGAGCGGGCGGCGCAGCAGCGCCAGGTCGATCATCGGGGCGGCCGCGCGGCGCTCCCGTACGACGAACAGGGCGCCGAGGAGGACGGCCGCCCCCAGCAACAGGCCCACCGGCGCCCGCAGCCACCCGTCCCGGCCCAGCGTCAGCGCCGCCACGAGCGCGACCAGCGCCGGTCCGAACGTGAGCGCCCCGGCGAGGTCCGGCCGGCCGGGCCGCGGTGAGCGCGACTCCGACAGGGCCCGCGCGCCGAGTCCCGCCACCACCAGCGCGGCGGCGCCGAGGATGCCGTGCGCCACCCGCCAGTCGGGAATCGCCCCGACGAGGACGGGGCCCACGGCTATCCCGCCGCTCACGAAGGCGCCCCACACGCCGGTCGCGCGCAGCCGCCCGGCGGGGGTCGGGAAGGCGTGGACGAGCAGGCCGAGGCTGCTGGCCAGCAGCGCCGCGCTCGCCGCGCCCTGTGCGATGCGGGCCAGCGTGAACAGCCAGGTCGTGGACGCGAAGGCCCCGAGGACGGTGGTGATGCCGAGGGCCAGCGTGCCGGAGACGAAGAGCCGGCGGCGCCCGTAGTCGTCGGCCAGGCTGCCGGCCACCAGGAGCAGGGCGGCCAGGCCGAGCGGGGTGCCGTTCAGCAGCCAGGCCTGGGCGGACAGCGGGGTGTGCAGGTCGGCGGCGGTCTCGGGGAGCGTGACCATCGGCGCGGTGAACGCCATCAGGGCCACCGCGGTCGCGGCGCTGGTCAGCGCGAGGGTGCGGCCGGGGTGCGGGGGTGGGGAGGCCCGTTCCGCGGGCGGCGCGGCTGCCGTGGGTGCCGGGGTGGTGGGGGAGTCCGTGCCAAGGTCGCTCATGAGGGGCGGTCCGCTCTCGATGGCTCGACGGAGGATGGGTTCACCTAGTGGGTTCGGTCAACGAACTTACTTGAGGTGAGCCAACCTAGCACCGTCGGTTCGATGACTGAACCTCATGGCGGAAAGTGGCTACAGTGGACGGCATGGCACTGGGCAAGGACTACGCGACGCAGGAGTGCTCGATCGCCCGCGCGCTGGAGGTCGTCGGCGAGCGCTGGACACTGCTGGTGATCCGCGACGCGCTCTACGGCGTCCGGCGGTACAACGACTTCCTCGTCCACCTCGGCATCCCGCGCGCCGTCCTGGCCAACCGCCTCCAGGCGCTCACCGCCGAGGGCATCCTGGAGAAGCGCAGGTACCAGGAGTCGCCGCCCCGGGACGAGTACGTCCTCACCGACCGCGGCATCGCCCTGTGGCCCGCCCTGCGGGCGCTCGGCATCTGGGGGCGCGAGCAGCTCGGCGGCGAGCCGATGCGCACCTTCTGGCACGCCGACTGCGGCACCGAACTCACTCCCCACGGTTCCTGCCCCGCCTGCGGGACCCCCGTCGCCGTGCGCGACATCGACATGCGGCCGGGGCCCGGGCTCGACCCCGACCCCGCGGACCCGGTCAGCCGGGCGCTGCTCGGCCCCCGGAGGCTGCTCCGGCCGATCGAGACCGAGCAGGGTCCCGCACCGCGTCGTCCTGTATAACTGGGACAAACACGCGCGCGAGAGGAGGAGTTGCCGATGCGGCCGACCAACCGGAACCGCCGGACCGTCGTCCCGGTGCTCCGCCCCCTCCGCCATCTCCGCCCCCTCCTCGGCCTGCTGCTGGTCCTGCTGCCCGTCGCGCTCGTCGACGTCGGCAGCCTCTCCGCCACCGTCGCGCTCGCCGCGACCACCGCGGTCGGCTCCGCGCTCGCCGCGTGCGCCGTCATCGCCGCACGCTGCGCGCCCGCCGTGCCGCCCACCCGGGTGCGTACGGCCATCAGGGACCGTGACCTGCGTACGGCCTTCCTGCCCCAGCGCGATCCCGACGCGCCCGGCCGCCGCCGGCCCCGAGCACCCGGACACGCCCTCCCGGCGACCGCCGCGTAGGGCACCCCCTTCCACCAGGGCACATCCCCGCGCGGGCCGTGTCGTCATGCCGCCATTCGCCGGCCTCGCCGGCGTCACCGTCACCGGCACGACGAGACCCCCGGAGGGTTCACCCACCCATGTCCGTTTTCGCCAGCCTGGTCGAGCACCTCGCCGACCTGCTCCAGCCCCTGTTCGGCGCCTCCGCCGCGGCCGCCGCCATCGTCCTGTTCACCGCGCTCGTACGGCTCCTGGTCCACCCGCTCTCCCGGGCCGCCGCCCGCGGGCAGAAGGCGCGCACCGCGCTCCAGCCGCGGATCGCCGAACTGCGCCGCAAGCACGCGAAGAACCCCGAGAAGCTCCAGCGGGCCGTGCTCGAACTGCACACCGAGGAGAAGGTCTCCCCGCTGTCGGGCTGCCTGCCCAGCCTCTGCCAGATCCCCGCGTTCTTCCTGCTCTACCACCTCTTCTCCAGTTCCTCGATCGGCGGCGAGGCCAACGAACTCCTCTCCCACCGGCTCCTGGCCGCCCCGCTCGGCGGGCGGTGGGCCGACGCGTTCGGGGACGGCGGGCTCACCGGCGGCGCCGGGCTCGTGTACGTGGCGCTGTTCGCGGTCGTCGCCGGGGTCGCCACCTTCAGCTACCGGCTCACCAGGCGGACGATGGCCGACCGGCCGGTGCTGCCCGCCGGTGACCGGGAGGCGGTGCCGGGCGTCGGCGCGATCACCCGGGTCATGCCGTTCATGTCCTTCTTCACCCTCGTCACCGTGGCCGTGGTGCCGCTGGCCGCCGCGCTGTACGTGGTCACCAGCACGACGTGGAGCGCCGTCGAGCGGGCCGTGCTCTACCGCTGAACGCCGGGTGGGGCGGCCGCGACGCTACGGTCCAGTACGTGAACGGGGTATTGCGGAGTGGAACCGGGCCTTGGAGGATCGACCAGTCCTCCGACGGCTGTCGCGTCGCTGCCGCACCCAGGTCGCGCATCGTCGGGCGGGCTGCCCGCGATCGAGGAGTTGGGGATCATGAAGCTGTTGCGAGTCGGTACGGCGGGGTCGGAGCGGCCCGCGCTGCTCGACGCCGACGGAACCCTGCGAGACCTGTCGGGCGTCGTGGCGGACATCGACGGCGACCTGCTCGCCGACGAGGGCGCGCTCGACCGGATACGGGCCGCCGCCGCGGCCGGTGAGCTGCCCGCCCTGGACGGCACGGGACTGCGTGTCGGACCGCCGGTGGGACGCATCGGCAAGATCGTGTGCATCGGGCTGAACTACCACGACCACGCCCGCGAGACCGGGGCCGAGCCGCCCGCCGAGCCGGTCGTCTTCTTCAAGGCGCCGGACACGGTGGTCGGGCCGCACGACACGGTGCTCGTGCCGCGCGGGTCCACCAAGACCGACTGGGAGGTGGAGCTGGCGGTCGTCGTCGGGCGCACCGCCCGCTACCTGGAGTCGGCGGAGGAGGGGCTCGCGTGTGTCGCCGGGTACGCGGTCGCGCACGACGTGTCCGAGCGGGAGTTCCAGATCGAGCGCGGCGGGACCTGGGACAAGGGCAAGAACTGCGAGACGTTCAACCCGCTGGGCCCGTGGCTGGTGACCGCCGACGAGGTGCCCGACCCGCAGCGGCTGCCGCTGCGGCTGTGGGTGAACGGCGAGCTGAAGCAGAACGGCACGACCGCCGAGCAGATCTTCCCCGTCGGGGAGGTCGTGCGGTACGTCAGCCAGTTCATGGTGCTGCGACCCGGTGACGTCATCAACACCGGGACGCCGGCGGGGGTGGCGATGGGGCAGCCCGAGCCGAAGCCGTACCTGCGGGCCGGGGACGTGGTCGAGCTGGAGGTCGAGGGGCTGGGGCGGCAGCGGCAGGAGCTGAAGAACGCGTAGGCGCTCCGCTGGGGCAGGGGAGGGGCGCCGGGGAGTGCGGTTGGTTGTCGGCCGCGGGCTGACTGTGGCTGGTCGCGCCCACGCGGCGGAGCCGCTCATGTCACAGCCCCGCGCCCCTTTGGGGCGCGTTCTCTCACGTCAGCAGTGAAGCGAGCCTGCGCCAGCCCTCCCTCGGGAGGCGGGTCATGTCGTCCTCCACCAGCTGGAGGGCGACATGGTCGGCGCCCGCGTCGTGGAAGGCGTCGATGCGGGCGCGGATCGTGGCCTCGTCGCCCCAGGCGAAGACGGCGTCGATGAGGCGGTCGCTGCCGCCGCCGTCGACGTCGGCGTCGGTGAAGCCGAGGTTGAGGAAGTTCTTCGTGTAGTTCGGCAGCTTCAGGTACATGGCCAGATAGGCGCGGGCCGTCGCGCGGGCGCGGGACGGGTCGGAGTCGAGGACGACCTTGAACTCCGGGGCCAGCAGCGCGCCCCCGCCGAGCCGCTCGCGGGCCTGCGCGGTGTGCTCGGGCGTGACCAGGTAGGGGATGGCACCCGCCGCCCGGTCCCGGGACAGGTCCAGCATCTTCGGGCCGAGCGCGGCCAGCACCCGGTGGCCGGAGCGCATCCCGGCCCGGTCCAGCTCGTCCAGGTAGCCGACCATCGTCGAGTACGGGCGGCGGTACCCCTCCACGCGCGGGCCGTGGCTCACCCCGAGGCCCAGCACGAAGCGGCCCGGGTGGGACACCTCAAGCTCGGCGAAGCTCGCCGCCGCCTCGGACGCCTTGTGCTCCCAGATGCTCTGGATGCTGGTGCCGACCACGATCCGCTCGGTCGCCCCGATCAGCGGCGCGGCGTGTTGGGCGGCGGTGTTGCCGCCGAGCCACAGGGCGCCGTAGCCGAGCTGTTCCAACTCGGCGGCCACCTCGGCGCGTTCGGCCGCGCCCTCCGGGTCCTCGGAGCGCAGTTGCGCACTCCAGACGCCGTACCGTCCGACCGATTCCTTCAGGGAAGCCGTCGCCTCGTTCATCGCTTGCGATCCCTCCGGTGGGCACCGTGATCATCTTGCCTGTCTGCCAGACAACCACGGGTACCCACCGCTGATTCCCCGACCACGCCGTCCGGGGCCGGTCGGGCTACTCGCCGAGGAACCGCTCCAGCGCCTCGACGACCAGCCGGTGGTCCTCCACCTGCGGCAGCCCGGAGACCGTCACCGCGCCGACGACGCCGACGTCCGCGACGGTGACGGGGAAGGAGCCGCCGTGCGCCGCGTAGGTGTCGGGGTCGAGCCGCGAGGACTCCTCGAAGGTCGTGCCCTTGGCCCGGAAACGCGAGCCGACCAGGTACGACGCCGAGCCGTACCGCTCCACGACACGGCGCTTGCGGGCGATCCAGGCGTCGTTGTCGGGGGTCGAGCCGGGCAGCGCGGCGTGGAAGAGCTGCTGTCCGGCGCGGTGGATGTCGATGGCGACCGGGGCCTCGCGCTCCCGGGCCAGCTCGACGAGCAGGGAGCCCAGCGCCCACGCGTCGTCGTGGGTGAAGCGGCGGAAGACCAGGCGGCGTTCCTGCTCCTCCAGCTCCGCCACGGTGGGTGTCGTCGGTGCCGTGCTCACAGGGACACCACCACTCCGTCGCGGGCCGACCTGCGGGCCGCCTCCAGCACGTCCAGGGCGGCGGCCGCCTCCAGCGCGTCCACCGGGTTCGGGCCGCCCTCGCGCAGGGCCTTGGCCACGGCCGCGTAGTACGCGGGGTAGTCGCCCGCGACGGTCGCCGCCACCTGCCCGCCGCCGGTCAGCGGGGAGTCCCCGGCGCCGACGCGGCCCCACAGCGACTCGTCCTCCTCGCCCCAGCCGGGGCCCGGCCGCTTGCCCTCGCGCAGCGCCGCCTCCTGCGGGTCGAGGCCGTGCTTGACGTAACCCGCCTTCGAGCCGAGCACCCGGAAACGGGGGCCGAGCTGGGCGGCGGTGGAGGAGACGTAGAGGTGGGAGCGGACGCCGTTCGCGTGCGTGAGCGCGAGGAACGTGTCGTCGTCCGCCGCCGCGCCCGCCCGCCGGACCACGGACTCGGCGTACACCTGGGTGACCGGGCCGAACAGGACCAGGGCCTGGTCGACGACGTGGCTGCCGAGGTCGTACAGGAGGCCGCCGATCTCCGCCGGGTCGCCGGACTCGCGCCAGCCGCCCTTCGGCTTCGGCCGCCAGCGCTCGAAGCGGGACTCGAAGCGCCACACCTCGCCCAGCGCGTCCTCGGCGAGCAACGTGCGCAGGGTCAGGAAGTCGTTGTCCCAGCGGCGGTTCTGGAAGACGGAGAGCAGCAGGCCGCGCTCCTCGGCCAGCGTCGCCAGCGCACGCGCCTCGGCGGCCGTGCCCGCCACCGGCTTGTCCACCACGACCGGCAGACCGGCCTCCAGGGCCCGCGTCGCGAGCGGTACGTGCGTCTTGTTCGGGGAGGCGACGACGACCAGGTCCAGCTCGCCGGCCCGGTCGAACAGCTCGTCGGGGCCCGCGACGGTCCGCACGTCAGGGAACTCGTCGCGGGCCTGCTGCTGCCGCTCCGGGTTCGAGGTGACGACCGTGTCCAGGGCCAGGCCCTCGGTGGCGGCGATCAGCGGGGCATGGAAGACGGAACCCGCGAGGCCGTAGCCGACGAGGCCGACGCGCAGAGGGGGATTGCCGGGAGGAGTACCAGTCATGCGTCCTACTTTCGCAACGGTGTTGCCAAAGTGCAAGCGCCGGGGACAATGGGGGCGTGAACAGGAGCAACGGCGGAGGTACGGGGATCGGCGCGGGCGCAGGCACGGGTACGGGCGGCGGCGCGAACCTGCTCGCCCTGCGCAGCCACAACACCGCCCTGGTGCTCGACCTGCTGCGCACCGCAGGCGGCGAGGGCATCAGCCGGCTGGAACTCGCCGAGCGCACCGGACTCACCCCGCAGGCGGTCAGCAAGATCACCGCCCGGCTCCGGGGCGAGGGCCTGGCAGTCGAGGCCGGACGCCGCGCGTCCACCGGCGGCAAGCCGCGCACGGTACTGCGCCTGGTGCCCGGGGCGGGCCACGCCCTCGGCGTCCACCTGGACCGCGACGAGCTGCGCGCGGTGCTGGTCGACCTCGACGGCACCGTGGTGGGGGAACGGCGCGCCCCACTGGACCTGGGCGCGGGTGCGGAGACCGTACGGGAGGAGGTGGCGCGGGCGGCGGAGGGACTCGTGGCGGAGGGGCTGGGGCCTTCCGCCCCGCAGGGCGTTCGGTCGCCGGGTGGTGTTCTCGCCGCCGTTCCCACCCTCCTCGGGCTCGGTGTCGCCCTGCCGGGGCCGTTGGACCACGTCCGTGGCGTGCTGCACCGGGTCACCGGCTTCCCGGAGTGGGACGGCTACCCGCTGCGGGACGCGCTGGAGCGGCGGCTGGGCATGCCGGTCGTCGTCGACAAGGACACCAACGCGGCGGCGCTCGGCCTGGCGGTCGGCGGCGCGGGAGTCGGGGAGGGCGGGGCCGGGAGCGGGTCCTTCGCGTACCTCCACCTCGGCACCGGACTCGGCGCCGGTCTCGTCTTCGGCGGCGCCGTGCACCGGGGTGCGAGGACCGGTGCCGGGGAGTTCGGGCACCAGGTCGTCCAGCTGGACGGGCCGCCCTGCACCTGCGGCGCCCGGGGCTGCATAGAGGCCCTGTGCCTCGCCGCCGTCGCCCGCGGGGACCTCGCGGAGGCGGCGAGGGTGCTCGGCACGGGCGCCGCGAACCTCGCCGGGCTGCTGGACATCGACCTGGTGCTGCTGGGCGGCCGTACCGTCGCCGCCGCGCCCGAGGCCTTCGTCCACGGCGTCGGCGCGGTCCTCGGCGCCCGCGCCCGGCGCGAGGGCGGTCACGACGGCGCCGTACCCGTACGGCTCGCGCCGGGCGGAACGCGCGGGGTCGCGGAGGGCGCGGCCCAACTGCTGCTGGCCCCGCTGTTCGGCCGGGGCGACGGCGGCTGAACGCCGGGGCCCCGGCGCCCTTCCGCCCCTCGCTCCCCGCCCCCGGGACGAGCAGGGCAGTGATTTGCCGTCCGCCGACGAACCCACCGGCTCCGGATTCGGCCCCCCGACCTGACCCTGGCGGACGGCGGTCCCCCCTCCTCGCCGCGCGAGGCGCGGCCGTCCGGCGGGTCCGCGGACGCCGCTGAGCGGCTGCCCCGGCGCGGGACTCCCGGTCCCACGGTCCGCAGCCCCCAAGGGCTCGCCGTCGCCAAGGCCCCGACGGCCCCCAGGCCCCCGACAGCCCCGCCGTCTCCCCTCACCCGCGTCTGCGACCATCCCTGCGTGGACTATCCGAACGACCAGGCCCCGGGAGCCCCCGTCCGCTCCGGGATTCCCGAGCACGGGCGTGTGCCGAAGTACTACGCCGTCAAGGCGCGGATCGACCGACTCGTCGGCGAGCTGGGGGAGGGCGGCGCCATCCCCACCGAGCGGGACCTGTCCGAGCGCTACGGCGTCGCCCGCGAGACCGTGCGGCAGGCACTGCGCGAACTCGTGCTGGAGGGCAAGCTGCGCCGGCAGGGGCGCGGCACCGTGGTCGCGGGGCCGAAGCTGGCGCAGCCGCTGTCCCTGGCCAGCTACACCGAGGGCGTCCGGCGCCAGGGGCGCACCCCCGGCCGTGCCCTCGTCACCCTCGACCGCTTCCCCTGCCCCGACGCGCTCGCCGCCGAGACCGGCCTCACGCGCGGGGAGCCCGTCTGGCACCTGGAGCGCGTGCTGCTCGCCGACGACGAGCGGGTCGGGCTGGAGAGCACCTACGTCGCCGTGGCCCGCATCCCCGACCTGGACACCGCCTTCGACCCGGACTCGTCCTTCTACGCCCACCTCGCCGCGCAGGGCATCGCCTTCGGGGACGCCGACGAACGCATCGAGACCGTGCTCGCCACCCCGCGCGAGGCCCTGCTCATCGGCACCCCGCCGGCCCTGCCGATGCTGCTCATCCACCGGGTCTCCCAGGACACCGAGGGCCGCCCGCTGGAGCGGGTGCGCACGCTCTACCGCGGCGACCGCTTCTCGTTCACCACCCACCTGAGCGGCTGAAAGAACACCCTCGCCGACCACCCGGCGGAATAACGAAAGGATAACGGGTCTAGCCCAAACGTGATGACCGGTTCACGCTCTCGTTGTCAGCCGGATTCCTCCGGTTCCCGATGCCAAGGAGCGTGGCGGTCGTGAAAGTGATAGTCGTCGGAGCCGGCGTGGTGGGCACCATGCACGCGTGGCACGCAGTGGACCGCGGCCACGAGGTCGTACAGATCGAGCGCGAGTCCGAGGCCCGGGGCGCCTCACTGCGCAATTTCGGCCAGATCTGGGTCAGTGGCCGAGCGGGCGGTGAGGAGCTGGAGACCGCGCTGCGGGCCCGGGAGCTGTGGGAGGAGATCGGCGGCCGGGTCCCGGCGCTGGGCTTCCGCGCCAACGGCTCCCTGACCCCGCTCCGCGGCGACCTGGAGCGCGCCGTCGCCGAGGCGGCCGTCGCCCGCCCGGACGCCGCCGCCCGCGGCCACAAGCTGCTCACCTTCGGCGAGACCCGCGCCCTGAACCCGGCCCTGCGGGGCGAGTTCGACGCCGCGCTGTACTGCGAGCGCGACGCCGCCGTGGAACCGCGCACCGCCCAGCTCGCCCTGCGCGCGGAACTCCGCAAGTCCCCGCGCTACACCTTCCTGCCCGGCCGCGAGGTCCGCGACGTCGTCGGCGAGAGGGGCGTCCGCGACGACCACGGCGACACCCACACCGGCGACGTCGTAGTCCTCGCCACCGGCGCCTGGCTCGGCGGCCTGGTGCGCGAACTGGCCGGACCGGACCTGCCCGTGCGCCGGGTCCGCCTGCAGATGATGCAGACCGACCCCCTCGGCGAACCGCTCACCACCTCGGTCGCCGACGCCGACAGCTTCCGCTACTACCCCGCGTACGGCTCGCCCGCCCTGGACGAGCTGAACGCCCGGCAGCCGCAGCCCGCCACGGCCGCCGAGCACCGGATGCAGCTGCTGATGGTCCAGCGCGCCGACGGCGGCCTGACCATCGGCGACACCCACGAGTACGAGCACCCCTTCGCCTTCGACACCGTCGAGGACCCCTACGAGCACCTCACCGGCGTCGTCGAGTCCCTCCTCGGCCGCCCGCTGCCCCGCGTCCGCCGCCGCTGGGCCGGCGTGTACGCGCAGTGCACCGACGAGAGCCGCGTCGTGCACCGGCAGCAGGTGCGCGACGGCGTGTGGCTGGTCACCGGGCCCGGCGGGCGCGGCATGACCTGCTCACCCGCGATAGCCGAGACCACGGCAAACGAACTGGGCTGGTGAACCCCCTGATGACCACGACCGAGAACACCCCAGACATCCGCCTCGTCGTCCTCGACATGGCCGGCACCACCGTCGCCGACGGCGGCCTCGTCGAGCGCGCCTTCGACACCGCCGCCCGCGAACTCGGCGTCGAGCCCGGCACCCCGGACCACGCCGAGAAGCTCGACTACGTCCGCGCCACCATGGGCGAGTCCAAGATCTCCGTCTTCCGGCACCTGTTCGGCGACGAGGACCGCGCCCGGCGCGCCAACGCGGCCTTCGAGAAGGCGTACGGCGAACTCGTCGACGCCGGCCTGATCGCCCCCGTCCCCGGCGCCCGCGAGGCCGTCGGGGAACTCACCGCCGACGGCCGCACCGTCGTCCTGACCACCGGCTTCGCCCGCGTCACCCAGGACGCCATCCTCGACGCGCTCGGCTGGCGCGACCTGGTGCCGCTCACCCTGTGCCCCGCCGACGCCGGCGGCCACGGCCGGCCGTACCCGGACATGGTGCTGGAGGCGTTCCTGCGCACCAAGGCCGCCGACGCCGTACGGCAGGTCGCCGTCGTCGGCGACACCTCGTACGACGTGCTGAGCGGCGTACGCGCCGGCGCCGGACTGGTCGCCGGGGTGCGCACCGGGGCCCACGGCGACGACGCCTTCCGCGAGGCGGGCGCGACCCACGTGCTGGACTCCGTCGCCGCTCTGCCCGCCCTCCTGCGGGGAGCAGCCGGCTGATGAGCACCATCGGCAGCGGCATCCGCTTCGACTCGGTCACCGTCGCCTACGACGGCAACGTCGTCCTGGACGCCCTCGACCTCACCGTCGGACCGGGCGAGGCCATGGCGCTGCTCGGGCCGTCCGGATCCGGCAAGACCACCGCGCTGCGGGCGGTCGCCGGGTTCGTACGGCCCGCCTCCGGGCGGGTGTTCCTCGGCGACCGCGACGTCACGGGACTGCCCCCGCACCGGCGCGGCATCGGCATGGTCGTCCAGCAGTACGCCCTGTTCCCGCACATGCGGGTGGAGGACAACGTCGCCTTCGGGCTGAAGGCCCGCAAGGCCGCCAAGGCCGAGATCCGGACCCGGGTGTCCGAGGCGCTGGAGATGACCGGCATGGGCGCCTACGCCCGCCGCCACCCAAGGTCGACAAGAGTGAACTCCTCGTCGCCGACGGGGACGTGCAGATGAACTACGCCCAGTCCAAGTCCATGCCGAACCCCGGCATCTGGTTCCCGGCCCGCGAGGGCGGAAAGCCCACGACCTTCGCCCTGCCCTACGCGGCCGGCCTGGTCACCGACGCCCCGCACACCGAGAAAGGCGGGAAGCTCCTCGACTACCTGCTGGGCCGGAAGGCGCAGCGGCAGGTCAGCGAGATCGGCGGCGGTTTCGCGGCCCGCCAGGACGTCAAGGCCACGGACGCCCAACGCCATCGCCCTCACCGGGCTGATGGACGGCGTGGAGGTCTTCGACCCCGACTGGAACGACATCGAGGAAAACCTCACCTCCTACATCGACGCCTGGAAGGAGGCGACCGGGAACTGACCCGGCCGCGGGCCGACTCAGCCGTAAACGATCACGCGCCGGCAACTTGACTCCGTTTCCCGCCGGTTGCCGGTCGCGGCCTATCCGAGGCCGCTCCCGTGTGGCTATTCTTGGCGCCCCAGTGCTTCCGCGGGAGGAAAGCGTGGCCGAGCGGTTGACCGTGGGAATCGACGTGGGGGGCACGAAGACCGCCGCAGTTCTCCTGTCCGGCAACGGAAAAGTACTGGCGACGGTGACCGAACCCACGAACCGCTCCGGGTCTCCGCGTCAATGCGCCGATCACTTGGTGTCGCTGACCGACGGGCTGCTGAGAACGACCGGTCGTACACGTGCCTCACTCGACGCCGTCGGAGTCGGCCTTCCCGGACTGATCGCGCCCGACCGGACCTTTCGCGATTCCATTATTCTTCCCGCTTGGCGAAACGTGGACTTCGGGTCCTGTCTCGAGCCCCGACTGAACATTCCCGTCGTCGTCGACAATGACGCGACCATGGCGGCCCTCGGACATCTGGCCGGCCTTCCGGAGCGGCAACGCCCGAACTGCCTCGTCTGCCTCACGCTCGGCACCGGAGTGGGAGGCGCCGTGTTGCTCCACGGTGTACCGATGAGAGGCCCCGACGGGACGGCCGGCCAGATCGGGCACACGACCGTCGATGCCACGGGCCGTACGTGCGCGTGCGGAGCAACGGGGTGTCTCAACGCCTACGCCTCGGGTACGGCCATCACTTCCCGCTACCTGGAGTTGAGGGCGGATGCGCACTCCGGCGACGACGGCGGAGGGGACACCGCACCAGGCGCCGTGAACCTGGCGGAGTCCCTGCGGCAGGAGGACCCCTCGGCCCGGCGCGCCCTCGACGAGGCGGTGCGGGCTCTCGTCATCTCGATCTCCGGCGTCGTCAACGTGCTCAATCCCGAGCTGGTCGTCCTCGGCGGGGGAGTGGCAGACCTCGGACCGTCGCTCACGGAGCCGGTGCAGGCGGGAGTGTCCCGGCGCTCCTTTCCGGCGCCCGCACGGCGCGTACGCGTCCGTCGGGCCGCACACGGGTCGCTGACCGGGGCGATAGGCGCCGCCGTCACGGCCGCCGGGCCCGACGGCGCCGGACGCAGGGACCCGCTATAGACCAAGACCGCACCGCCCGAGGAGACAGCCGATGACCCCGGAAGACGTCACACAGTGGATGCGGTCCGCTCTTCCGCAGTCGGACCTGCCCGTCGTGTGGCTGTTCGACGTGGACGACACGCTCACGGACACGCAGTCCATGCACCATCGAGCAGCCGAGTCCCTGACGTCCGGGCTGACGGCCTTCATGGGTCCGGACCGCGCCTCGTCCGTGTCGCGCCGTTTCCGCACGGTCTTCGACGAACTCCTCCTGCTCCATCAGCAGAGACCGGTCGACGACGAGAAACTGCGCCCCCTCAGGGAACTGGAGGAGCGCGTCCGGGAATCCCAGCGGGAGATCTCCGAAAAGTGGGGTACCACCCGGCTCTTCAGCCGGGAGATCCTGCTGCACATCGCCGCCGAGGACTGCGGAGTTCCACTCGATCCGGAACGGCTGCGGCTGGCCGTGGACCAATACTGGGACCACATGCTGAAGCATCCCCTCGTCTATCCCGACGCGGTGCGCATGCTCCAGAAACTGGAAACCCGCCGGGCGCCGGTGTATCTCATGACATCCAGCGACGCCCGCTACCGGCCGAAAGCCGACGGGGGGTTCAGTTATGACCCGCGTGCGTCACGTCACGACAAGCGCCGGCGGATGGTGAACCTCAAGGATCACGGCATCCGTTACGCGAAGTCCTTCATCGGCGATCCGACGGACAAACCGTCGGAAGGATTCTACGACCTGGTGTTCTCGGGTATTGCGGAGGACCTGAGCACGCCTCGTGGTGACTTCTTCGTCGTCGCCGTGGGCGACTCCTACCGGTCCGACATCCAGACGCCGCTCGCACTGGTCGAATCGGCCGTCGGCATCCTCTGCCGGCGCAAGCAGCCCGCGGCCCGGGTGGAGAGTGATCGGGCCCTGTCCGTGGGGGATCTGGACATGTTCACGGAATACCTGGACGGGACGGAGAGGGGGCACAGCGGATGAAGGTGGCCGTCATCGTCGACGACCTGGACCCCGCCAGACGCAGGAGGTGCTTCTGGGAGGAGCAGCTCTCGGCAGTGGCCGGCGTCGAGTGCAAACTCGTCAGCCTGCTGGCGAACATGGAGAGCCGTCGCTTCTTCAACGTGTACGAGTTCGACGTCGTCATATTCAACTGGTGTGTGCTCGACGGGGCGGTGATGTACGCGTCCGACCGCGCCCGGGACATCCTCGCCTTCTACGACGACCACTTCTTCCAGTACGTCCGCCGGGGCGGCGTGGTCATCATGGAGAACCAGCCCAAACGCTGGCGTCCAGCCCAGCAGGCCTACGACGTCCTCTTCCCGGGTCAGCTCGTCGTCACACAGGGCGAGACCTACGTCTACAGCTCCACCGTCCGGACGAACGCCGCTCTGCGGGGACATCCGCTCCTCCAGGGCATCCCCGGCACCATCAACTCCGCCTACCCCCATCCCCTCGACACGTCCTGGTTCCCGCCAGGTTCGACCAGTCCGCGGTCGATCGAGGAACTGCACCCGACCAAGATGTACACGGGCGCTTTCCGGAGCTGGTCGAGGGGCTGGCTCCCGCTGCTCTACACGGAAGACCGCCGCCACCCCGTGCTGTTGGTGAAGACCGAAGGACTCGGCCTGTGGATCGTCTCGACCATGTTCCTCGCCTCGTCCAACGTCGCCGACCTCATCGAGTCGCTGGTCGTGGGGGCGCGCAGCCACTCCAACGCCATCCACCACTTCCACGACGCCCAGGAACGCAAGAGGCGCGTGCGGACCGTCGTCAGCGTCGCCGGTGTGCTCGCACTCGGCGCCGGTCTCTTCCTGCTGCTGCAGTCGGGAGTGCTCACGTCCTCCATCCCGTACGGCGACACCTGGGCGGGCAACTTCGCGACGAGTCTGCTGTTCGCGGCCCTGGTGAGCGGCGTCACCTTCCTCCGCGGCGTTCTCTTCCTGACCTGGCGCTCACTGCGTCATCGCTGACCCTGACCGCAGGAAACCCGCGTCAGGCGTTCACGGACACGACCGCCTTGCGGTAGGGCGCCGTGGCCGCGTCGCCGCGAGCGAGCACCAGAGCACGGACGAGACGAGGAGCCTCGTCGAGTGGCACGACGTCGGTGATGATCTTCCGAAAGACCGACGGATGATCCACGAGCAGCTTCATCGCGTCTTCCAGATGCCCCCGGGACGTGCCGCGGTGCCCCGTGAGACCGAGCGGTTTGCCGCCGGTCGTGGTCACCGGCGCGACACGGCCCGGCGAGGGCCGACCGCATACGTTGGCCCGGCGTATGCCGTGCAGATCCACTCCGGGGAGCGCCGGCCGGGTCTCCCCGGGCGGGAAGCCCGTGACGAGGTCGATCCGGGCACCGGACGCCGCCACCCGGACGGCCTCGTCGAGCGCGCCCCGCCGGTGCTCCCGGCCCACGCACAGGGCCACGGCATCGGGGGTGAAGTCCCTTTTCAGCCGACCCGACGCCGCGGACCACGCGAGGTGATCCGCCACGAGCCCGTTCTCCGTCGCGTACCGGATCCTGCGGTCGGAACGGTCGGCCAGGGCGATCTCCGGCACACCGAGGAGTCGGGCCGCCACCGCGGTGAGCAGGCCCATGGGCCCGGCCCCGACGACGAGAAGCCGCTCGGGCAGTCGTGAACGGGCGAGCAGCCCGATGCCGTAGACCGCCACACCCAGCGGCTCGGAGAGCACGGCCAAAAGGGGTTCGAGGCCGGGGCGGACCGGGACCAGCAGCCCGTCCCAGGCGGCGGATGCCGGAATCCGCACCGCTTCCTGAAGCATGCCCTCCTCGCTGTGCCCGATGATCCGGTCCTGATCCTCGACGTTGACGGGGTTGACGAGGCAGCGAGCGCCGAACGTCGTCCCGGGACCGTCGGACGGCCGGCCGGAGACGATCCGGACCACGGCCTCGTGTCCCAGTACGGCGGCTCTGTCGCCCCGCCTGCCTGCGACGATGTCGAGATCCGTCCCGCAGATGCCCACGAAGTCCGGGGCGAGGACCAGCGAGCCGGCATCCTCGCCCGCGAGACGGTGGGGTGCGAGGACGACTCCGCCTCCGCCGGGAACCACGACGACCCGCCGCAGTCGCCGGCCCGTCATGTGGGTCCCCACTCGGACGAGAGACGCGACCAGGCTCCGGCCAGCTCGCCGGCCGTGACGTCGCTGACGAACACCGGGTGGCGGCCGAGCCGGTGAATCAGGGGAAAGCGCTGGTCGCCTCCCCGGTGTCCCGCCGTCTCGCCGAGGTGGTCGAAGAGCTGGGCGGCAGAGACACTCCCGCTGTGCGTGGGAAGCCCCACGCGTCGTATCAAGTCGATGACGCGGTCGGCGAGCCGGGGCGCCGTGACGCCTCGCCGCCGACCGATCTCCAACGACAACGCCATGTCGATCGCGACCGCCTCCCCGTGGGTCGTGCCGCCCCGAGTGGCCACCTCGATCATCGGGCTCACGCTGTGACCGAAGTCCAGCGGCCGCTCCAGATCGGCTTCCCAGAGATTCCCGGCCAACGAGGACATCGTCGAGTCCGCCGCCCGTGCGACCAACTCCACACCGTGTTCCGTACGGTAGAAATCCGGGTCGGACAGCCGGCCGGAGTGGGCCTCCAGCAGCCGGTAGAGGTCAGGGTCCTCCACCACCGCTATTTTGATCGCCTCCGCGATGCCGCTGACCATGTAGGGGTGAGGAAGCGTCTGCAGAAAGGCGACGTCCAGGACCACGGCCGTCGGAGGATAGAAAAGGCCCAGGCGGTTCTTGTGTCCGAAGGCGTTGATGGCCACCTTCGCTCCGACCCCCGCGTCGATCAGCCCGACGAGGGAGGTGGGGACACGGAGGTAGGGCACGCCTCGCCGGTAGAGGCCGGCTGCCAGGCCCACCGCATCCAGGAGCGCCCCGCCCCCCACCGCCACGACGGGATGCTGCTTCCGGGAGACGCCGACGCTCTCGAAGACTTCCAGGATGGCGGCGAGGGACGACCAACTCTTCAGTTCCTCGCCGGCCTCGACGCTTTTCAGCACGGGGCGAAAGCCGGCTTGTTCGAGTGCCGATACCAGCACGGGCCCGTGGGTCCCGGCCACCGCCGCGTCGACGACGACTACGGGATGGAGCCCGGATCCCATGGCCACCAGGCTGTCGACCAGCACTTTCGATGCGCCGGAATCCGTAACCGTGACCGCGTAGGCCGTCCGGCGGACCTCCTCCATCCGGCGACTGCGGTGCGCGAGCAGAACGGGCGCGTCCGGTGGGGGGCCGCCCGGTGAGCCGGTGACGGACGCATCCGCTGCGAGTGCCGCTCCCTGGAGCCCGGCGTCGGCCTCGGAATCCGCGAAGGCGACGGTGTCGGCGAAGTAGGAAGGATCGTCGCCGGAGACCAGATACAGCCCCAGCTCCGTCAGGTTACGGAGCATCGCGTCCGGGTAGTGGCGGCCGAGGGCTCGGGGAACGCCCCCGGTGATGACGATCCGCGCCACTTCCGGGTCGACGGTCAGCAGGGAGATGACCGACCGGGCGAGCGGCTTCACCACCGCGTCGAGCAGCCGTCGCGCAGCCGGCTTCCGCTCGTCCAGGCCGCGTCGCAGCACCCGCGCCCAGACCGCGGGCTCGTGGAGCAGAGCCGGATCCAGCCAGTCCGGCTCACCGAAGGCGTGCCCCAGGCGGGCCATCACCTGCGGTATGCCACGCCCCGAGCTGTACGCGTTCAGGTGGGCGACGGCTCCGCAGTCGCAGCGTAATCGCATCGGATCACCGGCGGCGTGGAAGTCGACCGGCACGTGCCCGATCTCTCCCTGTATCCCCTGGAGCGGGTGCAGGGGCACCGTACGGGTGGCCGTCTCGATGGTCCGGCACGCGATTCCCGTGCTCACCGTCACCACGGAGATCTTCGCGGCCTTCTGGTACTTCGGCTGATGCGCGAAGTACGTCGCCAGCGCGGTGACGTCGTTGGTGACGAACCAGGTGACGTCCCCGCGTCGCGCGACAAGGGCGCCGAGCAGGTCGAACGGCTGGGAGTCCGGCCCCCAGAGGGGCCCCGCGTTGAGAATGACGCCGGTGTGGCCGTTGAGGGCGGCCCCCATCGAGATGCTGACCCGCGGAGAACGACCGGAAGCCTGGGGCGCCAGGCGCTGCGTCTGCGTGAGGACGTACCCCACGAGGCCCTCCCGCAACTCCGGTTGGGAAAGTCGCGGGTGACTCAGGTAGTTCACGGCGGGCTGCCGGGTCACTTGCTCCAGGACGCCGTCCGGCCGCCTCACACCGCAGCGGAACCACGTGCCTCCGAGGTCGAAGACGACATGCGGACGTTCCGCGGGGGACGCGTGGAGTGCTGCGGCCGAGTCGACCGGAGCGGCCACTAGTACTCCGCCAGGGAGTCGAACCGGCCGATGTCGACGCCCGTTTCCGAGACGGCGGCCCTGACTTCCGCGTCGATGAGCTTGAGCACCGTGCCGTCGTGGTCGAACGCCTCCGCGATGATCACCAGATTGGGCGAGTTGGACGAGGCCCTGATCAGAAGCCAGCTGCGGTCTTCCAGTTCGAGACGGATTCCGTTGATCCGCCTGATGTTCGTGATGCGCTTGCCGGCGAGGCTCTCCCGCTGCTCGAAGTACGCGGCCAGCTTGTCGACCACGGTGTACTTCGTCTCGTCCGACGCGTAGGGCTGGCGGTTGGGGGACGAGAAGGACCTCGGGAGCGCCGCCAGCTTGTGCGACAGGCTCCCGTCCTCGGCCGTGGCCTTCGCGCTGCACAGCATCCACAGCAGGGCGAGGGCGGCCACACAGGCGTCGTCGTAGCCGTGGCCGAGGGGTTCGCTGAAGAAGAAGTGCCCGCTCCTTTCGAACCCCGCCACGGCTCCGACCTCGGCGACCTTGGCCTTGACGTAGGAGTGGCCCGTCTTCGCCCAGACCACGTCGCTGTTCAGTTCGGACTCGTAGAGAGAGGTCGACTTGACGTCGATGACGAAGGGACCCGACGAGCCCCGCTCTTCGAGGAACTTCGCGATGACGAGCCCCACCCGGTCCGCGAAGACGAGGTTCCCCCGGTCGTCGATGACGCCCAGCCGGTCACCGTCTCCGTCGAAGCAGAGCCCGACGTCGGCTCCGCTCCCGGCGACCAGGGACTCCACCGAACGAAGGAAGGGAACGCTCTCGGGGTTCGGGTTGAAATGGGGGAACGTCCAGTCCGGCTCCACATTCCCCGGGACGATCTCGAAGCCCAGCTTCTCGAGGACCTGCGGGGCGAAGAGGCCGGCCGTTCCGTTCCCGGTCTCCACCGCGACCTTGATGCGCGGCAATCCCCGGAACCGCTCGGTCCAGGACTCGACCAGGCTGTCGATGTAGTGGTCGCGGGCATCCGCGTCGAACGTGTAGGAGCCGGCGTGAGAGTTCTTCGTGTCCTCGGCCCGGCCCTCGAGCGTGTAGGACGCGAAATCACGCATTTCGGCGGGGCCGAACGTGGATGCCTTCCGGTGCCCTATCTTGACCCCGGTCCAGCCGTTCTCGTTGTGGCTGGCCGTCACCATGGCCACGCAGGGAATGTCCCGTGCGAACTGTGCGTGATAGGCGCCGGGGGTGGTGGTGAGACCGATGTCCACGACGTCCATACCGGACTGGAGCAGCCCGACCACCAACGCGTTCTTCACGTTCTCGGAGTAACTCCGGAAGTCGTGGCCCACCACGATGCGCCGGCCGGCGTCGAGCCGGTCGGCGAGGAACCTGCCGAGGTGGAGTCCGAGGGTGCGGACACCCACGTAGTTCAGGCCGACGGGGGTACCGTCACCGGTCGGTTCGATGACCCAGCGCACGTCGTACTCGCGGAATCCGGTTGCCGCCATGAGCGCTTCCCGGAAGTACCTGTCCGAGTTGTAGGTGTCGTTCATCTATGCATCGCCTTGAGGGGTTGCCGCGCTGAGTGCCTGGAGGTGTTCGAGCGGGAAATCAAGAATTAAACGCCTGGGCATGACTCCGCCTCTGGACAGGTCGAACGAGAATCTCTCCCCATCGCGTTCCAGGGTGAGGTGATCGTGTTCCGACTCGATGGAGTGCGGTCCGGAATGCGCGATGACCAAGGTGGCGAGGCGGGTCAGGTCCTCCTGCCGGAAACGGCCGGTGATGTCCACCCATTCATCGGCCTGGAGGTCGAACGGCCAATGCGCTTTGATCACGACGTCCTTCTCGTCGGCGAGGATGTCCACACTGCCCTCGACCGGATGAGGGATGCGGAGGATCGTGTTCATTCTGCTCCCGCTTTTTCGGAGCTCGAGGCTCACCCCGCAGCCCGGACAGTGATCTCGCCGTGACGCAGAGTGACGAGGTGTCATGGTGGTCACTATACTGTCTGGGCCGCTCGCGGCCAGCAAGGTTCCTGGTCAACGTCGGGCGCGCAATCCCCCTTTCTTTGCTGCGTGTTGAGGCGTGCGTGCCGGAGATGCCACCCGCGGTGGCCGCAGAGTGACGTGCTCTGTCTAGGCTGGGGCGCACGCAGGACCGCCCAGGCAGGAGACCGAGCACATGGCAGACCGCAAGCCCATCGAGTCGTGGCTCACCGACATGGACGGGGTCCTCATCCACGAAGGCGTGCCGATCCCCGGCGCCGACGCCTTCATCAAGAGGCTCCGCGAATCCGGCAAGCCCTTCCTGGTCCTCACCAACAACTCGATCTACACCCCGCGCGACCTGCACGCCCGGCTGCGCCGCATGGGCCTGGAGGTGCCGATCGAGTCCATCTGGACCTCGGCGCTCGCCACCGCCAAGTTCCTGGACGACCAGCGGCCCGGCGGCTCGGCGTACGTCATCGGCGAGGCCGGCCTGACCACGGCCCTGCACGACATCGGCTACATCCTCACCGACCACGACCCCGACTACGTGGTCCTCGGCGAGACCCGCACCTACTCCTTCGAGGCCATGACGAAGGCGGTACGCCTGATCAACGCGGGCGCCCGCTTCATCTGCACCAACCCCGACGAGACCGGCCCCTCCGCCGAGGGACCGCTCCCGGCGACCGGCGCGGTGGCCGCCCTGATCACCAAGGCGACCGGCAAGCAGCCGTACTTCGCCGGCAAGCCCAACCCGCTGATGATGCGCACCGGGCTCAACGCGATCGGCGCCCACTCCGAGACCAGCGCGATGATCGGCGACCGCATGGACACCGACGTGCTGGCCGGGATGGAGGCCGGGATGCAGACCTTCCTCGTGCTCACCGGCCTCACCCGGCCCGAGCAGGTCGAGAACTTCCCGTACCGCCCGTCCCAGGTGGTCGACTCCATCGCGGACCTCGTGGAACGGGTCTGAAACGCGGAAGTTCTCCGCATGACCCGATCGGAGTAGCGCCACCCCCGCGCAGGATGCGGTGACGGGTCCCGCGGGGCAGCCTCCAGGTAACTGGAGGTACACGATGGGCTCACTGAAAGTCACGCTCTGTGCCGGAGCCGCGCTGGCCACCGTGCTGTGCGCACCGGCGGCCCACGCCTACGCGGCGGACGGCGGGGGTGTCTCCGTGACACCGTCCTCGCCCGCCCCCGGCACCGACGTCACACTCCGCGTGCCCGACTGCACCGAGAAGACGGCCGTCGCCGTGTCCGCGGC
This sequence comes from Streptomyces sp. NPDC034099, assembly GCF_055575415.1. Lineage (NCBI taxonomy): Bacteria > Bacillati > Actinomycetota > Actinomycetes > Kitasatosporales > Streptomycetaceae > Streptomyces > Streptomyces sp. NPDC034099. The sequence continues at coordinate 664,781 of NZ_JBVISR010000002.1, read as the reverse complement.
GTTCGATACGGACGTACGGCTCAGCCTGGCGGCGGGCGACGGCGTCCTCGTCGGCTCCAGCCGGGTGCGCACCACCGTGCGGGCCGGTGCGTACGCCGTACAGGTCAAGTGCGGCGACCGCGCCCGCAAGGGCACCCTCACCGTCGCGGAGAACCGGCGCCAGGACACCCGGCCGTCCGCACCCGCCTCGCCCGTCGCCCCGGTGGACGCGGGCGGCGGCGGCACCGCGCGGCTGGCCGCCGACAGCGCGGAGCAGGCCCGCTCCGCGCCTCCGGGCACGGCGCACACCGTGACCGGCCTGGTGCTCGCGGGCATCGCCGCCGTCGCCGTGGCGCTGCGCAGCGTCCGCAGCCGGAGCCGCGGGACGGACTGACCATGTCCGAACAGCACGCGCGGGACACCGCACCGACCGTCGCCCCCGGCGGCCGCCTGGTGACCGGCATCGCCTGGGCGGTGCTGCTCCTCGGGCTGTGGCTGTGGGGTCGCGAGGCCACCGACGTGCGCGAGGGCATATCACGGCCGGCCACCGGCGACATGGCGGCGGCCGGCCGGCCCCCCGACGTCCCCCTGCCCCCGGCCCACGCACCGCTCGGCGACGCCCGCCCGCAGCGGCTCGACGTCCCCGAACTCGGCATCGACGCCCCCGTCGTGGCCCGCGGCCTCGACGCCAAGGGCGCCATCGAGCCCCCGCCCTTCGACCAGCCCGGCACCGTCGGCTGGTACGCGGCCGGCGTCACCCCCGGAGCGGCCGGCACCGCCCTGATGGTCGGCCACGTCGACACCGAGACCCGGCCCGCCGTCTTCTACGAGCTGAGCACCCTGGAACCCGGCGAGACGATCCGGGTGGCCCGCGCCGACGACGAGGTCGCCGAGTTCACCGTCGACGACGTCCAGGTCCTCACCCGCGACGGCTTCGACGCCCAGCAGGCCTACGGACCCCGCGAGACGGAACGCGCCGAACTCCGCCTCGTCACCTGCGGCGGCACCTTCGACCACACCACCGACAGCTACACGGCCAACGTCGTCGTCTCCGCCTACCTGACCGGAACCGGCTCCTAGCACAGCGTCCGGCCCCCGTCCCGGGAACCGCATGGGTCCAGGCCGCGTATGTCAGGATTGAGCCTCGGAACAGTGCACCCAGGGGGGTTGGATGTACGGCAGCAAGCCGGCCGGAATCACGTCCAGGAGGCGGGCTGCGTCGGCGGCGGCACTCGGAGCGGCGGCCCTGCTGCTCGCGGGCTGCTCCTCGTCCGGCGACGGGGACGACAAGGGCGCGGGCGCCGGGATCACGCAACAGCCCAAGGAGGCCGACCCGTTCTGGGTCAACCCCGACGGCACCGCGGCACAGCAGGTCGCGTCCCTCACCGAGGACGGCAAGAAGGACCAGGCCGAACAGATCCGCAAGATCGCCCAGCAGCCGACCGGCGAGTGGATCAGCCCGGAGAACCCCGAGGAGCAGGCCCGCGGCTTCACCGAGGCCGCCGACGAGGCCGGCCGCACCGCGCTGCTCGTCCTCTACAACATCCCGCACCGCGACTGCGGCCAGTACTCGGGCGGCGGCGCCGCCGACGGCAACGCCTACCGCTCCTTCGTCGACGGCGTGGCCAAGGGCATCGGCGACCGCGCCGCCACCGTCGTGCTGGAACCGGACGCGGTACTCCACCTCGTCGACGGCTGCACCCCGCAGGAGTTCCACGAGGAGCGCTACGACCTCCTCAAGGGCGCGGTCGCCAAGCTCGGCGCCCTGAAGAACACCAAGGTGTACCTGGACGCGGGCAACGCCGGCTGGGGCCACCCCGACCAGATCTTCGACCCCCTGAAGCGGGCCGGCATCGACCAGGCCGACGGCTTCTCGGTCAACGTGTCGAACTTCTACACCACCGAGGACTCCATCGCCTACGGCAAGCAGCTCTCCGCCAAGGTGGGCGGCAAACACTTCGTCATCGACACCAGCCGCAACGGCAACGGCCCCTACACCGAGGGCGCCCCCGACGAACGCTGGTGCAACCCCCCGGGCCGGTCCCTCGGCGAAACCCCGACGACGAAGACCGCCGACCCCCTGGTCGACGCCTACCTCTGGGTCAAGCGCCCCGGGGAGTCGGACGGCGAGTGCAAGGGCGGACCCAAGGCGGGGGAGTGGTACCCCGAGTACGCCTTGAGCTTGGCCGAGGGCACTGGGTGACGCGTGGTCCCTGCGCCCCGAAGGGGCGCGGGGAACTGCGCGACCAGCCACGACGAACCCGCAGGTGAACAACGGCCGAGCAGCGCAGCGCTACGGCACTCGCACCCACTGCGCCTTACTCGGCGTCCCCTCCCCGTCCGTCACGAACATCATGTACCACCCCGACTGAACCAGGTTCTTACCAGTGGGCACCGTCACCGTCAGCTTGTCCCCGTCCGCCTTGAAGTCCAACGCGATGGACCGCTGATCCACGTCGGTGACATGCGTGGACGCGCTCGGCCGGATCAACCGCACCTTCTTGACCGTCGCCGCCGCACGCGAAGTGAACGTCCCCGACTCACCGCGCGCGATGGTCTGCGGGCCGCCGGACAGGTCCGGCCGCGAGTCCCGGTACAGGTACGGCGGCGTGTAGATCTCCACGCGTTGCTCGAACTTGCCCGGCTTGGTGTTGGCCTTGTCGGCGTAGAGCGAGTCCGAGCCGAAGAACATCAGACGCCCGTCGGGCAGCAGGATCGACCCGGAGTGGTAGTTGCGGCCCACCAGCGGGTCGGCGACCCGTTCGAACGAGTTCGTGTCCGGGTGGTACAGCCGCGCCTGGAGGATGTTGGAGTCGCCGCGGCCCCGGTAGTCCTGAGAGCCGCCGGAGACCAGCACGCTGTCGTCGGGCAGGATCGAGGCCTGCGGATAGCGCGTGCCCTTCTCCAGTGACGGCCCGTCCACGAACTTCGGGTCGTCCGCCTTGAGGTCGGCGATCCGGGTCTTCTCGCTGGAGAGCTTGGACTCGCCGACCCCTCCGCCGCCGATCACCATGTACTTCTCGTCCTGCGCCGGCGGCAGCAGCACCGTGTTCGCCGTCTCCAGCATGTTCGCGTCGCTCATGCCGGGGACCTTGCTGAACTTGTTGGTCTCCACGTCCCAGACGCCCGGGGTGCGGCCCACGTCGTCGGGGCCGTAGCCGGCGTTCGCGCCCGAGTAGAAGACCTTGCCGTTCTGCATCAGGAACAGCGCCGGGTACGTCGGGAACTGGCGGACCTTGTCGGTGTAGGTCCACTTCCTGGTCTCCGGGTCGTAGACCTCGTTCTTGCCCGGGACCAGCTGGCCTATGTCGTCGAGGCCGGAGACGCTGAGGATCTTGCCGTCGCCCAGGGTGGTGAGCGTCGGGTACCAGCGGGCCTCGTGCATCGGGTCGACCTTGATGTACTTCTCGGCGACCGGGTCGAACTCGAAGGCGTCCCGGATGCCCTGGAAGTCCTTCTTGTCGAGGGCGAGCTTCTGCGCGATGCCGTACGTGTTGCGGGCGTCGGCACCCGACAGGCCCTGGACGCGGTAGTTGTCCTCCGTGCCCGTCTCGTACTTGCTGCCGCTTCGCTGCGCCTCGACGTAGATCCGGCCGAGGCCCGGGTCGTTGCGCACGAACGCGCCGGTCGCCGGGTCGAAGACCTTCTTCGCGCGCGGCACCAGCACGGGGTCCTTGGAGACGAAGGTCTTGCCGTTCTCCCTGCCGGTGAACCTGGTGCCCGCCGGAAGGGTGATCGGCTTGTCCGGGTTCTCGTTGTGGACGACCATCAGGCCGCCGGCCTTGGTGACGTCGCCCTTGAGCTTCTCGTACCGCTTGGTGCCGCCCGCGATCAGCAGGTTCCCGTTGGCGAGCTGCGTGTGCCCGGTGCAGAACAGGTCGGTGGGCGTCGGCACCTTCTTGACGGTGCCCTTGACGGGGTCCCAGATCCGGGTGTCGTACTGCTTGTCGTCGGAGTTGTCCTGGTTGTTGCCGGACCCGGCGACCATCAGCACCTTGCCGGTGCGCAGCAGTGCCGCGTGGATGGTGTTCTGCCGGTACTTCTCGGGAAACTCGATGATCTCCCACTTGCCGTTGGCGGCTTTGTACTCCGGCTTGTTGATCTTGTACTGGTGGTATTTCTCGGTCCCGAAGCGGTAGAGCCACGGCCCGTTCATCCCGGCCAGCGCTACTACCACCGCCGTACCTATCGCGAAGCGACGGGCGCGGCGGCGGCCGGCACGGTCTTTCATTCCTTACGTCCCCCAAGTCCACCAAGGGCGATCTGCATGGTCTGGTCGTCGCCCCCGTCGGCGGGGGCGGCCCAGTTGGGCCTCTGCTGCGGTGCGTGTGCCGCGTGTCGTCCGTGCGGCTGCTGCGGCGGGACCCGCGGTGCGGGTTCCGCCGCAGCGACCGGCGGTCGCTTCTTCGCCTTCCTCAGCTCGTGGCGCCAGGCGAACATCGGCGACGCGGTGATCAGCAGCGCGAAGGTCGCCCAGATGATCATCGCGGGGTGCGAGTGGCCGAGGGCGAAGCCGGCGGCGATCGAGCCGGCGAAGATCACGATGAAGTACCAGTGGTACCGGAAGGTGCCGAACAGGGTGTCCGGGCTGGCCGAGTCGCCCTTCGGCGTCACCACGAACTTGCTCTTGCGGCGCAGCACGGAGTCGATGAGCGCCTTCGCGTACAGCGGCGCCGACAGCGCGGACATGATCATGCCGGCCACGCCGCCGGAGCCCTCCGGCTCGTGCGGCGAGACGTTGTGGCGGCGGTTCCAGACGTACAGGCCGATCTGGAGCGCGGAGGCGTTGCCGTAGAGCATCAGCCAGACCGCCGGGTCGATATTGACGCCGGACGCGCCCAGGCCCAGGAACAGGCAGCAGCTCAGCGCCGCCAGGATCCAGTTCAGGGCCGACATCGGGTAGAAGATGATCATCATCGTGTAGTTGAAGAGCTTGCTCGGCGGCAGCGAGTACCAGCCCTTCCAGTACTGCTTGAGGATCGTCTCGTACGTCCCCCGGGACCAGCGCATCTGCTGGGTGAAGAAGTCCGTCCAGGCGTTCGGTCCCTCGCCGACCGCGAGCACGTCCGGGGTGTAGACCGAGCGCCACTTGCGGCCGGTGGCCGGGTTCCTGTGGCGGTGCATCTCGAAGCCGGTCGCCATGTCCTCGGTGATCGAGTCGTACAGGCCGCCGATCTGCTTGAGCGCCCTGATGCGCACCGCGTTGGAGGTGCCCACGAACATCGGTCCGCCGTAGCGGTTGCCGGCGCGCTGGATCAGCGCGTGGAAGAGGAACTGCTGCGACTCGGCGGCCTTGGTGATCGGGTTGTCGTAGTTGCCGTAGACCTGCGGGCCGATGACGAAGCCGACGTCCGGGTCGCGGAAGAAGCCGAGCATCCGCTCCAGGTAGTTGGGCAGCGGCACGTGGTCGGTGTCGACGGAGGCGAAGAAGTCGTAGTCGTCGCCGTGCGCCTCCAGCCAGGCGTTGTAGTTGCCGTGCTTGGTCTTGGCGCGGTGCGGGCCCTTCTTCCGGTTCCACTTGGCGACGCCCTTGCGGGAGAAGTGGTGCACGCCCAGGCGCGCGCACACCTCCTTCACCTCCGGGTCGTCGCCCTCGTCGAGGAGCCAGACGTGCATCAGACCGCGGTGGCGGATCTTCACGGCCGCCTCCAGGGTCTTCGTCACCATCTCCAGCGGCTCCTTGCCGGGCACGAAGGAGGTGAGGAAGGCGACCCTGGTTCCGGTCTCGGGCACCACCGGGACCGGGTCGCGGGCGACCAGGGTGGCGTGCGCGTTCGACAGCACGTTCAGACAGCGGAACAACTCGATCAGCCCGATCGCGACGAGCATCACGATGTCGAGCGCGGGCAGCCAGTCGAAGGCGACGTAGTCGCGCTCCGTCCAGTGCTCCGGCTGGAGCAGCCAGACCAGCAGCACCACCGACAGCAGCGGCGCGGCGGCCAGCATCAGGGCGACCCGGATGCGGTGCGGCTCCTGCGAGATCAGCGAGCGGTACTGCACCCGGTACGGCTTGTCCGGGTCGGGCTGGGTGAGGGGGCCCGCGAGGCGGCTGTAGTGCTCGTAGTCGTACTTCGGCAGCGTCTTCTTTATCCGGCGGAACGAACCGGTGTTCCAGTTCCGGTGCCCGGGCACCCTGAGCTGGGTGGTCTGGGACGGGTCGTGGTCTGGCCCGGCGCCCGTCGGCGTCGACGTCATGAGTCATTCCCCCCACACGCGGGTCATGCGTGTTTCGTCGCTTCCTTCGCCTGCTCCGGTCCCCCTCGACCGTCACGGACGTGTCAGTGGTGGGTCACTGTCACCACGGCATGCACACCTTATATAGACATGGAATGTCGGCCCCCGGTTGCAGGGTCCCCCTCGGCATCGCCTCGGCGCCCGGCCCCGCAACCGGACCAGAGTTCTACGGCGTTCGTCATGATCGCAAGACGTCCCGGCGCCGGATACGCCGAAGGCCCCCCGTGTGATACGGGGGGCCTTCGGCCGTCGGTGCGCCGCCAGGGACTCGAACCCCGGACCCGCTGATTAAGAGTCAGCTGCTCTAACCAACTGAGCTAGCGGCGCCTGCTGACCTGCACAACTCTACCGGATGCCGACCGGTGCTCCGGACCACCGTCCGCGGCCCCGCCCGCCGGCCGCAGCGGCCGGGTACATCATTCGGACCGTCAACATGCGAGTGATGTGGACAGTTGAGAAACTGACCGACATGTACCGAAGTGCACCGCCGCGGACATCCGTACCGGGAGTGTGAGGGGAATCGCATGGAGACTCCCGTATTCGAGGAGATCGAGCCCGCGAGCGACTGCGACTGCGCCGGCTGCCGTCACTGGCGGCGCGTTCTGCCGCACGCCCCGGCGGGCCGGTCGCTCGCCCATCCGGCGGCGTACCGCGCGCTGGCCGTGGCTGCCGCCGCCGCTTCCGCGACCGCCGTGTCCGCCCTCGGCGCGGGGCCGGCGGCGGCGCTCCCCGCAGCCGCCCACGCCCCCCATCGGCCGGGCGTTCCCGCTGGTGACGAGCCCGGCACCCCCCAGGGGCCCCGGGCTCCGCTGCACGGCGCGACGGGCCGGCCCGCGGCGCCCCCCGCCGGTGCGGAACTGGCCGGCATCACCCGTACGGAGATCATCGACCGGGCCGGGACCTGGGTGGACGCGAAGGTCCCGTACAGCATGACCGCCTACTGGTCCGACGGTTACCGGCAGGACTGCTCGGGCTTCGTGTCGATGGCCTGGAAGCTGCCCGCCAACGAATGGACCGGAAGCCTCGCCACCGTCGCCGACCGCATCACCAAGGAGGAGCTCCAGCCCGGCGACATCCTGCTCTTCCACAACGCGTCCGACCCCCAGGAGGGCTCCCACGTGGTGATCTTCGGCGGCTGGACGGACGGCACGCACACCGCCTACACGGCGTACGAACAGACCCCGCCGCACACCCGCAAGCTCGACACGCCCTACGCCTACTGGAGCAACTCGGCCAAGTACCTGCCGTACCGCTACAAGGGGGTCACGGCGGGCAAGGCGGGCACGGCGAGTGCCGGGGAGGCGGTGCCCGGGGCCGCGGGTCCCGCCTCCCACGGGGTGGCCGGATATCCCGGCCGGGCGATGTTCGGGCCGGGCGCGGACAACCCGTACGTCACCCGGCTCGGCAGGCAGCTGGTGAACAAGGGGTTCGGCACGCACTACACGAAGGGGCCGGGTCCGCGCTGGGGCGAGGCGGACCGGCGGGGTGTCCGGGACTTCCAGCGCGCCCAGGGCTGGCGCGGCGGAGCGGCGGACGGCCTCCCGGGCCCGGAGACCTGGCGGCGGCTCTTCTCCTGACCGCACCGGGGTGATCACCCGTTCATGACGCGTCTGGCGCGGAGGCTGGAGCACGCATGAGTACGAACACGACATCCACGACATCGTCCCCGGAGCCGCAGAGCACGGTTCCGGCCCCGGTGCCGGAGGGGCCCGACGCCGCGGCGGCGACCGGTCAGCGGCCCGCCCGGCTCATCCACAACGAGGCCACCACCGAGATCCCGGTCCATCTGCTGTTCCGCGACGACCCCGACCCGGCGCCGGTGCGGCCCGCGGTCGTCGCGCGGCGCCAGGGGCTCGGGGAGCGGTCGGTCGAACGGCCGGGCACCCGGCGACCCGTCGCCGCGCGACCGCGTCCCGTGCCCCGGATCGACCCGGAGCTGACGGAGCGTCCGGCCCGGGTGCTGCCCGGCGCCGCGGGCGTGGCCGCGGGTCTGTGCGGGGCGGCCGGGTGCGCGGCCACCTCCTGGTGGGCCGGTCTGGTGCCGCCGCTCGCGGCCCAGGCGCTGGGGCTGCCGGCGTCCGCGGGCGCTGGGCTCGGACCCGCGCAGTGGGCGGCGTACGCGGCGGCGGGGGCGCTCGGGATGGTCGGGTTCGGCGGCCTCGCCCGGGGCCGGACCGGACGGGCCTGGGTGCTCGGTCTGTTCGGCCGCTACCGGGGGACGGTGCGCCGCACCGGCCTGATGTGGGTGAACCCGCTGCTGCTGCGCCGCCGGGTGGACGTGCGGCTGCGGCACTGGCGCAGCGAGCCGATGCCCGCGGCGGACGGCAACGGAGTCGCGCTCAGGACGGTGACGCTGGTGGTCTGGCGGGTGCGGGACACCGCGAAGGCCACGCTGGGCGTCGAGGACCACGAGACGTATCTGCGCGAGTGCGTCGAGGCGGCGCTGGCCCGGGTCCCGGTGGAGCCGCTCGGCACGGTCCGCAGTTCGGCGGACGTGGCCGGCGACACGCTGACCCGGCTGGTGGCGGCGGACGCGGCGCCGGTCGGCCTGGAGGTGTTCTCGGTGCGGCCGGTCCGGGTGGAGTACGCCCCCGAGGTCGCCGCCGCGATGCACCGGCGCCGGATCGCCGCACTGGACGCGGCGCAGCGGGCGAGCGTGCTCACCTCGGTCGTGGACTCGGTGGAGGACACGGTGACCCGGCTGACCATGCGCGGGCTGGTCGAACTGGACGACTACGAGCGCAAGGTGCTGGTGAAGGACCTGACGGTGGCGTTCTGCGCGGGGCGGCGGGACACGGGGGCCTGACCCGTCCGACTGCCCGGCGAGGGCGGGCAGCGGGTTCCGCCTTTGGTATGGACATGTTCAACTACCGGCAATAATCTGAACTTGGTCTAGACCTGCACGGCTCACTGAACTTCCCCACACGTCACAGGGAGCAGCAGTATGCGCACAAGGACCAAGTTGTACGCGGCCGCGCTGGGCATGGCGACCACCGGAGCCCTCGTCCTCTCGTCCGGCGGCGCCAGCGGTCACGGCTACACCGACCTGCCCGTCAGTCGGCAGAAGGTGTGCCAGAACGGCACGGTCGGCGGCTGCGGCGCCATCCAGTGGGAGCCGCAGAGCGTCGAGGGACCCAAGGGCTTCCCGGCCTCCGGGCCGGCCGACGGGAGCATCTGCTCCGCGGGCCACGGGTCGTTCGCCGCGCTCGACAGCCCCAAGCAGCCGAACGGCCAGGCGTGGCCGACCACCAAGGTGAACGGCGGACAGAGCTACACCTTCCGCTGGCAGTTCACCGCCCGGCACGCCACGACCGACTTCAAGTACTACGTCACCAAGCCGGGCTGGAACCAGAACCACAACCTGGCCCGGTCCGACCTCAACCTCACGCCGTTCTTCACGGTGCCCTACGGCGGCCAGCAGCCCCCGGCCACGCTCTCCCACAGCGGCACGCTGCCGTCCGGGCTGAGCGGGCACCACGTGATCCTCGCGGTGTGGACGGTCCACGACACGGGCAACGCGTTCTACGCCTGCTCGGACGTCACCTTCTGAACGGGCGCCCCGAACGAGCGAAGGGCCCCCTCGCCTGAGCGAGGGGGCCCTTCCGCTGTGCGCCGCCAGGGACTCGAACCCCGGACCCGCTGATTAAGAGTCAGCTGCTCTAACCAACTGAGCTAGCGGCGCATGACTCCCGCCGTCCGCTTCCCGCGGTCGGCGACGACGAAAATACTACCCGGTCCCGAGCAGTGCTCGTGACCAGCCCCGGACCGGCCGCCGGACACCCCCTAGATCGCCAGGGACAGCAGTACCGGTGCCGCGCTCCGGTTCAGCTCGTCCGCGGCCCGGCGCAGCCGGTGCGCGTGCTCGACCGGGAGCGACAGGGCCAGGCAGCCCACGGCGGAACCCGCCGTGATCGGCACGGCCGCGCAGACCGTGCCCACCGCGTACTCCTGGAGGTCGAGGACGGGCACGGTGGCCGGCTGGGACTCCAGCCGGGACAGCAGCAGCTTGTCGCTGGTGATGGTGCGCGAGGTCAGACGGGCCATCCGGTGCCGGGACAGGTGGTCCCGGCGGCCGGCGTGGTCCAGCTGGGTCAGCAGGGACTTGCCCACCGCGGTGGCGTGCGCCGAGACGCGGAAGTCCACCCACTCGTTCACCCTGGGCGTGGCCGGGCTGTCGGCGTACTGGGTGACGCTGACCTCTCCGTCGACGTACCGGCTGATGTAGACGGCGGCGCCCACCGAGTCGCGCAGCCGGTCCAGGGTGCGCTGGAGCTTCGCGCGCAGGGCCTCCTCGCGGCCGTGCGCCGAGCCGAGGCGGGCCAGTACCTCCCCGGTGACGTACACGCCGTCGGCGGTCTGCTCGACGTAGCCCTCGCGGCGCAGCATGCGCAGGAGCGTGGTCAGCCGCTCCCGGTCGAGGCCGCTCCCGCGGCCGATCTCGGTGTCAGTGACACCGGAGGTGTGCCGCGCCACCGTCTCCAGGACGCGCAGGGCGTCCTGGGCCGAGTGGTGCGGCGCGGTCGGCTGGTGCTGCAGCGCCACGGTGGTCTCCCCCTGCGCTCGCTGGTGCATCCCTGCGTTCACGATAGCCGCCAAGAGGCGCCTCGTGAGGGGGTGTTGACCGGATTCCGGCGCCCTCATCTGCGACGCAGGCCCACCGGCATATGCCGACGGCCTGCCCCAGCGTCGCGACCTCGGTCGTTGGGGCAGGCCCGCCGCGCAATTACAGGACCGCGCTGAGAAACTCCCGCGTCCGGTCGTGCTCCGGCTCGCTGAAGATCTTCTCCGGCGCTCCGGCCTCGATGACCCGGCCCGAGTCGAACATCAGCACCTGGTCCGATATGTCCCGGGCGAAGTTCATCTCGTGGGTCACGCACAGCATGGTGATGTCCGTGCTGCGGGCGATGTCCCGCAGCAGGTCGAGCACGCCCGCGACCAGCTCCGGGTCGAGCGCCGAGGTCACCTCGTCGAGCAGCAGCACCTTCGGGCGCATCGCCAGCGCCCGGGCGATCGCCACCCGCTGCTGCTGGCCGCCGGAGAGCTGGGCCGGCCGGGCGTCGCACTTGTCGGCCAGGCCCACCATGTCGAGCAGGCCCTTGGCCCGCTCCACCGCCTCGTCCTTGGACATCCCGAGCACCGTGACCGGTGCCTCGGTGATGTTGCGCAGGACGCTCATGTTCGGGAACAGGTTGAACTGCTGGAACACCATCCCGATCTGCTTGCGGACCTCGCGCCGCTCCTTCTCGGTCGCCGGGAAGAGCTTCTGCCCGTCCACGGTGATCGTGCCCTCGTCGGGCTTGAGGAGCGTCATCAGCAGCCGCAGGATCGTCGTCTTGCCCGAACCGGACGGGCCGATCAGGGTGACGTGCTTGCCGGCGTCGACGGAGAAGTCCAGGTGGTCCAGGACCGTGTTGTCCCCGAACCGCTTGGTGACCTGCTCCAGGCGGATCAGCTCGCCGGAGCTGCGCTCGGGGCTCTTCTCGGGGTTGGGGAGGGTGTCAGTGGGCAAGGCGTCGCTCCAGGGCTCGCAGGGCAAGGGAGGCCAGGTAGGAGATGACGATGAAGGCCACGCCGATCACCGTCAGGGGCTCGGTGAACTGGAAGTTCTGCTGCGAGAACAGCCGTGCCTCGCCGAGCATCTCCAGCACCGTGATCGCCATCAGCAGCGGCGTGTCCTTCAGCATGGAAATCACGTAGTTGCCGAGGGCGGGGGCCACCCGGCGGATCGCCTGCGGCAGGATGACCGCCGTCCAGGTCCGCCGCAGCGGCAGGTTCAGCGCCGTCGCGGCCTCCCACTGACCGACCGGCACCCCCTCGATGCCGGCCCGGTAGACCTGCATCGTGTACGTCGAGTAGTGCAGCCCGATGGCGACCACACCGGTGGTGAGCGCCGAGAAGGTGATGTTCCACTCGGGCAGCACGTAGAAGAGGAAGAACAGCTGCACCAGCAGCGGGGTGTTCCGGATGAACTCGGTGACCACACCGACCGGCCAGGTCACCCAGCGGGTCGGCACCCGCATCAGCAGCGCCCACACCAGGCCGACGCCGAACGAGACCAGCGAGCCGAGCACCAGGATCTGCAGGGTGACCAGCAGGCCGTCCCAGAAGTGCGGCATGAAGTCGGAGACCGCGCTCCAGTCCCATTTCACGACACACCACTTCCCTCAGGCACGCGCACGGCCGCCGTCTTCTTCTGCGGCGCCTTCCCGACGCCCGCCTTCAGCTTCTTCTCCAGGCCGCGCATCACCCGCGTGAGCAGGAAAGCGATCACGAAGTAGATCAGCAGCACGTACGTGTAGATCTCCGCGCTCTCCTGCAGCGCCAGGCGCACCAGGTTGGCGCTGAAGGCCAGGTCGCCCATGCCCATGATCGAGACCAGGGCGGTGCCCTTGAGCAGTTCGATCAGCAGGTTGGAGAAGGACGGGATCATCTCCGGCACCGCCTGCGGCAGCAGGATCAGCTTCATCCGCTGCCAGGGCGTGAAGCTGAGCGCGATGCCGCCCTCCTTCTGCGCAGGGTCGACCGCGGCCAGCGCGCCGCGCACGATCTCGGAGCCGTACGCCCCGTAGGTCAGGCCGAGCGCCAGCGTGCCCGCCCACATCGGCACCAGCTGCCAGCCGAAGGCCGGGGGCAGAACGAAGAAGACCCAGAAGATCATCACCAGCGCCGAGGTCCCGCGGAACACCTCGGTGTAGAAGCCCGCGAGGAAGCGGACGATCCACAGCCGGTGGGTGCGCGCGATGCCGACCACGAAGGAGACGGCCGCCGCCAGCAGCGAGCTGAAGAAGAGCAACTGGACGGTGACCCAGACGCCCTGGAGTACGAGTTCCCACAGTCCCGAGGTCATCCGCCGCAGAGCTCCTTCGCGGTCAGATCGGTCATCTCGTTCTGGGTGAAACCGAAGGGCTTGAGGATGCGCAGCAGTTCGCCGCTCTTCTTGAGCTTCTGCAGCTCGACGTTGAAGGCGTCCCGCAGGTTGGTCTCGTCCGGACGGAAGGCGAAGGCCCCGCCGTCGACGTGCGGTTTGCCGTCGACGAGCGGCGCGAAGGGCTCGGTCGCCTCGGCCTTGCTGGACTTCTTCACCACTTCACGGACGGTCAGCGCGGTGCCCGCGAAGACGTCCACGCGCCCGGACTCGACGGCGTTGAGTCCGGCCACCTGGTCGGGGACGATCAGGATGTCGTCCTCCTTGTACCCGTGCTCCACCGCGTAGGCGATCTCGGCGTAGCCGGTGCCGGTCGCGAACTTGGCCTTCTTCTTGACGACGTCCCGGTAGTTGTGCAGCCCGAGCGGATTGCCCTTGCGCACGATGTACGCGTCGAGCATCTGGTAGTCGGGGTCGGAGAAGATGACCTGCTGGCAGCGTTCGGCGTTGATGTACATCCCGGCCGCCACGACGTCGAACTGCTGGGACGCCAGGCCCGGGATGAGGGAGCCGAACTCGGTCGGCACGGGCTGCACCCGGTCCACGCCGAGCCGCTTGAAGATGACCTTCGCCAGCTCCGGCGCCTCGCCGGTCAGCTCGCCGTTCTTGTCGATGTACCCGAAGGGGATCTCGCCGGCGATGCCGAGCCGGGCGACACCCTGGGCCCGGAGCCGGTCGAGCAGGTCACCCCCCTTGACGTCGGACGCGGTGGCCACCCGCGAGCAGCCGGCCGCCCCCAGCGCGCCGAGCGCCGCGACCCCCGCGAGCAGCGACCGGCGAGTGGGCCCGGCTGTCCTGGACCTCAGGTCGGATATACCCCTTGGTGGGGTTCTGTGTGGTGGAGCCATGGGCGCGCAGCTACCCGAAGGGGGGCATGTTATGCCGATCTTTTTCAGTCCGATACATCGGCCCGGCGCTCTTGACCGCGGGGCCGCGGGGCACTGCCATGGAGGGCATGGCTGATCGCTTCATCGAAGTCTCGCTGGTCAAGCGCGGAATCACCTGCACGGCCCAACTGCTCGACGACCGGGCCCCGATCACCTGCGCGGCCGTCTGGGACGCGCTCCCCCTCGGCGGCGACGTGTACCACGCCAAATACGCCCGCAACGAGATCTATGCCCTCTTCCCACCCTTCGCGACATCCGAGCCCCCGCTGGAGAACCCGACGGTAACGCCCATTCCGGGCGACCTGTGCTATTTCGCCTTCGCGGGTGCCGAGTTGGGCACGAAGGCGTACGGCTACGACCGCGAGGTCCGCCCCGGCACCACCCTCGTCGACCTCGCCCTGTTCTACGAGCGCAACAACCTCCTCCTCAACGGCGACGTCGGCTGGGTCCCCGGCACCGTCTGGGGCCGCATCACGGAGGGCCTGGACGAGATGGCCGAGGCCTGCAACGACCTGTGGCGCACGGGAGCGGCGGGAGAGACGCTCCGCTTCCGTCGGGCCCCCTGAGCTGCGGGCGGTCGTGCCTCCCCCAGTGCCTGAACAGCCTGGGAGGCACCCTCAGGCGGCGCGGGTGGGCGGTGGGGGTACCTCCCGCTCATGGGGGTCCCCCCGCGCGAGCGCAGCCGAGCGTGGGGGAGAAGCCGAGAGTGGGGGAGGCACCCCGCAAGCGCCGGGCCGCGCGACCCACCCCCCGCCCACCCCACGCCGGTCATTACTGGACCGACGTACCCGCCGCCCCCGCCTCGTACAGCGCATGCGCAGTCCTCAGCACCAGATCGTCCCGATGCCGAGCCGCGACGATCTGCACCCCCACCGGCAACCCGTCCCCGTCCACCCCCACCGGCACCGTCGCCGCCGGCTGCTGCGTGAGATTGAACGGATACGTGAACGGCGTCCACCCCGTCCACCGCCGCTGCCCCGACCCCTTCGGCACCTCCACCCCCGCCTCGAACGCCGTGATCGGCAGCGTCGGCGTCACCAGCAGGTCGTACGCCTGGTGGAAGACGCCCATCCGCCGCCCCAGCTCCATCCGGACGTCCACCGCCGCCAGATAGTCCAGCGCCGAGTACCGCGCCCCCGCCCCGACGATCTCCCGCAGCCCCGGGTCCAGCAGCTCCCGCTGCCCCGCCCTCAGGTGCTGCACCACCCGCGCCGCCCCGCTGAACCACAGGGTGTGGAAGGCGTCCACCGGGTCCGTGAAGTCCGGGTCGGCCTCCGTCACGTACGCGCCGAGACCCGCCAGCCGCTCCACCGCCCGCCGCACCGCCCCGGCCACCGCCGGACGCACCGCCACCTGCCCGCCGAGCGAGGGCGAGTACGCGACCCGAAGCCCCCGCACCCCGCCCGACAGGGCCTCGGTGTACGACCCGGGGGCCGGACCCAGCGCCGACCAGTCCCGGGCGTCCGGGGTGCCGATGACGTCCAGCAGCAGCGCCGCGTCCGCCGCGTCCCGGGTCATCGGACCGACGTGCGCGAGCGTGCCGAACGCGCTCGCCGGGTACAGCGGCACCCGGCCGTACGTCGGTTTCAGGCCGAAGATGCCGCAGAAGGAGGCCGGGATGCGCACGCTGCCGCCGCCGTCCGTGCCCAGCGCCAGCGGCCCCGCCCCGAGCGCCACGGCCGCCGCGGCACCTCCGCTGGAACCGCCCGCGGTACGGGAGGGGTCGTGCGGGTTGCGGGTGACGCCGGACAGGGGCGAGTCCGTCACGCCCTTCCAGCCGTACTCCGGCGTCGTGGTCTTGCCGACGAACACCGCGCCGTGCTCGCGCAACCGGGCGACGGACGGCGCGTCCTCGTCCCAGGGGCCGTCCGGGGAGACGGCCCGGGAGCCGCGCAGGGTCGGCTGACCGCGCGTCAGCAGGATGTCCTTCACCGTGACCGGCACCCCGTCCAGACGTCCGCACGGCTCCCCGCGGCGCCACCGCTCCTCGGCGCGCCGGGCCTGGTCCAGCGCCTCCTCACCGGTCAGCCGGACGAAGGCGTTCACCTCCGGCTGGATCCGCTCGGCCCGTTCCAGGACCGCCCGGGTCGCCTCCACGGGGCTGAAAGCGCCCTTGCGGAAGCCGTCGACGAGCTGTACGGCGGTCAGCTCGGTGAGGTCGGTCATGCGGCACCCTCCCGCGGGTCGGTGACGTCGGCGACGTCAGTGTCCGGGCACGTATCCACGCTTCTTGTCGACCACGTTGGCCAGCGGTCCGCCCGCCGCCCAGCTCTCGAACAACTCCACGAACTGCGCGCCCAGTTCGTCCCGCCAGCCGATCGTGTCCCCGCTCATGTGCGGCGAGACGATCAGCTCCGGCACCTCCCACAGGGTGCTGTCCGGCGCCAGCGGCTCGTGACTGAGCACGTCCAGGGCGGCGCCCGCGATCCGGCGCGCGGTCAGCGCCTCGACCAGGTCCTCCTCGACGACCAGTTGTCCCCGCCCCACGTTCACGAACCGGGCGGAGGGCCGCATCAGCCCGAACCGCCGGGCGTCGAACATGCCGCGCGTGTCGTCGGTGAGCGGTGCCGCCGCCACCACCCAGTCGGCCCCGGCCAGCAGCCGGTCCAGCTCCTCGGTCCCGTGCACACCGGGGCGCGCGGTGCGGCCGACCAGCGCGGTGGTGATGCCGAGCGCCTCCAGCGTGCTCGCGACCGCCCGGCCGATCGGGCCGGACCCCACCACGCAGGCGCGTGTACCGGCCACCCGCGTCGACTCGCGGTGGCGCCAGGTCCGCTCGCCCTGGAGGCGCAGCGTCGTGGGCAGGTCCTTGGCCATCGCCAGGACGAGCGCGGCGACGTACTCGGCGATCGGCCGGTCGAAGACACCGCGCGCGTTGGTCACCACCGTGTCCGACACGGCCAGCTCCGGACACATCAGATGGTCCACACCGGCGCTCGCCGTGTGCACCCAGCGCGGGCGCGGACCGCCGCCCGGCCAGGCCTCGCGCACCGCGTGCGAGGTGAAGTCCCACACCAGCAGGACGTCGGCGTGCGGCAGCCGCTCGGCCAGCGTCGCCGCGTCGGCGTGCTCGATCCGGGCCCGGCCGGTCAGCCGGCCCAGCCGGGGCGGCGGCTCGGCGTCCAGGACGAGCAGGGTCGGCAGAGAAGCGGGCGCGGGCGGGGACGTGGTCATCGGCGGGCCTGTCTCCGGTCGGTGGAAGCGGGGGCGGTTCGGGTGTTGACGCGGAAGTTAACCGGCTGTTGACCTGGGAGTGATGCGAGCGGATTGACCACGCTCGCACCGGAACCTACCTTCGTCAACACGGCCGTGCGTAACGGTGCGTTGCCCTCTCCTTCCTCAGTGTGAGGCCGGTGCGTGCCATGGACATCTCCTTTCTCGGCGGACCAGCTCCGCAACGCGGGGTCGGCGTGGTCGCCCCGTTCGACTTCGCACTCGATCGCGAGCTGTGGCGATGGGTGCCCGACGAAGTGTCACTGCACATGACCCGGACGCCCTTCGTGCCCGTCGAGGTCAGTCTGGACCTCGCCCGGATGGTCAGCGAGCACGAGACCCTCGGCGAGGCGGTGCGCACCCTCAACGCCATCGCGCCCCAGGTCGTCGCCTATGCCTGCACCTCGGGCAGCTTCGTCGGCGGCATCGCCGGGGAACGCGCCATGTGCGAGGCGATGACCTGGGCGGGCGCGGTCCCCTCCGTCACCACCTCCGGCGCGCTGCTCGACGCGCTGACCGAGCTGGGCGTACGCCGGGTCGCGCTGGTGACGCCGTACACCGTGTCCGTGACTCGGGCGCTGGAGGCGTACGTCGCCGAGGCCGGCGTCGCCGTCACCGGCTGCGCCTTCATGGGACTGACCCGGCACATCTGGAAGGTCCCCTACCGCGACGTGGCCGACATGGCGCGCCAGGCCGTGCCCGCGCCGGGAGCGGCGGACGCCCTGTTCATCTCCTGCACCAACCTCCCCACCTACGACGTCATCCCGCAGCTGGAGGCCGAGCTGAGGATCCCGGTGATCTCGGCCAACCAAGTGACGATGTGGGCGGCACTGCGCCGACTGGGTACCCCTGCGGTGGGGCCGTACCAGGCGCTGACCGATCCGGCCGCGCGCATCGGCCCCGCGGCGACGGGTGCGGCCGGTCCCGCGGTGGTGGGACCGGTGGGCCCCGTCGACCCCGCGGTGGCGGGCCCGGTCGGACCCGCGGCGGCGGACATGCCGGGCGTCGGTGACGGCCCGGACACGGAACAGCAGCAGGAAGGGTGGACATGACAGCACTGGGATTCCTGTACCCGGGCCACTCCGGCGAGGACGACTACCCACGCATCGAGCAGCTCCTGGGCAGCGACATCCGGGTGGACCTGGTGCACACGGACATCGGCGAGGACGCCCACCGGGTGGACGCGCTCCTGGAGATGGGCTCGCCGCGGCGGCTGGAGGCGGGCGTGGCCGAACTGCGGCTGGCCGGCGCCGACGCCGTGGTGTGGGCCTGCACCAGCGGCAGCTTCGTGCATGGCTGGGACGGCGCCCACGAACAGGTGCGCGCCCTGGCCAAGGCGGCGGGGATGCCGGCCTCGTCCACCTCCTTCGCCTTCGTGCACGCGGCGAAGGAGATCGGGGTGCGGCGGGTCTCGATCGGCGCGACCTATCCGGACGACGTGGCGCGGATCTTCGCGGACTTCCTGGGCGCCGCCGGCATCGAGGTGGCCGACGTCGTCAGCTCGGGCATCATCACCGCGGCGGAGGTCGGCACCTGGACCGAGCAGGAGGTGCTGGCGCTGGCCCGCGCCGCCGACCGCCCGGACGCCGGCGCGGTGCTCCTGCCGGACACGGCCCTGCACACGGCGGCCCACATCCCCGCCCTGGAGAAGGAGCTGGGCAAGCCGGTCCTCACCGCGAACCAGGTCACCGTCTGGGAGGGCCTGCGGCTGGCCGACCGCCGGGTCAACGCGCCGGAGTTGGGCGCGCTGTTCACGCGGGAGCCGGTGGTGCAGGCCTGAGGCGGGTGCGCCGGGGAACGGGCCGGGGGCGGGTCCGGAGCGAGGAGCCGCTCCGGACCCGCCCCCGGTGTCGCCGGACCGGTCAGGGCATACGCAGGGCCCACCAGGTGTCGGGGCCGACGATGCCGTCGACCCCGATCTTGTTGTGCCGCCGGAACGCCACGACGGCCGACCGCGTCGCCGAGCCGCGCGGGGAGCCGACACGGAAGAACCCCGGTCCGCGTGAGCGGAACCGGGGTTCTCGTCGAGCGCTGGGCAGGCCTTGCACCTGCATTTCCCCACGGGAAGTGGGGCGTCTTTCCTTGGACCACCAACGCAGTGCCCGTTGCGGGGAGTTGGTCCCCGTGGTCAGGCAAGATGATCGTACCGCAGCTCCGGGCGGGGTGCACATCGAGCGCCTATCGTTCATGTAGGTGGATGTTGATCGTCAATCTGAACGGCTGAGGCGCGTCTGAACTCTTGTCAGCTTTCGAAGCTCCCCCTATTCTCACGCCGAGAAAGCGCTTTCCGCCATCGCGCGATTGACATGATCACGCCATGGCGTCCGTTCCGGCATGTGAAGGCGAATGGGGAGACCGAGGATGAGACGACCAGTCGCGCTGCGACTCCAAGCGGCACTGGGCACGCTGGCCCTCGCGGCCGCGGCCGGTGTGGTGCTGACGATGCCCGAGGCGGCGGCAGCGGCCGGCGGCGCCACCGGCTACGCGACCCAGAACGGCGGCACGACCGGCGGCGCGGGCGGGCAGACCGTGCGGGCCACCACCGGCACCGCGATCCACCAGGCCCTGTGCGGCCGGGCCAGCAGCAGCACCCCGATCACCATCGAGGTCGAGGGCACCATCAACCACGGCAACACCAGCAAGGTGTCGGGCGACAGTTGCAGCACCGCGGCCGACAAGATCGAGCTGAAGCAGGTCAGCAACATCACGATCGTCGGAGTCGGCAGCGGTGCCGTCTTCGACCAGCTGGGCATCCACATCCGGGAATCCAGCAACATCGTCATCCAGAACGTGACCGTACGGAACGTCAAGAAGTCCGGCTCGCCCACCTCCAACGGCGGCGACGCCATCGGCATGGAGAGCGACGTCCGCAACGTCTGGGTCGACCACTCCACCCTGGAGGCCTCCGGCGGGGAGTCGGAGGGCTACGACGGCCTCTTCGACATGAAGGACAACACCCAGTACGTGACCCTGTCCTACAGCGTCCTGCGCAACTCCGGCCGCGGCGGGCTGATCGGGTCCAGCGAGAGCGACCGGTCCAACGGCTACGTCACCTTCCACCACAACCTGTACGAGAACATCGACTCCCGGACGCCCCTGCTGCGCGGCGGGATCGCCCACGTGTACAACAACCACTACAAGAGCCTGAACGAGTCCGGCATCAACTCCCGGGCCGGCGCCAAGGCCAAGGTGGACAACAACTACTTCGAGGACTCCAAGGACGTCCTCGGCACCTTCTACACCGACCAGGCCGGCACCTGGCAGGTCAGCGGCAACATCTTCGACAACGTGACCTGGTCCGAGCCCGGCGAGGACAACAACCCGGCCGGCCCGAACCCGCAGTCCAACACCACGGTGTCCATCCCGTACTCCTACAGCCTCGACGACGCCTCCTGCGTGCCGTCCGTCGTGGGCGCGACGGCGGGCGCGAACAAGGGGCTGAAGGTGTCGGACGGCAGCTGCACGCCGCAGAGCCCGGACCCGACCGACCCCACCGACCCGGACCCGACCGACCCCGGCCCGACCGACCCGACGGACCCGGACCCGACCGATCCGCCGAGCGGGACCAACCTGAGCGTCGGGGCGGGTGCCGACGGCTCGTCCAAGGCGAGCGGCACCAGCTACGGCAATGTGCGCGACGGTGACCTCGGCACGTACTGGTCCCCGGCCGGCACGACCGGTTCCATCTCCGTCAAGTGGTCCTCCGCGACCACCGTCGCCAAGATCAATATTCGGGAGGCGGCCGGCTCAGAGGGCACCATCGGCTCCTACCGCGTCGTCGACCACGACACCGGCGCCGTCCTGGCCTCGGGCAGCGGAGCCGGCGTGATCGGCTTCTCCCCGGTCTCGCTGGAGAAGATCACCTTCGAGATCACCGGCGCCTCGGGCACCCCGAAGATCGCCGAGTTCGAGACGTACGCGGGCTGACGCGGCCCGGCGGGCGGGGTGTGACCGGATCGCGGCTCCGGGCACACCCCGCCCTCTTGCGCGGGCGCGGGACAATGGACGGTGGCCCACTCCACCGGAGTGCCCCCGCACCCGGGGACGGGCCGTCGTCACGTACGAGGAGGAGAAGACATGGCGGAGCCCACGCCGCGTCGGCACGAACCGCGGCTACGCCCCGCGCCCCTGCTCTTCGAGCCGGCGGAGGCGGCCGCCGATCCCGAGCACTTCTTCGACCTCGAGTCGATCGACGACCCCCGGGCCCTGCTGGAGCGGGCCACCGAGCTGACCCACGCGTTCCGCGCGGCGGCGGACCGGGCGATGGAGTTCCAGGCGGTCGCCGCGGCGCAGCTGGCCGATCCCAGGCGGTTCGACCGGCTGACGGCCGCCGACATCGCCGAGCGCGCCGAGTGGACCGAGGACTACGCCAAGAAGATGGTCGAGTTCGGACGGGACCTGATGCGCGGCGAACCGGCCGAGTGAACCGGAAGCCGGCCATCGGGCAGCCCGGGCGGCCGAGTAGCCAGGGCGCATATGCCAGGAGGGTGGGCAAGATACTCCCCTCCCGGCCGCCGTGTCCCGGTTTCCGGTAACCCGGCGGAGCGGGTTCCTCACGCCGGGTAGACATGGGTGGCATGAGCAGCACACGCAACGCCACGCCCCATGTCTCGGACGTCACCTCGGACGGCGCCGCCTGGCTGGCCTCGGCGGGCGCGTACCCGCGCAGCACGCTCGCGCTCTGGGAGGAGCGGCCTGACGCTCCGGTCGTCCTGCCCTGTGGTTCCGCCTTCGACGTGGTGAGCGCTCCCGCGATCTTCGGCCGCCGGATGCTGGACCGGCTGTGGGACGACGGCCCGGGTTCGGGCCCGGTGGCGGAGTTCCGCGGCCGGATGCTGCTGTTCGCCGCGCCGGGCACCGCCCAGCGACTGCCGTCGCTGCTCGACTGGGAGGAGTGGGGCGCCCGCGGCCGGGAGGACGGCCGCAGGGGCGAGGTGCCGCCGCTGCTGTGCCACGGCTCCGGTGACGCGGTGACCGTACCGGCCCCCGAGGGGGCGCCCCCGCGCTCCGGGTCCCGCTGGCTGGTGGCCCCGGACACCCGCCAGCCGTGGCTGCCCGGCCCGGAGATCCTGCTCTGGGCGGCCGTGCGGGCGGCCCGCTCGGCGGTGCGGATTTCGATTTTTCCTCCCGCCGAGCAGGGTGCTAAGGTCTACGACGTCAGCAGGCGCCGCTAGCTCAGTTGGTTAGAGCAGCTGACTCTTAATCAGCGGGTCCGGGGTTCGAGTCCCTGGCGGCGCACGATGGCGATGGCGAGGCGTGTTCGCGGAAAGCGCGAACCTCCTCGCCATCGTTGTTTTTGCGCGGTTTCGCCGCGCGTTGTGGGGGCTTCGCCCCCCACACCCCCCTCGCGCGGTGGCCCGGGGATCGTGGGCTCGCGCAGGGGGTTGCGTGGGCCGGGGATGGGTGGGATGCCGGGGGACTGGTTCGCGTGGGTGTTGCCGTGGTCCAGGGGTCTGGCTCGCCCGCGTGGCTCGCCCGCCGCGGCCGTGGGTGCTTGGTTTGCCCGGGTGGCGCCCGCTGTGGCCGGGGGTGTCGGCTCGGGCGGGGGTCCGTGGGGTCCGGGGATGGGCGGTCAGCCGGGGGTGATCTGTACCGTCCAGGTGCCCGACTGTGTGCGGTCCTCGACCTTCACCCGTACGTTGTCGCCCGGCACCGTGAAACTCTCGCCGAGTGCCACCGGGGCGTCGGCGAGCGGGGGGTAGACCGAGTCGGCCCAGCAGGCCTCGGTGTCCGGGTGGGCGTCGATCACCTCGACCGGCCCGCCCCCCGACTCCGCCCCGCTGTGCACCCGGTACACCAGCACCCCCGCCCGGCAGGAGGAGACGTCGTTGCCGACCGGCGTGCGCACCTCGAAGGCGAGCGCGCTGCCCGCGCCGGTGCGCACCACCGCCAGCTTCGTGCCCCGCCCGAGGCCGAAGGCCGGCGCGCCGGCGGCGCCGGTCACCACCACCCCGGGGCCCGCCCCCAGCGGCTCCAGCGTCAGCCGGGTCGGCTCGTCGCCCCGCACGCAGGCCACCTGCCGGGGCTGCAGCCAGCCCAGCTTCCACTTGTGCCAGCCGAGCAGGTCGGGGGAGAGCCCGAACTGGCTGCCCATCAGGTCCCAGTCGCCGACGTGCGTGTCCCAGTCGCCCTTGCCGTCCACCGGCCGGTGGTACAGGTCGGGCAGGTCGAAGACGTGCCCCGTCTCGTGGGCCAGCACCAGCCGGTCCGGCGGATGGTTCTCGAAGACCGTGACCACCCGCCGGATGTCGGTGCCGTCGGCCCGCATCGGGGTGTCCAGGTTGACGACCTTCGTGGCGTCGGAGTCCACCCCGGGCGCGTCCGGGTCCGCGACGAAGTAGACGACGTCGTACCGGGAGAAGTCGACGTACCGGTCGGCAGCGGCCAGCGCGTCGCGCAGGTAGGCGGCCCGGCGCTCCGGGCTCCAGTCGCGCCGTATGGCGTACGACGTCGACGGGCTGGGCATCCGGATCCAGTCCCGCAGCGGGTGCGGGCGGAGCGTGAAGGCGCCGTAGGAGGCGCGCCGGAAGAAGTCGCCGGTGGCGGGGAAGTGGTCGGCGGCCAGTTCCGCCGGTGCCGTCAGTGGCTGGGAGTCGGGGAAGGACAGGAACACCATCACCGCGTCCAGGGTGCGGGCGGGCCGCGGGTACGTGGCGTTCCAGGCGTCCAGGCCCTCCGAGTGGTGCACGTCCGTGCGCTGGAGCGCGCAGGGCTCCGGGGAGAAGGGCTCGGCGACCGAGGGCGCGGTGATCAGCGAGGTCGCGGCGAGCGCCGACATCGTCGTGCACACCGCGGTGGTGCTGCGCAGCCTGGTCCGCGCCGCCCGCGCCGTGCCCGCCTCCCGGGGAGATCGCCTCAGGGGGAGCTGGCGCGGCACATGGACCTCCGGACGCGGTTGACGGGACACCGCGTCCAGCTTGTGCATGATTGTCGTATTGCGCCCTGTTCGCCTGCACCGGACGGGTGAGCCGGCCGGGATTTCGACGGTGTTCTCCCGGCCGACACCTCGAAGGCACTCACGGAACGTCACAACTGGTCGGAGGCGTGACGGACCCGTCCAGGTGTGAGCAGAAACGATCTGCCGAAGGGGTCGCTCGGTCCGGAACGCGGGTCGGCGGCTGGAAGGGCCCGGTGTCAGCCTCTATGATCGGCACACTTTCCTGCACGAACAGAGCACGAACAGAGATCGAGGCACTGCGGGAGCGAGCGGTGAACGGAACCTCCGAAGGGCCGGCGCCTGCGGCAGACCTCGGCCCGATGGTCACAGAGAGTGACGACTGTCTGGCTCCTCGTGCCGGGCGTACGGGGCCGCCGACCTACCGGTCGGTGTTCACCGCGGCCCCGCTCGCCATGGCCGTCGTCGACGCCGAGGGCCTGGTCGTCAGCGCCAACGACACCCTGGGCACCCTGCTCGGCACCGACCCGGCCGCGCTGGCCGGCTGCGTGGCGGCCGACCTGGTCGACCTCGCCTCCGACGCCGGCACCTGGCACGCCTACCGCGAGGTGCTGCGCGGCCACCGGCCCCGGCTGCGCTGCACCAGACGGCTGAAGCGGGGCGACGGGCACTCCCTGTGGGCGCAGGTGACGGTCGAGCCGCTGGCCGACTCCGGGGACGCCGGGGACTCCGGGGGCGGGGACACCCCGGGCCTGCTGCTCTCCGTCACCGATGTCAGCGCCCGGCGAGAACTCCAGGCCCGGCTGCGCCACCTCCAGATGCACGACCCGGTGACCCGGCTGCCCAACCGCGCCCTGTTCTTCGAACGCCTGACGGCCGCGCTGGAGGCGGAGTCGTACGAGAACGGCGGCACCGGCCGGATCGGCGTGTGCTACCTGGACCTGGACGGCTTCAAGGCCGTCAACGACACCCACGGCCACCGCGTCGGCGACCGGCTGCTCGCCGCCGTGGCCGAACGGCTGACCAGGTGCGCGGAGGAGGCCGCCCACCCCCGGTCCGGCGCGCCCCTGGTCGCCCGGCTCGGCGGTGACGAGTTCGCCCTGCTGGTGGAGGACTCCACCGGCACCGACCAGCTCGCCGACCTGGCCGGGGCGGTCCTGGCGGCCCTCCAGCCGCCCTTCGAGCTGTCCGACCGCCGGCTGTCGGTCACCGCCTCGGTCGGCGTCGTCGAACGCCACACCGCCGGTACCACCCCCACCGCGCTGATGCAGGCCGCCGACACGACCCTGTACTGGGCCAAGGCCGACGGGCGGGCCCGCTGGACCCTCTTCGACCCCGAGCGCAACGCCAACCGCATGACCCGCCAGGCGCTGGCCGCCACCCTCCGCCCGGCCATCGAACGCGGCGAGTTCGCCCTGGAGTACCAGCCGCTGGTCGGCATGGAGGACGGCCGGGTGCGGGGCGTCGAGGCGCTCATCCGCTGGAATCATCCTCAGTTCGGCGTACTGGCGCCGAATCGGTTCATCGCACTGGCGGAGGAGGATGGTTCGATCGTTCCCCTCGGCCGCTGGATCCTGCGCACCGCCTGCCACCAGGCCCGCCGCTGGCAGCTGGCCCATCCGGACGAGCCGCCGATCTTCGTCAGCGTCAACGTGGCGGTCCGCCAGGTGTGGGACTCCGACCTGGTGGCCGACGTGGCCGGCACCCTGGAGGAGACCGGCCTCGCCCCGGAGCTGCTCCAGCTGGAACTCACGGAGTCGGCCGTGATGGGCTCGGCGGGACGCCCCCTCCAGGTCCTCAAGGCGCTCAGCGACATGGGCGTCCACATCGCCATCGACGACTTCGGCACCGGCTACTCGAACCTGGCCTACCTCAGCCGCCTGCCGGTCTCGGTGCTGAAGCTGGACGGCGCGTTCGTCCGGGGCTTCCAGTACGCGGCCGTGTCCGACGCGGGACCCGGCGAGGTGGCCAACCCGGCCGACGAGGTCATCGTCGAGGCGATGGTCCAGCTCGCCCACCGCCTCGGCCTGACCGTCACCGCCGAGTGCGTGGAGACCTCGGACCAGGCGACCCGGCTGCGCCGCATCGGCTGCGACACCGGCCAGGGCTGGCTCTACTCCCGGCCGGTGGCACCGGACCGCATCTCCGCGCTGCTGGGCCACGCGGGACCCGGCGGCCCCGCCGGGGTTCAGGCGGGCGTCGGCAACCCGTAGGCGTCGGCGATCAGTTCGTAGGAGCGCAGGCGTACGTCGCCGCCGTGGGCGTTGGCGGTGAGCATCAGCTCGTCGGCGCCGGTGCGCTTCTGCAGGTCGTCGAGGCCGGAGCGCACCTCGTCGGCGGTGCCGTGGATGACGTTGGCGTTCCAGGACCGCACGAACTCCTCCTCCATCGGGCTGAAGTCGTACGCCTCGGCCTCCTCCGGCGTCGGCACCAGCCCCGGGCGCCCGGTGCGCAGCCGCACCATGTTCAGCGCGGCCGCCAGCACCTGCCTGCGGGCCTCCTTCTCGTCGTCGGTGGCGAGCGCGGAGACGCCGATGAGGGCGTACGGCGCGTCCAGGACGGCCGACGGGCGGAAGGACTCGCGGTACAGGTCGAGCGCCGGGACCGTGTTCTGCGCCGAGAAGTGGTGCGCGAAGGCGAACGGCAGCCCGAGGGTGCCGGCCAGCCGCGCGCTGAAGCCGGAGGAACCGAGCAGCCACACCGGCGGCCGGTGCGCCGACTGCACGCCCCCGGGCGAGGTGGCCTGCACGGGGCCCGGGACGGCGTGGATCCGGGCGTAGGGGTGGCCGTCCGGGAAGTCGTCGTCCAGGAACCGGATCAGCTCGGCGAGCTGCTGCGGGAAGTCGTCGGCGCCCTCGTTCAGCCGGTCGGTGCGGCGCAGGGCGGCGGCGGTGGCCCCGTCCGTGCCCGGGGCGCGGCCGAGCCCGAGATCGACCCGCCCCGGCGCCATGGCCTCCAGCGTCCCGAACTGCTCCGCGATGACGAGCGGCGCGTGGTTGGGCAGCATGACGCCGCCGGACCCGAGCCGGATGCGGTCGGTGTGGGCCGCCAGGTGGGCCAGGATCACCGCGGGGGAGGACGAGGCGACGCCGGGCATGGAGTGGTGCTCGGCGACCCAGTACCGCTGGAACCCGCGGGCCTCGGCGAGCCGCACGATGTCCACACCGGTCCGCAGCGCGTCGGTGGCGGTCCGACCGGCACCGACGGTCACCAGGTCCAGTACGGAGAGGGGGACGGGAGCGGTGCCGTGGGCGGTGCCCCGGATCTCCTCTGCGGCGTCTGCGGGCATGGCGGGGTGCCTCCTGTGGTTGACGTACACGGGTCGCTTCGCGAGTTAACAGGAGGGGGCCTCCGGTTATTCCCCGGCCCGGTCACCGCGCCAGCCACGCTCCCTCACGCATGATGACCCGGCCGCGAAGCTCCGGTTCTCCTCGCCAGGCGCGCACCGTCCTCGGCTCGACGCGCAGGTAGAGGAAGGGACCCTGTTCCGTCCGCGGATCCCAGCCGAACTTGCCCGCGAAGGCGTCGGCGGCGTCCCGCGGCACCTCGCTCGCGGGAAACGCCTCCGCCTCTCCCTGCAGCATCACCACGTCGAAGGTGTCCGGCAGCGCCAGGCGTACGCGCGGCTCCTCGCGTACGTTGCGCGCGCTCGCGGAGGACGCACCGGTGCACATCCAGATCGCCCGTCCGTCCCACAGGAACCACAGCGGCACCTGGTGCGGCCCTTGGTCGGGGTGCGCGGTCGACACCCACACGTCGCGCTCCGTGTCCAGCCGGTCCAGGGTGTCGCGCCTGCGCTCCGCCGCGGTGCGGCGGGTGATCTCCGTAGCCTGCATGGACGCCGACCCTAGGCTCGGCGATCGCGCTGCGCATCGGGCGCGAGTCCTAGGCCGAGGTGCCCGAGCCCCGGCCGTTTCGCGGGGTCCGGGCGTGCCCGTCACGGCGGACCGGCCGGTCTGGCGCCGCTGGTCAGTGGAGCACGCGGTGGCGGAGGTGGACGACGTTCCGCCCGAAGGTGCGGGACTCGACGAGTTCGAGGTTCACCCGGCGCTCGTGCCGGGGGAAGTACGGGGTGCCGCCGCCGAGCAGCACCGGGTGGACCATGGCCCGGTACTCGTCGATCAGGTCGGAGTCGGCGGCCTCGGCGGCGAGGGTCGCGCCGCCGAGGGCGATGTCGCCGTCGCCGGGTTCGGCCCGCAGGCGCTCGATCTCCTCGGCCAGGGTGCCGGAGGCCAGACGGGTGTTGGTGGCCCGGACCGTCGTCAGCGTCCTGGAGAACACCACCTTCGGCAGCGCCTTCCACAGCGCGGCCCACTCCAGCTCCGCGGCGCCCAGCGGCTCGTCCTGCTCGGCGGTCTCCCAGTACAGCATCGTCTCGTACAGGCGTCGGCCCAGCAGGTGGACGCCGGTCTGCCGCAGCTCGTCGATGAAGTGCCGGAAGACCGCCTCGTCCGGGTCGGACCAGTCGATGGCGCCGTTCGGGTCGACGATGCATCCGTCGAGGGACACGTTCATCGAATAGGTCACCCTGTGCATCGGACGGTCTCCTCACCTCGGTAACCGGTCGGGTTCGACAGTACGGCCTCGGGGCGCCGTCGCCGACGTTCCAGCACCCGCTCGACGAACCCGGCGGAGAGGCAGAGCAGGGCCGTGAGCACGGAGAAGACGAAGAAGACCGTGCTGCTGCCCCAGACGGTCGCGCCGACGCCGACGAGAAGTGTGGGCGTGATGAGTGCGCCGTACGCGAGCAGGTAGAACATCGACATGACGGCCCCGCGCCCTTCGGCGGGGATGCCGGCGGTGAGGTGACGCAGGGAGCCGCCGAAGGCGAGCCCGTAGGCGCCGCCCTGGAGGGCGACGGTGACGACGATGACGACGGCGTTGCCGGTCGCGAAGGCACCCACTCCGGCCAGCATGAGTACGGCAAGCGCCGTGTCGCCGACGAGTGCGACCGTGCGGGCCGGACGGCGGGCACTGAGGATCTGGGTGCAGGCGGCGGCGAGGGTCACGGCCGCGATGACGACACCGCCGAAGAACGGACCGTCCACGTCCGCGGCGTCGGCGGCGATCGCGGGTTCCAGGGAGAAGCAGACCCCGAGTACGGCCCAGGCGGCACCCGCGCCCATCACGGCGAAGGTGAAGCGTCCGCGCATCTCCTTGGGCACGTGCGGACGCGGGATTCCGAGGGGTGCGGTACCGGGCGAGGGGTGCGGTTCGCGCATCACCAGGAGGAGGACGAACAGGACGAGGCCGATCAGCGCGTCAGTGAGGTAGGGCAGAAGCAGGGGGTGGAAGCCGGTCTGGGCGAGGGCCGCGGTGCCGAGCGCGGCGGCGGCGATGCCGATGTTGAACGCGATGGCGGTGAGCGTCCCGCTGCGCGCCGCCCGCTCGGGGCTCACGTCCAGCAGGGCGGCTCCGCCGACGACGACGATCGCGCCGATGCCCAGGCCGTTGAGCATCCGGGCCACGACGAGGTACGCGGGTCCTGCGGCCAGCACGAAGACGGCGAGCCCGGCGAGCAGCAGCAGGACGGCCACGAGAAGTACGGGCCGACGGCCGTAGCGGTCGGACAGGGCGCCGGACAGGAGGATCGCGACGACCGCGACGGCCCCGTACGCGGCGAAGATGACGGTGGTGAGAACGGGAGGGTAGTCCCACTTCTCGGCGTACAGGGAGTAGAGCGGTGAGGGGATGGCGGAGGTCGCCTGCCCGAGCATGAGGAGGACGAGGAGGGCCGGGTAGCTCCATGACTGGGGGCGGCGGCCCTGGGAGAGTTCCCGCACGAGGACTCCAGGGGAAAGGGAAGTATGATGTGCGTCGTACTTCGAGGATGCTAGGGAGAAGTATGATGCTCGTCAAACTTGGTGGTGTCTGATGCCGCCCTGGGAGGTCCCGTCCGACCAGTTGCCGCCCGTCGCCGCGGTCCAGAAACTGCTGCGCGCACTCGCGGATCCGGTACGCCTGGAAATGGTGCGGCGTCTGGCAGTGGATCCGGCCGGCGAAGCGCCCTGCTCGGATCTCTACGAGGGCCTGAACAAGTCCACCGCCACCCACCACTTCAAGATCCTGGTGGAAGTGGGCGTCTTCCATCCGGTCATGGTCGGCCCCTCCCGGGGTCACCGCTTGCGACGTGACGCGTTGCAGGAGGCGGCGCCCGGCCTGCTGGACGCACTGATGGGAGCCCTGGCTCACGAGAACTGACGAACGGGCGTCAGCCGGCGATGCCGACCGCGAGCCGGTCGGCGGCGGCGCGGGCTCGCGGCCGAGGAGTTCGGCAGGCAGCGGGTCGGCGTCGGTGAAGGAGCCCGCGCGGGCAGCCTGGAATCAGGTGAGCATGAGTCGGGGCGGTGGTCAGGGCCGCCAGGCCACCCGGTGTTCCGCGAGGTGGGCCAGTACCGCGTGGTTGGCCTCCCAGCCGTCGGGGAACTTCACCAGCGTTCCCAGTTGGACCGGTTCCGTGGACGGATAGTCGTCCAGGAGGTCGCCCACGCCCTCGCGGCAGACCACGATGCACGCGTGCCGGTGCCGGGAGGCCAGGACGCACAGGCGGCCGGTCTCCAGGTGGAAGGCGGTGGCGTCGGGGCGGCCGGAGAGCGGGTGCAGGACGACCGTGACGTCGTACTCGCGGCCCTGGAGGCGGTTGGCGGTGTCGACGGTCACCTCGCTCACCCCGAGGTCGGTCAGCGCCGCACGGACGGCCGCCGCCTGGTCCCGGTGCGCGGTGCCCACGGCGATGCGGGCCGCGGTCAGCGGAGCGGGGTCCGGGGAGCGCTCGGAGGTCGCCCGGCCCTCCCGGTCGAGGAGACGCCGGACCACCGCCGCCACCGCGCGCACCGCCTCCGGGTCGGTGCGCGGCGTGTGCCGGGCGGGCAGCTCCAGCAGGCCCCAGCCCGAGGCGGCGGCCTCGTCGATCACCTGGTCGGGACCCGAGCCGTCCGACGGCACCGCGAAGGCCAGACTCCGGTCCCCGTGGTCCGTGCCGCTGCGGAACGGCGTGTACGGGTAGAAGGCGTCGGAGACCAGGCGGGCCGCCGACGCCGGGAGCCGCCAGGAGACCGGGAGGCGGTGCTGGGGGAGGCCCGGGTTGTGGGCGAGGAGGGTGGTCACCGCCGAGGACGACGGGTCGTAGGCCAGGCCCGCCCACTGCTCGCTGCCCACCGTCGCGAACGGGTCCAGCTGGCCCGGGTCGCCCACGAACAGCGCCCGCTCGAAGAGCCCCGCGACCGCGAGCAGGGAGTCCGAGCGCATCTGGTACGCCTCGTCGACGATCGCGTGCCGCCAGGGCTCGTCCACCTTGACGTGCGCCCACTTCGCCGCCGTCGACAGGACGACGGCCTGCCCGGCGAGGTCGGCGGCCTTCGCCGACTTGCGGACGCCCGCCAGCGCGTCGAGCGCCTTGTCGTAGGGGTCGGCGTCACTGCTGTGCAGGCGGCCCACCGGGAGGTCCGGGTTCTTCTCGGCCAGGCGCAGCACGAGGTCGTCGACCTGGGCGTTGGTCTGCGCCACCACCATCAGGGGGCGGCCCGCCTCGGCCAGCTCCAGCGCCGCCCGCACCACCAGCGTGGACTTCCCGGCGCCGGGCGGGGAGTCCACGACGACACCGCGCTCCGTGCCGTGCAGGGTGTCGTGGAGGATCGCCGCGGTGGCGCGGGCGGCCTCCGTGCCCGGGTCGAACGCCGCGGGGGCGGGTGCGGCAAGGGCCTCGGCGGTCACAGCACGTCCTCCTCGGTCTGGGCGTCGGCGGCCTCCGGCACCGCGGCCGCCTCACCGGGCGGGCCGCCGTGCGTCCACGGCGTCTGCTCCGGGTCGGGGAGCTTCGCGCCGCCGCGCTGCTCGTGCTCGAAGAGCGTGAAGCAGACCAGGTCGCCCTTCTCCGGCACCGACCCCGCCTCGGGCTCCTTGCCGCGGCCCATCTTGTCCATGATCCGCAGGACCAGCGTGCCGTTGTCGGGATCGCCGTCGGATCCGTCCGGGAACGCCGGTCCGACGTACTCGGCCGTCTGGGGCTTGCCGCCCAGCGAGCGGTAGACCTTCACCCGCTCGCCCAGGTGCGGGCGGTCGTCCGTGCGGACCGTGACCAGCGGGCGCGGACTGGGCCGCTTGCTCTCGCTGTACGCCATCACCACGTCGACGACCTCGCCCGCGAACGCCTCCCCGGCCAGCCGCCGCCCGGCCATCACCAGCGGATCGTCCAACGCCTCCTGGGCCTCCAGACGGGCCTGCTCGCGCTCGCGCGTGGCCAGCTTGTTCGCCGCCGTCACCGCGTCGTCCCGGCGCGGCTGCGGGGGCTCACCGGCCAGGATGCGGTCCCGGTGGGAGGTGAACGACCAGCGGTCGCGGGTCCAGCGCTCCTCGGTGTGCGCCCCTTCGGGCAGCTCCCGCAGCAGGTCCAGGCCCCGCCACACCGCGTCCCAGGTGGGCCGGGTCCGGCTGTCGACCAGGGCGCGGATCTCCCGCTCGGCGGCGGTGAGCGCGCCGAGCCGCTCGTCGGCCTCCAGGCCGTCCTCGGCGGCGGCCAGCGCGGTGCGGGCGCGGTCGTGGCGCTCGATCGCGGGAGCGAGCAGTTTGTTGTCGAAGGCCGGGTCGGTCGCCGGGCCCGCGGGCGGGCACAGCAGCTGGCCTTCGGCGTCGCGGGCCAGCTCGGCGCGGCGGGCGGCCTCGGCGCCGGTCAGGCCGGGCTCCGGTGCGTCCTCGGGCGCGATCCACGCGAGCAGGGCCCCCAGGTGCTGGTCCTCCAGCGTGGACTGCCCGGTCGCCCAGTGCCGGCCCAGCAGGTCGGTCATGGCGAGGAGGAGGGCGGAACCGGGCACGCGGGCCCGCTCGCCGTAGTGGGTCAGCCACCGGCCGAGCAGCGGCACCCGCGGCGGCGCCGGGTGCGGAGTCTCCGGGTCCTGCTCCGCCGTACGGCGAAAACGCATGGACCGGCCCAGCAGCCGCACGAAGTCGATGCCCGCGCGGCTCGGCACGACCAGCTGCGCGGCGTCCGCGCACAGGTCGACCTCGACCTTGACCCGCTTGCCCGTCTCCGGGTCGGTCTCGGTGCGCTCGGCGGCCTCGACGCTCTGCGCGTACGCCTCGATGTGCGGCAGCACGATGTCGGCCAGGTCGGCCAGGAACGCGAAGCGCAGATCGCGGTCGCGGGGCTGCGGCACGACCAGCAGGTGCGGCGCGTCCCGGTCGGTGCCGACCAGCGCGCCGAGCGGGGCCCCGGCCTCACCGGCGGTGGTCAGCGGCACGAAGACCAGCGGACGGTCGGACAGGTGCCGGTGCCGGACGGTGGCGGCGGGCTGGGCCCGGCCGGTGCGCACGGCCTCCAGCCGGGCCAGCGTGGTGATCAGCGTCACGCGGGCCCCCCGCCGGCTCCGATGCCGCCGCCCGCGGCCGCGCCGGTCCCCGCACCCGCCGTCGCGAGTGCCTCCGCGCGCAGCCGGGCCGCCCTGCGCAGCGCGGCCACCGCCGGGTCGTCCGGATCGCCGGTTTCCCCGCGGGCCGCGGCCAGCACGTCCTCGACCGTGCAAAGACCGCCCAGCTCGGCCCGCACCGGGCGGCCCAGGGAGGTGACCGCACCGGCCTCGCGGGACCGGGCACGGCAGTGGAAGGCCAGCTCGCACGCGGACAGGCACTCGGGCGCGTACGTCGCCGGGACCGCCTCGACCGCCGCCGCCAGCTCCTCGGCCGGCAGCTCCGGGGAGAAGCAGACGCCCTCCGGCAGCGCGTCGGCGATGTCCTCGACACGGGTCAGCCGGGCCAGCTGGCGGGCGGTGACGGCACGCTGCTTGCGCACGTCGACGGCGGACGCGGTGGGCAGGTTGGAGAAGTCCTTGGGGCAGACGAGCAGCACCCGGTGACGCACGCGCGGGGCCGGGTCGAGCCGGGCGGCGACCCGCTCCAGGGCCAGCACGTACACCGCAGCCTGCCGCGCGGCGGCGCCGACCTTCGCCGGGTCGGCGGAGCCGTCCAGCATGGGGAAGGACTTGATCTCGACGACCGTCCAGCTGCCGTCCGGATGCACCACCACGGCGTCCGGCTCCAGGAAGGCGGGCGAACCGGCGACGTCCAGCGCGAGCATCGGATGGTCGAGCAGCGTCCACGCACCGGCTGTGCCACCGGCCTCGCGCAGGGCCAGCGCCGTGCGCGCGGTACGCCCCTCGGGTCCGGTCGCGGTCAGGTCGGGCACCTCGGCCCCGGCCTCGGCGGGCGGCTCGGCGCCCCGGTCCAGCTTCTCGTGCACGAGCCGCAGCAGCTCGGCGCCGCCGTCCGCCTTGACCTTCGCCTCGAAGGCGTTGCCCCGGGTGAGGGCGAACTGCGACTGTCCGAAGGCCGACGGCGAGCCCAGCGCACTGGCCAGGGAGGCCTTGTCCACGCCCGCGCCGTCGAGGATCGCGCGCCGACGGCACCCCGGGTTGGCCGCGAGGGCGGCCAGGGCCCGGGCGTCCAGCGCCTTGGCCGGTACGTCGGGACCGCGCAGCTCAGCGAGCCGGTGCCGGAGTCTCGTCCCCCGCGTCCGAGGGGGCGGGGTCCGGCTCGGCCCTTGGTCCGAACCGCTGCTCGCGCTGCCGTGGAAATCGCTCACCCGCGGAAGTCTGGCATCCGCCACTGACAATCGCGGAACCCGCGCCGTCCCGGACGGACGCCGAGGCGCTCGCGGAGTCGGCCGCGGCCGGTGCGAAACGGGCCGTGAGCCGGGTCCGCGCGCGCACCGCGATCCGCAGCACGAACGGCGTCAGCAGCAGCCCCGCGCCCATCACGGCCGCACCGGCGACCGCGTCCAGGAAGTAGTGGTTCGCGGTGCCCATCACCACGATCGTGGTCACCAGCGGGTAGACCACCCCCGCCACCTTCGCCGTGCGCGTGCCGCCGTGGCGCCACAGCATCACCCCGCACCACAGCGCCCAGCCCACGTGCAGGCTCGGCATCGCCGCGTACTGGTTGGTCATCCCGCCCAGGCCGCGCGGAGCGCTCGCCTCGCCGCCCCACCAGCCGTACGAGCTGTACTGGGCCATCGTGTCGACGAACCCGTGACCGGCGTCCAGCAGCCGGGGCGGGCAGGTGGGCAGGAGAGTGAAGCCGATGAGGCCGATGAACGTGGACGTCATCAGCCAGGTGCGGGCGGCCCGGTAGCGCACCGCGCGGGAGCGGAAGAGCCAGATCAGGATCGCCGGCGTGACCACGTAGTGCAGCGACGCGTACCAGAAGTCCGCCGGTACGCCGATCCACGGCTCGCTCGTGAAGAGGCGGTTGAGGGGGTGCTCCGCGTTGAGGTGGAGCGTCTTCTCGATGTCCAGGATGGCCAGGCCGTGGTCGACGGCGTCGGAGACGTCGCCCCGCACGAGCAGGCGACCGGCGCTGTAGCAGGCGTACACGAGGACGATGAGCGGCAACTCGGTCCACCAGCGCAGCCGAGGGTGCGGGGCCGCCTCGGTGCCCGGTGTCTCGGTGTGCCGCAATCCGATCGCCCTCCCCCTTCTCACGCTTCTCATTTCTCGCTCACTCGTGCGCCTGGACGGACACGGGCGAGCCACTCTACGGCCTCGCCGCGACCGCTCCGCGAAGCGCCCTCGGACGTGATAGACGCGGGCGCCGCCCCTCGGGTTGCCCGCAGGGGCAGTACGGGATGATGGAGGGGTCCCCTCAGACATTTCTCCCGGAAAGGCCCCTCCATGGCACCGCGCATCCTGCTGGCCCGGCACGGACAGACGGAGTGGTCGCTGTCCGGCAGACACACCGGCAGGACCGACGTGCCGCTCCTGGAGGAGGGCCGGCGCGGCGCGAAGCTGCTCGGCGAGCGGCTGCACCGGGCGCCGCTGGACGGGCTGCCCGGCGTCGAGGTGCGGACCAGTCCGCTGGTGCGTGCGAGCGAGACCTGCGAGCTGGCCGGTTTCGGCGACCGCGCCCGCGCGTGGGACACGCTGCTGGAGTGGGACTACGGGGCGTACGAGGGCATGACGCCGGAGCAGATCCAGGCCGTGCGGCCCGGCTGGCTGATCTGGCGGGACGGCGTCCCGGAGGGGGAGGGTGTGGCGGACGTCACCGCGCGCGCGGACGAGGTGGTGGCGTGGGCGCGGGAGGCGGAGCGGGACGTGCTCGTCTTCGCCCACGGGCACATTCTGCGGGCCATCGGGGCGCGGTGGCTGGGGCTGCCGCTGACCTTCGGGGCACGGATACGGCTGAACCCGACGTCGCTGTCGGTCCTGGGGTGGGCGTACGGGGAGCCGGCGGTGGAGAGCTGGAACGACCTGGGACACCTGGTCGGCTGACGGCGATGCCGGTGCCCGGCGTCGGGGCTGGGCGGGGGCGGGGACGCGGCCCGGCGTTGCGGGGTGCCGCTGCGCCCACCCGTGCCGCCCCAGCGGCACGACTGCCCGCAGCTCGGTCAGGCCGGTCGCGGCAGCGCTCCGTGGCGGTCCAGGAAGGCGGAGACGCCCGACGCGCGGCGGTGGGGGAGGAGGACCCGGGCCGTCCCCGCCAGCATCGTGTGGATGCGGGAGGACTGGACCTCGTCCAGCAGGTCCAGCACCCGCATGCCCGCCCCCGCCGCCTCGTCGGGGCGGCCGCCGCGGGCCAGGTCGTCCGCCAGCTCCGCCGAGTACAGCGCGAGGTTCCGGGTGAAGTGCGGGTCCTGGAGATCCGCCGCCCGCCACGCGTGCCGGGCGGCCCGCGGCCAGTCGCCCAGGGTGGACCAGCACTGCGCTTCCAGCCCCTCCAGCTCGGCCTCGCCGTAGAAGCTCATCCACTCGGGGTCGGTGTCCGAAGGGCCCCGCTCGAAGAAGGTCTGTGCGCGGACCAGCGCCTGCTCGCAGCCGACGCGGTCGGCGAGCCCCGCCCAGCCGCCCGCCTCGCGCAGCGCGAGCAGGGACATCAGCCGGTCCGAGCCCAGCGGTCGGGCGGCGCGCTGCGCGGCCTGGGCCGCCCGTACCGCCTCGCGGGGGCGGCCGGCGTCGCGGGCCAGGAACGCCATGTTGCAGAAGGCGTGCGCCTCCAGGCCGGCGTCGGCGTTCATCCGGGCGGTGGCCAGGGCC
Source organism: Streptomyces sp. NPDC034099 (assembly GCF_055575415.1). NCBI lineage: Bacteria > Bacillati > Actinomycetota > Actinomycetes > Kitasatosporales > Streptomycetaceae > Streptomyces > Streptomyces sp. NPDC034099. Next base: position 627,629 of record NZ_JBVISR010000002.1, on the reverse strand, counting down.
TCGGCGTAGTGGGAGCGCGCGTCGTCGAAGCGCCCCGAGTCGTGCGCCAGCCAGCCGACGGAGATCGCCAGTTCACCGGCGCCCGTGTAGAGCCGGTCCGCGGTCGCCTGCCGGGAGGCGCCGGCGTCCAGGAGCGCGTACGCGGTGCGCAGCGGGGCCGTCGCGCGCCGGTAGAGGCCGTCCGCGCCGTGCCGGTCGTCGAGCAGCCGGATCCGGCGGACGGCCTCTTCGAGGGCGCCGGCCTCGCCCGTCCCGGCCCGGCGCGTGGGGCGCCCCGCCGCCGCGGCGTCGAGAGCGAGTCCCAGGGGGCCCAGCGAGGCGGCGGCCACCGTGGCACCGCTCGTCATGAATGCGCGACGCAGCACGTCGCTCTCCTCGTTGTTGTCGTGCGTTTCGTACAGGTCTTGCGTGTCTCGCGTGTCATACGTCTCATACGGCTCACCCGCCCCTCGCGACTCACCGGTCGTACGCGTCTGGCGTCCACGCACCGACGAGCGGGGCGCGAACCCCAGGTCGGTGAGCGTGCGGCCGGGGAACATGTGCAGGAACACCCGCTCGTAGGCGTAGTTGGGGCAGCGGATCTCACCCGCCTCGACCCGGCCGACGTAGCGCGCGTCGCAGCTGACCCGCTCGCCGATCTCGCGCGCGGCCCGGCGGACCGCCGCCGCGAACTCCGCCGGGGAGCGCTTGCCGCGCAACCGCCTGAAGGCGAGGTTCGGCCGCGGTGGCCGTTCGGGCTGGGCTGAGGTCACCGTTGACGACGCCATGGCCGGGTCCTCTCGTGCGAACCGTCGAACCATGCCGGGACAGGAGGCGAGCAAGGCTGGCGGCCCTGTTTCCGGCGAGCAAGAACGTACCGGCTGTGACGGAGCGGCCACGCGCTGTTTGGCTACAAACCGGATATCTCATCCACGATCTGCCATGAAGTGCCATCCTTTGCGGCGGCCCTGGGCCGTAGCCGTTGACGGTCCGCCGCGTTGAACGGGGTGGACCGGGAGGCCCCCGACTCCCGAGCAGCTCGTCCGAGGAGGAGTTCCGTGGTGGAGGCCGGGATGGACACCAGCATCAGCGATCCGCTCTGCGACGCCTGTGACGTCGTCACCGTGCCGACCCGTCAGGGTCTGGAGGCGGTCGACATCCTCAGGCGGGGAGCCGGTGAGGGAGTGGGCTCGGTGATCCACGACGACGGCTGCGACACCCTGGGGTTCCTGGTGCCGCCGGGCACCGCCGCCGCCTGGGACGTGCCGGGCAGCACCTGCACGGAGACGGACGGCCGCGGACTGAGCATCGTCCCGGCGCCCGAGCCGCCCGTGGAGGGCTCCGACTGGCTGCTGCCGCCCGGCGAGGCGGACCTGGCGACCGACCCCGCCGTCCTGCGGGCCGCGCTGGGCGAAGCGGCCCGGCTGATCAGGGCCGCGGACAGCTGCCGCTGAGCACCGCCGGGCAGGCCGCCGGGCGCGGTCCCGCCACCGACCGATAATGGGCCGATGGGAAAGTCCAGGAACGCCCGCCGCGGGCGCGCAGCCGTCGACGCCGTCGTCGAGGACGTGGACGGGGGGCGTGCCGAGCTGGTGCCCGACCGGGACCGGCCCCGGGCCTGGACGCTGCTGATCGACGGCGCCCCGCAGTCGCACGTCGACCTCGACGACCCGGCGTACCTGTCCTTCGAGTACCAGCGCCGCATCGGCCACGTCATCGACCTCGCCGCCCCGCCGGGCAGACCGGTCCGGGCCGTGCACCTCGGCGGCGGCGCCCTGACCCTCGCCCGCTACGTCGCCGCCACCCGCCCCCGCTCCACCCAGCAGGTCGTCGAGCGCGACGCCGCCCTCGTCCACCTGGTCCGCCGGGAGCTGCCCCTCGACCCCGGCGCGCGGATACGGGTGCGTTCCGCCGACGCCCGCGCCGGGCTGGCCAAGGTGCCCGACGGCTGGGCGGACCTGGTCGTCGCGGACGTCTTCGGCGGGGCCCGCACGCCGGCCCACCTGACCTCCACCGAGTTCCTCGACGAGGTGCGGCGCGCGCTCGTGCCCGGCGGGGTCTACGCCGCCAACCTCGCCGACGGCCCGCCGCTCGCCCACCTGCGCGGCCAGATCGCCACCGCCGCCGCCCGGTTCGCCGAACTCGCCCTCGTCGCCGACCCGGCCGTCCTGCGAGGCAAACGCTTCGGCAACGCGATCCTGGTCGCCGCCGACCACCCGCTGCCGGTCGCCGAACTCACCCGCAGGGCCGCCTCCGACCCGCACCCCGCGCGCGTGGAACACGGCCGCGCGCTCACCGACTTCACCGGCGGCGCCCAGCCCGTGACGGACGCGGCGGCGGTGGACTCGCCCGCGCCGCCGGAGTCCGTCTTCAAGTGAGCCTCTCCCGGCTGCCGACCGCGTGGGTTCAGTAGCTGCCGATCTCCACCCGCGGCGGCCCGTCGTGCCAGGTGCAGAACACCGACACCCGGTCCGCGCCCGAGGTGAACTCCACCCGGATCCACGACTCCGTCTTCCACACCTGCATCGACCAGCCCGTGCCCGGCGTCGCCGACACCAGGGACGCGGACGACGTACCGAGGTCGAAGACCGCGCGGCCCCCGTCGGTGTCGTAACTCCTGACCTCGCCGGACGTGTCGGGTGCGGGGCTCGCCGGGCCCTCGGGCGGCGTGGTGGACGGTGCGGTGCGCGACGGAGCGGGGGCGGGCTCGCGCGACGTCCCGCTCGGCGTCGGCGAAGGGCTGCCCGACGACGACGGCGACGACGACGGCGAGGGCCGGCTGGTGGACGACGCCAGGGACTCCCCGTCGTCGCCCTCCCCGTCCCGCACGCTCGCGTCGGCCGCCGTGATCGGCAGCGCCCGGGGGGCGTCGTAGGCCGTGCCGGCCATCACCGTGTGCACGCCCCACCACGACAGCGTGACCGCCGCGCCGGTGGCGAGCAGCCAGGCGATCACGTGGACGAGTCCTCTGCGCATCGCGGCCATACTGCCTCACCCGTCCCACGCGTGTCGCCCGAAAGCGGTGTGACGCGGGTCCGGGCGGAGTTGTCCACAGGCCCGGGCCGGGCCGGTCCGCATGGCGTACGGTGCCGCCCATGGCAAGTGTGCTCGTGGTCGAGGACGACCAGTTCGTACGCTCGGCGCTCATCCGGCAGCTGACCGACGCCTCGCACACCGTGCGCAGCGTGGGCACGGCACTGGAGGCGCTGCGCGAGGTCGCCCATTTCCGGTTCGACGTGGTGATCCTGGACCTCGGACTGCCCGACCTGGACGGCTCCGAGGCGCTGAAGATGCTGCGCGGCATCACCGACGTACCGGTGATCGTCGCCACCGCCCGGGACGACGAGGCGGAGATCGTACGGCTGTTGAACGCGGGCGCGGACGACTACCTCACCAAGCCGTTCTCCGTGGAGCACCTGTCGGCCCGGATGGCGGCCGTCCTGCGCCGCGCCCGCGGCGGCCCCGCGGAGGCGGCGGCGCCCACGGTCCTGCGGGTCGGCGGCCTCACCGTCGACCCGCTGCGCCGCCAGGCCGAACTGGACGGCGCGGTCCTCGACCTGACCCGCCGCGAGTTCGACCTGCTCGCCTTCCTGGCCGGCCGCCCCGGGGTCGTCGTCCCCCGCAAGGAACTGCTCGCCGAGGTCTGGCAGCAGTCCTACGGCGACGACCAGACCATCGACGTCCACCTGTCCTGGCTGCGGCGCAAGCTCGGCGAGACCGCGGCCCGGCCGCGCTATCTGCACACCCTGCGCGGCGTCGGCGTGAAGCTGGAGCCACCACGACGGGAGCCCCCGCGATGAGATGGGCCCTGGTCAAGGTCTCGCTGGCGGTCACCGCGATGGTCGTGGTCGCCTTCGCCGTGCCGCTCGGCCTCGTCATCCGGGAGATGGCCCGCGACCGCGCCTTCTCCAACGCCGAGCGGGAGGCCGCCGCCGTCGCCCCCGCCCTGTCCATCACCACCGACCGCGAGCAGCTGGAACGCGTCGTCGCCTCCGCCGGTTCGGACGCCGGGATGGCCGTGCACATACCGGCCCCCGGCGCCGGGTCCGGGGAGGCGGGGACCGGCGGCGCCACCGACCTCGGCCGGCAGCGCGCCACGGACGAGGACATCGCCGCCGTACGGGAGATGGGGCGGGCCTCCACCACCGAGGTGGGCGGCGGGTCCACCCTGCTCCAGCCGGTCGCGCTCAGCTCCGGGGAGATCGCCGTCGTCGAGGTGTACGTCCCCGAGTCCGAGGTGACCAACGGCGTCGGTACGGCCTGGGCGGTGCTGGCCGCGGTCGGCGCCGCCCTGATCGTCGGCTCGGTCGCGGTCGCCGACCGGCTGGGCGTACGGATGGTGCAGCCCGCGCGGCGCCTGGTCGACGGGGCGCACGAACTGGGGGAGGGCAAGCTGGGCGCGCGGGTGCCGGTGGAGGGGCCGGACGAACTGCGGCGCGCGGCGGTCGCGTTCAACTCCATGGCCGACCAGGTCGTCCAGCTCCTCGCCAACGAACGGGAGCTGGCCGCCGACCTGTCCCACCGGCTGCGCACCCCGCTGACCGTGCTGCGCCTCAACGCCGCCTCGCTCGGCGACGGTCCGGCCGCCGAGCAGACCCGGGCCGCCGTCGAGCAGCTGGAGCGCGAGGTCGACACCATCATCCGCACGGCACGGGACGCCAAGCCGCAGACGGCGGCCGCCGGTCCCGGCGCCGGGTGCGACGCGGCCGAGGTGGTCCGGGAGCGGATGGGGTTCTGGTCGGCGCTCGCCGAGGACGAGGGCCGCAAGTGGCGGGTGGCCGGCGCCGACCGGCCGGTGCGCATACCCGTGGCCCGCGCCGACCTGGCCGCCTCCCTCGACGCGCTGCTCGGCAACGTCTTCCGGCACACCGCCGAGGGCACCGCCTTCGCGGTCGACCTGCACAACGGCGAGGACGCGGTGATCGTGCTGGTCTCCGACGCGGGCACCGGCATAGCCGACCCCGAGGCGGCGATGGCCCGCGGCCGGGGCTCCGGCACCGACGGCTCGACCGGGCTCGGCCTGGACATCGTGCGCCGGATGGCGGAGTCGACCGGCGGCGACGTACGCATCGGCTCCTCCGTGCTGGGCGGCACCGAGGTGCGGATCTGGATCCAGCTCGACGGGCGTACGGCACCGGTGCGGCGCGGGCACCGCGGGGCGGTACGCCGACGCCGCCAGGGCCGTGCGCAGGCGCAGACCCACCATTAATCGGCCCCGATCCCTTCCTTAAGCCCACCCTAAGATCGCCAACCCCCGTCCGGATCAGGCCCTTTGACCGTTTCCGGGTCGCTAGCGTGCTGCCGCACCCCCACCCCCCCCGTCGGACCTCCGCCGGGGGCACCGTGAACAGCGAAGGCAGGCACGTGATGCGCACGCACCGACGCAAGGTCAGTGGCAGGAACAAGGCGATCGGCGCCCTCGTCGCGGCGGCCGTGGCCGGTGGCGGGGCGCTGCTGTTCACCAGCACCGCCCAGGCGGCCTCGGTCGGCGCCGCGTACACGAAGACCAGCGAGTGGTCGACGGGCTACACCGCCCAGTACGTCGTCACCAACAACACCGGCCAGGCCAAGGCGGACTGGACCCTGGAGTTCGACCTGCCCGCGGGCGCGAGGCTCGGCTCGCTGTGGAACGCCGAGTCGAAGGCCGACGGGCAGCACGTCACCGTGACCCCGCCCAAGTGGGACACGGACGGGCTGAAGGCCGGCGAGTCCGTCACGGTCGGCTTCGTCGTCAACGGCACCGCCGACCCCACCGGTTGCCTGGTCGACGACGCCGCGTGCTCGACCGACGACGGCGCCACCCCCGAGCCCGGCGGCCGCCCCACCGAGCCCCCGGCCCCCACCCCCACGGCGTCCGACACCGCCGAGCCGACCCCGACCGACACTCCCACCACCCCGGCGCCCACCGGCACCCCCGGCGACGGCACCGCGGCGGGCGCCGGCTTCGCGCCGTACGTCGACACCTCGCTCTACCCGGCCTTCGACCTGCTCGCGCACGCCGAGGCGACCGGCGTGAAGGAGTACAACCTCGCCTTCGTCACCGACGGCGGCGGCTGCACCCCGAAGTGGGGCGGCGTCACCGACCTCGGCAGCGACGCGGTCGCGAACCAGATAGGCGCCCTGCGCGCCAAGGGCGGCGACGTCCGGGTGTCCTTCGGCGGCGCCTCCGGCTCCGAACTGGGCACGACCTGCACGTCGGCCGACGCCCTGGCGGCGGCGTACGGCAAGGTCGTCGACGCCTACCGGCTCACCAAGGTCGACTTCGACGTCGAGGGCGGCGCGCTGCCCGACACCGCCGCCAACACCCGTCGCGCCCAGGCGATCGCCGCGCTCCAGAAGGAGCACCCCGGCCTGGACGTCTCCTTCACCCTCCCGGTGATGCCCGAGGGCCTCACCCAGGCGGGCGTCGACCTCCTCGCCGACGCGAAGAAGAACGGCGTGGACATCGACGCGGTCAACATCATGGCGATGGACTACGGCCCCGCGTACAGCGACGACATGGGCACCTACGCCGAGCAGGCCGCCACCGCCACCCAGGCCCAGGTCAAGGGCGTCCTCGGCCTCTCCGACGCGGACGCCTGGAAGACGGTCGCCGTCACCCCGATGATCGGCGTCAACGACGTCGCCAGTGAGGTCTTCAAGGTCGACGACGCCGCCCAGCTGGTGGAGTTCGCCAAGGCCAGGGGCCTGGGCGCACTGTCCATGTGGTCCGCGACCCGCGACAAGGCCTGCCCCGGCGGCCCGAAGCCCTCGGCCGACGCCACCTGCAGCTCCGTGGACCAGGAGCCGAACGCCTTCGCCAAGGCCTTCGCCGCCTACAAGTAGGCCGGGCTCCTCCCCGCGCGGGGCCGGGCCCCACACCGGCCCCACGAGCGGGGCGCGGCATCCCCCCGTCGGATACCGCGCCCCGCTCAGTCCGTGAGCCGCCCCGCCGGAGGGACTACTGCCCCACGGCGTCCAGCGGCGGCAGCGTCCCGGTGCGGGCCGCCCGGCCGTACCACAGGGCACTCGACTTCGGGGTGCGCTGCTGGGAGGCGTAGTCGACGTACACCGCGCCGAAGCGCTTCTCGTAGCCGTAGGCCCACTCGAAGTTGTCCAGCAGGGACCACAGGTAGTAGCCGCGGACGTCGGCGCCATCGGCGATGGCCTGCCGGACCGCGGTGAGGTGACCGTTCAGGTAGGCGACCCGGTCGGGGTCGTGCACCGAGCCGTCCGCGCCGGGCTTGTCGTCGTAGGCCGCGCCGTTCTCGCTGATGTACAGCGGCATGCCCGGGGCCTCCCGGTTGTACCGCATGATCAGCTCGTGCAGGCCGGTCGGGTCGACGCTCCAGCCCATCTCGGTGCGCTCGCCCGGCGGCTGGTGGAACGCCACGTCCTCCGCGGCGGGCCACGGCGAGTGGTCGCTCGCGCCGTGGCCGTCGGCGCGCGGCGCACGCGAGTCGGCGTCGGCCGCCGACACCACCGTGGGCGTGTAGTAGTTGAGGCAGATCGCGTCGATCGGCTGGCGGATCCGGCCCAGGTCGCCGTCCTGGACGAACGACCAGTCCGTCACCGGCGCGGTGGCCTCCAGGAGCGTCTGCGGGTAGGCGCCGTGCAGGATCGGACCGTGGAAGATCCCGCCGGACAGGTCGTCGATCTTCCGGGCCGCCGCCAGGTCCGCCGGGGTCTGCGACAGCGGCCGCACCACGGACGTGTTGAGGCTGATCGCCACCGAGTTGCGGGCCGGCATCACCGAACGCAGCGCGACCGTGCCCAGGCCGTGCGCCAGGTTCAGGTGGTGCGCGGCGCGCAGCGCGGCCGCCGGGTCGGTGCGGCCGGGGGCGTGCACACCGGAGGCGTAGCCCAGGAAGGCGGCACACCACGGCTCGTTCAGCGTGATCCACTGCTCCACCCGGTCGCCGAGCGCCTCGCCGACGATCTGCGCGTACTCGGCGAACCGGTGGGCCGTGTCCCGCTCGGGCCAGCCGCCCGCGTCCTCCAGCTCCTGCGGCAGGTCCCAGTGGTAGAGGGTGACGGCCGGCTTGATCCCGGCGGCCAGCAGCTCGTCCACCAGGCGGCGGTAGAAGTCCAGGCCGCGCTGGACGGCGGGGCCGCGGCCGGTGGGCTGCACCCGGGTCCAGGAGACCGAGAAGCGGTAGGCGCCGAGGCCCAGGTCCTTCATCAGCGCCACGTCGTCGCGATAGCGGTGGTAGTGGTCGACAGCGACGTCCCCGGTGTCCCCGCCGGCCGTCTTCCCGGGCGTGTGGCTGAAGGTGTCCCAGATCGAGGGCGTACGGCCGTCCTCCCGCACCGCGCCCTCGATCTGGTACGCCGAGGTGGCGGCGCCCCAGAGGAAGGCCGGGGGGAAGGTCACCGGGGTCACCGGCGTTGCGGACTCAGGCATGGAAGCGCTCCCATTGCGGGTCATGGCGGGTCGGGTCGTGGAAGACCGACGCGTGGAAGTACGAGGGGGGAAGGCGGGGCCGGGACGGTGCTGGCCCGGCCCCCGGGACGGGTGTCATCCCTTGACGGCGCCCTGCATGATGCCGCCCACGATCTGCTTGCCGAAGATCGCGAACACCAGGAGCAGCGGCAGCGTGCCGAGCAGCGCGCCGGCCATGATCAGGGACTGGTCCGGGGTGTAGCCGCGGCCCAGTCCGGCGAGGGCGACCTGCACGGTCGGACTGCCGTTCTGCGTCAGCACCAGGAACGGCCACAGGAAGTCGTTCCAGGACTGCACGAACATCAGCATGCCGAGGACGGCCATCGCGGGCCGCGCCGCCGGGAACACCACGTGCCAGATCACGCGCCAACTGCTGGCGCCGTCCACGCGCGCGGCCTCGATGATCTCGTCGGGCAGCGCCTGGAGCAGGTACTGCCGCATGAAGAACACGCCGAACGCGTTCACCAGGGACGGCAGGATCACCGCCTGGAGCTGGTCGGACCAGTCCAGCTGCGCGACCATCATGTACAGCGGGATGATGCTCAGCTGCGGCGGCACCATCATCGTGCCGATGACGATCAGCATCAGCGCGTTGCGGCCGCGGAAGCGCAGCTTGGCGAAGGCGAACCCGGCGATCGTCGACAGGAAGACGATGGTGAACGCCGAGATCCCGGCCACGATCGTGGTGTTGAGGAACGCCTCGCCGAGGTTGGCGTCGGTCCAGGCGATCTCGAGCTTGTCGAACAGGTTGCCGCCGAACCAGAGCGGCGGCGGCGTCTGGGCGAGCCGCTGGTTGTCGCGCGAGGCGGCGATCGCCGTCCACACCAGGGGGAAGAGCGAGCCGATGGTGAACAGGGCGAGGATGATGTAGGCGATCGGCCCGGCGTGCAGTGTGCCGCCCGCCCGTGCCGCCTTGGGACGTCGTCGGCCCCGCCGGGACGGCTCGGGTGCCGCGTCGGCCGGGGGTTTCGTCATGGTCGTCGTCACGGCCGGTTCTCCTTAACTACTGGCGCGCAGCCGGCGCGAGATGACGGCGTTGAGGATCCCGATCACGATGAGGATCAGGAACATCGCCCAGGCGATCGCGGAGGCGCGGCCCAGGTGCTGGTTGACCCAGCCCTGCTCGTACAGGTACAGGCCGAGCGTCTGGAACTGGTGCTGGGAGCCGCCCGAGGCACCCTTGTTCGCGTCGAACAGCAGCGGCTCGCCGAAGACCTGCGAGGCGCCGATGGTCGACACGACGACCGTGAACAGGATCGTCGGGCGCAGCGAGGGCAGCGTGACGTGGATGAACTGCCGCCAGCGGCTGGCGCCGTCCAGCGCCGCCGACTCGTACAGGTCCTGCGGGATCGCCTGCATCGCGGCCAGGTAGATCAGCGCGTTGTAGCCGGTCCAGCGCCAGATGACGATGGTGGACACGGCGAACTTGGACGCCCACGAGCCGTTCTGCCAGTCGATCTTGTCCAGGCCCACCATGTCGAGGACCCAGTTGATCATGCCGTAGTCGCGGCCGAAGAGCAGCACGAAGACCAGCGAGGCCGCGGCGATCGAGGTGGCGTACGGGGCCAGCATGACGACCCGGTAGAAGGTCGAGGCACGCAGCTTGTAGTTGAGGATGTGCGCCAGGCCCATCGCCATCAGCAGCTGCGGCACCGTGGAGATGATGCCGATCCACAGCGTGTTCTTCGCGGCGTTCCAGAAGAACTCGTCGTCGAAGATCCGGGTGTAGTTGTCCAGCCCGGTCCACTTCATGTCGGTGGGCGCGGTCAGCTCCACCGTGTGCAGCGAGGCCCAGCCGGTGTAGATCAGCGGGAACAGGCCGAAGGCGAGGAAGAGCAGGAAGAACGGCGAGACGAACGCGTACGGGCTCCAGCGCATGTCCCGCTGCCAGCGGCGGGAGAGTCTGTCCCGCCTCTTGCGGTCCGCCTCGGCGGACGCCCCGGGGCCGGGCGGGCGGCCCGGGGCCGCGCCCCCCTTGACGGGGGACGCGGCGGTGTCGTGCCGGGTGGTCATTCCGGTCACTTCTCCAGGTTGTTGTCGATGGTCTTCACGGCGTTCTCCCAGGCGTCCTTCGCGGACTTGCCCTGGGTGACGAGGATGACGCCGTTGTCGGTCAGACCCTGCTGGACGATCTGGTCCTTCGGGCCGATCACCTGGGTCGGGATCTGCTCGGCGGCCTTGGCGAACAGCTCGCCGATCGGCGCGTCACCGGTCATGTCGTTCTTGCCGCCGGTCACCTGGGGAAGCTTGTACGCGGCGGGCGCGCTCGGGAAGCTGCCCATCTTGGAGAAGAGCTTGGCCTGCTGCTCGGGCGCGGTCAGCCAGGTCACCAGCTTCTGCGCCTCCTTCACGTGCTTGCCGCCCTTGGGCACGCCCAGGAAGGTGCCGCCCCAGTTGCCGGCCTTCGGGGCCTGGGCGACGTCCCACTTGCCGGCGGAGTCCGGCTGGGACTTGGCCTTGATGGTGCCGAGCATCCACGGCGGGCAGGCGACGGTGGCGAACAGGCTGTTGGAAATGGTCTGGTCCCAGGCCGGCTGGAACTGGGTCTGCGACTGGACCAGTCCCTTCTCGGCCGCCTCGGCGGTCAGGTCGAAGGCGTCCTTGACGGCCGGGTTGGTCTTGTAGATGACCTTGCCGGAGGAGTCGTAGAACTTCTCGTCCTCACTGCTGAGGACGGCGTTGATCAGGCCGCCGGGGGAGTCCATGAAGTAGGTGTCCTTGCCGGCACCCTTCTTGTACTTCTCGCCGGCCTCGATGAACTTGTTCCAGTCCCCGGCCCACAGCTTGGAGACCTCTTCGCGGTCGGTCGGCAGGCCGGCCTTCTCGAACAGGTCCTTGCGGTAGCAGATGGCCATCGGGCCGATGTCGGTGCCCAGGCCGATCGTGGCGCCGGCCTTGGTGGTGGCCTGCTGCCACTTCCAGTCGAGCCAGTTGCTCTTCTGGACACCCGCGGCCTTGGACATGTCCTCGAACTTGTCCGCCTGGGTGGCGACGACCTCGGCGATGTTGCCGACCTCTATCGCCTGCACGTCCTGGAGGCCGCTGTTGGTGGTGAGGTGGTTCACCAGGGCGGGGTAGTAGTTCTCGTTCCGCTCGGTGACGTTCTCCTCGATGTTGATGTCCGGGTTGAGCTTCTCGTACTCGTCGTAGAGACCGGCCTCCTTGAAGCCCATCGTCCCGAACAGACCGAGGGTGATCGTGGTCTTGCCGCTGCTGTCGCCCGACGACGAGCTGTCCTCGTCGTTCCCGTCGTCGGCACAGCCGGCCAGCAGCCCGGCGCCCAGCGACGCGATGGCCGCCATGACCACCACCCTGCGGGCCGATCCTCTGCGTGCTGCTCGCATTGCGTCCTCCTGTTGCCCTGACGTGCCGACCCCCCGGCCAACTACATGGTTGGACCCGCTGCTTCATGTGTTTCGTTCGTCGCTGCGGCTCGGGCGGGGAACGTGCGGGATGTGTATGTGCCAGGTAGTGTGGGAGCGCTCCCACAAGTGATGTGTTGAAGAGTCGTCGGTCCGGGCGGGGGTGTCAAGGGAGCGGACGCGGCGAATTGCGTTCAGTTATCGGCCTGTTAACTGGACGTTGCGAACGGCGCGGAGACACCCCCGTACCGCCGGGGAGGGACCGGAGTCGGTCATTACACCCGACCGGCCTGTTAAATTCCAGGCCAGCCGCAGAGTGCGGGGGTGACGACGGGAGGCGGAGCCGATGGCAAGCCACGGAGTGCGTGGTCGGAGCGGTGGCCGGCCCACCCTCGAAGAGGTGGCGGCACGCGCGGGCGTCGGCCGCGGCACGGTCTCCCGCGTGATCAACGGCTCGCCGCGGGTCAGCGACGCGACCCGGGCGGCCGTCGAGGCGGCGGTCGCGGAGCTCGGTTACGTCCCGAACACGGCCGCCCGCGCGCTGGCGGCCAACCGCACGGACGCGATCGCCCTCGTGGTGCCGGAACCGGAGACCCGGTTCTTCGCGGAGCCGTACTTCTCGGACATGCTGAAGGGCGTCGGCTCCGAGCTGTCCGAGACCGAGATGCAGCTGCTGCTGATATTCGCGGGCAGCGACCGGGAGCGGGAGCGGCTCGCCCAGTACCTCGCGGCGCACCGGGTGGACGGCGTCCTGCTGGTCTCGGTGCACGCCGACGACCCGCTGCCCGACCTGCTGACCCAGCTGGAGATCCCCGCGGTGATCAGCGGCCCGCGCTCGGCCGCGGAACCGCTGGCCTCGGTGGACTCGGACAACTACGGCGGCGCCCGCTCGGCCGTCGAGCACCTGCTGTCCCGGGGCCGCGGACGCATCGCCCACATCACCGGTCATCTCGCGGTCTACGGCGCCCAGCGACGCGTCGACGGCTACCGCGACGCCTTGCGGGAGGCGGGCCACGAGGTGGACGAGGGGCTGATCGAGCCGGGCGACTTCACCGAGGAGGGCGGGCGCCGCGCGATGGCGGAGCTGCTGCGCCGCCGCCCCGACGTGGACGCGGTCTTCGCCGCCTCGGACGTCACCGCGGCGGGCGCGGGCCAGGTCCTGCGCGAGGCGGGCCGGCGCATCCCGGACGACGTGGCGCTGGTCGGCTACGACGACTCGGCCATCGCCCGCCACATGGAGCCGCCGCTGACCAGCGTGCGCCAGCCCATCGAGGAGATGGGCCGCGCGATGATCGACCTGCTGCTCGCCGAGATCGCCGACCGCCGCCCGGCCGCTTCACGGGGCCTGGAACGCCATCAGGTGGTCCTGGCGACGGAGCTGGTGGAGCGCCGGTCGTCCTGAGGGCCGTACACGGGGCCGCGCGCGAGGGTGTGCGGCCCCGGTCGGCACCCTCTGCGCGCGGAGTGAGTGCTCTCACGCAATCAGCCGGTGACTCTCTCGCGAGAGCCACCGGCTGATTACTCAGGGTGAGTGACGGGACTTGAACCCGCGGCATCCTGGACCACAACCAGGTGCTCTACCAGCTGAGCTACACCCACCAAGGCCGGTGCTCGAAATCCCGTGTGGCGGGGTTTCCCGACCGGCTGAGAAAAAGTGTACAGGGTCCGAAGGGGTGCTCGCGCCCGGCTTTCCGGAGGCCGCCGCCCGGCGGACCCGCGCCCCTAACCGGCGGAGACGACGTGCTTCGCGGCGATCGCCCTGGCCGTGTCGGAGTCGGGGCCGGGCTGCGGGACGAAGACCGCCTCCCGGTAGTAGCGCAGTTCGGCGATGGACTCGCGGATGTCGGCGAGCGCCCGGTGGTTGCCGTTCTTCTCGGGGCTGTTGAAGTACGCCCGCGGGTACCAGCGGCGGGCCAGCTCCTTGATCGAGGAGACGTCGACGATCCGGTAGTGGAGGTAGCCCTCCAGCGTCGCCATGTCCCGCAGCAGGAAGCCGCGGTCGGTGCCGACGGAGTTGCCGCACAGCGGGGCCTTGCCCGGCTCCTTCACGTGCTCCCGCACATACGCCAGGACCTGGGCCTCGGCGTCCGCCAGGGTCGTGCCGCCGTCCAGCTCCGCGAGCAGTCCGGACGCGGTGTGCATCTCCCGCACCACCTCCGGCATCGTCTCCAGGGCCTGCTCCGGCGGGCGGATGACGATGTCGACGCCCTCGCCGAGGATGTTCAGCTCGGAGTCGGTGACGAGGGCGGCAACCTCGATGAGCGCGTCGTCGGACAGCGAGAGGCCGGTCATCTCGCAGTCGATCCACACCATGCGATCGTTCATGCGGGCCACTGTACGGGGGACGCCTGTCTCTTGGTCCCCGGCGTCCGTGCCGGCCCTGCTGGGGGCTGCCGCCCCCAGGTCCCCGCTTCGGCCCTGAACGGGCCTCGTCCTCAAACGCCGGACGGGCTGAAACAGCCCGTCCGGCGTTCAGAGCGAGCGGTCGGCTCCTGACCTCACGGTGCGCTGCGCTGGCCCGGGACGCTTGCCGCGCCCGCCGGCATGGGGGTCGCCGTGCGGCGGGTCTGGAACGGGACCGCGTTCTCCGGGGGGAGGGCGGCCGGTGGGTCGGACGGGGGCAGGGGCCGGGAGGCGCCCGCGGTGTCCGGGTCGGGCTGGCGGTCGCCCTGGGGGCGGCGGGCCCGGTAGGCCGCTCGGTAGGCGGCCGGGGACGAGCCCAGCTGGCGGCGGAAGTGGCCGCGCAGGGCGACCGGCGAGCGGAAGCCGCAGCGGCCCGCGACCTCGTCCACCGAGTAGTCCGACGTCTCCAGGAGGCGCTGCGCCTGGAGGACCCGCTGGGTGATCAGCCACTGGAGCGGGGCGCTGCCCGTCAGTGAGCGGAACCGGCGGTCGAAGGTGCGGCGGCTCATGTAGGCGCGCGCGGCCAGCGTCTCCACGTCGAACTGCTCGTGGAGGTGCTCCAGCGCCCAGGCGACGACCTCGGCGAGCGGGTCGGCGCCGATCTCCTCCGGTAAAGACCTGTCGAGGTAGCGCTCCTGGCCGCCGCTGCGACGCGGGGGGACCACCAGCCGGCGGGCCAGCGCGCCGGCCGCCTCGTTGCCGTGGTCGGTGCGCACGATGTGCAGGCACAGGTCGATCCCGGCCGCGGTGCCGGCGGACGTCAGCACGTCGCCGTCGTCCACGAAGAGTTCGCGCGGATCGACGTGCACCGACGGATAGCGCTTGGCCAGCGTCGGTGCGTACATCCAGTGCGTGGTGGCGGGGCGGCCGTCCAGCAGGCCGGCCGCCGCGAGGACGAAGGCACCCGTGCACAGTCCGACTATGCGGGCCCCCTCCTCGTGCGCCCGGCGCAGTGCGTCGAGCGCCTCCTCCGGTGGCGGCGAGGTGATCGACCGCCAGGCCGGTACGACGACCGTGCCCGCGCGCGAGATCGCCTCCAGCCCTTGTGGCGCGGTGAGTTCCAGGCCCCCTGTGGTCCGCAGCGGGCCCTCCTCGCCGGCGCACACCAGCAACCGGTAGCGCGGCACGCCGGCGTCCTGGCGGTCGATCCCGAACACCGACAGCGGTATGGAACTCTCGAAGATGGGGCCGCCGCTGAACAGCAGCACCGCGACGATCTCCTTGCGGCGTCGCCCGGAAAGCTTCCGGGCCGCGGCTTCCGGCGCGGCAGCGGAGTCGTGGCTCATACTGCTAAGCCCCCCTCGGTGGTCGCGGCGCCCTTCACCCTTCGGGTCTGTCGCTCCAACACGTTTCCCCTCGGTCCTGCACGAGTCCCCCGCCGTAGACGGTCAAGATCGAATCTACTGTGTCCCGCCGCGCCGAGGTGGCTGGTTCGGCACTTGGGACATTGTCGACATGGCAACTTGGCGTGAAGCAGTCGATCACGAAGCGTTGCACTCCGGGGCGCCCCTGGGAAGTGCGCCTTGTGTCAGTGGCCAATCCACGTAGGGTGCGGAGGGGTGCCGAGACCCTTTCCGTGCAGGTGGAACGGGGGTTTGGGGGTGGTGAGGGGTGCGGATGCGCCACCTGCGGAAGTTGGCTGAAAAGAAGCGGAACGGTGCGCGGAAACCGGTCAGTCGACCGGTGTGTTTTCCCCGGCGTGCCGCCCGCCCCTGCGGACCCGCGGCCGGGCCGCGACACGTTCGGAACGCCGCAGCAGCAGACGGCACACGCCGGTCACGGCGGCCAGACCGAAGGCCGTGCCGGCGGCACCCGCGAACGAGGTGCCGTACCAGAGGAGCGCGACGGGGACGAGAAAGCAACTGAACGCCGCCCAGCGGACGAGATCGGTGACGCCGTCCCGGCCGGGTGGGCCGGACGTCGGGTCGGCGGGACGGTGCGATCCTGACACGGGTGCTCCCTGGGATGGCGGCATGGAGATCAACGCCCGCGCGGGACGTCGGTCACGACCGGCCACGGACAGTTGAATCCTGCGCAAACCGCCTGTACAGAGCAGCAACCATTGCGTTACGGGCGCCCTCTCGGGCATGCTCCGGGGAATCCCGCGGGGACCCCCTGCGAGATCTGGGCGAAGGAGGCGTGCCGCCGTACCCTTGGGGGTATGGGGTTGGGAAGACCATTCCCGGACACAGCTCCGCCGCACACTGTCGTCCCCCATAGAGGATAAAAACGCCGAGACAGCCATGGCCGGTCACGAATTCTTCGAACCCGCGGACCGCAAGCGGCCCGTCGCCGAACCTACGGCGGCCGAGCCCCTGGCGGCGGAAGAGCCACGCCAGTCGTGCGACCCAGCCTTCAAGCACGGTGTCGTCGTCGGCTTCGACGGCTCCACCTCCAGCGAGCGTGCCCTCGCCTACGCCATCGGCATGGCCTCCCGACTGGGCTCCGGCCTGGTCATCGTGCATGTCGCCAACCGGCTGCCCACCACCGTGTGGGCCGGCTGCGAACCCCCGGTCTTCGTCGACGTGCCCGACCACCGCACCGAGGTGCTCGGTCTGGAGCTGGCGTGCGCGGACTACCTCGCCGAAGTGCCCTGGATCCTCGTCGAGCGCGGTGGCGACATCTGCCACGAACTCGAAGAGGTGGGGCGGGAGTACGAGGCGGACGCCATCGTCGTCGGCTCCAGTCACGGCCTGGTCGGCCGGATCTTCGGCTCCGTCGCCGGCCGGCTCGCCAAGCGGGCGAAGCGGCCCGTGGTGGTCATTCCCTGACGTACCGGACGTTTCCGGCGCGACGAACGGCCCCCGCCCGTGTCACCACGTGCGAGGGCCGTCCCGGAGGCACGCAGGGGGCTACTCCACCGTCACCGACTTGGCGAGGTTGCGGGGCTTGTCGATGTCCCGGCCGAGCGCCAGCGCCGTGTGGTACGCGAGGAGCTGGAGCGGGATGCCCATGAGGATCGGGTCCAGCTCGTCCTCGTTCTTCGGGACGACGATGGTGTGGTCGGCCTTCTCCTGCTCCTGGTGGGCGACGGCGAGGATCTGACCGCTGCGGGCCTTGATCTCCTCCATCGCCGCGCGGTTCTTCTCCAGCAGGTCGTCGTCCGGCACGATCGCGACCGTCGGCAGGGCCGGCTCGATCAGGGCGAGCGGGCCGTGCTTCAGCTCGGAGGCCGGGTAGGCCTCGGCGTGGATGTAGGAGACCTCCTTGAGCTTCAGGGAGGCCTCGCGGGCCACCGGGTAGCCCCGCACGCGGCCGATGAAGAGCATCGAGCGGGCGTCGGCGTACTGCGCGGCCAGCTTCTTGATGTCCTCCTCCTGCTCCAGCATCTCGGAGATCTGCGCGGGCAGCTTGCGCAGGCCCTCGATGATCCGCTTGCCGTCGCGCACGGACAGGTCGCGGGTGCGGCCCAGGTGCAGGGCGAGCAGCGCGAAGGCGACGCAGGTGTTGGTGAAGCACTTGGTGGAGACGACGCAGACCTCGGGGCCCGCGTGCACGTACATGCCGCCGTCGGCCTCGCGGGCGATCGCCGAACCGACGACGTTGACGATGCCGAGGACCCGGGCGCCCTTGCGCTTCAGCTCCTGCACGGCGGCCAGCACGTCGTAGGTCTCACCGGACTGGGAGACGGCGATGTACAGGGTGTCGGGGTCGACGACCGCGTTGCGGTAGCGGAACTCCGAGGCCGGCTCGGCGTCCGCGGGGATGCGGGCCAGTTCCTCGATCATCTGGGCGCCGATCTGGCCCGCGTGGTACGAGGTGCCGCAGCCGAGGATCTTCACGCGGCGCACGGCGCGCGCGTCGCGGGCGTCCAGGTTCAGGCCGCCGAGGTGCACGGTGGAGAAGCGGTCGTCGATCCGGCCGCGCAGCACGCGGTCCACGGCCTCGGCCTGCTCGTGGATCTCCTTGTGCATGTAGGTGTCGTGGCCGCCCATGTCGTAGGAGGCGGCCTCCCACTCGACGGTGGTCGGCTCCGACGTGGTGCGGGTGCCCTCGGTGGTGTAGGTGCGGAAGTCGTCGGCCTTGAGGGTGGCCATCTCGCCGTCGTCGAGGGTGACTATCTGCCGGGTGTGGGCGACCAGCGCGGCGATGTCGGAAGCGACGAACATCTCCTTCTCGCCGATGCCGAGGACGACCGGCGAGCCGTTGCGGGCCACGACGATGCGCTCGGGGAAGTCGGCGTGCATCACGGCGATGCCGTACGTGCCCTCGATGACCCGCAGGGTCTCGCGGACCTTGTCCTCCAGCTTCTCGGCCTCGGAGCGGGCGATGAGGTGGACGAGGACCTCGGTGTCGGTCTCGGAGAGGAACTCGACGCCGTCCGCCTCCAGCTTGCGGCGCAGGTCGGCGGCGTTGTCGATGATGCCGTTGTGGACGACGGCGACCTTGTTGTCGGCCGACATGTGCGGGTGGGCGTTCACGTCGGAAGGGGCGCCGTGGGTGGCCCAGCGGGTGTGGGCGATGCCGGTGGTGCCCTTGAAGCGCGCCGGGACCTTGGCCTCCAGGTCGCGCACCCGGCCCTTGGCCTTGACCATCCTCAGGCCGGCCGCCTTCGGGGAGGTGACGACGATGCCCGCCGAGTCGTACCCGCGGTACTCCAGGCGCTGGAGGCCTTCGAGGAGCAGGGGCGCGACGTCACGCTTGCCGATGTATCCGACGATTCCGCACATGTATCGGTAAACCTCGTGTCTCTCTTCGGCCTCTCGGCCGTAGCCGGCTTCTCAGCCGTAGACGATGCGGCGCAGCTGACGGAGCGACAGCTCCGGGGGTGCGACCGCCCGGTATTTCAGTTCCGCCTCGATCCGCTCGAAGATCGTCGCGTTCACCAGGCCCTGGGCCTGGAGCTCGCGGTGGCGGCGACGGACGTATTCCTCGGTCGTCTCGTCGAAGTAGGCGAGCACGTCCTGGACCACACGCAGCGCCTCGCCCCGGCTCAGGGGGGTGGACCGCGTCAGATGATCAACGAGTTCGTCGTGCACCCGGTAGATCCTGGGGTAAGAGAGACGCTTGTGCAAGAATCCTGCCCGATATCGGGCAGGCGTGGGGAATGCTGCGTTCAGCCGTGACTACATGCGCTTCAGTACCGCCTGCTTCGCCAGGGTGAACTCCTCGTCCGTCAGTACCCCGGAGCGGTGCAGTTCGCCCAGTTCCCGCAGCCTTCGCAGCAGGGCGTCGTGGTCGTCCTCGGCGGCCGGTGCGGGGGCGGGCGCGGAGGTCTCGTCGGCCGGGCGGGCCTCCTCCAGGGCTGCGCGGGCGGCCGGGTGCGGGAGGCGGGCCTGCACGGCCGCGGCCACCAGGGCCATCAGCGGGTCCTTCTTGAAGCCCCACAGCTCCACGGCGTTGGGGTCGTACTTCGGCGGCACCTTGCCCGGCGCCGCCCGCACGGTGAAGCGGAGGTGGCCGTTCTCCAGGCCGACCGTCGGCTGCCACTCCACCGCGGCGATGTCGGCGAGGGGCAGGGTGCGCGGTCCGGCGGCGGACTTGGCGTCCTCCGCCTGCCACTTCCACTCCAGCCGCACCCGTTCCCCGTCGAAGCTCGCGATCCCGTCCCCGGCCGACACCGACAGCGGCACCGAGGGCCCCGGCAGCAGATAGGCGTCCACCGGGCCGGACGGAACCTGGTCGAGGAGCAGCGCGTTGCGCACCTCGTCCACGAAGTACTCGGCCACCCCGTACCGGTCGGACTCCACCAGGAGCTGGTACGGGTCGTGCGGCTCGGTCAGCCGGCCGCCCGTCGCGTGCAGCAGGGGGTCGGCGCCGTCCCGCAGCCGCAGCCTGAGCCGCCCCGACCTCTTCCCCTGCTCGAACGATATGCCCGCCAACGCGGCCAGCGGCACGAGCAGTTCACCCAGTTCCCTGCGGAGCAGACTGACGTTCTTGTCCCGGCCGGGTGTCAGCCGCAGGGCATCGCCGTCGAAGACCCACGTTCCGTCCTTCTGGATGATTTCCGCCATGCGGGGATTGTTTCATCGCTCCCGCGGGCGGTGATGGTGCGGGAGAGTGGTCCGCACCCGTCCTCAACCCCCGTCCCCGGACCCCTGATTGCACGCCTCGCGAAGGGAGCGCACGTGAGACCTCATCGACGGCACCACAGAACGACTCCCCGCATCACCCGGCTGCTGGGATCGCTGCTGCTGGTGGCGGCGGTCGGCGCCATGACCACCGGCGCCGCCCCGGACCGGAAGACGGCCGCGGAACCGACCCCGCTGGACCGGGTGATCCCGGCCCCCGCCTCGGTCGATCCCGGCGGCGCCCCGTACCGCATCACCCGCGGCACCCACATCCGCGTCGACGACTCGCGCGAGGCCCGCCGCGTCGGCGACTACCTCGCGGACCTCCTGCGGCCCTCCACCGGTTACCGACTGCCCGTCACCTCCCACGGCCACGGCGGCATACGGCTGCGCCTGGCCGAGGGCGCGTACGGCGACGAGGGCTACCGCCTCGACAGCGGACGCTCGGGCGTCACCATCACCGCCCGTGAGGCCGCCGGGCTCTTCCACGGCGTCCAGACCCTGCGTCAGCTGCTGCCCGCCGCCGTCGAGAAGGACACCGCGCAGCCCGGCCCCTGGCTGGTCGCGGGCGGCACCATCGAGGACGCCCCGCGCTACGCCTGGCGCGGCGCCATGCTCGACGTCTCCCGGCACTTCTTCAGCGTGGACGAGGTCAAGCGCTACATCGACCGAGTCGCCCTCTACAAGTACAACAAGCTCCATCTGCACCTCAGCGACGACCAGGGCTGGCGCATCGCCGTCGACTCCTGGCCGCGCCTGGCGACGTACGGCGGCTCCACCGAGGTCGGCGGCGGACCCGGCGGTTACTACACCAAGGCGGACTACCAGGAGATCGTCCGCTACGCGGCCTCCCGCCACCTGGAGGTCGTGCCCGAGATCGACATGCCCGGCCACACCAACGCCGCCCTCGCCTCCTACGCCGAGCTGAACTGCGACGGCGTGGCACCCCCGCTCTACACCGGCACCAAGGTCGGCTTCAGCACGCTGTGCGTGGGCAAGGACGTCACCTACGACTTCGTGGACGACGTCCTCGGCGAACTCGCCGCGCTCACCCCCGGCCGCTACCTCCACATCGGCGGTGACGAGGCGCACTCCACGCCGCACGCCGACTTCGTGACGTTCATGAAGCGGGTGCAGCCGATCGTCGCCAAGTACGGCAAGACGGTCGTCGGCTGGCACCAGCTGGCCGGCGCCGAACCGGTCGAGGGGGCGCTCGTCCAGTACTGGGGCCTGGACCGCACCAGCGACGCGGAGAAGGCCGAGGTCGCCGAGGCCGCGAGGAACGGCACCGGGCTGATCCTCTCCCCGGCCGACCGGACGTACCTGGACATGAAGTACACCAAGGACACCCCGCTGGGCCTGTCATGGGCGGGTTACGTCGAGGTGCAGCGGTCCTACGACTGGGAACCGGCCGCCTATCTGCCGGGCGCCCCGGCCGAGGCGGTCCGCGGGGTGGAGGCCCCGCTGTGGACGGAGACCCTGTCCGACCCGGACCAGCTGGACTTCATGGCCTTCCCGAGGCTGCCGGGCGTCGCCGAGCTGGGCTGGTCCCCGGCGTCGACGCACGACTGGGACACCTACAAGGTGCGGCTCGCCGAGCAGGCACCGCGCTGGGAGGCGATGGGGATCGACTACTACCGCTCGCCGCAGGTGCCCTGGACCTGACCCGGACGGCACGACGGGCACCCCGGAGGACCGTCTCCGGGGTGCCCGTCCGTGGGTGAGGGGCGCCGACCGCCTACCGTCCGGCTATCGGATTCCTCAGGTTCCCGATCAGCTGGAGCGCGCCGGACGGGTCCGCGAGGTCCACCATCTGCCGGTTGTCGCGCAGCTGGAGCCGGTTGAGGCAGGACAGCGCGAACTCGGGCGCGAACATGTCGTACCGCTCGAACTTGTCGGCCAGCTCCGGCACCGACTCCTGGTACTCCCGGGTGACCTCCGCGACCGTCCGCCAGAAGGCGTCCTCCGTCAGGAACCCCTCGCCCGCGAGGTTCGCGGCGAGGAAGCGGAAGAAGCAGTCGAAGACGTCCATGAAGATCGACAGGAGCTTCTTGTCGTCCGGCACGTCCACCGCGATGCGGGAGACCTCCGGCGGCAGCACGGCGTCCGGGTCCATCACCGCGATCTCCTCGGCGATGTCCTTGTAGATCGCGCGCCGCACCACCCCGTCCTCCAGGACCAGGATGACGTTCTCGCCGTGCGGCATGTACACCAGGTCGTAGGCGTAGAAGCTGTGCAGCAGCGGGACGTAGTAGGCCCGCAGGTAGTGCCGCAGCCACTCGGCCGGCGCGAGCCCGGACCGCTCGATCAGCGCGCCCGCGAAGGAGGCGCCCTCGTGGTCGACGTGGACCAGCGAGGCCATGGTGGCGAGCGTCTCGCCCTCCTGGAGGGACGGCACCGGGCTCTCCCGCCACAGCGCCGCCAGCATCTTGCGGTACGGCGAGTAGCGGTCGGTGGCCTGCTCGTACTCCAGGTGCCGGTAGCCGACGGCCGCCCGCTCCCGGATGATGCTCAGCCCCGTCGCCTTCAGCACCGGGTCGCCCTCGATCAGCCGGGCGAGCCAGTCGTTGATGGCCGGGGTGGCCTCCATGTACGCCGCCGACAGGCCGCGCATGAAGCCCATGTTGAGGACGGACAGGGCCGTCTTCACATAGTGCTTCTCGGGGTGCGAGGCGTTGAAGAAGGTGCGGATGGACTGCTGGGCCAGGTACTCGTCGTCGCCCTCGCCGAGGCAGACCAGGTGCCCGCGGGCGACCTCGGCGGCGAAGGTGACGGTGAGCTTGTTCCACCACTGCCAGGGGTGGACCGGGATGAGGAGGTAGTCGGCCGGGTCCAGGCCGCGCTCGCGCAGCACGCCGTGGAAGCGGTCGACGGTGGCCGCGCCCAGCTCGTCCCGGACGAAGGACTCGTACTCGATGCCCACGCCGGCCGTGAACGCCGCCCGCGAGCGGTGCGCGGCCAGCCACACCAGCCGGACCGGGCTCGCGGTCTCGGGGGCGTACGACAGGTACTCGTGGATGCCGAAGCCGAGCCGGCCGTTGTTGGCGACGAAGCAGGGGTGGCCCTCGGTCATGCCGGTCTCGACGGCCTGGAAGCCGCCGCGGGCCAGTTCGGCGGAGGTGAGCTGCGGCTTGGTCAGCTTGTAGCAGGTCCCGGAGAGGGTGGAGGAGATCTCCTCCAGGTAGACGGGCAGGATCTCGTCGCTCAGGCTCAGCGTCTGCTTCAGCTCGATGAAGAAGTCCAGCGCGGCGAGCGGCAGTTCGGCGCCGTCGCGGTGGCGCGTGATGGAGTCGGCGTCCACCTGCCAGTGGTCCAGGGCGCGGACGGTGGCGGTGAAGCGGTACACGGTCGTACCGTCGTCGCTGCGGACGGCGTACGTCTGCCCGCCCCCGTCGTCCGGCTCCCGCTCGGGGGCCAGCAGCCGTTCGTGGGTGAACTCGGCCAGTGCCTTGCGGACCAGGAGGCGGTTGGCCCGCTCCCAGTGTTCGGGGGTCAGGTGGGCGACGGCGTCGGCGAGGCTCATGCGGACACCGCCTTCTCGAACTGCTCGCGGGTGCAGAAGCTCAGCAACGCCTTCTTCTCCGGCTTCTGGATCTCGCGCTCGGGCACGAATCCGACGGCTGCGTTCAGGGCGTGGACGGCGGTGTTGGTGACGTCCGGTTCGACGACGACCCGCCGGGTCGCCGGGTCGGCGAACAGCTCGGCCATGACGGTGGTGATCACGGCCCGGGTGAAGCCGTGCACGGGCCGGTCGGTCGGCGCGACCAGGAAGTGCATGCCGACGTCGCCCGGCTCCGGCTCGTACAGCCCGACCAGCTCGCGGTGGGCGGGGTCGTAGCGCTCCATCAGGAAGGCCGGGACCCCGTCGTGCAGGCCGAGGTGGGCCTGCTGGTGCTCGTCGGCGGCCACCTCCATGTACGCCCGCTCCACGTCCACGAGTTCCGCGTCCTGCATCATCCAGAACGCGGACTTGGGGTGGGTGAGCCAGCCGTGCAGCAGTACGGCGTCCTTGAGGGGGTCGACGGGGCGCAGGGTCAGTGCCCCGACGGCGGTGGCGGTGCTCATGCGGCTCGTGCGGCTCATACGGCGAACTCCTGGAACGCGATCGTCTTCTCGACCGGGTAGTACTCGCGGCCGAGCAGCTCCCGGACGATGCAGCTGTTGCGGTAGGCGCCCATGCCCAGGTCGGGGCTGGTGACGCTGTGCGCGTGGACTCCCGCGTTCTGCAGGAACACGCCGCCTCCGGTGACGTCCACGGCGTAGTTGCGGCCGATGTCGAAGTTGCCCCGGGAGTCGTAGCGCAGCCGGTCGCGGACGGGCTTGAGGAACTCCGGCTCGGCGTACCGGTAGCCGGTGGCGAGGACCAGGCCCTCGGTCTCGATCTCGAAGTCCTTGCCCTGCTCCTCCTGGCGGAAGCCGAGCGTGTAGGTGCCGTCCGCGTACCGGGCCCCGGTCAGCGCCGAGTTGGTGAGCAGGCGGGTGGGGACGGGGCCGGCGAGCTGCTTCTGGTAGAGCAGGTCGAAGATCTCGTTGATCAGGTCGCCGTCGATGCCCTTGAAGAGGCCCTTCTGCTCGGCCGTGAGGCGGTAGCGGGTGTCCTCGGGCAGCGCGTGGTAGTAGTCCACGTACTCCGGTGAGGTCATCTCCAGGGTGAGCTTGGTGTATTCGAGGGGGAAGAAGCGCGGGGAGCGGGTCACCCAGTTCAGCCGGTAGCCGTGGACGTCGATCTCGCCCAGCAGGTCCAGGTAGATCTCGGCGGCGGACTGGCCGCTGCCGACCAGGGTGATCGACTTCTTCTTCACCAGCTCCGCCCGGTGCCGCACGTACCGGGAGTTGTGGAGGAAGTCGCCGGCCAGGCCACGGCAGGCGTCCGGGATGTGCGGCGGGGTGCCGGTGCCGAGGACGAGGCGGCGGGCGCGGTAGGTGTCGCCGGAGGTGGTGGCGACGGCGTACAGCTCCTCCCGCTCGTCGTAGGTGACCTCGGTGACCGTGGTGGAGAAGCGGACGCTGCTCAGCCGGTGCGCGGCCCAGCGGCAGTAGTCGTCGTACTCGACGCGCAGCGGGTAGAAGTTCTCCCGGATGTAGAACGAGTACAGCCGGCCCTTCTCCTTCAGGTAGTTGAGGAAGGAGTACGGCGAGGTCGGGTCGGCGAGCGTGACCAGGTCCGACATGAACGGGGTCTGGAGGTGCGCGCCGTCCAGGAACATCCCGGCGTGCCACTCGAAGTCCGGCTTGGACTCCAGGAAGACGCCGTTCAGCTCGGCTATGGGCTCGGTGAGGCAGGCCAGGCCGAGGTTGAAGGGGCCGAGGCCGATCCCCACGAAGTCGTACGGGGCGCTGGCTTCAGGAAGCGCGGTCAAGGGAGTCTCCCAGGTACTGCTCGGCGTGGCCGGCGATCAGGTCGAGGACGGCGGCGATGTCGGCCGTGGTCGTCTCGGGGTTGAGCAGGGTGAACTTCAGGTAGTGGCGGCCGGCCACCTTGGTGCCCGCGACCACGGCGTCGCCGGAGGCGAACAGGGCCTTGCGGGCGTACAGGTTGGCGCGGTCGATCTCGGCGGGGTCGGTGACCGCCGCCGGGATGCAGCGGAAGACCAGGGTGGAGAGCGACGGCTGGACGACCACGTCGAAGCGCGGGTCGGCGGCGAGCAGTTTCCAGCCCTCGGCGGCCAGGTCGCAGACCTCGTCGAAGAGTTCGCCGATGCCGTCGGCGCCCATCACGCGCAGCGTCATCCACAGCTTGAGCGCGTCGAAGCGGCGAGTGGTCTGGAGGGACTTGTCCACCTGGTTGGGGATACGTTCCTGCACCATGCGGCGCGGGTTGAGGTACTCCGCGTGGTAGGTGGCGTGGCGCAGGGTGGCGGCGTCGCGGACCAGCACGGCGGACGAACTCACCGGCTGGAAGAAGGACTTGTGGTAGTCCACGGTGACCGAGTCGGCGCGCTCGATGCCGTCGATGCGGTGCCGGTACTTCAGGGAGGCGAGCAGTCCGCAGCCGTAGGCCGCGTCGACGTGCATCCACACGCCGTACTGCTCGCACAGCCCGGCGATCTCCGGCAGCGGGTCGATCGAGCCGAAGTCGGTGGTGCCGCCGGTGGCGACGACGGCCATGGGGACCAGGCCGTCCTTCGCGCAGCGCTCCAGCTCACGGGCGAGGGCGACGGTCTGCATGCGCTTGTCGCGGTCGACGGGGACCGACACGACGGCGTCGGGGCCGAGGCCGAGCAGTTTCGCCGACTTCTTCACGCTGAAGTGGCTGACCTCGGAGGCGAAGATCCGCAGGTCGGCGAAGGACTCGGCCTTCGCCTCCTCGCGGGCCAGCAGCAGCGCCTGGAGGTTGGACTGGGTGCCGCCCGAGGTGAACACGCCGTCGGCCGCCGGGCCGAGGCCGATCCGGGCGCAGGTCCAGTCGATCAGCTTCCGCTCGATGAGGGTGCCGCCGGCCGACTGGTCCCAGGTGTCCAGGGAGGAGTTGACGGCGGACAGGACCGCCTCGCCGAGCACCGCCGGTATGACGACCGGGCAGTTGAGGTGGGCGAGGTAGCGGGGGTGGTGGAAGTAGACGGCGTCGCGCAGGTAGACGTCCTCCAGCTCGTCGAGGACCGCGGCCGTGTCGTGCAGGGGCCGGTCGAGGTCGATCCCGTCGATGCGGGGGGAGAGGGCGTCGACCGTGACACCGGTGAACGGCCGGTCGGTGGCGGCGATTCTGGCGGCCACCCGCTCGACTCCTTCGGTCACGGAACGGCGGTACTGCTCCGCGGTGGCGTCGTTGAGCAGGTGCGAGCGCATGTGGGGGTCCTCCGGTGGGGACGGTCCGAGAGGGGCGGAAGAGGGCGGAACCCTCGCTTCGACTTAGGTTAGCCTAACCTAAGTTGAGTCGATCAAACGCGTGCCTGTGGGTGACCGCTGTCACTGTGGCCCCATGGGGGGCGGACGTCAGCCCTGCTCGCGGAGTTGTTCCTCCGTCAGGCCGCGGCGCCAGTAACCGACGAAGGTGACGCGCCGGCGGTCGATGCCGCGCTCGCCCACGAAGTGCCGCCGCAGCTCCTTGACGCACCCCGACTCGCCCGCGATCCAGACGTAGGGGCGTTCGGCGGGCGGGAAGCCGGCGTCCCGGAGGGTGGCGAGGGCCGCCCCCCGTCCGCCGCCGGTGCCCCTGACCAGCCAGGTGACCTCGGCGTCCGCGGCCGTCCGGAGGTCCTGCACGTCCTCGGCGTGCGGCACCTCCAGCCAGACCCGGGCACGGGTGCCGGCCGGGAGTGCCTCCACGATCGCGCAGGCGGCCGGTACGGCGGTCTCGTCGCCCCAGACCACCACCAGGTCGGTGTCCTCGGGCGGCCGGAAGCGGATCGCCCGGTTGTCGGCGATCGCGGGACCGAGTACCAGTACGCGGTCACCGGGGGCGGCGCCGGCGGCCCAGCGGGCGGCGGGACCGGCGTCGATCCCCGACCCCGGTTCGACGCCGTGCAGGACGAAGTCGATGTCGACCTCGGCGGTGTGCCCGTCGGCGTCCCGGCGCAGCGCGCGCAGCGTGTACGAGCGCATCACCGCCCGCACGTCGTCCGGCAGTTCGCGCCAGCCCTGCCACCAGCCTCCCCCACTCTCGGCTGCGCTCGAGCGGGGGGACCCCCATCCCAGCTCGACCGGGACCGCGGGCTCGGCCTGCCCCGGGTGGGGCAGGAACAGCGACAGTGACTGGTCGAGGCCGTCGGAGTGGAAGGCGCGCAGGTCGGGCCCCGCGAAGGTGACCCGGGCCAGGGACGGGCCGAGCCGTCTCGTCCGTACGACCTGGAGGGAGAAGAAACGGAACGGGGCGGCAACGGCCGTCGTCATGAGGGGCTCCGGAGAAGGGGGGTGGGTCAGCCGACCTTCTTGGCGTTCTCGATCGCCTCGGCCAGGTTGTCCAGCAGGGGGGTGCACTTGTCGTAGGACAGGATCGGCTCGGGGGAGCGGGCGATGACCTGGCCGGCCTTGACCGCGGGGAGCTTCTTCCAGGTGCCCTCCGCGATGTCGGCGGGCTGGATGGTCGAGGCGCGGTCGTCCATGATGATGACGTCGGCCGGGTACTTGTCGACGTTCTCCCAGCTCAGGCTCTCGAACCAGCCGCCGGTCGCCTTCTTGGCCGCCTCGGAGGGCTCGACGAAGTTCACGCCGAGGGCCTTGAAGTACTCCAGGTCCACCGAGAGGTTGGTGCCGGAGACGTAGAACAGGTCGGGGCTCGCGGAGCCGGCCAGCACCCGGATCTCGGGGTGGGCCTTGGCGGCGGCGCGCAGCCGGGCGGCGGCCTTGTCGAAGGCGGCCTTGGCGTCGGTGACCTTCTTGGCCTTCATGTCGGCGCCGAGCGACTCGGCCAGCTCCCACATGCGCTGGAGCGGCTGGGTGAGCTGCCGGTCGAAGACGGAGATCGCCACGCTCGGGGCGAGCTTGGCGATCTTGTCCTTCGACTCCTCCGGGACGGACCACAGGGTGCCCGCGGTGTCGAACGTCGTGGTGATGAGCACCTCGGGGGCGAGGGAGGCGTACTTCTCGACGTTGAGCTTGCCCCACTCGTTGCCGAGGACGGTGACCTTGTCCACGTCCAGGTCGCCGGCCTGCACGTCGGGCTTGCCGTCCTTGGTGGTGGTCGGGCCGAAGACGCCCTTGACCTGGACGCCGTAGTCGTAGAGGGCGGCGGCGACGCCGGTGAAGGCGACGATGGCCGTCGGCACCTTGTCCAGCTTCACGGTCGTGCCGCGGTCGTCCTTGAAGGACCAGGGGCCCGACTTGGCGGCGCCTTCGCTCGTCCCGCCGCTGTCCTTGTCGCCGTCCCCGCAGGCCGCGAGCACGGCACCGAGGCCGAGGGCGCCGCCGGCGGCGAGGATTCCGCGGCGGGTCGGATGGGTGGCGCTGGCGTGGGACATGGTGGTGGCTGCCTTCGAACGGTGCGGAGCGTCGTGCTCTGCGGGACAATTCGAAGGTAGGTTAGCCTAACCTCAGATCTTGTCCAGGGGTGGGGGCCCTGGTACCGCCCCCACCCCCGGCCGTCCGGGGCTCAGCTCACCAGCCCCAACTCCCGTGCGATCAGCATCCGCTGGACCTCGCTGGTGCCCTCGCCGATCTCCAGGATCTTCGCGTCCCGCCACATGCGGGCCACCGGGTACTCGTTCATGAAGCCGTAGCCGCCGTGGATCTGGGTGGCGTCCCGGGCGTTGTCCACCGCGACCGTCGACGAGTACAGCTTCGCCAGCGCCGCCTCCTTCTTGAACGGCTCGCCCGCCACCAGGCGCGAGGCCGCGTCCCGCCAGGCGAGGCGGGCCGTGTGGGCCTTCATCTCCATGTCGGCGATCTTGAACTGGATGGCCTGGTTGGCGCCGATGGGCCTGCCGAAGGCGTGACGTTCCTTCGCGTAGGCGACCGACTCGTCCACACAGCCCTGCGCGAGCCCCGTGCCCAGCGCGGCGATGGCGACCCGGCCCTCGTCCAGGATGCGCAGGAACTGCGCGTAGCCGCGCCCCCGCTCGCCCAGCAGGTTCGCCGCCGGGACCCGGACGTCGGCGAAGGACAGCTCACGGGTGTCCGAGGCGTTCCAGCCGACCTTCGAGTACGGGGCGGCCACCGTGAAGCCCGGGGTGCCCGACGGGACGATGATCGACGAGATCAGGGGCCTGCCGTCCGGCTTGCGGCCGGTGACCGCCGTGACCGTCACCAGACCCGTGATGTCCGTGCCGGAGTTGGTGATGAAGCACTTGGTGCCGTTGATCACCCACTCGTTGGTGGCCTCGTCCAGGCGGGCCGTCGTACGGGTCGCGCCCGCGTCGCTGCCGCCGTCCGGCTCGGTGAGGCCGAAGGCGCCCAGGATCTCGCCCGAGCACAGCCGGGGCAGCCACTCGCGCTTCTGCTCCTCGGTGCCGAACAGGTGGAGCGGCATCGCGCCCAGCGACACGCCCGCCTCCAGCGTGATCGCCACCGACGAGTCGACCCGGGCCAGCTCCTCCAGGGCCACGCCGAGGGCGAAGTAGTCACCGCCCATGCCGCCGTACTCCTCCGGGAACGGCAGCCCGAACAGGCCCATGCGGCCCATCTCGCGGACGATCTCGTACGGGAACTCGTGCCGCTCGTAGAAGTCGCCGATCTTCGGCGCCACCACGTCGTGCGCGAACTGTTCGACCGTGCGGCGCAGTTCTTCCAGTTCGGGGGAGAGCTTGTGGTCCATGGTGTTCACGACTCCTGGTGGGAGAGGGCTCGAACGGTGCGGGACGGGCTCGGTCGGCCCAGGTGCGCGGCCATCCAGACGCTTGTGGCGACCAGACGGCCGAGGTCGACTCCGGTGTCGATGCCGAGGCCCCGCAGCATCCACACGAGGTCTTCGGTGGCGAGATTGCCGGTGGCGGACTTGGCGAAGGGGCAGCCGCCGAGACCGCCGGCGGAGGCGTCGACCGTGGTGACGCCCTGCTGGAGCGCGGCCAGCGTGTTGGCCAGGGCCTGGCCGTAGGTGTCGTGGAAGTGCACGCCCAGCGCGGAGACCGGCACGCCCGCTTCGGTCAGCGCGGTGAGCAGGGCCGTCACATGGCCCGGGGTCGCCACGCCGATGGTGTCGCCCAGGCTCAGCTCGTCGCAGCCCATCTCCAGCAGGGCCCGGCAGACCCGCACCACCTGGGGGACCGGGACGGGGCCCTCCCACGGGTCGCCGAAGCACATGGAGAGATAGCCGCGGACGTGGACGTCGCTCGCCTTCGCCCGGGACACCACCGGCTCGAACATGGCCAGCGCCTCGTCCACCGTGCGGTTGAGGTTGGCCCTGGCGAAGGACTCCGTGGCGCTGGCGAAGACCGCGACGCGGCGCGCGCCGAGCGCGAGGGCCCGTTCCAGGCCGCGTTCGTTCGGCACCAGCACCGGCAGCTCGACGGGCAGGTCCGCCACCGCCGGGAACAGCTCCTCCGCGTCCGCCAGCTGGGGGACCCACTTGGGGTGGACGAAGCTCGTCGCCTCGACGGTGGTCAGGCCCGTGCCGGCCAGGCGCCGGATGAACTCCGCCTTGACGGCCGTCGGCACGGTCGCCTTCTCGTTCTGCAGCCCGTCGCGCGCGCCGACCTCGTGGACGCGGACGCGGGCGGGCAGGCCCTCGGCCGGTACGGCCATCGGGAGGCCCGGTTCCGGGGCGTTCATGCCGTCTCCTCCTCGTCGGTGGGCGTGATGACCGCGAGCACCTGGTCCATGGCGACGGTCGTGCCCGGCGCCACGTCCAGCTCGGCGACGGTGCCCGCGTGCGGGGCGGAGATGACGTGCTCCATCTTCATCGCCTCCACCACCAGCAGGCTCTGCCCGGCGCTCACCTCGTCGCCGACGGCGACCTTCACCACCGTCACCGTGCCCGGCATCGGCGCGGTCAGCGAGTCGGCGCCCGCGTGGGCGGCCCGGTCGAGGGACGCGGCGACCGGGTCGTGGTCGCGCACCTGCCAGGCGTCGCCGTCGCGGCCCAGCCAGTCGGCGGCGCGGTGGAAGGTGTGCCGGACGCCGTCCAGGGTCACGGCGACCTGGTCGTCTGTGACGGTGTGGGCGCCGCGCGGGGTGTGCGTGACGGGTTCGAGTCCCGGCGCACGCAGCGGGAAGGAGACCGGCTTGGGCTCGCCTCCGGTGCGCCAGCCGCTGGGCACCGAGAACGGGTCCGTCCAGCCGTCGCCGCTGGGGCGCAGCGCCTCCAGCCGTACGGCCGCCGCCGCCTCGTACACCTCCTCCGGTACGCCGGTGGCGACCAGGCCGTCGACCTCGCGCTCCACCAGCCCCGTGTCCAGCTCGCCCGCCACCACCGCCGGGTGCGCGAGCAGCCGCCGCAGGAACCCGGCGTTGGTCGGCACGCCCAGGGTGACCGTCCCGGCGAGGGCCGCCCGGAGCCTGCGCAGCGCGGTCTCCCGGTCGGGGCCGTACGCGATCACCTTGGACAGCATCGGGTCGTACAGGCTGCCGACCTCGGTGCCCTCGCTGAGCCCGGAGTCGGTGCGCACACCGTCGCCCTCGGGCTCCCGCAGCCGCAGCACCGTGCCGCCGGAGGGCAGGAAGCCGCGCGAAGGGTCCTCGGCGCACAGGCGGGCCTCGATGGCGTGCCCGGTCAGCCGTACGTCCTCCTGCGTGAACCCGAGCCGCTCGCCGGCCGCCACCCGCAGCTGCCACTCCACCAGGTCCAGGCCGGTCACCAGCTCGGTCACCGGGTGCTCGACCTGGAGACGGGTGTTCATCTCCATGAAGTAGTACTGGGAGGGGTCGCTGCCGGGGACGATGAACTCCACCGTGCCCGCGCCCCGGTAGCCGCAGGAGCGGGCCGCCTGCACGGCCGCCTCGCCCATCGCCGCCCGCGTCGCCCCGTCCAGCAGGACGCTCGGCGCCTCCTCGATCACCTTCTGGTGCCGGCGCTGGAGCGAGCACTCGCGCTCGCCCAGGTGCACCACGTTGCCGTGACCGTCGGCCAGCACCTGGATCTCGATGTGCCGGGGCCGGTCGATCCACCGCTCCACCAGCAGCGTGTCGTCGCCGAAGGAGGCGCGCGCCTCGCGGCGGGCGGCGGCGATCTCGTCGGCCAGCAGGGCCGCGTCCCGCACCAGCCGCATGCCCTTGCCGCCACCGCCCGCCGACGGCTTGAGCAGCACCGGGGTGCCGATCTCGCGGGCGGCGTCGGCGAGCTGCTCGTCGGTGAGTCCGCTGCCGCTGGAGCCGGGGACGACCGGCACTCCGGCCGCCCGCACCGTCTCCTTGGCCCGGATCTTGTCGCCCATCAGGGCGATGGCGTCGGCCGACGGCCCGATGAAGACCAGCCCCGCCTCCTCGCAGGCCCGCGCGAAGCCCGCGTTCTCGGCGAGGAAGCCGTACCCCGGGTGAACCCCCCGCGCCCCCGTCCGGGCCGCCGCCTCCAGCAGCCGCTCCACGGACAGATAGCTCTCCGTCGCCGGCGCCGGGCCGATCCGTACCGCCTCGTCGGCCTCCCGCACGTGCCGCGCGTCCGCGTCGGCGTCGGAGAAGACCGCCACCGAGCGCACGCCCATCGCGCGCAGGGTCCGGATGACGCGGACGGCGATCTCGCCCCGGTTGGCGACGAGCACGGTGTCGAACATGCGCGGCGTCCCGTCCGTGCTCGTGTTCGTGTTCTGCATGGGTCCCCTCCTCACATCCGGAAGACGCCGAACTGGGGCTCGCCCAGCGGCGCGTTGGCACACGCGGTCAGGGCCAGTCCCAGCACCTGCCGGGTGTCGGCGGGCTCGATCACGCCGTCGTCCCACAGGCGGGCGGTCGCGTAGTAGGCGTTGCCCTGCCGCTCGTACTGGGCGCGGACCGGCGCCTTGAAGGACTCCTCCTCCTCGGCCGGCCACTCCTCGCCGCGGGCCTCCAGCTGGTCCCGCTTGACCGTGGCCAGCACGGAGGCGGCCTGCTCGCCGCCCATCACGGAGATCTTGGCGTTGGGCCACATCCACAGGAAGCGCGGCGAATACGCCCGCCCGCACATCGAGTAGTTCCCCGCGCCGTACGACCCGCCGACGACCACCGTCAGCTTCGGCACGCGCGTGCACGCCACCGCCGTCACCATCTTGGCGCCGTGCTTGGCGATGCCACCGGCCTCGTAGTCCCGGCCCACCATGAACCCGGAGATGTTCTGCAGGAACACCAGCGGGATGCCGCGCTGGTCGCACAGCTCGATGAAGTGGGCGCCCTTCTGGGCCGACTCGGAGAACAGGATGCCGTTGTTGGCGACGATCCCGACCGGGTGACCGTGGATGCGGGCGAAGCCGGTGACCAGGGTCTGCCCGTACTCGGACTTGAACTCGGCGAAGCGGGAGCCGTCCACCACGCGCGCGATGACCTCGCGCACGTCGTAGGGGGTGCGGGAGTCGACCGGCACCACGCCGTACAGCCCTTGCGGGTCCGCCTTCGGCTCGACCGCGGGCTGGACACCCCAGGGGAGCGCGCCGCGCTCCGGCAGGGTGGAGACGATCTGCCGCACGATGCGCAGGGCGTGCGGGTCGTCCTCCGCGAGGTGGTCGGTCACGCCGGACACCCGCGCGTGGACCTCGCCGCCGCCCAGCTCCTCCGCCGTGACCACCTCACCGGTGGCCGCCTTCACCAGCGGCGGCCCGCCCAGGAAGATCGTGCCCTGGTCGCGGACGATCACGGCCTCGTCGCTCATCGCCGGGACGTACGCGCCGCCCGCCGTGCAGGAGCCGAGGACGGCCGCGATCTGCGGGATGCCCGCGCCCGACATCCGGGCCTGGTTGTAGAAGATCCGCCCGAAGTGCTCGCGGTCGGGGAAGACCTCGTCCTGCATCGGCAGGAAGGCGCCCCCCGAGTCCACCAGGTACAGGCACGGCAGCCGGTTCTCCAGCGCCACCTCCTGCGCCCGCAGGTGCTTCTTCACGGTCATCGGGTAGTACGTGCCGCCCTTGACGGTGGCGTCGTTGGCGACGATCACGCACTCCCGGCCGCTGACCCGGCCGATGCCGGCGATGACGCCGGCGGCCGGGGCCGCTCCGTCGTAGAGCCCGTCGGCGGCGAGCGGCGCCAGCTCCAGGAACGGCGAGCCCGGGTCGAGCAGTGTGTCCACGCGGTCGCGCGGCAGCAGCTTGCCCCGCGCGGTGTGCCGGGCCCGCGCCCGCTCGCCGCCGCCCAGCCGGGCCGCCGCGAGCTTGGCGCGCAGTTCCTGAACGAGGGCGGCGTGCGCCTCCTCGTTGGCCCGAAAGGCCTCCGACGCGGGATCTGCCGCCGTCGTCAGCTCCGGTGCCTCGTGCATCCTGCGGTCCCCTCACCCGATGGTCGATCGGTCGATCGGTTAATGAGCGTTAACGCATTTCCCTCAGGTTAACGACCGCTAACCGCCCTGTCTAGAATTGGTCCCATGGCCACCAGAACCGACGCCCCCACCCGCCGCGAGCAGATCCTCAAGGAGGCCGCCCGGCTCTTCGCCGAGCGCGGCTTCCACGGGGTGGGCGTCGACGAGATAGGCGCCGCGGTCGGCATCAGCGGCCCCGGCCTGTACCGGCACTTCCCCGGCAAGGACGCGATGCTCGCCGAGCTGCTGGTCGGGATCAGCGACTCGCTGCTGACCGGGGCGAAGCGGCGGCTGGCGGAGGCGGACGGGGCGGCCGGCTCCGAGGCGGTCCTCGACTCGCTGATCGAGGGGCACATCGACTTCGCGCTCGACGACCGCCCGCTCATCACCCTGCACGACCGCGAGCTGGACCGCCTCCGGGACGCCGACCGCAAGATGGTGCGCCAGTTGCAGCGGCAGTACGTCGAGCTGTGGGTCGGGGTGCTCCGGGAGGTCTACCCGGCGGTCGCCGAGCCCGCGGCCCGCTCCGCCGTCCACTCCGTCTTCGGCCTCCTGAACTCCACCCCCCACCTGGGCCGCCCCGGCTCCCTCCCCGGCCGCGCGGTGACGGCGTCCCTGCTGCACCGGATGGCGCGGGGGGCGTTCGCGGCGGTGGGGGAGGCGTAGGGGCGCCCCTCCGGCGGCAGGGGAGTGACGAGGGTTACCCGCGTCCCGGTCTGGACGCTCCTCCCTACTCACCGGTACCGTGATGTCTGAGCAAGCGCTTAGATATTCGTACCCTGGAGGTGGCGCGGTGCGCCGTACGGTGTTCAACGAGGACCACGAGGCGTTCCGGGAGACCCTCCGCGCCTTCATCGAGGCCGAGGTCGTCCCCGTCTACGACGACTGGTTCGCCGCGGGCCAGGCGCCGCGCGAGTTCTACTACAAGCTCGGCGAGCTGGGCATCTTCGGCATCAACGTGCCCGAGGAGTTCGGCGGTGCCGGCATGGACAGCCACAAGTTCGAGGCCGTCCTCTACGAGGAGACCGCCCGCGCGGGCGTCCAGTTCGGCGGCTCCGGCGTCCACGTGCTGCTCGCCCTGCCCTACATCAACATGCTGGCCACCGACGAGCAGAAGAAGCGCTATCTGCCGAAGTTCGTCACCGGCGAGGAGATGTGGGCCATCGCGATGACGGAGCCCGGCACCGGCTCCGACCTCGCGGGCATGAAGTCCACCGCCAAGCTCTCCGAGGACGGCACCCACTACGTCCTCAACGGCGCCAAGACCTTCATCACCGGCGGCGTGCACGCCGACAAGGTGATCGTCTGCGCCCGCACCGCCGCGCCCACGGCCGAGGACCGCCGCCACGGCATCTCCCTGTTCGCCGTGGACACCAAGTCCGAGGGCTACTCGGTGGGCCGCAAGCTCGACAAGCTGGGCCTGCGCACCTCCGACACCGCCGAGCTGGCCTTCGTCGACGTCAAGGTCCCCGTCGAGGACCTGCTCGGCGAGGAGAACAAGGGCTTCTCCTACCTCGGCCACAACCTGGCCTCCGAGCGCTGGGGCATCGCCTTCGGCGCCTACGCCCAGGCCAAGGCCGCCGTCCGGTTCGCCAAGCAGTACGTGCAGGACCGCACCGTCTTCGGCAAGCCGGTCGCCCACTTCCAGAACACCAAGTTCGAGCTGGCCGCCTGCCAGGCCGAGGTGGACGCCGCCGAGGCCGTCGTCGACCGCGCCACCGAGGCCCTGGACGCCGGTGAGCTGACCCCCGCCGAGGCCGCGTCCGCCAAGCTGTTCTGCACCGAGGTCGCCCACCGCGTCATCGACCGCTGCCTCCAGCTGCACGGCGGCTACGGTTACATGAACGAGTACCCGATCGCCCGCCTGTACGCGGACAACCGCGTCAACCGCATCTACGGTGGCACCAGCGAGATCATGAAGTCGATCATCGCGAAGAACATGGGCCTGTAGACCACAGGACATGAGCGAAGCACTCCAGTCCCTCCTCGACCTGCTCGACCTCGAGCGGATCGAGGAGGACATCTACCGCGGCCGCTCCCGGTCCGCCGTCGTCCCCCGGGTCTTCGGCGGTCAGGTGGCGGCCCAGGCCATGGTCGCCGCCGGACGCACGGTCCCCGGGGACCGGCACGCGCACTCCCTGCACGCGTACTTCCTGCGCCCCGGCGACCCCGGCGCCCCCATCGTCTACAACGTCGACCGCCTGCGCGACGGCCGCTCCTTCACCACCCGCCGCGTCGTCGCCGTCCAGCACGGCAAGCCGATCTTCACCCTGTCGGCGTCCTTCCAGACGTACGAGGAGGGCCTCGACCACCAGGCCCCGATGCCGCCCGCACCGGACCCGGCGGCCCTCCCCACCGGCGAGGAACGGCTGCGGAGCTACCCGCACCTGCCCGCCGAGACCGTCGAGCGCTTCCTGGAGGCACGCGCGGCCGTCGATCTGCGCTACGTCGACGACCCGCCCTTCGGCGACTTCGGCACCCCGCGCGAACCGCACTCCCAGGTGTGGTTCCGCACCAACGGCAAACTCGCGGACGACCCCCTGCTGCACGTCGTCCTCGCCACCTACGTCTCCGACATGACCCTGCTCGACTCGGTCCTGCTCGCACACGGCCGCGGCGGCTGGGCCGTCGGCGACGTCGTCGGGGCCTCGCTGGACCACGCCATGTGGTTCCACCGGCCCTTCCGCGCCGACGAATGGCTGCTGTACGACCAGCAGTCGCCGTCCGCGTCCGGCGGCCGGGGCCTCGGCCAGGCCCGCATCCACACCCAGGACGGGCGGCTCGCCGTATCGGTCGTCCAGGAAGGCGTGGTCCGCGTCCCTCGGGAACACTGAGGGGCATGGCGGACACAGGGGACACGGCGGAGGCGGAGAAGAACGGCGACAGCACCTTCACGGTGCTCGTCGCCGCCTTCGCCAATCTGGGCATCGCCGTCGCCAAGGCGGTGGCCGGCGTGATCAGCGGCTCCAGCGCCATGCTGTCCGAGGCCGCGCACTCGGTCGCGGACACCGTCACCGAGGTACTGCTGCTGACCTCGCTCAAACGCAGCGTCCGCCCCGCCGACGA
Organism: Streptomyces sp. NPDC034099; assembly: GCF_055575415.1. Lineage (NCBI taxonomy): Bacteria > Bacillati > Actinomycetota > Actinomycetes > Kitasatosporales > Streptomycetaceae > Streptomyces > Streptomyces sp. NPDC034099. The sequence continues at coordinate 589,601 of NZ_JBVISR010000002.1, read as the reverse complement.
GGACCACCCCCTCGGCCACGGCCCCGAGCGCTACATCTGGGCCCTGCTCGCCGCAGTCGCCACCTTCGTCGGCGGCGCCGTCTTCTCCCTCTACGACGGCATCCACACGCTCACCCACGGCGAGGACCTCGGCGACCCGCTGGTGTCGTACATCGTCCTGGCCGTCGCCTTCGTCCTGGAGGGCTACTCGCTGCGCACCGGCCTGCGGCAGGTCCGCGGCGAGGCCGACCGCCACCGGGTGTCCTTCGGCCGCTATCTGCGCCGCACCCCCGACACCGCCGTGAAGGCCGTCGTCATGGAGGACTCCGCCGCCCTGGCCGGCCTGCTGCTGGCCGCGGGCGGACTGCTCGGCGGGCAGCTCACCGGCTCCGGCGTCTGGGACGGGGCCGCCTCGCTGTGCATCGGCGCCCTGCTGCTGTACGTCGCCTGGGTGCTGGGCCGCTCCAACGCCGAGTTCCTCGTCGGCCGCCCGCTGCCGCGCACCGTCCGGGACCGGATCCGGGCGGAACTGGTGGCCGTCGAGCACATCGAGGCCGTACTGGAGCTGACCACCCTCGTGCAGGGGCCGCGGGAGGCGCTGGTCGCCGCCAAGGTCGACTTCCGGGACGTGTCGACGGCGGCGCAGATCGAGTGGGCCTGCGAACGGGCCGAGCAGCGGCTGCGGGAGGAGTTCCCGATGGTGCGCCGGGTCTACCTGGACCCGACGCCGGGCTTCGCGCAGCGCCGCTCGGAGGGGCTCAACCCCTGGCCGTAGGGGCCGTAGGAGCGCGGGCTACTTCAGCCCGGCCTCCGTCAGCAGGTACGCCGTCATCGGGTCGTAGTAGCGCGGGCTGACCACGTGGTCGTCCAGCGGCACCGCCACCTGGAGGGTGCCCTCGGACTCGGCGAGGAAGAGGGCCGGGTCGTTGCAGTCCGCGTAGCCCACCGAGTCCACGCCGTGCTGGGCGGCGTACCCGGCCCAGCCGTGGTCGGCGACCACCAGGTCCGGCAGCGGACGGCCCTCGCGCTCCAGACCGGTCAGGATCGCCTTCATCGGCTCCCCCGAGTGGGTGTGCCACAGCGAGGCCCCGTGCTCGAGGACCGAGACGTCCGCGAACTGCTGGACGTACCCCTCCTCCGTGGTCAGCCCCTCGGGGATCACCACGATCTCGCAGCCCGCGGCCCGCAGCGCGGCGGCCGTCGCCCGGTGCACGTCGAGCAGCCCGCCGGGGTGACCGGTGGCGAACAGCACCCGCTGCCCGCCGTCGGCCGCCTTGCGCAGCCGCCCCGCCATCCGCTCCAGCGCGGAGATCGTCAGCTCGGGGTCGATGGTGTCCTGGCCGTAGCGGTGCTCGGGGTCGTCGTTGACGCCGACCCGCTCCGCCATCACCGCGAGCACGTCCTGCTCGTCGTTCCAGCGGTCGCCCAGCTCCAGACCGAGCCAGTAGCCCCGGTCGCCGTTCGCCAGTTTCCGGTAGTGGGAGAGGTTGTTCTCGCGGGGCGTGGCGACGTCGCCCGCGATTCGCGTCCTGACGAGGTGCTCGGCGAGTTCGGCGCGGCTGGGTGTCCCGGGTATCGGCATGGCTCCATTGTGAGGCAGCCCCGGTCCGGACAGCAGCCGGTCCCGGCGGGATAGCCGATTCCACCAGTCCCCGGCGCGCGTATGGACGGAATGTACATGTCGCGGCGGCAATTGGGCCATCTAGTCTGCGACGACCGGCTGCCCCGCTCACCAGTACAGTCGGACGGCAGCAGTACATACGCGACGAAGCGTAAGAAGGAAGGCAGTACATGAGCAGCAACGAGACGCCCCGCGGTCCCGTCGACTCCTCCCGGATCCCCCGGTACGCCGGGCCCGCGACCTTCGCCCGGCTCCCGCGCCTGGACGAGGTCGGCGCCGCCGACGTCGCCGTCGTGGGCGTGCCGTTCGACTCGGGCGTCTCCTACCGGCCCGGCGCCCGCTTCGGCGGCAACGCCATCCGCGAGGCCTCCCGCCTGCTGCGCCCCTACAACCCGGCGCAGGACGCCTCCCCCTTCGCCCTCGCCCAGGTCGCGGACGGCGGCGACATCGCCGTGAACCCGTTCAACATCCACGAGGCGGTCGAGACGATCGAGGCCGCCGCCGACGACCTCCTCGGCACCGGTGCCCGCCTGATGACCCTGGGCGGCGACCACACCATCGCCCTCCCGCTGCTCCGCTCGGTCGCCAAGAAGCACGGCCCCGTCGCCCTGCTGCACTTCGACGCCCACCTGGACACCTGGGACACCTACTTCGGCGCCGAGTACACGCACGGCACCCCCTTCCGGCGCGCGGTGGAGGAGGGCGTCCTCGACACCTCCGCGCTCTCCCACGTCGGCACCCGCGGCCCCCTGTACGGCAAGAAGGACCTCACCGACGACGAGAAGATGGGCTTCGGCATCGTGACGTCGGCGGACGTCTACCGCCGCGGCGCCGACGAGGTCGCCGACCAGCTGAGGCAGCGCATCGGGGACCGCCCGCTGTACATCTCCATCGACATCGACTGCCTCGACCCCGCCCACGCCCCCGGCACCGGCACCCCCGAGGCCGGCGGCATGACCTCCCGCGAACTGCTGGAGATCCTGCGCGGCCTGGCCTCCTGCAACCTGGTCTCCGCCGACGTCGTCGAGGTTGCCCCGGCCTACGACCACGCGGAGATCACGTCGGTGGCCGCCTCCCACACCGCCTACGAACTGACCACCCTCATGTCCCGCCAGATCGCCGAGGCCCGTTCGAAGTGACCCACGACCACGACCTGGAACTCCGTCCGACCGCCGCCCAGACGGAGGCCGCGCTGAATCCTCCCCCCGGACGCATCGGCGGAGACCTGGTCGTGGAGACCCTGGCCGCCCTCGGCGCGACCACCGTCTTCGGCGTGCCCGGCCAGCACGCGCTCGGCGTGTTCGACGCCCTGCGCCGCTCCGACCTGCGCTACATCGGCCTGCGGGTGGAGAACAACGCCGGGTTCGCGGCGGACGCCTACGGCCGGATCACCGGCGAGGCGGCCCCGCTGCTGCTGTCGACCGGCCCCGGCGCGCTCACCTCCCTGGCCGCGCTCCAGGAGGCGCGGGCGGCCTCCGCGCCCGTCCTCGCGATCAGCAGCCAGGTCCCCACGGCGGGCCTCGGCGGCGGCCGCCACGGCTACCTGCACGAACTCCCCGACCAGGCCGCCTCCTTCCGGGGCGTGGTCAAGTCCGTGCACACCGCCCGCACCCAGTCCCAGATCCCGTCCGCCATCGCGGAGGCGTGGGTCTCGGCGCTGACCGTCCCGCACGGCCCGGTGTGGGTGGAGATCCCGCAGGACGTCCTGCTGGCCCGGACCCCGATCCCCGTGGTGACGGGCGGCGACACCTTCCCCGAGGAGCTGCCGCCGCGCCCCGAGCTGACGGCCGTGGCCGCCGACCTGCTCACCCGCGCCGAGCGCCCGGCGATCATCGCGGGCGGGGGTGTGGTCCGCGCGGACGCCGCCAAGAAGCTGCGGCAGCTGGCGGAGCGGCTCCAGGCCCCCGTCGTCACCACCTTCGGCGGCAAGGGCGCGTTCCCCTGGACGCATCCCCTCTCCCTCCAGTCCTGGCTGGAGGACCGCCACACGACGGACTTCCTGGAGGACGCCGACGTCCTCCTCGTGATCGGCTCGGGCCTCGGCGAACTCTCCTCGAACTACCACACGTTCACCCCCCGCGGCCGGGTGATCCAGATCGAGGCCGACCTCGGCAAACTGGAGTCCAACCACCCGGCCCTCGGCATCCACGCCGACGCCCGCCTCGCCCTCCAGGCCCTGCTGGAGACGGCGGGGGAGCGCACCGACCCGGCCGCCCCCGAGCGGGTCCGCGCGGTACTGGACCGGGTCCGCGCCCGCGTCGCCGCCCAGGAACTCACCCTGGAACAGGACGTCCTGGCCGCCGTGCGCGAGGCCCTCCCGCCCCGCGCCCCCTCCTTCTGGGACATGACCGTCCTGGCCTACTGGGCGTGGTCCGCCTTCGACGCGAAGGCCCCGGGCACCATGCACTCCGCCCAGGGCTCCGGCGGTCTCGGCTACGCCTTCCCGGCCGCCCTGGGCGCCGCCGCCGCCGACCCCACCCACCCGGTGCTGGCCGTCTCCGGCGACGGCGGCGCCCTGTACTCGATCGCCGAGCTGGCCACCGCCCGCCAGTACGACCTGAACGTCACCTGGCTCGTCGTCGACGACGGCGGCTACGGCATCCTGCGCGCGTACATGACCGACGCCTTCGGACAGCCCACGGCGACGGACCTGCCCGGACCCGACTTCGTCGCCCTGGCCGAGTCGTTCGGGGTTCCCGGCGTGCGTACCAGCCCCGAGACCCTGGCACGGGACCTCGCGAAGGCCCTGGCGACTCCGGGCCCGTCGGTCGTCGTACTCCCCGCCGTCCTGCGGATGTTCGCGCCGACGCACGCGGCGTGAAACCCCGTGCCGCCGGCGTCTCGGGGCCCTAGGATCGGGAGCCGGCCGTAGGGGGGACCATGGATCCGGAGATCGCCGCACTCGCGGGGACGGCGGGCACGACCGTCGTCACGCTGATGGTCACGAACGCCTGGGAATCGGCGAGGGACGGCATGGTCGCCCTGTGGCGCCGTTTCCAGCCCGCCAGGGCCGAGAGCGTCGGCGAGGAGCTGGACGCGGGCCGCGAGGAGCTGCTCCTCGCGCGTCAGGCCGGCGATGACGAAGCCGAGGCCGGGCTGACCGCCGAATGGCAGGGACGCGTACGGCGCCTGCTGCTCGCCCGCCCCGAAGTCGCCGACGAACTGCGCGCCCTCCTCGACGAGTTGGCACCGTCGATGCCGGAGGAACCGGCTGCGCCCTCCGTCCACCTGCGGGCCCGCGCGTCGGGCAGCGCCCGGATCTACCAGGCCGGGCGCGACCAGCACATCACCGAACGATGAGCGTCCCCACGCCGATGGAGGGCCGCGCGTCGGGCAGCGCCCGGATCTACCAGACCGGCGGCGACCAGTACATCGAGGAACACGTCCACCACTGGGCCCCGGGCTCGGCCCCGCTGTTCGGACACCCGTGGACGGGCCCGGCCGAACCCCGCGAGGCCGCTCCCGACTCCGTCCGCATGCCCCTGGTCGGTCGCGCGCCCGGTGTCCTGCGGGACCGCACCGACCTCATGGAGCGCCTGCGGGCCGCCGTGACCGGGCCCGGCGGCGACATCCAGGTCCTGCACGGAATGGGCGGCTGCGGCAAGACGGCCGTCGCCCAGGCCCTGTTCACCGAGGCCGTACGGGACCACGGTCGCGTCGGCCTGTGGGTCAACGCCTCCGAACACGTCTCCCTGCGCGCCGGCATGCTCGCCGTCGCCGGGGACCGCGGTGCCGCCGCCGGCGAACTGGCCGCCGCGTCCGGCGGCCGGCGCGCCGCGGCCGACCTGGTCTGGCACTACCTGGACCACTCGGCACAACCCTGGCTGCTGGTCCTCGACAACGCCGACGACCCCGCCATCCTGGAGGAGGGCTCCTGGCTGCGTCCGAGTCCCTCGGGCACGGTGCTGGTCACCACCCGCCACGCGAGCTCTCCGCTGTGGCGCGCCCCGGCGACGAGCAGCCACCGGCTCGGGTTGCTGCCGCTGGAGGACGCGACGCTGGTCCTGCGTGACCTGGCCCCGGACGCGGGCACACGGGAGTCCGCGCGGAAGGTCGCCCGGCGCCTGGGCTGCCTGCCGCTGGCGCTGACCCTGGCCGGGGCGCATCTGGCCCACCAGCTGCTGGAGTCGTGGTCCATGGACGAGTACGACCGGAAACTGACCGAGGAGTCCACGGCCCTGGTCGACCGGGGGGCATCGGCGACCGGCGGCGGGCAGTCCCGCCACCTGGTGGGCCGTACCTGGCAGCTGTCGCTGGACAGCCTGGCGGACGGCGGCCTGCCGGAGGCGACGGCCCTGCTGCGGCTGCTGTCCTTCTGGGCGGCGGACCCCGTGCCGCTGTCCCTGCTCATGCCGGCGGCACAGGGCGGGGCCGGTCTCGAACACCTCGATCCGCCGCTGGCCGCGCCCCGGGTCGAACCGGCCCTGCGCGCACTCCTCGACCACTCGCTGATCGAGATGGTGGAGACGGACGGACACCGCTGTGTGAAGGCCCACGGCGTCCTGCTGGACAGCGTCGCCGCGGGCGTGCCCGACACGGAGCGTGGACTCCTGGCGGCAGCGGCGGGCCGCCTGCTGCTGGCCGCGCTGCCGCAGGAAGGCGCCGCAACGTCGCGGGCCCGTTCCCTGGTGCGGCTCCTGGCACCGCACGCGACCGGCCTGCTGCACCGGTCCCGTCGCCACGACCTGGTGACGGCGGAATCCGTACGGCTCGCGGTCCGTCTCGCGCGGCTGGTGTACGAGGCGGGGGACTGGACCGCCGCGCTGGCCCTGGCCTCCACCGCCGCGAAGGCGGCGGCGGAGCGGCTGGGGGGCGAGCACCCGGCCACCATCGAGGCCCGGTCGGGCCAGGGCACCGTCCTGTTCCGGCTGGGCCGGTACGCCGAAGCCGCCGACCTGCTGCGACCGGCCCACCAGGACGCGCTGCGCACGCTCGGCCCCCATGACACGCGCACCCTGGACGCCGCCTACGAACTGCAGCGGGTGCTGCACCGCCTGGGCGACCTGGCGCAAGCGCGTACGCTGCTGGACACCGTCGTGGACGGCCGCCGCCAGGCGCTCGGCGAGGACCATGTCGCCACCCTCAAGGCCCGCTGCGAGATGCTGGAACTCCGCCTCGCACAGGATGAGTTCGACGGTTACACGACGGCGGCCGGGGAACTGGCGGGGGAGTGCGAACGCCTTCTCGGCCCCGAGCACCTGGTGACCGTGTGGGCGCGCGACGCGCTGGCGCGAGGGCTCCTGCGCTCCGGCCGGGGCGCCGAGGCCGAGGACCTCTTCCGCCGGGTGCTGGCCGGACAACGGGCGGGGTACGGGGACGACCATCCCCTGGTCCTCGGAGTGCTCATCCAGCTCAGCCGCGCCCAGTACGCGCAGGGCAAGCGGGAACAGGCCGCCGAGAGCGCGCGCGAGGTGGCCGAGGGGCGGGCCGCGGTCCTGGGCGAGGACCACCCCGAGACCGTCGCGGCCCGCACCTGGTACACCGAGGTCCTGGCGATGCCGCCCGCGCCGGACGATCTCGTGGGCCGACCGTCTACCAGATCGACTCCACCCACTCCGGGTGGTCGATGAACGGGTTGCGGTTGTGCTGGTAGTCGTCGTAGACGACCTGGTTGCGGTGCTCCTCGAAGGCGTCCGGCGGGTCCTCGTCGTTCCACTCCTTCAGCACGGAGAGCTTGCCGATGTACGGGGCGCTGCCGTTGTCGACCTGGCCGTTGACCTCCAGGTCGGCGAAGCCGTCGCCGCCCTCGTAGCGGACCGCCATGTAGAAGATCATGCGGGCCACGTCGCCCTTGACCGCGTCGCGGGGTTCGAAGGAGTCGGAGTCGGTGAGGCTGCCGCCGCCCTCGCTGACGGCGCTGCCTCCGTTGTCGAAGTCCTTGTTGCCCCGCACGCTGTTGACCCGGACGTCCGAGGGGCGCAGGTGGTGCAGGTCGGTGCCGGGCCCGGTGGCGGTGCCGAAGTCGCCGTGGGACTTGGCCCACACGTGCTCGCGGTTCCAGTCGCCGGTGTCGCCGCCGTTGAGTGACTTGCCGCGGGAGACGCCCGAGTAGAGCAGGATCACGTTGCCGGTGTTGTCCGGGTCCTCGTCGGTGGCCTTCAGGGCGTCCCAGACCGCCGAGTACGACAGCTTCGTCTGGTCGCTGATGATCGTGTGGAGGGACGACTCGAGACTCGTGCCCGTCTTGCCGATCGCGTCCTTGTAGTACGTCGCGTCGTAGTCCGTGTTGGTCGTCGTGGTCGCCGTGGCCGGGCTCGCCGTGAGGGAGGGCGCGGCGAGTCCGGCCAGGACGGCCGCCGTGGCGAGGGCCGCCGCATTCCGGCGCCGGGTGCGTATCGCGAGCATGTGGGGGGTCCGATCTACGCGTGTGGAACGGAGTTGTAGGACGAGCGTGACATGGACATGTTGGAGACGGGGTGTACGGAGGGTGCCGATTGCGTGACGGTGGCTCCCCGGCCGTGAGGGTCGGGGGCCACCGGGGCGGGTGTGCCGTGGGTCAGTTCACGTCCGCGGGGTCCAGCCGGTAGACGGCCGACGTGCTCTCCGAGGTGCCGCCGTACTCGTCGGCCTCGACGGCGGTGCCGTGCTCCTGGACCCACTGGGTCACCTCGGAGGCGGTGCCAAAGCCGCCGCCCGCGAAGCCACCGGTGCCGTCCGGCCGTTCACCCGTACCGGTGCCGTTCTCCGTGCCGGTGCCGTTCTCCGAGAAGCAGACCGCCGAGCCCAGCAGGGGCGGCAACCGCCCGTCGCGGACGGCCCGCAGGCCGAGCGCCGCCCCGGCCACCATCGGGAACACCAGCAGCGTGTCCGGGTTGTTGTCCCGGTAGATGGCGACCGTGATCGGGGTCAGCGCCAGCACCAGCGCGGCGACCGCCGCCGCGCCGTGGCCCCACACCCGCCGCACGGACGCGTGCAGGATCATCGTCGCGAGTGCGGAGCCGATCAGCGGCAGCATCATCTGCCAGGTGCCGTAGCCGAACAGCCGGCACGGAGCCGAAGAACCACGCCTTCCAGCTCTCGGTGCCGCTGAGCACGGCGGCGCTGTAGAAGCTGTTCAGACCCGACCCGGACAGGTTCCAGCAGTACAGCCCCCCCGCCAGGGCGAGGATCACCGGCAGGGCGGGCCGCGACCAGCGGGGCGCGCCGGGTGCGGAGGACGGTACGGATGTCACGACGCCACGGTGTCCGTGGGCGATGGGCACGGGCTGCGTCAGGTCTGGGGATGAGCTGTGAGTCCCGCCGGGATCACTCGGGGGCGGCCGCCCACGGGCCGAGACGCTGGGTGGCCGCCCACGATGCCAGGAGCGCCAGGTTGTCAGCGGTCGGTGTGCCCGCGGGCGCGGTGTAGACGTTGAGGTACAGGCCGGGCTCGGCGGGCAGCTCCAGCGTCTCGACGTCCAGGTCGAACCGGCCGACGACCGGATGACGCACCCGCTTGCGGCCGGGCCGGTGCAGCCGCACGTCCTGAGCGGCCCACCGCTGCCGGAACAGCTCACTGCGCGTCGACAGTTCGCCGATCAGGGCGATCAGCTCCGCGTCGTGCGGATGGCGACCGGCTTCCATGCGCAGCTTCGCGGCCACGCCGCCGGCGATATCGTCGTAGTCGACGAAGAAGTCCCTGGCCGCCTCGGGTTTCAGGTAGACGAACCGCGCCGTGTTCGCCGGCCGTCGCGGATCGGCCAGTACCGTGGAGTACAGCGCGCGAGCGAGTTGGTTCGTGGCGAGCACGTCATAACGGCCGTTACCGATCCAGGCCGGCGCGTCGGAGATCGCGTCGAGCACCTGCCGCAGCGTCGAGCGCACCGTCGCGGCAGAATCGGACCGGCGTGGGCCGCCGGGCGCCGGGGTCCGGCGAGCGAGGTGGAACAGGTGGTCGCGCTCGGCCTCGTCGAGCCGCAGGGCAGAGGCCAGCGCGTCGAGCACGCCGTCGGAGGCACCGGCGAGGCCGCCACGCTCCATGCGCACGTAGTAGTCGACCGACACCCCCGCCAGCAGCGCCACCTCCTCGCGGCGCAGACCCTTGACGCGACGGTTGCCGCCGTAAGCGGGCAGGCCCGCCTGCTCGGGTGTGATGCGGGCGCGTCGCGAGCTGAGAAACTCCCGGATCTCGGTGCGCGGATCCCTCGTGGTCATCCCCTCACCGTAAGCCCGTCCCGGAGTCACGGGGTTCCCGACGCGGTCGTCGCGATGCCGCCGTCCACCGGGATGACGGTGCCGTTGAGGTAGGACCCGGCCCTGCCGGCGAGAAACACGGCGACACCCGCCATGTCGTCGTCGCGGCCGAGGCGGCGCAGCGGGGTCGCCGCCGCGAGCGTGTCGCCGACGGCGTCGAGCGTGGCCGCCATCATCCGCGACGGGAACACCCCCGGTGCCACCGCGTTCACGGCGACGTGCTGTGGGCCCAGCTCCCTGGCAAGCACTCTGGTGAGCTGGTGGAGTGCCGCCTTGCTAGTGGCGTACGAGTAGTTGGGCGACTGGGCGACGTGGATGGCGGCGATACTGCCGATGTTGATGATCCGCGCGGGATCATCGGCGGTGCCCGCCCTGCGCAGTGCCGGGAGCAGTGCCTGTACCAGCCAGAACGGCGACTTGAGGTTGAGGTCGAGCACCGCGTCCCAGGCCTCGTCCGGGAACGTCGCCAGCGGCTCGCGCCACATCGCTCCCGCGTTGTTGACCAGGATGTCCAGGTGTTCCGAGTCGGCCATGACGAGATCGGCGAGGCGCCGGCACTCGTCGTGCGTGGACAGGTCGGCGGGGACGGCTCGGACGTCGCCGAACGCGGACAGTAGTTGCTGTGCCTCCGCGCACGTGTCCGCACTGCGTGAGCTGATGACGACGCGGGCGCCCGCCTGGAGAAGGCCGCGCGCGATCATCATCCCGATGCCCTTGGTGCCGCCAGTGACAAGGGCGTACTTCCCACTCAGATCGAAAAGTCCCCTGTGGGTGGTGCGTTGGCTGTCCGCCATTGGTCTCCGTACCTCGCGTGTCCGTGGAGTCGTGCCCATGGAGTCGGGTCCACGGGGTGTTGTCGGCGCTTTCGACTCGACGAGGCTGGCAGGAGTTCCGGACATCTGGGAGATCCTGGTGATCCAGGTACTGGGAGGTCCCCCTTCCCTGGGGTACGCGGGTCAGCCGAGCAGTTTGGGCAGGGCCCCCTTGAGCGTCGCGAGCTGGGCGCGGTAGCCCGCGTTGAACTCGGCCAGTTCGCGCACGCCGAGGTTGTGTCCCAGATCGCCCTCCTTCAAGGGCACCATGGCGGGCATCGCGCCGAACACCTCGGCCATCGCCTTCGCGTGCCGGCCCTTCTGGACGGCGGTCACGAGGTCTTCGAAGAGGTCGAGCTTCAGGGCCTGGATACGCCTGCGCGGACTGTCCTTGTCCTTGAACTCGTCCCGCACGGTCGGCTTGGGGCTGCCGCCGGGATCCGCGATGAACTTGAGCACCCGCAGCGTCGCGTACAGCCGCCCGGCCAGTCTCTGACCGCTTTCCTTCTGCTCTGGCATGAAGGATTACTTGCCATCCCGGCGCCCCCGCATCCCAGCTTTCGAAAAGCGGTCAACTTCCGTCCATCCTCCCGCCCTAGGCTGACCGGTATGCGCCCGAGAACCCTCCGTACCGCCCTCGCCGCCCTCACCGCGACCCTCACCGCGGCCGGCTGCCTGACCGCCGCCGCTCCGGCCACCGCAGCGCAGGAGCGGCCCCCGGGGAACGCCTGCTCGCCCGCCGTCTCCCTCACCGGCTTCACCGACGCCCTCGACAAGACGACCCACGACGGCACCTACGTCGGCAACCTCTCGGCCCTCGCCCCCGGCGGGCGCGGCTCCCTGGCCGCCCTCTCCGACCGCTCGGAGCTGTTCCGGCTGGACGCGCGCACCCTGGAGCCGCGCGGTGTGGTCACGCTCACCGACGAGAACGGCGCCGCGCTCGACTCCGAGGGCCTGGTCGCCGACCTCCCCCACTCCCGGCTTCGCTCGAGCGGGGGGACCCCCACCGCCACGTACCTGGTCACCTCCGAGACCGAGCCGTCCGTCCGCCGCTACTCCCGCACCGGCGAGCTGCTCGGCCGCCTGCCCGTGCCGGACGACCTCCGTACGGCCCCCGAGGGACGGGCCAGGGCCAACGGCAGCTTCGAGGGGCTCACCCTCCTCCCCGGCGGCCGGACCCTGCTCGCCTCGATGGAGTACCCGCTCGACGGCGACCCCGCCGACCTGGTCCGCCTCCAGACCTGGCAGCGGACCCGGCACGGCGACTTCCGGCCGGGCGCCCGGTACACCTACCGGACCGATCCCGGCCTCGGCGTCTCCGAGGTCACCGCGACCCCCGACGGGCGCCTCCTCGTCCTGGAGCGCGGCTTCACCTCCGGCGTCGGCAACACCGTCCGCCTCCAGCTGGCCGACCGGCCCGGCCGCGGCACCGCGCTGCACAAGCGGCTCCTCGCCGACCTCGCCGACTGCCCCTCCCTCGGCGCCACCGCCAAGCAGCCCCAGCCCAACCCTCTCCTCGACAACTTCGAGGGGATGGCCGTGACCGGCCGCTCCGGGGGCCGCCTGGAGGTCTCGATCGTGAGCGACGACAACCAGAACGCCGCACAGACCACCCGCTTCCTCAGGCTCCGCGTGCGCGCCTGAAACAGCCCCTGAAACAGCCCTCGATTGTTGCGGGGGGATGAAATCCCCGCTCGCCCGTGTTGGTGCCTTCCGGTAGATCAGGTGAGCAGGACGACGACCGGAGGGCACGGCGTGGACGCGCAACGGGGCTGGGTGCGACGACTGGCGGGGTACGCCTGGCGGTATCCCAAGGACGTCGTGCTGGCTCTCGGGGCCTCGCTGGGCGGCATGGCCGTCATGGCCTTCGTGCCCCTGATCACCAAGGTGATCATCGACGACGTGATCGGCGACAAGACCAGGGACATGGCCGTCTGGGCGGGTCTCCTGATCGGTGCCGCCCTCGTCGTCTACGTCCTGACCTACATCCGCCGCTACTACGGCGGCCGGCTCGCCCTCGACGTCCAGCACGACCTGCGCACCGACATGTACGGGACCATCACCCGGCTCGACGGCCGGCGGCAGGACGAGCTGTCCACGGGACAGGTGATCGGACGGGCCACCAGCGACCTCCAGCTGATCCAGGGCCTGCTGTTCATGCTCCCGATGACCATCGGGAACGTCCTGCTCTTCCTGATCTCCTTGGTGATCATGGCGTGGCTGTCCCTGCCGCTCACCCTGGTCGCGCTGGCCGTCGCCCCCGCCCTGTGGTTCATCGCCCGCCGCAGCCGCACCCGGCTGCACCCCGCCACCTGGTACGCGCAGGCGCAGGCCGCCGCCGTCGCCGGGGTGGTCGACGGCTCGGTGAGCGGCGTCCGCGTGGTGAAGGGCTTCGGGCAGGAGGAGCAGGAGACCGGCAAGCTCCGGGAGGTCGGGCGCAGGCTCTTCGCCGGGCGGCTGCGCACGATCAGGCTGAACGCCACCTACACCCCGGCCCTCCAGGCCGTCCCCGCGCTCGGGCAGGTCGCCATGCTCGCCCTCGGCGGCTGGCTGGCCGTACGCGGGCACATCACCCTCGGCACCTTCGTCGCCTTCTCCACCTACCTCGCCCAGCTGGTCGGCCCGGTCCGCATGCTCGCCATGGTGCTCACCGTCGGCCAGCAGGCCCGCGCCGGCACCGAGCGCGTCCTGGAACTGATCGACACCGAGCCGGCCATCGAGGACGGCACGAAGACCCTGCCGGCCGACGCGCCCGCCACCGTCGAGTTCGACGACGTCGCCTTCGGCTACGACACGGGCGACGGGGAGCCGCGGCCCGTCCTGGACGGGCTCTCCTTCGAGATCCGCGCCGGTGAGACCCTCGCCGTCGTCGGCTCCTCCGGCTCCGGCAAGTCCACCGTCTCGCTGCTCCTGCCGCGCTTCTACGACGTGACGCGCGGCGCCGTCCTCGTCGGCGGCCACGACGTGCGCGAGCTGACCCTCGACTCGCTGCGGGCCGCCGTCGGCCTGGTGCCCGAAGACTCCTTCCTCTTCTCCGACACCGTCCGCGCCAACATCGCCTACGGCCGCCCGGACGCCACCGACGAGGAGATCGAGGCCGCCGCACGGGCCGCGCAGGCGCACGGGTTCATCACGGAGCTGCCCGACGGCTACGACACGACCGTCGGCGAGCACGGGCTGACCCTCTCCGGCGGCCAGCGCCAGCGCGTCGCGCTCGCCCGGGCGATCCTCACCGACCCCCGGCTGCTGGTCCTGGACGACGCCACGTCCGCCGTGGACGCCCGCGTGGAGCACGAGATCCACGAGGCGCTCAAGCAGGTCATGCGGGGCCGCACCACCCTCCTCATCGCGCACCGCCGCTCCACCCTGGGCCTCGCCGACCGCATCGCCGTCCTCGACCACGGCCGCCTCGCCGACCTCGGCACCCACGAGGAACTCCAGGAGCGCTCCGCCCTCTACCGGCGGCTGCTCACCGACCCCGACGAGCTGGGCGGCGTCTCACCCGGCCACACCCGCCCCGCCGAGAAGGCCGAGGACACCTCCGTACGGGACGAGCTGGACGCCGAGTTCGACGCCGAGCGCGGGGTCACGCCCCGGCTGTGGACCGGCGACCGCGCGCCCAAGGACACCGCGCTGGCCGGCACCCCGGCCACCCCCGAGCTGCTCGCCCAGGTCGACGCGCTGCCCCCGGCGGACGGCACCCCGGACATCGACGAGACGGCGGCGGTGCGGCCCGAGTCGTCGTACGGCCTGCGGCGCCTGCTGCGCGGCTTCCGCACGCCGCTGCTGGTCAGCCTGGCCCTGGTGGCCGTGGACGCGGGCATGGGCCTGCTGCTGCCGGTGCTGATCCGCAACGGCATCGACGACGGCGTCACCCAGGTCGCCCTCGGCGCGGTGTGGGCGTCCTCGCTGCTCGGACTGCTCGCCGTACTCGCCCAGTGGGGGGCGCAGACCGGCGAGATCCGCATGACGGGCCGGACCGGCGAACGGATCCTGTACTCGCTCCGTCTGAAGATCTTCGCCCAGCTCCAGCGGCTCGGCCTCGACTACTACGAGCGCGAGCTGACCGGCCGGATCATGACCCGGATGACGACGGACGTGGACGCGCTGTCGACGTTCCTGCAGACCGGACTCGTCACCGCCTTCGTCTCGGTCGTCTCCTTCTTCGGCATCATGGTCGCCCTGCTGGTGATCGACGTGCAGCTCGCGCTGATCGTCTTCGCGACCCTGCCGCCGCTGGTCATCGCCACGTACTACTTCCGCAGGGCCAGCGTGAAGGCGTACGAACTGGCCCGTGAGCGGGTGTCCACGGTCAACGCCGACCTCCAGGAGTCGGTGGCGGGCCTCAGGATCGTGCAGGCCTTCCGGCGCGAGCGGGACGGCGGGCGGCGGTTCGCCGAACGCAGCGACAGCTACCGCCAGGCCCGCATCCGCGGACAGTGGCTGATCTCGGTCTACTTCCCGTTCGTGCAGCTGCTGTCCTCGGCCGCCGCCGCCGCCGTGCTGGTCGTGGGCGGCGGGCGGATCGACGACGCCACGCTGACCACCGGCGCGCTGGTGGCCTACCTGCTCTACATCGACCTGTTCTTCGCGCCGGTCCAGCAGCTCTCCCAGGTCTTCGACGGCTACCAGCAGGCGTCCGTCTCGCTGGGCCGCATCCAGGAACTGCTGCGCGAGCCGACCTCGACCCGGGCCGCCGAGAAGCCCACCGAGGTCACCTCGCTGCGCGGCGAGATCGCCTTCGAGGACGTGCACTTCGCCTACGGCGGCGACGACGCGGCGGAGGCGGCCCTCACCGGCATCGACCTGCGCATCCCGGCCGGCCAGACCGTCGCCTTCGTCGGCGAGACCGGCGCGGGCAAGTCGACCCTGGTGAAGCTGGTGGCCCGGTTCTACGACCCGACCGGCGGCCGGGTCACCGTCGACGGGCAGGACCTGCGCGCCCTCGACCTCACCTCCTACCGGCACCGCCTGGGCGTCGTCCCGCAGGAGGCGTACCTCTTCCCCGGCACCGTCCGGGACGCCATCGCCTACGGCCGTCCGGACGCCACCGACGCCGAGGTGGAGGCCGCGGCGCGGGCGGTCGGCGCGCACGAGATGATCGCCACGCTCACCGGCGGCTACCTCCACGAGGTCGCCGAGCGGGGCCGCAACCTCTCCGCCGGGCAGCGCCAGCTGATCGCGCTGGCCCGCGCCGAGCTGGTCGACCCGGACGTGCTGCTCCTCGACGAGGCCACGGCGGCCCTGGACCTGGCCACCGAGGCGCAGGTCAACCAGGCCACCGACCGCGTCGCGGGACGCCGTACGACGCTCGTCGTGGCGCACCGGCTGACCACCGCCGCCCGCGCGGACCGGGTCGTCGTCATGGACGGCGGGCGGGTCGCCGAGGACGGCACGCACGACGAACTGCTGGCCCTCGACGGGCGGTACGCGCGGCTGTGGCGGACCTTCGTCGGCGCGTCCGAACCCGAGGAGCCGGTCGGCGCGCTGCACTGACGCCTTTCGCGCAACCGTGCGACACATGTCCTGCGTCCGTACATCCGTACGTCGTCAGTGATCGTCCTACGGAAGGGGACCGCAGTGGGCCGGGCCGGTGCCGCAACCCGTCGTCGGCTGGCGCTCGGCACCGCCGTGCTGAGCGCCACCGCGCTGCTCGCCGTCGCGATGCCGCAGGAGGCACAGGCCGCCACGGGGTGCGCCGGCCGCAAGGTGCGCACCCTCCACTTCGCCACCGGCTCCGTCCTCGTCCACAGACGCGGCGGCTACGTCTGCGCCGTCACCGTCCCCGAGACGACCGGTAAGAAGCAGCAGATGTCCGTCGGCGTGCGGGCCCGCGGCGGCCGGGCGGTCGTGGACTCCGGCCGCTTCGCCCACCGGGCCGGACCGGTGACCGTGCACGCCGGGAAGCGCTGCGTGTGGGTGACCGGCAAGGTGGCCAAGTCCTCGGTCAGCTCCGGCTGGATCCTCTGCTGACCCTGGTGCTCGCGGGAGTTGCTCCGATAGCTTCCGGCGGACATCGGTTTCACAGGGAGGGTGCATGCGCAAGGCGCTCAGATGGCTGCTGGCGCTCGTGGTGCTCATAGGCACCGTCAGCACGGCGGGGGCGGCCACCGCCGCCGAGCCGAAGGCCGTCGACATCAAGGACCGGCTGCTGTCCATACCGGGCATGAGCCTGATCGAGGAGAAGCCGTACACCGGCTACCGCTTCTTCGTCCTCAACTACACCCAGCCGGTGGACCACCGGCACCCGTCCAAGGGCACGTTCCAGCAGCGGATCACCGTGCTGCACAAGGACGTGAACCGGCCGACGGTCTTCTACACCGGCGGCTACAACGTCTCCACGAGCCCGAGCCGGCGCGAGCCGACCCAGATCGTGGACGGCAACCAGGTCTCCATGGAGTACCGCTACTTCACGCCGTCCCGGCCCGCCCCGGCCGACTGGTCCAAGCTGGACATCTGGCAGGCCGCCAGCGACCAGCACCGCATCTTCGAGGCCCTGAAGCCCGTCTACTCGGAGAACTGGATCTCCACCGGCGGCTCCAAGGGCGGCATGACCGCCACCTACTACGAGCGCTTCTACCCGCGTGACATGGACGGCGTCGTCGCCTACGTCGCCCCCAACGACGTGGTGAACAAGGAGGACTCGGCCTACGACCGCTTCTTCGCCCGCGTCGGCACCGACGAGTGCCGCGACAAGCTCAACGGCGTGCAGCGCGAGGCGCTGGTGCGCCGGGCGCCGCTGGAGAAGAAGTACGCGGCGTACGCGGCCGAGAACGGCTACACCTTCGACACCATCGGCAGCCTCGACCGCGCCTACGAGGCCGTCGTCCTCGACTACGTGTGGGGCTTCTGGCAGTACAGCACCCTCGCCGACTGCGCGGACATCCCGGCCGACGCGAAGAACGCCACCGACGAGGCGATCTGGGGCTCCGTCGACACGATCTCCGGCTTCTCCGCCTACACGGACCAGGGCCTGGAGACGTACACGCCGTACTACTACCAGGCGGGCACCCAGCTGGGCGCGCCGACGATCCACTTCCCGCACATCGAGAAGAAGTACATCCGCTACGGCTACCAGCCGCCGCGCAACTTCGTGCCCCGCTCGATCCCGATGAAGTTCGAGCCCTGGGCGATGCGGGACGTCGACACCTGGGTGAGGCAAAACGCCCGGCACATGCTGTTCGTGTACGGCGAGAACGACCCGTGGGGTGCCGAGCGCTTCCGCCTCGGCCACGGCGCCCGTGACTCCTACGTCATGACCGCGCCCGGCATGAACCACGGTGCGAACGTGGCCGGTCTGGTGCCCGACCAGAAGGCCCTGGCCACGGCCCGCATCCTGGACTGGGCGGACGTCGCCCCCGCCAAGGTCCGGGAGAACCCGTCGGCGGCCAGGCCGCTGGCGTCGTTCGACGCCGGGCTGGACCAGCGGGACGTCGAGCGCGAGCCGGCGCTGCGTCCGTAAGGACGCCCCGTCCGCGACGGTGGGCTGTGCCCGGCCGCTCACAGCGGCCGGGCACAGCCCACCGGGCGTGCACCGCCGAGCCGGACGTACAGACCGGTCGAGGCGGGGCAGTCCGCACGGTCGGCGACCGCCTCGACCACCTCGAACCGCGGTCCGCGCCCGGTCCCGCCGTCGCACGCGGTCTCGCGGACCCTGCCGCCGCCGGTCTCGCGGACGCAGTCGCCGACGATCGTGCGCGGGCCGCCCCCGCCGCCCGGATCACCGGGGTGCGGCGGCCGGAGCCCGCGCATGCAGGCGTATCCCAGGGGCACGGCCCCGTCGCCGTCCTCGTCGGCGGACGGCCGCCGCTCACTGATGTGCAGGACGAAGTCGGTGGTCGCGGGGCACGGCGGACCGCTGCTCGCGCGCCCGTCCTCCCGGGCCACCACCCGGGCCGCCGCCCGCTCGCTGTCGCAGGACACCTCGGTGGGGGCGACCGTGCCGAACGAACTGCACTCGCCGACCGCCAGGAACACCGCCCCGTACCCGGACGGCCGCACCCCGGCCGCAGCGGAGCCCGCCACCTCGCCCTGCCCCGACGGGCCCTGGCACCCCGTCAGCAGCCCGGCACACAGCACGGCGCACAGCAGGGCGTGCACCCTCGCGGCCCCTCGCTCACCCATCGCCGTCCCCCCGGATTCCCCCGTCCAGCGTGGCCCGCCGGAGCGGGCGCACGCCAGACGCGCGGGAGGCTTCGGGCAGGGTCGACGGGAGCGCCCCCGGCGCGCGTCGCGGGCCGCGCTACGACCGGCCGCGACGGGACCGCGACCCGGGCTACGACCGGTAGGTCAGCCCGTGCCCGAGCGGGAGGAGCACCGTGTCCGGATCGTCCGCCCGCACCACCGGAACCGGCAGCTTCCCGCGCGGCCGCACCCGCCCGGCGATCACCCGGGCCGCCGCCCGTACCTCCACGTCGGTCCAGGAGTAGGCGGCCAGGAAGGCGGGCACGCCGGGCAGTTGGGCGACGTCGTACGGATTGCGGACGGCGACCGCGACGACCGGCTTCCCGGTCTCCAGCAGCCGCGTGACCAGGGTGCGCTGGCTGCTGTCCGCGGTCACGTTGTACGTGGCGACCACCACCGCGTCGGCATCCCCGGCCGCCGCGACGGCGCGGTCGATCACGGCGGCCGACGGCGCGGTGCCGGTGGACAGGGCGGTGGCCGTGAAGCCCAGCTCCGTCAGCGCGCCCGCGAGGACGCCGGTGGGCGGCCCGGTCGTGCCGGACGGCGAGGCGGGGTCGGCGCCCACGACCAGCAGCCTGCGGTGCTCCCGGCGCGAGAGCGGCAGCAGCCGCCCCTCGTTGACCAGCAGCGTGGTGCTCCGCTCGGCGATCCGGTCGGCCGCGGCCAGGTGCGCCCGGGTGCCGACGGTCCGGTCGACGTCCCGGCGGCTGGTGTACGCGTCCCGGAACAGCCCCAGCTTGGCCTTCAGCCGCAGCACGCGCAGGATCGATTCGTCGAGCCGCGCCTCGGTGAGTTCGCCCTCCCGTACGGCCGTCAGGACGGCGTTCCAGGCGAGCGGCAGGTCGGGCGGGTTGAGCAGCTGGTCGACCCCGGCCTTCAGCGCCAGCACCGGCACCCGCGCGTCGCC
This sequence comes from Streptomyces sp. NPDC034099, assembly GCF_055575415.1. Lineage (NCBI taxonomy): Bacteria > Bacillati > Actinomycetota > Actinomycetes > Kitasatosporales > Streptomycetaceae > Streptomyces > Streptomyces sp. NPDC034099. Next base: position 569,926 of record NZ_JBVISR010000002.1, on the reverse strand, counting down.
GTACTTCGTCCGTACGCCCTGCATGCCGAGGGAGTCGGTGACCACGACGCCGTCGTAGCCCAGCTCCTCGCGCAGGATGCCGGTGAGGATGGGGCGGGAGAGGGTGGCGGGGTCGCCGGAGTCGTCGAGCGCGGGGACCACCAGGTGGGCGGTCATGATCGCGTCGATGCCCGCCTCGATCGCGGCGCGGAACGGCGGCGCGTCCAGCTCCTCCCACTGCTCGCGGCTGTGCGTGATGACCGGGAGGCCGGTGTGGCTGTCGGTGGCGGTGTCGCCGTGCCCGGGGAAGTGCTTGGCGCACGCGGCGACCCCGGACCGCTGGAAGCCCGCCACCTCGGCGGCCACCAGCCCCGCCACGGCCTCCGGGTCGGCGCCGAAGGACCGTACGCCGATCACGGGGTTGGCCGGGTTGACGTTCACGTCGGCGTCGGGGGCGTAGTCCTGGCGGATGCCCATGGCGTGCAGCTCGGCGCCCGCGATCCGGCCGAGCGTACGGGCGTCGGAGCGCGACCCGCCCGCCCCGACGGCCATCGCGCCAGGGAAGAGGGTGGCGGGTTCGCCCACGCGAGCCACTATCCCGTGCTCCTGGTCGGTGGAGATGAGCACCGGCAGGCCGCGCGGCTGCTCCAGGGAGGCCTTCTGGATGCCGTTGGACAGGTCGGCGATCTGGTGCGGGTCGCGGGTGTTGTGCGCCCAGGCGAAGTAGATGATGCCGCCGACCCGGTACTCGGCGACCAGCTCGGCCGCGGTGCGGACGCCGATCTCCTTCAGGTTGGCGTCAATGTCGGCCTGGTCGGGATCGGTGGCGGAGTGGCCGTAGACCCGCATGACGAAGAGCTGGCCGACCTTCTCCTCCAGCGTCATGCGGGAGATCAGGCCGCGGAGCTTGTCGTCGTCGGGCCTGCGGGCGTCGGCGTACGCCGTGCCGCCCCCGGCCGCGAGGGCCGCGGTGACGACCGCCGTGGCGGTGAGGACGGTGCGTCTGGAGGGCTGTGCGGTGCTTCCCGTGCCGGCCGTGCTGCTGTGGTGCACGTGCGCTCCTTCCGGAGGGCTGGTGAAGGAAACTGCCAAGGAGTCACCAATATCCGGGAAGTTTCTGCCAGTCAAGGGACCGCACACGAGTCGCCACAAGCGGCGCGGGACGCCGGGCGGGGCCGCCGCCGGCGCCGTACGCCGGGCCCTGTGAGCCGTGCGCCGGACGGAGCCGCGGAGGGCAAGCGCCTTCTAAGCGCTCGTCCGGGTGGTGTGGGCCGCGGCGTCCGGCCAGTGGGCCCGGAGAGTGCGGACCGTTTCCGCGATCGCCGGGCGGCGGGCCGCGCCCGTGCGCCACAGCGCGTACAGGCGGCGTACCGGCATCGGGTCGAGCGGTACCTCCACCACCCCGGCCGGCAGCGGGCCGCGCCCCAGCCGGGGGATGAGGGCGACGCCGAGACCGGCCGCGACCAGCGCGACGAGCGTCGGGTTCTCGTCGGCCTGGTGGACGATGTCCGGCTCGTGCCCGGCACCCCGCAGCGTCCGCAGCAGCCAGTCGTGGCAGACCCGCCCGGGCGGCTGGCAGATCCACCGCTGCCCGCCCAGCTCGTCCCGCCGCACGGCCGCCCGCCCCGCGAAGCGGTGGTCCTCGGGCACCAGCAGGTCGCACAGGTCCTCCCCGATCGGCGCCTGTTCGACCCCGGCCGGCGCCGGCAGCGGGGCGATGTCCCAGTCGTGCGCCACCACCAGATCGACGGCCCCCTTGGCCACCAGGTCCACGGACAGGTGCGGATCGACCTCGCTGAGCCGCGCGTCCAGCGCCGGGTGGCGTACCGCCAGGTCGGCCAGGACGGACGGCAGCAGCCCGCGCGCAGCGGACGCGAACGCGGCGATGGTCAGCCGCCCCGACGGCACGCCGCGCCGCTCCTCCAGCCGGGTCTCCGCCCGCTCCACGATGGCCAGCAACTCGCCTGCGGCGGCCACCAGTTGCCAGGCATCGTCGGTGAGCCGGACCCCGCGCCCCTCCCGCTCCAGGAGCACCGTCCTGGTCTCCCGCTCCAGCTTGGTGATCTGCTGCGACACGGCGGACGGCGTGAAGCCGAGCGCGGCGGCGGCCGCTCCGACGGTCCCGTGCACGGACACGGCGTGCAGGGCGCGCAGACGCTGGAGGTCGAGCATGACGGCTCCCGAGAGCGAGACAACGAGCGGAGACGGTTGACGAAACGGTTAGCGATGCTTCATCCAACCATGCAGCAAACATCGCTGGTGCTACACGGTCCTCCCGGTCGATCCTCGACACATGCGACCTTCCCACCTCTTCCTCGCCGTGCTCGTCGCCGCCGTCTGGGGCGTGAACTTCACGGTCATCGAGATCGGCCTCGACCACTTCCCGCCGCTCCTCTTCTCCGCCCTGCGCTTCCTGGCCGCCGCGCTGCCCGCCGTGTTCCTGGTGGGCCGCCCGAAGGTGGCCTGGAAGTGGATCGTGGCGGTGGGACTGGTGCTGGGCGTGGCCAAGTTCGGCCTGGTCTTCGTGGGCATGGACGCGGGCATGCCGGCCGGCCTGTCGTCCCTCGTGCTGCAGATCCAGGCGGTGTTCACCGCGGTGATCGCCGCCGCCGTACTCGCCGAACGCCCCTCCCGCGTCCAGGCCCTCGGCATGCTGGTCGCGCTGGCCGGCATCGGCGTCGCGGCGCTCGACGAGGGCGCCTCGGGACCGCTGGGCGCGTTCCTGATGGTCGTCGGCGCGGCGGCGGCCTGGGGCGTGTCCAACGTCCTGACCCGCAAGGCGTCCCCGCCGGACGCGCTGAACTTCATGGTGTGGGTCTCCACCGTCCCCGTGCTCCCCCTGCTGGCCCTCTCCCTGCTCACCGAGGGCCCTACCGAGGATCTCGCGGCCCTGCGCGCCCTGGACTGGCAGGGGGCGGGCACCATCCTCTTCGTCGCCTGGGTCTCGACCGTCTTCGGCTTCGGCGCCTGGGGCTGGCTGCTGCGCCGTCACCCCGCCTCGACGGTCGCGCCGTTCTCCCTCCTGGTCCCGGTCTTCGGCATGTCTTCGGCGGCGCTCTTCCTGGGCGAGTCGGTGACACCCCTGCGCTGGTGCGCGGCGGCCCTGCTGGTGGGCGGGGTGGCGCTGACCACGCTCACCGCCCGCAGGCGGATGCCGGGGATCACCGTGCGCACCTCCCCGCAATTCGCTGGACGGCTCCCCGCGCCGGCTGAAGAATCCGTCCGGTGACATTCACTCTGAAGGCCCCGGTCCTCGAAGGCACGCTGGTACGGCTGGAGCCGCTGGGCCATCAGCACGCGGCCGACCTGGCGAGGGCGGCGGAGGAGGACCGCGGCACCTACGCGTTCACGTGGGTCCCGGAGAGCGACGAGGTCGGCGCCTACATCGACGCCCAGCTGGCCAGGGCGGCCACCGGACGGCTGGCGCCCTACGCGCAGGTCTCCCGCGCCACCGGCCGCGCGGCCGGCACCACCTCCTACTGGGAACCCCGCTCCTGGCTCACCGACGACGCGCTCGACGCCGTCGAGGTCGGCTTCACCTGGCTGGCCCGCTCCGCGCAGGGCACGGGCGTGAACGCCGAGGCCAAGCTGCTGCTGTTCCGCCACGCCTTCGAGGTCTGGGGCGTGTCCCGCGTCGACCTCAAGACCGACGCCCGCAACGAGCGCTCCCGCGCCGCGATCGAGAAGACGGGCGCCCGCTTCGAGGGTGTCCTGCGCAACTGGTCCCGCTCCTCGGCGCCGGGCGAGGAGGGACGGCTGCGCGACTCCGCGATCTACTCGATCACGTCGGAGGAGTGGCCGGGCTGCCGGGAGCGGCTGGAGGAGAGGGTGCGCTCGGCGTCGGTGCCGCCCGCGCTCACGCCGCGTCCGTGAGCAGCCGGGCCAGGTGCTCGCGGCCCCGCGTGAGCAGCTCGGGCAGCGGCGCCGCCGACTCGTACCACCGCTTCTCGTACTCCCAGCACAGCCAGCCGTCCCAGCTGTGCCGGGACAGCACGTCCACCACCTCGGTGAGCGGCAGCACCCCGGCGCCCAGCGGCAGCGGGGTGGTGTCCTCGGCCGAGGCGATGTCCTTGACCTGGACGTAGCCCAGGTGCGGGGAGAGCGCCGCGTAGGTGTCGGAGGGCTGCTCCCCGCCCAGCCAGGTGTGCATCACGTCCCACAGGGCGCCCACCTGGCGGTGCCCGACCAGCCCGAGGACGCGCATCGCGTCGGCGCCCGTACGGTGCGAGTCGTGGGTCTCCAGGAGGATGCGTACGCCCAGCTCGGTGGCGTACTCGGCGGCCGTGCCCAGTCGCCGCGCGGCCACCGCGTCGGCCTCGTCCGCGCTCTGCTCGGTGCCACCGCCGGGGAAGACCCGGACGTACGGGGCGCCCAGGTCGCGGGCCAGGTCGAGCAGACCCCGCAGCTCGCCGATCACGGCCTCGTCGTCACCGGGCGCGGCGACCCGCGCGTACCCCGCGAGCCCCAGCGGCTCGACACCGGCCGCCTTGAACTCGGCGGCCGCCGCGGCCCGTTCGTCCGGACCCAGGCCCGGGTGGACCGGTTCCTCCGGATGGGCGCGCAATTCGACACCGTGGTAACCGTGCGCGGTAGCGAGCCCCAGCACATCGCTCAGGGGCAGTCCGGGAACACCGAGGGTGGAGAACGCCAGCTTCATGCCCACGGAGCGTACCCGCGATCACCGGCCCACATGTCTACGCAGGTGGGCACCGTTAGCCCGTCCGGCGTTTGAGGACGAGGCCGTTCAGGCCGAAGCGGGGGTCTGGGGGCGGCAGCCCCCAGCAACGCCCGCACCAACACGGGCACCCGTGAAACCAACGGTCCGTTTCAACCCCGCGGCCCTCCGGAGGACCCCCGCACCATCAACTCCCCCCGCACCACAGCGATCCCGCCCGCCGGTGCCTCCTCCCGCCCCATCGCGACCCGCCCCGCCCGCGCCCCCGCCTCCGCCAGCGGCAACCGCACCGTCGTCAGCGCGGGCACCGCGTCGATGCTGAACGGCAGGTCGTCGAAGCCGGCCACCGACACGTCGTCCGGGATCCGCAGCCCCGAGTCGCGCAGCGCCGCGCACGCGCCCAGCGCGACGGTGTCGTTCGCGGCGACGACCGCGGTCAGCGTCGGGTCCCTGCGCAGCAGCTCCAGCGTGGCCTCGTACCCGGCCTGCCGGTCGTAGCGGCCGTGGACCGTCCAGCGGGGGTCCTCCTCGATGCCGTGCGCGGCGAGCGCGGTGCGGTGGCCCTCCAGCCGGTGCCGGGTCGTGGTCCGTTCCTCCGGGCCCGCGATGTAGCCGAGCCGCCGGTGCCCGAGCCCGATCAGGTGCTCGGTCAGTTCCCGGCCGCCCCCGCGGTTGTCGAAGGTGAGCGCGATCGCCCCGGTGTCCGGCGCGGGCGGCCGCCCGCACAGCACCACCCGCGTCCCGGCCTCCGTGAGCTTGCGCAGCTTCGCCGCCACGGCCGCCTGGTGGGCCTCGTCCTCCATCGCGCCGCCGGTCAGCACGACCGCCGCCGCGCGCTGGCGCTGCAACAGCGTGAGGTAGGTCAGCTCGCGCTCCGGGGTGCCGCCGGTGTTGCAGACCACCGCGAGTCTCTCGCCGCCCGCTCTGCCGCCCGGCCCGCCGATCTCGGACTGGACGGCGCCGGCCATGATGCCGAAGAAGGGGTCGGCGATGTCGTTGACGAGGATGCCCACCAGGTCGGACGTGGCCGCCGCCAGCGCGCTCGCGGGGCCGTTGAGCACGTAGTCCAGCTCGTCGACGGCCTTGAGCACCCGCTCCCGGGTGGAGGCGGCCACCGGGTAGTTGCCGTTCAGTACGCGCGACACCGTCGCGGGGGAGACCTGGGCGCGGGCCGCCACGTCCGCCAGTGTCACCGTCATGTCCTCGTCCTCCGCCTCGCGCGTGTGTGAACGCCGTCCCGGGTGACCTTACGGCCACCGTCCGCCGTCGTTCGTCCCCTCGAACAACTCGCCCCGATCGCGGTCTTGTCCAGACCACCGTTCACAGGCTAGCTTCGTTCTACATAGAAAGCGCTTGCTGTACGGCTCGTACGACGTGCTGTATGGCTCGGTACGGCTCGTACGAAGGGAATGACGTGACACGCAAGACGGTGCGTATCGCCATGAACGGTGTGACCGGGCGCATGGGCTACCGCCAGCACCTCGTCCGCTCCATCCTGGCCCTCCGTGAACAGGGCGGCCTCGACCTCGGCGACGGCACCGTGCTGTGGCCGGAGCCGGTCCTGGTCGGCCGCCGCGAGCACGCGCTCAGGGCGCTGGCCGAACGCCACGGACTCGACCACGTCTCCACGGACCTCGACGCGGTCCTGGCCGACGACGGCATCGACCTCTACTTCGACGCCCAGGTGACCTCGGCCCGCGAGGAGGCGATCAGGAAGGCGATCGCCGCGGGCAAGCACGTCTACACCGAGAAGCCGACGGCCACCGGCCTCGACGGCGCCCTGGAACTGGCCCGCCTCGCCCAGGCCAAGGGCATCAAGCACGGCGTCGTGCAGGACAAGCTCTTCCTCCCCGGACTGCTCAAGCTGAAGCGCCTCATCGACGGCGGCTTCTTCGGCCGGATCCTGTCGGTGCGCGGCGAGTTCGGCTACTGGGTCTTCGAGGGCGACTGGCAGGAGGCGCAGCGCCCGTCCTGGAACTACCGCAGCGAGGACGGCGGCGGCATCGTCGTCGACATGTTCCCGCACTGGGAGTACGTGCTGCACGAGCTGTTCGGCCGCGTGAAGACCGTCCAGGCCCTCACCGCCACCCACATCCCCGAGCGCTGGGACGAGAAGGGCAAGCCCTACGACGCCACCGCCGACGACGCGGCCTACGGCGTCTTCGAGCTGGAGGGCGGCGCGATCGCCCAGATCAACTCCTCCTGGGCGGTCCGCGTCAACCGCGACGAACTGGTCGAGTTCCAGGTCGACGGCACCGAGGGCTCCGCCGTCGCGGGACTGCGCAACTGCCGCGTCCAGCACCGCTCCGCCACCCCCAAGCCCGTCTGGAACCCGGACATCCCCGCCACCGAGGTCTTCCGCGACCAGTGGCAGGAGGTCCCGGACAACGGCGAGTTCGACAACGGCTTCAAGGCCCAGTGGGAGCTGTTCCTCAAGCACGTCTACGCCGACGCCCCCTACCACTGGGACCTGCTGGCCGGCGCCCGCGGCGTCCAGCTGGCCGAGCTGGGCCTGAAGTCCTCGGCCGAGGGCCGCCGCCTCGACGTACCGGAGATCGGCCTGTGACCCTCCACCTCCCGAACCCCGACGGCTCCCTGCGCGCCTACGAACCCCGCACCGCACCCCCGGCCGTTCCGGGGACAGGCGGCGGAAGCGCTTTCACCTCCCGTACGGTCTTCTCGGCCGCGCACGTCGTCGCCGACCCGTTCGCGGACACCACCCCCGACGGGCACGCCGCGGTCGACTGGGACGCCACCCTCGCCTTCCGCCGCCACCTGTGGTCGCACGGGCTCGGCGTCGCCGAGGCGATGGACACCGCTCAGCGCGGCATGGGCCTGGACTGGGCGACGGCGGCCGAACTGATCCGCCGCTCCGCCGCCGAGGCGAAGCAGGCGGGCGGCCGCATCGCCTGCGGCGTGGGCACGGACCAGCTGACCGCGACGGCCACCACCACCCCCGCGGAGGTCCGGACGGCCTACGAGGAACAGCTCGCGGTGGTGGAGGAGTCGGGCGCCCAGGCCATCCTCATGGCCTCCCGCGCCCTCGCCGCGACCGCGAAAGGCCCGGACGACTACCTGGACGTCTACGGCCGCCTCCTGCGCCAGGCCACCGAACCGGTGATCCTGCACTGGCTGGGCCCGATGTTCGACCCGGCCCTGGAGGGCTACTGGGGTTCGTCCGACCTGGACGCGGCGACGGACACCTTCCTGGAGGTCATCGCCGCCCACCCCGACAAGGTCGACGGCATCAAGGTCTCCCTGCTGGACGCCCGGCGCGAGGTCGACCTGCGCCGCCGCCTCCCGCAGGGCGTGCGCTGCTACACCGGCGACGACTTCAACTACCCCGAGCTGATCGCGGGCGACGAGAAGGGCTTCAGCCACGCCCTGCTCGGCATCTTCGACCCGCTGGGCCCCCTGGCGGCGGAAGCGGTCCGTGTCCTGGACACCGGGAACGTCGACGGCTTCCGGGAACTCCTCGACCCCACAGTCGAGTTGTCCCGTCACCTCTTCCAGGCCCCCACCCGCTTCTACAAGACGGGCGTGGTGTTCCTGGCGTGGCTGGCGGGCCACCAGAGCCACTTCACCATGGTCGGCGGCCTCCAGTCGGCCCGCTCCCTCCCGCACTTCGCGCGCGCCTACGAACTGGCGGACGGCCTGGGCCTGTTCCCGGACCCGAAGCTGGCGGAGGAGCGCATGAAGAACCTGCTGAGCCTGTACGGGGTGAACCAGTGACGGCGACCGGAGACCTTTCCCGCTTCTCCATCAACCAGATGACGGTCAAGCAACTGCCACTGCCGGAACTGACGGACGCCTGCACCGAGTTGAGCGTCACGAACGTGGGCCTGTGGCGCGAACCCGTCCAGGCGTACGGCGTCGAGGCGGCCGCCAAGCTGGTCCGCGACGCGGGCCTGACCGTCACCACCCTGTGCCGGGGCGGCTTCCTCACGGCCGTCGACCCCGGCGAACGCGCCAGGGCCCTGGCCGACAACCGCCGCGCCGTCGACGAGGCCGCCACCCTCGGCACCGACACCCTCGTGCTGGTCTCCGGCGGCCTCCCGGCCGGCGACAAGGACCTGCGCGCCGCCCGCGAACGCATCGCGGACGCGCTGGCCGAGCTGGGCCCCTACGCCGAGCGGCACGGGGTACGCCTGGCCATCGAGCCGCTGCACCCGATGTTCGCCTCGGACCGCTGCGTGGTCTCCACCCTCGCCCAGGCCCTGGACCTCGCCGAACGCTTCCCGGCCCAGCAGGTCGGCGTCACCGTCGACACGTACCACATCTGGTGGGACGACCGGGCGCCCGAGCAGATCGCCCGGGCCGGCGCGGGCGGCCGCATCCACACCTTCCAGCTCGCCGACTGGACCACCCCGCTCCCCGAGGGCGTCCTCAACGGCCGCGGCCAGATCGGCGACGGCGCGATCGACATGCGGGAGTGGAAGTCGTACGTCGAGGCGGCCGGATACAGCGGCCCGATCGAGGTCGAGCTGTTCAACGAGGGGCTGTGGGCGCGGGACGGGCGGGAGGTGCTCGCCGAGACGGCGGCCCGGTTCGCCGAGCACGCGGGGGACGGGACGCCCGGAAAATAATCCCGGCGACCGTGCAACCCTTCCGCCCCCCGGCGGGTCGTACCTGGCATCGGAACTCCCGTGGGGGTACCTGGGGGGGAATTCCCGGGGTTCCGAAGGGGAGGGGAAACCCGAGGGGGCCCGGTCGTCGACCGGGCCCCCTCAAACTTGTTCCGCACCTGGGCGGAACTCGGAGGCTCATAGCCTCAGAAGAAGACCCCGCACCGCAGTAGCACATTGGCGTACGGCCGCGCCTCCCCGGTGCGCACGACCAGCCGCGCGCCCGCCGACAGCTCCTTGAGCCGCTCGTGCGGGACGAGCCCGAGGGCGGGGAAGAGCCCGTCGAGCAGCGCGGCGCACTCGGCGTTCGCCTCCCGGACCTCCGTCGCCGCCGTCGCGCCCTCGACGACCAGCTCGGCCAGCAGACCGTCAAGGACCTCCGCGAAGGACGGCACCCCGGCCCGGAAGGCCAGGTCGACGACGCGCGGCCCGTCCGGCACGGGCATGCCCGCGTCGCACACCAGGACGCCGTCCCCGTGCCCGAGTTCGGCGAGCGCGCCCGCCAGATGCCGGTTGAGTATCCCCGCCTTCTTCACAGCGCCCCGGCCTCCAGTGCCTCGGCCTCGGCCGCCGTCGGGTACGACTCCTGCGCGCCCGCCTTGGTGACCGCCGCCGCGCCCACCCGGGCCGCGTACGCCGCCGCCTCGGCGAGCGACTCGCCGGTGCCCAGCCGCCAGGCCAGCGCCGCGGTGAACGCGTCACCCGCGCCCGTGGTGTCCACGGCGTCCACCTTCACGGACGGCACCCGGACCACGCCCCCGGCGGCCGACGCGACCAGCGCGCCCTCGGCGCCCAGGGTCACGACCACCGAGCGCGGGCCCTTGGCCAGCAGGACGCGGGCCCAGTCCTCGGGGCGCTCGCCGATCAGCGAGTCCCCGAGGATCACCTTGGCCTCGTGCTCGTTGACGATCAGCGGGTCACAGGCGGCAAGCACCTCCCGCGGGAGAGCGCGCGGCGGCGACGGGTTCAGCACGAAACGGCTGTCCGGCGCGAGCGAGCGGACCACCTCCACGACCGTCTCCAGCGGGATCTCCAACTGCGTGGAGACCACCCGGGAGGCGTGGAAGAGGCTCGCGGCGGCCCGGACGTCGCCCGGTGCCAGCCGGCCGTTGGCGCCCGGCGAGACCACGATGCTGTTGTCCCCGGACGGGTCGACGGTGATCAGCGCGACGCCGGTCGGGGCGCCGCCCACCAGCACACCGACCGTGTCGACGCCGGCCGCCCGCTGCGAGTCCAGCAGCAGCCGGCCGTAGTCGTCGTCGCCGACCCGGGCCAGCAGGGCCGTACGGGCACCGAGCCGGGCGGCGGCGACGGCCTGGTTGCCGCCCTTGCCGCCCGGGTGGACGGCCAGGTCGGAGCCGAGCACCGTCTCGCCCGCGGCCGGCCGCCGCTCGACACCGATCACCAGATCGGCGTTGGCCGATCCGACGACCAGCAGGTCGTAGTCGTACATCAATCGTTCTCCGATTCGAGTGATTCCCGCTGGTTTCCGCCGGGTCCCGACGGCCGGTCTCAGCCCCCGAAGCCGGCCACGTTCTCCTTGGTGACGACCTTCACGGGCACCTTCACCGTCTGCTCCACCTTCTTGTCCTCGGCAGCCCGCAGCGCGTTCTGTACGGCGATCCTGCCCAGTTCCTTCGGCTGCTGCGCCACGGACGCGTACAACGCGCCGTCCTGGACCGCCTTCAGTCCGTCCGGGGTGCCGTCGAAGCCGACGACCTGGACCGACTTTCCGGCCTTGGAACCGAGCGCCTTGATCGCGCCCAGCGCCATCTCGTCGTTCTCCGCGAAGACGCCGTCGACGTCCGGGTGCGCCTGGAGCAGGTTGGTCATCACGTCCAGGCCCTTGGTGCGGTCGAAGTCCGCGGGCTGCTTGGCGACGACCTTGATGCCCGGGTACTCCTTCAGCCCGGCCGCGAAGCCCGCCCCGCGCTCCCGGCTGGCGGAGGTGCCGGCCTGGCCCTGGAGGACGACGATGGTGCCCTTGCCGCCGAGCTTCTCGGCGAGCGCCCGGGCGCCCAGCTTGCCGCCCTCGACGTTGTCGGAGGCCACCAGCGCGGACGTGTCCGCCTTGTTGACGCCGCGGTCCACGGCGATGACGGGGATGTCGTCCTTGTTCGCCGAGCGCACCGAGGGACCGGCCGCGTCGGAGTCCACCGGGTTGACGATGACCGCGGACAGGCTGCCGCTGACGAAGTTCTGCAGTTGGTTGGCCTGCTGGGAGGCGTCGTTCTGGGCGTCCGTGACCGTGAGGTCCACGCCCAGCTTCTTCGCCTCCGCCTCCGCGCCGTTCCTGATCTGCACGAAGAACGGGTTGTTGAGCGTGGACAGCGACAGCCCCATCTTCTCGTCCTTGCCGCCGGAGGAACCGTTGTGCAGCAGCGAGGTGGCGCCGACGACGGCCACCGCGACGACGGCCGCGATCACGTACGTGAGGGCCTGCTTGCCCCGGTTGCCGCCACCGGACGCCCCGGCCGCCGGCGTGACCGCGCCCGCCTTGCGGCGCAGCGTGTCGAAGAGCACCGCCAGCGCGATGACGACACCGATGACGACCTGCTGCCAGAACGCGGAGACGGACAGCAGGTTGAGGCCGTTGCGCAGCACGGCGAGGATCAGCGCGCCGATCAGCGTCCCCGAGGCCTTGCCGGTGCCGCCCGCCAGCGAGGCACCGCCGATCACGACGGCGGCGATGGCGTCCAGCTCGTAGCCCTGCGCGGCCTGCGGCTGCGCGGAGGAGAGCCGGGAGGCGAGCACGATGCCCGCGGCGGCGGCGAACAGGCCGGAGAAGGCGTAGATGGCGAGCTTCTGCCGCTTCACCCGCAGGCCGGACAGCCGCGCGGCCTCCTCGTTGCCGCCGATGGCGTACATGGAGCGGCCGATGTAGGTCCGGCCGAGGACGAACGCGGTGATCAGGCCCATCACGATCATCACGAGCACCGGCACCGGCAGCCAGCCGCCGAGAGTGTCGCCGAGGTGCGAGACCGAGTCCGGGAAGGCGATCGGCGAGCCCTGCGAGATGACCAGCGACAGACCGCGGCCCACCGACAGCATGGCGAGCGTCGCGATGAACGGCGGCAGCTTCCCGTACGAGATGAGGAAACCGTTCACCAGACCGCACGCGATGCCCGTCAGGACGGACAGCAGCACCGCGAGCACCACCGGGATCCCGGCCTCGGTGGCGCTCCAGGCCAGCACGGTGGCCGACAGCGCGGCGACCGAGCCGACCGACAGGTCGATGCCCGCCGAGACGATGACGAAGGTGACGCCGAACGCGAGGATCGCGGTGACGGCGGCCTGGACGCCGACGTTGAGGAGGTTGTCGGCGGTCAGGAAGTCCCCGGACAGCGCCGACATGGCGATGACGAGGACGATCAGCGCGGTCAGCGCGCCGTTGTCGAGCAGCAGGCGGCGCAGACCGCCCGTGGCGCCCTGCGCGCCCGGCTTGCTCTTGAGCGTGTCAGTGGCCACCGGAGGCCTCCGTTCCGTCGCTGTGGGGGGAGTTGCTGGTGTGGGTGCTGACGGCGAGCGCCATCACGGCGTCCTGGGTGGCCTGTTCGGCGGTGAGTTCACCCGCGACGCGCCCCTGCGCCATGACGACCACGCGGTCGCTCATGCCGAGCACCTCCGGCAGATCGCTGGAGATCATGAGCACGGCGGTACCGGCGGCCGTCAGTTCGTTGATGAGCTGGTAGATCTCGACCTTGGCGCCGACGTCGATACCGCGCGTCGGCTCGTCGAGGATCAGCACCTTGGTGTTCGCCAGCAGCCACTTGCCGATGACGACCTTCTGCTGGTTGCCGCCGGACAGCGTGCGCACGTGCTGGCCGAGCCCGGCCATCCGCACCCCGAGCTGCCCGGCGATGCGCTCGGCCGCCGCGTGCTGCCCCTTGAGATCGACGAGTCCGGCGCGGGCGCTGGACCGCAGCGTGACGAGCCCGAGGTTCTCCGCCACGGAGGCGTCGAGCACGAGGCCCTGCCCCTTGCGGTCCTCGGGGACGAGCCCGATCCCGGCGGCCATGGCGGCGTTCACGTCGTGCCGGCGCAGCGGCGCGCCCGCGACCCGCACGGTTCCGGCGTCGTAGGGATCGGCACCGAACACCGCCCGCACCACCTCCGTCCGCCCGGCGCCGACGAGCCCCGCGATGCCGACGACCTCACCGGCCCGCACCTCGAAGCCGACGTCGTGGAAGACACCGTCCCGGGTGAGCCCCTCCACTTTGAGCAGCGCCTCACCGGCGTCGGTGCGCTCGCGCGGGTACTGCTGCTCGATCGACCGCCCGACCATGAGCCGGACCAGCTCGTCCTCCGGCGTGGAGGCGGGCACCTGGCCGACACTCCGGCCGTCCCGGATGACGGTGACCCGGTCGCCGAGCGCGGCGATCTCCTCCAGGTGATGGGTGATGAAGACGATGCCGACGCCGTCCTCGCGCAGCCGCCGCACGATGGCGAACAGCTTCTCCACCTCGTCGGAGGTGAGCACGGCGGTCGGCTCGTCCATGATGAGCACCCGCGCGTCCAGGCTGAGCGCCTTGGCGATCTCGACCATCTGGAGCCGGGCGATACCGAGTTCACGCACCCGCGCGCGGGGAGACACGTGGACCCCCACCCGCTCCAGCAGCACCTCGGCGTCGGCCTCCATCTTCTTCCGGTCGATCACGCCGAGCCGGCGGGGCTGGCGCCCCAGGAAGATGTTCTCCGCCACCGTCAGGTCGGGGACGAGGTTGAACTCCTGGTAGATGGTGGCGATCCCGAGGCGCTCGGAGTCCTGCGCACCGTGGATGCGCACCTCCTCACCACCGGCCAGGATCCGCCCGGCGTCGGGCGTGTAGGCGCCGGAGAGCATCTTGATGAGCGTGCTCTTGCCCGCGCCGTTCTCACCGAGGAGCACGTGCACCTCGCCCCGGCGCAGGTCGAAGTCGACGCTGTCGAGCGCGACCACGCCGGGGAAGGTCTTGCGGATGCCCTCGATGCGCAGCAACTCGTCCGGACTGCGGCTGCTCACGGCGTACTCCTTCGTACGGGGGACGGGGACGGGGGGTGTGGTGCGCCGGGCGGCTCACCGCACGAGCGGCGGACGACGAGCCGTGCCGGAAGGGTCACGGACTCACCGGCCCGCCCCGCGATCCGCTCGACCAGCGCGCGTACGGCGGCCCGCCCCAGCTCGCGGGTGGGCTGGGCGATCGCGGTGACCGGCGGGCCGGTGTGCACGAACCACGGGATGTCGTCGAAGGCGGCGAGCCCGATGTCCTCGGGGACCCGCAGCCCGCGGGCGCGTACGGCGTCCAGCGCGCCGAGCGCCATCAGGTTGTCGGCGGCGAAGACGACCTCGGGCGGCTCGGGCAGGTCGAGGAAGCCCTCGGTGACCCGGCGTCCGCTGCCGGCCTGGAAGTCGCCCTGGCCGATGTAGGCGTCCGGGAGGGGGAGCCCGTACGCGGCGAGCGCCTCTCGGAAGGCGTCGACGCGCTCGCGTCCGGTGGTCGTGGCGGCGGGCCCGGCGATGATCGCGAGCCGCCGGTGCCCGAGCCCGTGCAGATGCGCGACGAGATCCCGTACGGCCGCCCGCCCGTCCGACCTGACGACGGGCACGTCCACGCCGGGGATCCAGCGGTCGACGAAGACCATCGGCGTCCCGGCCCGCGCGGCGTCCAGCATGCGCGGGGAGCCCCCGTCGGTGGGGGAGACGAGAAGCCCGTCGATCCGGCGGTCCAGCAGCGTGGTGACGTGGTGGTCCTGGAGGTCGGGCCGCTCGTCGGCGTTGCCGATGATGACGCTGTAGCCGAGCGCGCGGGCCTCCTCCTCGACGGAACGGGCCAGCTCGGTGAAGTACGGGTTCATGACGTCGCTGATGACCAGGCCGAGGGTGCGGGTCTGGTCGGTGCGCAGCGACCGGGCGAGGGCGTTCGGACGGTAGCCCAGCGTCTCGACGGCGGCCAGCACGCGGGCGCGTGCGGCGGCGCTGACCGACGGGTGGCCGTTGAGCGCCCGCGAGACCGTCGCGACGGACACACCCGCCTCGGCGGCGACGTCCTTGATGCTCGCCATCGTCGTTCCACCTCCTCGTGGAATCGATTACACGGAGGATTGGAAACGATTACACGGGCAGGAATCAAGGGGTCGGATCGGGCCGAGACGCAATCGTGACCGGGCCCGTCCGGGGCGGTGGACCGGTGCCCGACACCCAGCCCACCGCCACGAACGGGCCGTCCGAGTACCGTCCGGGCCGGTCAGGCGGTAGGAACGGGACGACGGCGGTGGCCGCCTCGCCGGGTGCGGGGGTGAGCGCCCCCGCCCCTCCTCGAACCCGGGAGCACGCACATGGCCCACCCCTCCGGCGGACCGGCCGGGACGGACACCTTCCCGGCGCTGTGCGGGCACACGCACCTCTTCCCGGGGGCGCGCTGCCGTGTCCAAGGGCTCCCGGACCCGGACGCCTTCGTCGCCGTGCCCCGGCCGCTCGACGTGGACCTGAGGTTCTCCGACGGGGTGATGGTGGCGGCGCGGCTGCGCACGGAGCCGGGGGAGGGGTCGCCCCTGGTGCTGACCGTCCCCGCCCACACCACGGCCGCCGGGACCCGGATCGACGCGCGGGCGTGGCGGGTGCGGGACCTGGTCGTGCGGGAGGGCGCCGACGTGGAACTCGTCGTCGGCGCCCTCCGCGGGTCGTGAGCCGTGCGGCTCGTGCGGCTCAGTCCATGGCGGCCGCGAACATCCCCGCCTCGTACGAGCCCCCCTGCTGGTGGGTGATCACGGCGAGCCGGTTGGCCGCGTTGATCATGGCGACCTCGCAGACCAGCGCGGCGACCTCGTTGTCGTCGTAGTGCTTGCGCACCTGGGCCCACGTCTCGTCGGACACGCCCTGGTGGGCGTCGGCGAGCCGGGTGCCCTCCTCGGCGAGGGCCAGTGCGGCCCGCTCGGCCTCCGTGAACACGGTCGACTCGCGCCAGGCGGCGACCAGGTGGAGCCGTACCGCGCTCTCGCCCGCGGCCGCGGCCTCCTTGGTGTGCATGTCGATGCAGTGCCCGCAGCCGTTGATCTGGCTGGCCCGCAACGCCACCAGCTCCTGCGTGGAGTGCGGCAGGGTCGACTGCTGGAGGATCATCGCGGTGCCCGCGAACCGCTTGGCGAACCGGCTGCCGACCTCGTTCTCGAACAGGTTGAATCGGGTGTCCATGATCTCGTCCTCGCTCGCTCTCGGTGCCTCGGTGACGAACACAAGACGCCGCCGCCCCGCGCCCTGTGACAGGACGCGGACGTGACCCAGGACACCACCGACAGGTGTCACAGAAACCCGGCGACCGGTGTCCCGTGCGTGAGACACCGCCGGAACCGAACGAACGGGAGAAGCTGGTGACCAGCGAGAACAGTGGCCGCGAACAGGGCGACGCGACCGGCGAGGGCGCCGCCGTGGACGCGGCCACCGAGGACTTCGTCACGCACCGCAACCTGCTCTTCACGGTCGCCTACGAGATGCTCGGCTCGGCCGCCGACGCCGAGGACGTCCTCCAGGAGACCTGGCTGAAGTGGGCGGGAGTCGACCTCGGCACGGTGCGCGACCGCCGCGCTTACCTGGTCCGCATCACCACCCGCCAGGCCCTGAACCGACTGCGTACGCTCGGCCGCCGCAAGGAGTCCTACGTCGGCTCCTGGCTGCCCGAGCCGCTGCTCACCACGCCCGACGTGGCCGAGGACGTCGAGCTGGCCGACAGCGTGTCGATGGCGATGATGCTGGTCCTGGAGACGCTGGGGCCGGTCGAGCGGGCGGTGTTCGTCCTGCGTGAGGTGTTCGACCTCGGCTACGACGAGATCGCCGAGGCCGTGGAGAAGAGCCCGGCCGCCGTCCGGCAGATCGCGCACCGGGCCCGTGCGCACGTCGCGGCACGCAGGCCGCGCGGAGCCGTCTCGCGCTCCGAGACCCGGGACGCGCTCGCCGCGTTCCAGCGGGCCGTCCAGACCGGTGACCTCCAGGGCCTGCTCGACATCCTCGCTCCGGACGTCGTCCTGCTCGGCGACGGCGGCGGCATCAAGCAGGCGGTGCTGCGGCCCGTCACCGGCGCCGACAAGGTGGCCCGCCTCATGCTGGGCGGCCTGGTCAAGCTGCCCGTCGCGATGACGATGGACCCGGCCCAGGTCAACGGACACCCGGCCCTGGTCATCCGGCTCGACGGCGAGCTGGACACCGTGGTGGCGGTCCGTTTCGAGGCCGGCCGCATCACGGGGCTCTACGCGGTGCGCAATCCGGAGAAGCTGTCGCGCATGGGCGAGGAGACGGCCCTGAGCCGCTGAGCCGAGCGGCTCAGTGAGGTGCCGGGAGCGCCTCTCCGGTCTCCAGCAGCGTCTTGAGGCTGGACAGGAGGGCGGGCCAGCCGTGCTGGATCATCTCGCGGGCGGTGCTGCCGGGCTCGAACCCGTCGTGGACGACGGTCAGTTTCACCGACCCGCCGAGGTCCTCGATGTCGAACGCCACCTTCGAGCGCCGCTCGGCGGAGAGCCGGGCGAGGGTCGCGTCGTCGATCCCGTTGGCCGCCGCCCACTCCGGTGTGAAGGTGTGCCAGGTGTACGCCAGCCGCCGGTAGGGGTCCGATTCGAGCACGACCTGCTCGGGGTCGGCCGTCTCGGCCCCCCGCTCCCGCCACACCACGGGCGACCCCGCCGCCCAGTCGGTGCCGAACTCCAGCCCCCAGTAGCGGCGGGTGAAGGCCGGGTCGGTCAGGCCCTGCCACAGCTTCTCCGGCGTGGTCCTGATGTGGGTCGTGTAGACGAACGCGTTGCTGTCCATGGCGGTGTCCTCCAGCGCGTGCTTGAGGTCGGCGAGTGCGTGCACCCGCTCCCGGTCGTAGCGGCTGATCCAGCGTTCGGCGATGGCGTTGATCGGTTCGGCGTTGAGGTAGTGCAGCTTCTCCCGGCCCCGCCGGACGGTGGTGACCAGGTGGGCCGCCTCCAGCAGCGCCAGGTGCTTGCTGACCGACTGCCGGGCCATGTCCAGCCCGGCGCACAGCTCGCGCAGGCTCTGCCCGTTGCGCGCGTTCAGACTGTCCAGCAGCCGTCGCCGACTGCCGTCCGCCAGCGCCTTGAAGACCTCGTCCATCTCCGCCCCTCTGACATGCAGCTCATTGGCTGCCTTTAACGATAGGCAGCCAATGAGCTGCATGTCAAAGGCCCGCTACCGTGGCCGGGATCTGGCGTCGGAGGGCTCGGCATGAGCGTCGTCTTCCTTCGACGCCGTGTTCTCGAACCCCGGCACGGCGGGTTCGGGCAGGGTCCTGAACAGCAGCCAGGCGAGGAGAGGCATCACGATCAGCGGGGTCAGGGCGGTCTGCAGCGAGGTCCTGTCGGCGATGGTGCCGATGACCGGGCTGATCAGGCCGCCGATACTCACGGTCAGACCGAGCGTGATGCCACTGGCGGTTCCGATCCGCGAGGGCAGGTAGTCCTGGCCCAGCGTGACCTGGAGCGAGAACGGAACGTACAGACCGGCCGAGGTGAGGATGACGAACAGGTAGAGGGCCGGGCCGGGGACGAAGACCAGGCCGGCGATCGATCCGGCGGTCAGCAGGTACGACCAGTGCGAGACCCGGACCCGGTCCCAGCGGTTGGCCAGCGCACCGCCCAGCACGCTGCCCACCGCGCCTCCCAGGTACAGCAGGAACAGCGCGACCGTGCCGGCGGCCCTGCTGCCCTCCATGCGCTCGGCGGCGTACAGGGAGATGAACGTGCCCAGGCCGATGAACGCGATGGATCGGCACACCACGGCCAGCGAGAGCCGGACGAACGAAGCGGTGTCGTCCCGGCCCGTCACAGGGGACCTGGCGGTGTCGGGCAGCCGGGTCTCCAGTCCGCGCAGCACGGGCAGGCACAGGGAGGCACCGACCACGGCCGGCAGCAGGAGCAGCGGAGTCAGCCGCAGTCCGCCGACGGCGACCACCGCCGCGACCGCGAGCGGGGCCAGCGCGAAGCCGAGGTTGCCGCCGAGCGAGAACCATCCCATGGCGCTGTGGCTGCCGCCGCCGGCGACCCTGGCCACCCGCGCGGACTCCGGGTGATAGGCCGCCACTCCGACCCCGGAGGCCGCGACGACCGCGAGTGTGACGGCGTACGAGTCGCTCACGCCGCTCAGCGCGATGCCCAGGCCCGTGAGCAGGGTGCTGCCGGGAAGCAGCCAGGGTACGGCCCTGCGGTCGGTGAGCACGCCGAAGAGGGGCTGGGCCACCGAGGAGAGGATCGAGGCCGCGAGCACGATGCCCGAGGCGGCCGCGTAACCGTACGCGCGCTCGGCGACGAAGAACGGTACGAGAGCGGCGACGGCCCCCTGGTAGACGTCGACACAGCCGTGCCCGACGGACAGCAAGGTGATGGAGAGGCTTCTTCTCACTTCGTCATCCTGCGCGGTACTCAACGCGTCGCGCTTCCGATAACGTGCCAGACAATGACGGAAGTACGCCACACGCCCGTGGCCCCCACCCGGACCCAGCGGCTGCCCTCGGGTGGGGAGATCGACGCCCACCGGCACGACGACCATCAGATCGTCCACGCGGGCCGGGGCGTGCTGACCGTCACCACCAGCGCGGGTTCCTGGGTCGCCCCGGCGACCCGCGCCATCTGGATCCCGGCCGGCACCGGACATGCCCATCAGGCGCACGGTGATGTCGAACTGCATCTGCTGGGACTGCCCCGGCGAGAAGACCCGCTGCGTCTGGACGGCCCTGCCGTGCTGGCGGTGAGCCCGCTGTTGCGTGAGCTGATCATCACCTGTACCCGCGGCGAGGACGACGACAGCCCCGAGCAAAAGAGGCTGCGCGCGGTGCTGCTCGACCAGTTGCGCATCTCGGTGCAACAGCCCCTGCACCTGCCCACCCCGAGCAGCCCAGTGCTGCGGACGGTCTGCGACCGGCTGCGCGTCGACCCGTCGGACAACCGCACACTCGCCGAACTGGGCCGAGAGGCCGGAGCAAGCGCCCGGACACTCTCACGCCTGTTCGGCAAGGAGCTCGGGATGACCTTCCCCCAGTGGCGCACCCAGTTGCGCCTTCACCGCGCCCTGGTCCTGCTGGCCGAGCAGACGCCGGTGACCAAGGTCGCGAACCAGTGCGGATGGTCGTCCACCAGCGCCTTCATCGACGTGTTCCGCCGCGCGTTCGGCCACACCCCGGGCAAGCACTCCGGGTGACCGCTCGGCCGGCAACACCTACGACGTCGACGTCGACGCGCCCCTGATCGGCGTCCACCTGGAGACCGAGGGCTTCATGGATGGCGCCTCGGGTGATCAGGGGTTGACAGCGCCGATGTCAGGCCGCCGACAGCTCGCACCACACGTACTTCCCCCGGTTGCCGTGCCGGGCCAGCGGACGCCACCCGCACACGTCCGCGCAGGCCCGCACGAGCGCCAGCCCCCGCCCCTCCTCCATCTCCGTCACCTTCTCGAACCTGGCGGGTGGCTCGGGCGGCTCGGGGTCCGCGTCCCACGCCCCGATCCGCAGCGTGCCCGGCGGCGACCAGCGGATGCGGAGGGCGACGGGGCCCTTGGTGTGCCGTACGGCGTTGGAGACCAGCTCGGTGGCGAGCAGTTCGGCCACGTCGACGAGGCGGATCAGCCCGTGCATGGTGAGGACGAGGCGGAGGGTGCGGCGGCTGACGGTGACGGCGCGCAGGTCGTTGGGGATGTAGAGGGAGTACTCCCAGGGTTCGTTTTCGGGCATGCGGGACTCCTCGCAGAGAGCGGTTGGGGTGAGGGGCGGGCCCGGTGTCATTGCCGCAGCCGTCATGGCAGGACGGGGCGGTGCGCTTCCGGTGAGCTGGTGTCGCACGGTGTGCGTCGCGTCACTGAAGGTAGATCTAAATTTAGGGACGCGGCAAGTCGATCGCGTAATCTGACGCCGAACGAGTTGCACCAACAGATGTGTGAAGAGGGCCAGTCGATGGTGAAGAGGCGCGAACCGACGGCACGTCAGATGCGACTTGCAACCGAACTGCGCAGGCTCCGGGAGGCGGCCGGCCTCAACTCCCGCCAGGCGGCGGAGCTGCTCGGTGTGGCGCCCGCTCAGATCACTCACATCGAGTCCGCCCTCGCGGGCGTGAGCGAGCAGCGAGTTCGCCGACTGGCCTCCCACTACGCCTGTACGGACGAGGAGTTCGTCGACGCGCTGGTCGCCATGGCCACCGAGCGGTCAACCGGCTGGTGGGAGCAGTACCGAGGACTGCTTCCCACGCCGTTCCTGGACCTGTCCGAGCTGGAGCACCACGCCCGGTTCCTTCGCCACGTGGCAATCCTCTACGTGCCGGGGCTGCTTCAGACCGAGGACTATTCGCGTGCCGTCTTCTCCGCCAGGTTGCCGGAACTGACTGCCGAAGAGCTGGAATTGCGCATCCAGCACCGGAAGGGGCGCCAGAGGTTCGGCATCCCCTACGAAGCGGTGATCCACGAAGCGGCGCTTCGCATCAGAGTCGGTGACCGTGCCACGTCCAGGACCCAACTCGCACGGCTTCTGGAGCTCTCCGAGGCGGAACACATCACCGTGCGTGTCATCCCCTTCGACCTGGACGGTTTCGCCGCCGCCTCCAGCACGATGACGTACGTGGGCGGTCCGCTGCCCAAACTCGACACCGTGGTCCGCGACGCCCTTCACGGCTCGGCCTTCATCGATTCCGAGGCTCAGCTCAACACCTATCGAACAACTCTTCTTAAGGTGGAAGCCGCGTCACTCGATCCCGGACAGTCGCGGGATTTCATCCACCGCCTGGCGAAGGAGTTCTAAGACCCATGGACAACTGGCGTAAGTCGTCCCACTCAGGCCCGGGCGACGGCAACGAATGCGTGGAGATAGCCACCTCGGACACTCACGTCGCCGTCCGCGACAGCAAGGCGCCCAACCGAGCCACCCTCGGCTTCCCGGTGGGTGCCTTCACCCACTTCCTCGAAGCCCTGAAGTCGCCCGCTCGGCGCTAGCCGTCCCTGCCGTACCTGGCGGAACTCCGACGTTTCCACCGTCCACGGCCCGAACGGCACCAAGTCGCCGAAGATGTACGGTTCCTTGCTGCTGTAGCGGCCCTTGCACGGCTCGGAGTGCACCTCGATCGTGCCGGTGCGCGGGTCGACGATCATGTGGTGCGGGATGCTGCGGCCGATGGCGGGGTGCTCGATCTCGGGGCCGTTCGCGCAGATGTAGCCGGGGTGGGCGCTGATGAGCTGCGCATCCAATTGCTCGCGGATGCGTCGGACCATGCCTTCACGGCGTTTGGACGGACGCCTCATGGTCAGCACCGGGCCTGACGGCCCGATCTCCACGCGCCAGGCCCCTTCCGGCCGCTCCGCGTATGACTCAAGGCCCTCGGCGATGTCGCGCATCCTGAGGTAGTCCACGCTCCGAGCGTACTGAGAACCCGGTCACGGTCACCCCTGTCACACCCCACCGGTACCGTCGGATCATGCCCAACCAGCCCCCCGCGGCCCCCGGCGAGCGGCGGCTCGCCACCCTCGAAGGCGTTCTGGAGAGGATCACGTACGCCAATGAGGAGAACGGCTACACCGTCGCCCGGGTCGACACCGGCAGAGGCGCCGGCGATCTGCTGACCGTCGTCGGCGCGCTGCTCGGTGCGCAGGTGGGGGAGTCGCTGCGGATGGAGGGGCGCTGGGGGTCGCATCCCCAGTACGGCAAGCAGTTCCACGTGGAGAACTACACGACGCTGCTGCCCGCCACCGTGCAGGGCATCCGGCGTTATCTCGGGTCCGGGCTGGTCAAGGGCATCGGGCCGGTCTTCGCGGACCGGATCACGCAGCACTTCGGGCTGGACACCCTCACCATCATCGAGGAGGAGCCCAAGCGGCTCATCGAGGTGCCCGGCCTGGGGCCCAAGCGGACCAAGAAGATCGCCGACGCCTGGGAGGAGCAGAAGGCGATCAAGGAGGTCATGCTCTTCCTCCAGACCGTCGAGGTGTCCACCTCCATCGCCGTCCGCATCTACAAGAAGTACGGGGACGCCTCCATCTCCGTCGTGAAGAACCAGCCCTACCGGCTCGCCGCCGACGTCTGGGGCATCGGCTTCCTCACCGCCGACAAGATCGCCCAGTCCGTCGGGATCCCGCACGACAGCCCGGAGCGGGTGAAGGCCGGGCTGCAGTACGCGCTCTCGCAGGCCACCGACCAGGGGCACTGCTACCTCCCCGAGGAGAAGCTGATCGCCGACGCGGTGAAGCTGCTCCAGGTGGACACCGGGCTGGTCATCGAGTGCCTGGGAGAGCTGGCCGCCGAGCCCGAGGAGGACGGCGAGGACCCCGGTGTCGTGCGGGAGAAGGTCCCCCACCCCGAGGGGGGCGAGCCGGTCACCGCCGTCTACCTCGTGCCCTTCCACCGTGCCGAGCTGGCCCTGGCCGGACAACTGCGCCGCCTCCTGCACACGGACGAGGACCGGATGCCCG
This sequence comes from Streptomyces sp. NPDC034099, assembly GCF_055575415.1. NCBI lineage: Bacteria > Bacillati > Actinomycetota > Actinomycetes > Kitasatosporales > Streptomycetaceae > Streptomyces > Streptomyces sp. NPDC034099. The sequence goes on along the minus strand of NZ_JBVISR010000002.1, from coordinate 546,237 downwards.
GCTTCCAGGACGTGGCCTGGGACAAGGCGCTCGGGTGGCTGAAGGGGCGCACCGGCGCCGACCTCGCGCCCGAGCAGGAGGCCGCCGTCAAGCTCGCGCTCAGCGAGAAGGTCGCCGTGCTCACCGGCGGGCCCGGCTGCGGCAAGTCCTTCACCGTCCGGTCGATCGTGGAGCTGGCGCGGGCCAAGAAGGCGAAGGTCGTGCTCGCCGCGCCCACCGGACGGGCCGCCAAGCGGCTCGCCGAGCTGACCGGCGCCGAGGCGTCCACCGTGCACCGGCTGCTGGAGCTGAAGCCCGGCGGCGACGCGGCCTACGACCGGGAACGGCCGCTCGACGCCGACCTGGTGGTGGTGGACGAGGCGTCGATGCTGGACCTGCTCCTCGCCAACAAGCTCGCCAAGGCCGTCGCCCCGGGCGCCCACCTGCTCCTCGTCGGGGACGTCGACCAGCTGCCGAGTGTGGGTGCGGGGGAGGTGCTGCGGGACCTGCTGGCGCCCGGCAGCCCGGTGCCCGCCGTGCGCCTCACCCGCGTCTTCCGGCAGGCCCAGCAGTCCGGCGTGGTCACCAACGCGCACCGGATCAACGCCGGGCAGCACCCCGTCACCGACGGCATGAAGGACTTCTTCCTCTTCGTCGAGGACGACACCGAGGAGGCGGGGCGGCTCACCGTCGACGTCGCCGCGCGGCGCCTCCCCGCGAAGTTCGGGCTCGATCCGCGCCGGGACGTGCAGGTGCTGGCCCCCATGCACCGGGGACCGGCCGGCGCCGGGACGCTGAACGGGCTGCTCCAGCAGGCCGTCACGCCGGGGCGCCCGGACGTGCCCGAGAAGCGGTTCGGCGGACGCGTGTTCCGGGTCGGCGACAAGGTCACCCAGATCCGCAACAATTACGAGAAGGGCGAGAACGGCGTCTTCAACGGCACCGTGGGCGTCGTCACCTCGCTCGACCCGGTGGACCAGCGCCTCACCGTGCTGACCGACGAGGACGAGGAGGTGCCGTACGACTTCGACGAACTGGACGAACTGGCCCACGCGTACGCGGTCACCATCCACCGGTCCCAGGGGAGCGAGTACCCGGCCGTCGTCATCCCCGTGACGACCGGCGCCTGGATGATGCTCCAGCGGAACCTGCTGTACACGGCGGTCACCCGGGCGAAGAAGCTGGTCGTCCTCGTCGGCTCGCGCAAGGCGATCGGCCAGGCGGTGCGCACGGTGTCGGCCGGGCGGCGGTGCACGGCGCTCGACTTCCGGCTGGCCGGGCCCCGGCCGTGAAACCTTGCGGTAAACCTGTCCACCCGTGTGAAAAAAATGATCGATCAAACGAGTCGGAAAGGTCACACAGCACTTCCGGATGGGCCCTGGAGCGGGCAGGATGAGCAAGTTGACGGCACTGAGTGCCGCCAATAGGCCCGATGGTCGACCCCGAGTGCACTCTCCTGAGCCAAGTGGGGGATGGTAGAGACAGTCAGGGCACCTCGAAGATGAGGCACTACGTCGGTGAGGGAAGACGTGAGCGAGCACACCAACAACTCGGTAGTACTGCGGTACGGCGACGGCGAGTACACCTACCCGGTGATCGACAGCACCGTCGGTGACAAGGGCTTCGACATCGGGAAGCTCCGCGCCCAGACCGGTCTGGTGACGCTGGACAGCGGTTACGGCAACACCGCCGCCTACAAATCCGCCATTACCTATCTGGACGGCGAAGCCGGCATCCTCCGGTACCGCGGCTACCCGATCGAGCAGCTGGCCGAGCGCTCCTCCTTCGTGGAGGTGGCCTACCTGCTGATCAACGGTGAGCTGCCGACCGTCGACGAGCTGTCCGCGTTCAAGGACGAGATCACGCAGCACACCCTGCTGCACGAGGACGTCAAGAACTTCTACAAGGGCTTCCCGCGCGACGCCCACCCGATGGCCATGCTCTCCTCGGTGGTCTCGGCGCTGTCCACCTTCTACCAGGACAGCCACAACCCGTTCGACGAGCGGCAGCGCAACCTCTCCACGATCCGGCTGCTCGCGAAGCTCCCGACGATCGCGGCCTACGCTTACAAGAAGTCGATCGGCCACCCCTTCGTCTACCCGCGCAACGACCTCGGCTACGTCGAGAACTTCCTGCGCATGACGTTCTCGGTGCCGGCGCAGGAGTACGACCTGGACCCGACGGTCGTCGCGGCGCTCGACAAGCTGCTGATCCTGCACGCGGACCACGAGCAGAACTGCTCGACCTCCACGGTCCGCCTGGTCGGCTCCTCGCAGGCGAACATGTTCGCCTCGATCTCCGCCGGCATCAACGCCCTGTGGGGCCCGCTGCACGGCGGTGCCAACCAGTCGGTGCTGGAGATGCTGGAAGGCATCCGCGACGCGGGCGGCGACGTCGACTCCTTCATCCGCAAGGTGAAGAACAAGGAGGACGGCGTCCGCCTGATGGGCTTCGGCCACCGGGTCTACAAGAACTTCGACCCGCGCGCCAAGATCATCAAGGCCGCCGCGCACGACGTGCTCTCCGCCCTCGGCAAGTCCGACGAGCTGCTGGACATCGCCCTGAAGCTGGAGGAGCACGCGCTCTCCGACGACTACTTCGTCTCGCGCAGCCTCTACCCGAACGTCGACTTCTACACCGGTCTCATCTACCGGGCCATGGGCTTCCCGACCGAGATGTTCACGGTCCTGTTCGCCCTCGGCCGGCTGCCGGGCTGGATCGCCCAGTGGCACGAGATGATCAAGGAGCCGGGTTCGCGCATCGGCCGCCCGCGCCAGATCTACACGGGCGTCGTCGAGCGCGACTTCATCCCCGTCGAGGAGCGCTGACACCTGCCGGTGTCGGTGCCGTGCGCCCAAGAGTTCGTCGCTGAGGGGCGTGGGGCGGTTGCGGGCAGTCTCTGGGCTGGTCGCGCGGTTCCCCGCGCCCCCTTTGGGCGCGCTGCACCAGCGTAAGAAAGAAGGCGCCCTGGCGCCGGTCCCCCCACGGGCCGACGATCCAGGGCGCCTTCCCATGTCCCGGTGCGGATTCCCCCCACGGGATCCGGCCGGGCGTCTGTGAGGACAGCGCCTGAATTCGCTGTGTCGTGCTGGTGCTGCTGGTGGTGCTGGTGGTGCTTGGTGTCGTGCCGGTGGTGCTTGCCGCGCGGTCTGCCGGGACAGCGCACGTCCGGGAGGGCCGCTCAAAGCTTCCCGGCGTACGTGTCCCGGCAACGCAGCTCTGGGAAAGTCCCCCAAGACATCCCCAGATGCCAGGTGGCGCCCCCCAAGACGCTGCCTGACATCGCCAACTTAGACCTTCGAACCCCTTCGATGGTTACGTTCGCATCACTGTGATCTGCGTCTCTTGCATATGTCCGTTAGGTACGCAAGAGCCCCGTACGTCGCGCGGGACTCAAGCGTAAGGAAGATGCGCGAGCCTTGTGAAGAGCTTATGTGAGGTGCGTGCCGGACTCCAGAGGCGCAGCCCCTCGACCTGCGTGAAATGCGAACTAGTGAAAGGTGCGCAGCCGGAGGCTGTTGGTGACCACGAAGACCGAGGAGAAGGCCATCGCCGCTCCCGCGATCATCGGGTTCAGCAGCCCGGCGGCGGCCAGCGGCAGCGCGGCCACGTTGTAGCCGAAGGCCCACACGAGGTTGCCCTTGATCGTGGCCAGGGTGCGCCGGGAAAGCCGGATCGCGTCGGCCGCCACCCGCAGGTCGCCGCGGACCAGCGTCAGGTCGCCCGCCTCGATCGCCGCGTCCGTCCCCGTGCCCATCGCGAGGCCCAGGTCGGCGGTGGCGAGCGCGGCCGCGTCGTTGACGCCGTCCCCGACCATGGCGACCGTACGGCCCTCGGCCCGCAGCCGCTCCACCACCGCGACCTTGTCCTCGGGCAGCACCTCGGCGATCACCTCGTCGATGCCGACGGCCGCCGCGACCGACTCGGCCACCCGGTGGTTGTCGCCGGTCAGCAGGACGGGGGTCAGGCCCAGTCGGCGCAGTCCGGCCACCGCCTCGGCGCTGGTCTCCTTGACCGCGTCCGCCACCGCCACGATCCCGCGCGCCTCGCCGTCCCAGCCGACGACGACGGCCGTACGGCCCTTCCTCTCGGCCTCGTCCCCGGCCCGGGCGACCTCGGGGGGCAGGGTGTCGTAGAGGCGCCCCACGGCGACCTGGCGGCCCTCCACGCGGGCGCGTACGCCGCGCCCGGGGACGTTCTCGAAGTCCTCGACGCCCGGCAGCGCGCCGAGCCGCTCCTCGGCGCCGGCCGCGACCGCGCGGGCCACCGGGTGCTCGGAGGCGTGCTCGACCGCGCCCGCGAGCCGCAGCAGCTCCTCCTCGTCGGTGCCCTCGGCGGCGTACACCTCGTGCAGGGTCATGCGGCCGGTGGTGACGGTGCCGGTCTTGTCCAGGACGACCGTGTCGACGCGCCGCGTGGACTCCAGCACCTCCGGGCCCTTGATGAGGATGCCGAGCTGGGCGCCGCGCCCGGTGCCGACCAGCAGCGCGGTCGGCGTGGCGAGGCCCAGCGCGCACGGGCAGGCGATGATCAGGACGGCGACGGCCGCGGTGAACGCGGCGACCGTGTCGCCGGTCGCGCCGAGCCAGCCGCCGAAGGTGGCGACCGCGATCAGCAGGACCACGGGCACGAAGACGCCGGAGATCCGGTCGGCGAGCCGCTGCACCTGCGCCTTGCCGCTCTGCGCGTCCTCCACCAGCTTCGCCGTCCGCGCCAGCCGCGTGTCCGCGCCGACCCGGGTCGCCTCGACCACCAGCCGGCCCCCGGCGTTCACCGTGGCACCGGTGACGGCGTCGCCGACGGTGACGTCCACCGGCACGGACTCGCCGGTCAGCAGGGAGGCGTCCACGGCGGAGGCGCCCTCGGTCACCGTGCCGTCGGTGGCGATCTTCTCGCCGGGCCGTACGACGAACCGGTCGCCCACGGCCAGCCGGGCCACCGGTATCCGCACCTCGCGCCCGTCCCTCAGGACCGCGACGTCCTTCGCGCCCAGCTCCATCAGCGCCCGCAGTGCGGCCCCGGCGCGGCGCTTGGAGCGGACCTCCAGCCAGCGGCCGAGGAGCAGGAAGGCGGTGACCCCGGCGGCGGCCTCCAGGTAGATCGCGGAGGCGCCGTCGGTGCGGGAGACGGTGAGGTCGAAGCCGTGCCGCATGCCCGGCATGCCCGCGTCGCCGAAGAACAGCGCCCACAGGGACCAGCCGAACGCCGCCAGCGTGCCCAGCGAGACCAGCGTGTCCATGGTGGCCGCGCCGTGCCGCAGGCCCGTCCAGGCGGCGCGGTGGAAAGGCAGCCCGCCCCACACCACGACGGGCGCGGCCAGGGTGAGCGAGAGCCACTGCCAGTTGTCGAACTGGAGCGCCGGGACCATCGCGAGCAGGACCACGGGGGCGGCGAGGAGCACCGAGACGATCAGGCGCTGCCGGAGGGCCGACAGCCCCGGGTCGTCACCGCTCTCCCCGGAGCCGCCCTCGGCCGAGGGCTCCGGGGGCGGTGCGGGCTCCTCGGCGGTGTACCCGGTCTTCACGACGGTGGCGATCAGTTCGGCGACCCGGGTGGTCGCCGGGTAACTGACCCGGGCCTTCTCCGTCGCGTAGTTCACCGTGGCGGTCACGCCGTCCATGCGGTTGAGCTTCTTCTCGACGCGGGCCGCGCAGGAGGCGCAGGTCATCCCGCCGATGAGCAGCTCGACCTCGGCGAGGCCGGGCTCGGCGGCCGTCGCGGCGGTGCGGGTGTCCGCGGTGGTGCGGGTGTCCGCGGGGCTGCTGGTCATGGTCCGGGCTCCAAGGAGGGCGGGTGCGCCGGGCTCAGACCCGGCCGACGAGCTCGAAGCCCGCCTCGTCCACGGCGGCGCGCACGGCCGCGTCGTCGAGGGGGGCCTCGGAGACGACGGTGACCTCACCGGTGGCGGCGACGGCCTGCACGGAGCCGACGCCCGCGATCTCGGAGATCTCGCCGGAGACGGCGCCCTCGCAGTGGCCGCAGCTCATTCCGCTCACCTTGTAGACGGTGGTGACGGAGCCCTGGGTGGTGTCGGTCTGGGCGCTCATGTCGTTACTCCTCGTCGGGGGACGTGCGTGGGCGGATACCCGTGGTCCGGCCCGGACCACTCACTCCACCTTACCCCTAGGGGGTATAAAGGCGAGATTCACCCGTCACCCGCGTCCCACCTGCGTCCGACCCGCGTCGCGCCCCTGCGCGGCCCACTCGTGGTCGAGGACCGCCATCAGCACCTCGTCCACCCACGCGCCGTCCCGCGGGGCTGCCTCCCGCCGTACGCCCTCCACCACGAAACCGGCTTTCTCGTACACCCGCCGCGCCCGTGGGTTGTCGGCGTAGACCTCCAACTGGACGCGGTGCAGGCCGACCTGCTCGAAGGCGTGCCCGACGATGAGCCGCGTCGCCTCGCTGCCCAGCCCGCGACCGCGGCCCCGGGGGCCCACGAGGGTGCGGAAGGTGCAGCTGCGGGCCGCCGGGTCCGCTTCGTACAGGACGACCTCGCCGACGAGTTCGCCGGTGGCCCGGTCGGTGACGGCCAGGTCGAGCCGGTCGGGATCGGCGGTGCGCACGCCGTACCAGGAGCGCAGTCCGTCGAGGGTGAGTTCGGTGGCCGGCTCGAAGGTGAAGCGGACGACCTCGGGATCGTTGATGATCTCCCACATCGCGTCGGCGTCCTCCGCGGTGAACGGCCGCAGGACGGTCTTGTCGCCGGTGAGGACGGGTTTCACGGAGAAGTCCATGCACGGCACTGTGCCCCACGCGACGGTGGGGCACAGAACGGTTTTCCGGCGGGCCGGGCTACTTGTTCCGGTTGCGGGGACGGGACGCCACCCAGGACCGGACCGTGTCCGCGTACCAGTACGGCTTTCCGCCCTCCACGTGGTCCGGCGGGGGCAGCAGCCCGTGCTTGCGGTACGACCGCACGGTGTCCGGCTGGACGTGGATGTGGGCCGCGATGTCCTTGTAGGACCAGAGCCTTCGGTCGGTCACTCGTTGCACCTCCCTGCGCGCGCCGCGGCGGCGACCGGGGACGGCCGCCGGGGGTGGCCGGGCGCTGCGCTGGCGATCACCAAGCCTGTTCCGGGTGAACGACGCGGAGTGAGCGGCGGTCAGGGGCCGTTCCCGGGTGTGACGGAAGCCCCGCGTGCGCGTGACATGTGTGACCCGGAGGGCGCTTTTGTGACACGAGTGCCACACAGGCGTACGCCGTCGTTCAGGCGCGGCGCGTTGACTGTGGCGGCCGGTCGTGCTCCGCCGTACGTCCGGTCGTGCGCCCGTTCGTGCGCCCGCGGGCGGCTTCCGGACCGCCACCCGGATCAAGTCGTCCGAATGTCCGGACAAAACATTGACAGGCTGCACGCACGGGGCTAGAAACCGGGGTGACGCAAGGGCGCGGGCAAGAAGGGAACGCGATGGGGCACGACCCGATGGCACACGGCCCGGTCGCCGGTTCCCCCACCGAACGCCTCCGGCGCGGGAAGGCGGCCTCGCCCTGGCAGGAGCGAGGCACGAGCGCCAACTCCCCGCTCGCACCGGCTCCGCGCCGGAGGTCCCCGCGTCACGTCCCGGCGCGGGCCGCCCGCACTGCCCCACGTGTCTACGCGGACGCCCAAACCGCAGACACAGTGTCGGGCGCGTCCGCGGCGCCCGGCTGGTGGGATGGAGTCACGGCCGAGACCGCGACCCGACCGTCGCCGGTCCCGGCCCGTGAGCAGCACGAGCAGCGTGAGCTGCACCAACGGCACGTCTGGACCCGTCGCCGCCATCTGTGAAGGAGTTCTCGGTCATGACGAACATCGTCAACCACTGGATCGGCGGCAAGACCGCCGAAGGCGCCTCGGGCACGTACGGGCCGGTGACGGACCCGGCGACCGGCGCGGTCACCACCGAGGTCGCCTTCGCCTCCGTCGACGAGGTGGACGCCGCGGTCGCCGCCGCCAAGGAGGCGTACCTGACCTGGGGTCAGTCCTCGCTGGCCCAGCGGACCTCGATCCTCTTCAAGTTCCGGGCGCTGCTGGACGCGCACCGCGACGAGATCGCCGAGCTGATCACCGCCGAGCACGGCAAGGTGCACTCCGACGCGCTCGGCGAGGTCGCGCGCGGCCTGGAGATCGTCGACCTGGCCTGCGGCATCACCGTCCAGCTCAAGGGCGAGCTGTCGACGCAGGTCGCCACCCGCGTCGACGTGTCCTCGATCCGGCAGCCGCTCGGTGTGGTCGCGGGCATCACGCCGTTCAACTTCCCGGCGATGGTGCCGCTGTGGATGTTCCCGATCGCCATCGCCTGCGGCAACACCTTCGTGCTCAAGCCGAGCGAGAAGGACCCGTCGGCCGCCGTGAAGCTCGCCGAACTGCTCTCCGAGGCCGGTCTGCCGGACGGCGTCTTCAACGTCGTGCACGGCGACAAGGTGGCCGTCGACCGCCTCCTGGAGCACCCGGACGTCAAGGCGGTCTCCTTCGTCGGCTCCACCCCCATCGCCCGCTACATCCACACCACCGCCTCCGCCCACGGCAAGCGCGTGCAGGCCCTCGGCGGCGCCAAGAACCACATGCTGGTGCTGCCGGACGCCGACCTCGACGCGGCGGCGGACGCGGCCGTGAGCGCCGCCTACGGCTCGGCAGGCGAGCGCTGCATGGCGATCTCCGCGGTCATCGCGGTCGGTGCCGTCGGCGACGAGCTGGTGGAGAAGATCCGCGAGCGCGCCGAGAAGATCAAGATCGGCCCCGGCACCGACCCGTCCTCCGAGATGGGCCCGCTGATCACCAAGGCACACCGCGACAAGGTCGCCTCCTACGTCGAGGGCGCGGCGGCCGAGGGCTGCGAGGTCGTCCTGGACGGCACCGGGTACACGGTGGACGGCCACGAGGACGGCCACTGGATCGGCATCTCCCTGCTCGACCGGGTGCCGACCACCGCGAAGGCGTACCGGGAGGAGATCTTCGGCCCGGTGCTGTGCGTGCTGCGCGCCGAGACGTACGAGGAGGGCGTGGCCCTCATCAACGCCTCGCCGTTCGGCAACGGCACCGCGATCTTCACCCGGGACGGCGGCGCGGCCCGCCGCTTCCAGCTGGAGATCGAGGCCGGCATGGTCGGCGTGAACGTCCCGATCCCGGTCCCCGTCGGCTACCACTCCTTCGGCGGCTGGAAGGACTCGCTCTTCGGCGACCACCACATCTACGGCAACGACGGCACGCACTTCTACACCCGCGGCAAGGTCGTCACCACCCGCTGGCCGGACCCGGCCGACGCCCCGGCGGGCGTGGACCTGGGCTTCCCGCGCAACCACTGAGGTTTCTGCCGCCCCCAGGGTGCCGTGGTCCCACCGGGGCCACGGCACCCTCGTGCGTGGCAGGTTTTTTTGCCCCGCCCCCTACGGTTCCCGCACGGCTCAAACTCCCGTTGCGCCAAGGGGCATGCTGCTGTTTCCAGATGTACGAACGGTTTCGATCAACGGTTTCCGTAGGTAAACACCCATTGACGCAGCGGTTTTCGTCGCGATTCCATCTGGCGTCGGGAGCGAAACAGAACGACGTACGACCCAGCCTCCGGAGGCGATAGCGCTCCCTCGCGAACCACGCCGCACGAGTCGATCGGAACCGCTCCATGACCGACACGCTCCGCCCCGTCGAGACCGCCGCCGCGCCCCCGGACGTTCCGGCACCTCCGGAGTCGAGGACCCTCAAGCGTTCCATCGGGGTCGTCGGCGGCACACTCCTGACGCTGTCGTGCGTGACCCCCGCCTCCACGCTGTTCGTGGTCGTCCCCGACCTCTTCGGCTCGCTCGGCACCGCCACCGCGCTGACCATCGCCATCGGCTCCGTGCTCTGTGTCGCCGTGGCGTTCTGCTACTCGGAGCTGGGCACCCTGGTCCCCAGCGCGGGCGGCGAGTACGCCATGGTGTCGACGATGGCCGGGCGCCTGGCGGGCTGGCTGGTCTTCGTACTGTCCCTGCTGGTCGTCATGATCGTGCCCCCGGTGATCGCCATGGGCACGGCCGACTACCTCCAGCCGATCCTGCACCTCGACCCCTCCCTGGCGGGCGCCGGCGTCATGGTGCTCGCCACCCTCGCCGGGCTGCTCGACCTGCGCGCCAACGCCTGGATCACCGGCGTCTTCCTGGTCCTGGAGGTCATCGCCGCGGCCGTCGTCGCGGTACTGGGCTTCGCCCACGCCGAGCGCGGCCCCGGCAGCCTCGTGTCGATGGAGGTGGGCGGCGCCCACGGCGGTGCGGACCCCGTGACGGCCATGCTGGTCGTCTCCGGGCTCGCCATCGCCCTCTTCATCACGCAGGGCTTCTCCACCGCCGTCTACCTCTCCGAGGAACTGGAGAACCCGCGCCGCAACGTCGCCCGCACGGTGCTCGCCACCCTCGCCATCTCCACGGTGATCATCCTGGTCCCGGTCGTCGCCATCACGCTCGGCGCGTCCGACCTGACGGAGCTGACCGGCGGCGACATCGGCGCCATGGTCACCGCCTGGTCCAACTCCGCCGTCGGCACCTTCGTGAGCCTCTGCGTGGCGCTCGCCATCATCAACGCGGGCATCGTCATGGTCATCCAGAACTCGCGCGTGCTGTTCGCCTCCGCCCGCGACAAGGCCTGGCCCGCTCCGGTCAACGAGCTCTTCGCCAGGCTCGGCCGGTTCGGCTCCCCGTGGGTCGCCACCCTCGCCGTCGGCGTGCCGGGCGCCGCGCTGTGCTACGTCAACCTCGACACCCTGTACGGCGTCACCGGCGTCTCCGTGACCGCGATGTACCTGCTGGTCGCGGTCGCCGCCCTGCTGTCCCGGCGCGGTGCCCACCGCCATGCGCGCGCGTGGCGCATGCCGCTCTGGCCGGCGGTGCCGGTCCTGCTGATCGTGGTCCTCGCCTACATCCTGACCCAGCAGGAGACCAGCCACCTCCTGCTGACCGGCTCCATCGCGGCCGTCGCCACCCTGTACTGGGCCCTGTACCTGCGCCCGCGCCGCGCCACCCGCTGGCTGGTGACGGTCCCGCAGGACGTCCGCGAGCCCGCCGGACCGTGACGGCCCGCGGGGGCGGGACGGCCCGCCGGACGTGACCGGCCTACCGCGCCCGTGGTACGCGAGAGCGGCCGCGTACTTCCGTGGGAGGGCCGCCGGTTCAGCCCCGGGGCGGCCTCGGTTGCCGGCGGCGGCCCGTACCGTTGACCCATGGATCTTCGACTGCCCCGCGTGCGAGGGCTGCTACGGGGGCCGCGGCGGATGCTCTCCGCCGCGGCCGCCGTCGTCGTGCTCGCCGGCGCCGGGACGTGGACGGCCGTCGCCGGTGACGACCCGGCCCCGGTGCGGCGCGCCGACCGGGACATGGCGGTGGGCGACGGCGTGCGCCTGGACACCTCGTACTTCACGGCGGGCTCCGGCGGCCGCCGCCCGGCGGTCCTGCTCGCGCACGGCTTCGGCGGCAGCAAGGACGACGTACGGCAGCAGGCCGAGGACCTGGCGAGGGACGGGTACGCGGTCCTGACCTGGTCGGCGCGCGGCTTCGGCGAGTCCACCGGCAAGATCGGGCTGAACGCGCCGGACGGCGAGGTCGCCGACGTGTCCCGGCTGATCGACTGGCTCGCGGAGCAGCCCCAGATCGAGCTGGACAAGGACGGCGATCCCCGCGTGGGCATCGCGGGCGGTTCCTACGGCGGCGCGGTCGCGCTGCTCGCGGCGGGGCACGACGCCCGGGTGGACGCCGTCGCCCCCGCCATCACGTACTGGAACCTGGCGGACGCGCTGTTCCCGAACGGCGTCTTCAAGAAACTGTGGGCCGGCATCTTCGTCAACTCCGGTGGCGGCTGCGACCGGTTCGAGGCCGACCTGTGCCGGATGTACCAGCGGGTCGCCGAATCCGGCACGCCCGACGCCGAGGCCGTGAAGCTCCTGGCGGAGCGCAGCCCGCAGGCGGTGGGCGAGCGCGTCAAGGTGCCCACCCTGCTGACGCAGGGCCAGACCGACTCCCTGTTCCCGCTCGGCCAGGCCGACGCCGCGGCGAAGGCGATCCGGGCCAACGGCGCGCCCGTCGGCGTCGACTGGATCGCGGGCGGCCACGACGGCGGTGACATGGAGACCGGCCGCGTCCAGGCACGCGTCGACGACTGGTTCGACCGGTACCTCAAGGACGACAAGGGCGCCGACACCGGTCCGGCCTTCCGCGTCACCCGCACCGGAGGCGTCGACTCCACCGACGGCCAGGCCCAGTTGCGCGGCGCGAGCGCCGACCGCTACCCGGGCCTGCTGAACGGACAGCGGTCCGTGCCCCTGCGCGGCCGTGAGCAGAGCGTCGACAACCCCGCCGGGGCCAACCCGCCCGCGGTCTCCGCCCTCCCCGGCATCGGCGGCGCCGGAGGACTCTCCCGGCTCTCCTCGCTCGGCGTCGGGATCTCCCTGGACTTCCCCGGCCAGTACGCCGCCTTCGAGTCCGCCCCGGTCGGCGACGACCTGCGGATCACCGGTTCCCCGACGGCCACCGTCCACGTCCGCTCCACCACCGAGGACGCGGTCCTGTTCGCCAAGGTGTACGACGTCGGCCCCCGCGGCACGTCGCCCGTGCTCCCCTCCCAGCTGGTCGCCCCCGTCCGCGTCGAGGGCGCCAAGGCCGGCAGGGACGTGACGGTCACCCTCCCGGCGATCGACCACGAGGTGGAGAAGGGCCACCGACTGCGCCTGGTCCTCGCCTCCACCGACCTCGGGTACGCCTCCCCGGCCGCCCCGGCGACGTACACCGTCTCCCTCAAGGGCGACCTGAAGGTGCCGACCGCCCCCGGCGTGACGACCGCCGCCGCCCCGCTGCCCGCGTGGGTGTGGTGGCTGCCCGTCGCCGGCGCCGCCGTCGCCCTCACCCTGCTGTGGACGGCCCGCCGCCGCACCGCCGGACCCGCCCCCGACCCCGCCCTGGCCGACGTACCCCTGCAGATCACCGGCCTGAGCAAGCGCTACGCCGGGTCCGCCGAGCGGTACGCGGTGCGGGAGCTGTCGTTCCGCGTGGAGAAGGGGCAGGTGCTCGGCCTGCTCGGGCCCAACGGCGCGGGCAAGACGACCACCCTGCGGATGCTGATGGGCCTGATCACACCGGACGACGGCGAGGTCAGGGTCTTCGGCCACGCCATCCGGCCCGGTGCCCCGGTGCTGTCCCGGGTCGGCGCCTTCGTCGAGGGCGCGGGTTTCCTGCCGCACCTGTCGGGCCGGGAGAACCTGGAGCTGTACTGGCGGGCGACGGGCCGCCCGCCCGAGGACGCCCACCTGGACGAGGCCCTGGAGATCGCCGGTCTCGGTGACGCGCTCGCCCGCGCGGTGCGCACCTACTCCCAGGGCATGCGCCAGCGCCTCGCCATCGCCCAGGCCATGCTCGGCCTGCCCGACCTCCTCATCCTCGACGAACCGACCAACGGCCTCGACCCGCCGCAGATCCGCGAGATGCGCGAGGTGATGATCCGCTACGCGGCGGCCGGGCGCACCGTGATCGTCTCCAGCCACCTGCTGGCCGAGGTCGAGCAGTCCTGCACCCACCTCGTGGTCATGGACCGGGGCCGGTTGGTCCAGGCGGGCCCGGTCGCCGAGATCATCGGCTCCGGCGACACCCTCCTCGTCGGCACCGGCCTGCCCGTGGACGAACCGCTCGTGGACAAGGTCGCCGCCCTGCCCGGCGTGGCCTCGGTCGTGCACACCGACGACGGGCTCCTGGTCCGCCTCGACCCCGGCGGCACCGCGTCCGGCCTGGTCGCCGAACTGGTCCGGCTGGACGTGCCCGTGGCGTCGGTCGGCCCGCACCGCCGCCTGGAGGACGCCTTCCTCACCCTGATCGGAGGTTCCGCATGAGCACGCCCACCAAGCCGGTGACGACCGGACCCGCGCCCGGACCGGCGCCGGCGTCCGACTCCGCCCACGGCTACCGGGCGGGCCGCACCCTCCCCCTGCGGGTGGAGCTGGTGCGCCAGCTCAAGCGGCGCCGCACCCTGGTCATGGGAGCGATCCTCGCCGTGCTGCCGTTCGTCCTCGTCGTCGCCTTCGCGATCGGCGGCGAGCCGGAGGGCCCCGGCGACCGCATCACCCTGATGGACACCGCCACCGCCTCCGGCGCCAACTTCGCCGCGGTCAACCTCTTCGTCTCGGCGGGCTTCCTGCTGGTCGTCCCGGTCGCCCTGTTCTGCGGGGACACCGTGGCCTCCGAGGCCAGCTGGTCCTCTTTGCGCTATCTGCTCGCCGCGCCGGTGCCGCGCGCCCGGCTGCTCGTGTCCAAGCTGGCCGTCGGGCTGGGGCTGAGCCTGGCCGCGATGGTGCTGCTGCCCCTGGTGGCGCTGGCCGTGGGCACGGTCGCCTACGGCTGGGGGCCGCTGGCCATCCCCACGGGCGGCTCGCTCGCGCCGGGCACGGCCGCGCAGCGCCTCGTGGTGGTCGTGGCGTACATCTTCGTGTCCCAACTGGTCACCGCCGCGCTCGCGTTCTGGCTGTCGACCAGGACCGACGCACCGCTCGGCGCGGTCGGCGGCGCCGTCGGCCTCACCATCGTCGGCAACGTCCTGGACGCCGTGACGGCGCTGGGCCACTGGCGCGACTTCCTGCCCGCGCACTGGCAGTTCGCCTGGGCGGACGCCGTCCAGCCGAACCCTCAGTGGTCGGGCATGATCCAGGGCACGGCGGTCTCGGTCACGTACGCGCTGGTGCTGTTCGCCCTGGCCTTCCGGGGATTCGCCCGCAAGGACATCGTGTCGTAGGCCTCCGGAGCATCACCGACCGGTCTCGGCGGCCCGCCCCCGTGCCCGCTTCGAGACGCAGCCGTAACACCCCGTGCCGCACGTTTCGCCCCGCCGCCCCGTCACAGTCACGTACACCGGCGCCGACGAAGCACAGGGGGACGGACATGAACCGGTACGGGACCGAAGGACCGCGGGGGTGGCGCGGCACGACCGCGCTGCTCGCGCTGACCCTGGCGGGCGGCCTGCTGCTCACCGGCTGCGGGGAAGGGGACGACGCGTCGAACGGGGCGAAGGACACCGCGGCCGACTCCCGGGGCGGCTCGGCCCCGCTGCCCGCACCCGACCGCCCGCGCGGCGAGGGCGGGCAGCGCTACGACGGCGGCACGGGCACCGGCGGGGCCGGCGAGGGCGAGAAGAACGGCGACTCCCGCGAGATCGCGCCCGGCCCCGACCACCTGTCCACCTTCGCCCTCGACGTGGACACCGCCTCCTACGGCTACGCCCGCCGCACCCTGGCCGAGGGCCGGCTGCCCGACCCGGCCACGGTCCGCCCCGAGGAGTTCGTCAACAGCTTCCGCCAGGACCGTCCCGACGGCGACGGCTTCTCGGTGACCGTGGACGGCGCCCGCACCGACGACGAGGACTGGTCGCTGGTCCGCGTCGGCCTGGCCACCCGCCCCGCCGAGCGGCAGAGCGAACGCCCGCCCGCCGCCCTGACGTTCGTCATCGACATCTCCGGCTCCATGGGCGAACCCGGCCGCCTCGACCTCGCCCAGGAGGCTCTCGGCACCATGACCGACCGGCTCCGCGACGACGACTCGGTGGCGATCGTCACCTTCAGCGACGAGGCCGAGACCGTCCTGCCCATGACCCGCCTCGGCGACCACCGCGACCGCGTCCACGACGCGATCGACGGCCTGGAGCCGACGGATTCCACCAACCTCGGCGCGGGCGTGGAGACCGGCTACGAGACCGCCGTCGAGGGCCGCCGCGAGGGTGTCACCAACCGTGTCGTCCTCGTCTCCGACGCCCTCGCCAACACCGGCGACACCGACGCGGACACCATCCTCGAACGCGTCGCCACCGAGCGCCGCGAGCACGGCATCACCCTCTTCGGCGTCGGCGTCGGCAGCGACTACGGCGACGCCCTGATGGAACGCCTCGCCGACCGGGGCGACGGCCACACCACGTACGTGTCCACCCCCGAGGACGCCCGTGAGGTGTTCTGCGAGCAGCTCCCGCGCCACAACGAGCTGACCGCGCGCGACGCCAAGGCCCAGGTCGCCTTCGACCCGGAGACCGTCGCCGAGTTCCGCCTCGTCGGCTACGACAACCGCCAGGTCGCCGACGAGGACTTCCGCGACGACCGCGTCGACGGCGGCGAGGTCGGCCCCGGCCACACGGTCACCGCCCTCTACGCCGTCCGCACCAGGGCCGGCGCCGACGGCCACCTCGCCACGGCCACCGTCCGCTGGCTCGACCCCATGAGCCGCACCCCGCACGAGGAGTCAGGCGACGTGGAGAGCGACGCCCTCGACGACTCCGTCTGGGAGTCCGGCCGCGGGCTGCGGATCACGGCGACCGCGGCCTACTTCGCCGACGCGCTCCGGTCCCCGGGCGGCGACGGCGGCTCCCTGCCCGGAGCGCCAGGCCTGCCCGAACTGTCCGAGCGGGCCGACGGCCTGGCGGACCGCACGGAGGACGAGGACGTGCGCGAGCTGGCCGAGGCGATCGAGGAGGCGGACCGGCTGGCCTGAGCCCGGCCCCGCCCGGCGGCCGGGACGCCGCCGGGCGGCGTGGCCCATTGACGTTTCCTTACGCGTGAGTAAGTTTACTCTGAAGTAAGTTAGTGGCCGAGTACACGCGACAGCGCATCAGTCCGATCCGCGACCGGGAGCCGTCATGGGCGTACGCAGGGACCTGAAACGGGCGAGAAGGCGCGGTGACCTGGTGTCCCGCACGAGGACCGAGACCGTCCGGGACGCGCACGGCACCGTCCGCGAGGCCCGCACCGCCGCCCTCGCGCCCCGCCCCACCGAGGGCAGCACCGCCGACATCCCGTTCACCAACGCGGCCGAGGCACCCGACGCGGTGGTCCTGCGCCGCGAGGCGGCGGGAACCTGGCGGCCCGTCACCGCCGCGGAGTTCGCCCGCGAGGTCACCGCGGTGGCCAAGGGCCTGATCGCCGCCGGTCTGGAACCCGGCGGCCGGGTCGCCGTCATGTCCCGCACCCGCTACGAGTGGACGGTCCTGGACTTCGCGATCTGGGCGGCCGGCGGACAGACCGTCCCCGTGTACGCCACCTCCTCGGCCGACCAGGTCGAGTGGATCGTCCGCGACTCCGGCGCCCGGTACGCCGTCACCGAGACCGCCGCGAACACCGCCACCGTCCTGACCGGCACCGCCGGGCACGCCGAGCGCCCGCAGGTCTGGGAACTGGACGCCGGTGCCCTGGCCGACCTCACCGCTCTCGGCCGGGGCGTGAGCGACGACGAGGTCACCAAGCGCCGCACCGCCCTCACCCCGGACACGGTCGCCACCGTCTGCTACACCTCCGGCACCACCGGCCGTCCCAAGGGCTGCGTTCTCACCCACGCCAACCTGCACGCCGAGGCCGCCAACACGGTCGAGCTGCTGCACCCGATCTTCAAGGAGGTCACCGGCCAGCGGGCGTCGACCCTCCTCTTCCTGCCGCTCGCCCACATCCTGGGCCGCACCATCCAGATCTCCTGCCTGCTGGCCCGCATCGAGATCGGCCACTTCCCGAGCATCAGGCCCGACGAACTGCGCCCCGCGCTGAAGTCCTTCCGCCCGACCTTCCTGGTCGGCGTCCCGTACCTCTTCGAGAAGATCCACGACACCGGCCGGGCGACCGCCGAGAAGATCGGCCGCGGCGCCTCCTTCGAACGCGCCCACCGCCTCGCCGTCCGTTT
Organism: Streptomyces sp. NPDC034099; assembly: GCF_055575415.1. Taxonomy (NCBI): domain Bacteria; kingdom Bacillati; phylum Actinomycetota; class Actinomycetes; order Kitasatosporales; family Streptomycetaceae; genus Streptomyces; species Streptomyces sp. NPDC034099. The sequence continues at coordinate 528,626 of NZ_JBVISR010000002.1, read as the reverse complement.
CGGCGCCGCGCACCTGGAACGCTTCCTGGGCCGCGGCAAGGGCCCCACCCCGGGCCTGTGGGCGGGCTGGGCCCTGTACGACCTGCTGGTCTACCGCCGGGTCCGCAAGGAACTGGGCGGCCGGATGCGCTACGCCATCAGCGGCGGCTCCCCGCTGGAGAGCGACCTCAACCTGTTCTTCTACGCCGCCGGAATCATGGTCTACGAGGGCTACGGCCTGACCGAGACCACCGCCGCCGCCACCATCGTCCCGCCGCTCGGCCCCCGCCCCGGCACGGTCGGCCCGCCGGTCCCCGGCACCGCCGTGCGCATCGCGGACGACGGCGAGGTACTGGTCAAGGGCGGCATCGTCTTCGGCTCCTACCGCGGCAACCCGGAGGCCACCGACGCGGCCCTCACCGACGGCTGGTTCGCCACCGGCGACCTCGGCTCCCTCGACGTCGACGGCTACCTCACCATCACCGGCCGCAAGAAGGACCTCCTGGTCACCTCCGGCGGCAAGAACGTCTCCCCGGCCGTCCTGGAGGACCGCCTGCGCAGCCGCCCACCCGTCGCCCAGTGCCTGGTCGTCGGCGACAACCGCCCCTTCGTCGCCGCCCTGGTCACCCTCGACCCGGACGCCGTCGCCCACTGGCTGGCGGTGCGCGGGCTGCCCGCCGGCACACCGATGTCCGAGGTCGTGCGGGACGAGAGGATGCGCGCCGACGTCCAGAAGGCCGTGGACCACGCCAACGCGGCCGTCTCCCGGGCCGAGTCGATCCGGGCCTTCCGGCTGGTCGAGGGCGAGTTCACCGAGGAGAACGGGCTGCTGACCCCGTCCCTGAAGGTGAGGCGGCACGCGGCCGTCGCGGCGTACGCGGACGAGATAGCGGCGCTGTACGCGACGCCGGGACGCTGATCCGCACCCCGGCGCCCCGGGCATGCGAGAGGGGCGGGCCGCCGATGTCCTCGGCGACCCGCCCCGGGCGCGCTGTCAGCGCCTGCCGCCGTCAGCCCTCACCGTTGGAGGACAGGATCGAGACGTCCTCCAGCAGGTGGGCCAGCGCACCGTCGCGCTTGGCCTGCGTGGAGTTCTCGGCGCACTGCTGGTTCAGGTCGTCGCCCAGGACGTTGAGGTCCTGGATCGGCACGAGACCGATGACGCTGACCGGGATGTCGCTGACCGCGATGCACGGCTTGTTGAACGAGCCCTGGATGAGCGCCATCTGCGGGCTCATGTTGCCCGTGGTCATCGAGTTGCCGAAGTACTGCGAGGCGCCGTTTCCGTTGGCCGAGACGGGCCCGCTGTCGTCACCGATCGCCATCGCCTGCGGTGCCGCGGCAGCGGAGGCGCCCATGACGGAGGCGGCGATCGCCGCGTAGGCAACTACCTTCTTGATCACTGGCCAGTCCTTTCTGAGGAAACCCCGTCCACCGGAGCGCTCTGGTCAACTCCGTGAGTCCGGTCGGGTTTCTCCCGTTCACTCCGTCGGCGGACAACGGGAAATGTGTACGGGTCCGAGTTTTCCCCCGGGATTCCGGCGATTTCCGCGCCGTTTTCGAGATCCGGTGCGGGCCAACCGGGTGAACGCCCGCAACCAATCATCGCGCACCGGGTTGATGAGGCCGTAGGACAGTGCGTCGCTACGACGAAAGGAACGCGAAGTGCTCAAGAAGGCAATGGTCGCCGCGGCGGCTGCCGCTTCTGTGATCGGCATGTCCGCTGCTGCCGCGCCCCAGGCCCTGGCCATCGGGGACGACAACGGGCCGGCCGTGGCCAACGGCAACGGCGCCTCGTCGTCGTTCGGCAACTCGGCGACCGACGGCGACATGAGCCCGCAGCTGTCGCTGGTCGAGGGCACGCTGAACAAGCCGTGCCTCGGTGTCGAGGACGTCAACGTCGCCGTCATCAACCTCGTCCCGATCCAGGACATCAACGTCCTGGCGGACGACCTGAACCAGCAGTGCGCGGACAACTCCACGCAGGCCAAGCGGGACGGCGCCGTGTCGCACGTCCTGGAGGACCTGTCGGTCCTGTCGGCGAACGGCGAGGGCTGAGCCGTACCCCGCCCGGTACGGGCGGCCCGCTGACTTCTCCGCGGGCCGCCCGGCCGTCAAGGGACGGGATTTCGCCGGGGAGCGGATCGACGTCGTCGCTCTCTTGGGGGAACGGCCGGGCCGTTTCGTGAGGCATCCGAGTGAATTTCGGGGTGTCCCACGTTCGGTAGTTTCTCCGGCCGTCAATTCCTCGTTTGCAGGCTGCAGGTCATGGTGCGAGCCGTCAATGCTGTGCTCGCGCGGTTTCGGCCGTCATTCAGGCATGACCGCAGAGAAGGGAAAGTTCATGAAGAAGAGCGCTGCTGTCGTCGCGGGCGCGATCATGGCCCTCGGCATGGCCGCCCCGGCCTTCGCCGACGCCGGCGCCGAGGGTGCCGCCGTAGGCTCCCCGGGCGTCCTGTCCGGCAACGTCGTCCAGGTTCCCGTGCACGTTCCCGTCAACGTGTGCGGCAACAGCATCAACGTCGTTGGTCTGCTGAACCCGGCGTTCGGCAACGAGTGCGAGAACGACTGACGTCGTTCCGCACCGACCGGCTGTGTCAGGGCCGGCCCTGGCCAACTCGTTTGGTTCGGGGCCGGCCTTTTCCCCTTTCTGCAGCCCGTCCCCCCGGATCGTTCTCCAGCCCTATCTCATCTCTCATCTCTCCAAGCAGGAAGACAACCAGAGTGCGACAGACCCTGAGCAGGGGGATGGTCGCGGCTGCCGCCGCGACGGGCATCCTTTCCCTGTGCGGCAGCCCCGCCCTTGCCGACTCGCATGCGGACGGGGCCGCCACGAACTCGCCGGGCGCCGTGTCCGGCAACGCCCTCCAGGTCCCCGTCGACGTGCCCGTGAACGCCTGCGGCAACACCGTCGACGTGATCGCCGCCCTGAACCCGGCCTTCGGCAACGAGTGCGAGAACTCCTCGGACGAGCAGACCGACGGCAACGGCGGCGGGTACGGCGAGGACACCTCGTCCTCGAGCACGTCCTCGTCCTCGACTCCGTCCTCGTCGACCGGTTCCCACGCGGACGGCGCGACCGAGGGCTCGCCCGGCGTCGGATCCGGCAACAACGCGCAGGTCCCGGTCGACGTGCCGGTCAACCTCTGCGGCAACACCGTCGACGTGATCGCCGCGCTGAACCCGGTCTTCGGCAACGAGTGCGAGAACTCCTCCGAGGAGCCCCCCGGCTACGGCGAGGAGGAGCCGCCGCCCCCGACCACGCCGCCCGGCTACGGCGAGGAGGAGCCCCCGCCGCCCACCCACGAGGAGCCGCCGCCGCCCACTCACGAGGAGCCGCCGCCGCCCTCCGAGGAGGAGCACACCCCGCCGGCTCCCCAGACGGAGCAGCCGCCCGCCCTGGCCGAGACCGGCAGCGAGGGCACGCTGGGCGCCGCGGCCGCCGGTGCCGTGCTGATCGCGGGCGGAGCGATCCTGTACCGCAGGGGCCGCGCCCTCGCCGGTCGCTGACCCCTCCCGCCCCACCCCGACGCCCCCGGCGGCCCCCCACGGGCCACCGGGGGCGTCGTCGTCTCCGCCGGCGGGCGCGCGGGAGGCTCAGTGGCTGCCCGCCCGGTCCTCGTCCGGGCGGTCGGGGGCCCCGGTGCGGTGCGTGGTGGGGGCGGAGGCCTGGCGTACGACGCGGGCGCGGGCCGGGGGCGCGGCGTCCGGGCGGGTGTCCCGGCCCCGGTGCGCGCGCTCCCGCAGCCGGGCGCCCACATGGCGGGCCCACAGCGCCCACAGGGCCCGGCCCGGCGCCCGGTCGTCCCGGGCGTGCCAGGCCAGCTCGCGGCCCCCGTGCCCCTCGCGGGCCGGACGCAGGGCGCTCAGCGGCGCGTAGTTCTCCACCACGAACACCCGCCCCGGCCGCGGCGCCCCCTCCGGCAGCGGGCGGTGGGTTAGGTCCAGGTGCAGGGCCCGTACGACGTCCAGTCCGGCGGTGTCGGTGAACAGCCGGAACTGGGCGCCGGGGCGCGGGTTGAAGTCGAGCAGGTGATAGCGGCCCGTCGTGCCGCAGCGCCGGAAGTCGAGGTCGAAGACGCCCCGGTAGCCCAGCTCCGCGGTGACCCGCTCGGCGAGCGCCTGCACCCGGGGGTTCGGCGTCCAGCGGCCCACCGCCGTCAGACCGGCGCCGCGCGGCCTGGCCCGGGTCTTGCGGCCGGGACCGCCCGCCCGTACCGCGCCGGAGCGGTCGGCGTACCCGTGGAAGAACCAGTCCCGGTCGGCACCCGGCGGCAGGAACGCCTGGAGCAGCAGCCGGCTGCCCGCCTCCTCGGCCCGCCGGTACAGCTCCCCGGCCTCCCGCGCCGAGCGCACCAGCACCGTGCTGCGCAGCCCGCCGCCCGGGGGCACCAGCCAGGGCCGGCTCCACTTCGCCACCACCGGCAGGCCCAGCCGCCACGCCGCCCGCGCCGCCTCCGCCGCGCCGTCCGGGACCAGGGTCTCGGGATGCGGGACGTCCAGGGAGGCGCACACACCGGCCAGTTCCGCCTTGTCGGCCACGCGTGCGGGCAGCTCACCCGGCTGGTCGGGCAGCAGATACGCGGGCGCCAGGTCCGCCCGCGCCCGGCCCACCGCCACGGCGCACGCGTCGTCCATCGGAATCAGCACCGCGGGCCGCGCGAGCCGCGCGGCGAGGCGGCTCAGGACCGCCGCGATCTCGGCGGGCGACGCGCCCGGCGGCGGCGGGGTGTGCAGCCCGCTCAGGTAACGGGAGGCGCGGACCGGGCTCTGTGCGCAGTCGGCGACCACGTGCACGTCCACTCCCGCGCGGCCGAGCGAACGCACGGCGCCCAGCGTTCCGTGGTGAAAGGGATTGCGGTCGATCCGCAGCAGAACGGCGGGGACACGGGTGTCGAACAGCGACACGGGAGACTTCCTTCGGATCGGGACGGGGTTCACCGGTGCGGGCGATCAACGCACTCGAAAGCCGTAACGGCGGTGGCGTGATGGCATTTCATATGACTGGGTGTCAGTAACGGGGAGCGATGCACAAGGACGAAAGACCAGCCGAAGACAGAACGAAGAACCAAAGGAGGCCGGCATGGCCGCACGGCAGTCACGGGCCCGGTCCAGGCGGCGTCCGGCGCGCGCCGCGGCCGCGGCGATCGCGGCGGCGGCGTTCCTCGCCGCGGGCCCCGGTGTCGCCGCGGGCGAACCGGCCGCGCCCGAACCCACCCCCGCCTTCGGCGCGTACCTCGACTACGGCCCCCGCGGCGTGGCCCGGATGGCCGCGCTGAGCCACTGGCTGGGCGGCGCCGAGCTGCGCGTCGGCCACACCTACCTGCCCGGCGACCGCTGGAGCAACATCGAGGGCGCCCCCGGCTTCCTCGACGTGTGGGCCGACTGGCGCACCCGCAAGGCCGACCGGATGCTCGTCCTCAACGTGCCCATGATGGAGCGCAACGAGGAGCACGTCGACGACGACGAGGTGCGCGCACTGCTGCGCCAGGGCGCCGCCGGACGCTTCGACCACCACTTCCGCGCCCTCGCCGAACGCCTGGTCGCGCTCAAGGTCCCGGACACGGTCCTGGTGCTGGGCTGGGAGATGAACGGCACCACCTACACCCACCGCTGCGGACCGGACCCCGAGGCCTGGAAGACGTACTGGAACCGGATCGTCACCACCATGCGCGCGGTGCCCGGGCAGAAGTTCCGCTTCGACTTCGCGCCGAGCCGCGGCCGGGACGCGGTGCCCTGGACGCGGTGCTATCCCGGCGACGCCACCGTCGACATCGTCGGCATGGACTCCTACGACCAGCCGCGCGGCATGACGTTCGACGAACAGGTGAAGGAACCCTACGGGCTCCAGGCGCACGTGGACTTCGCGAAGGCGCACGGCAAGCCCGTCTCCTACCCGGAGTGGGGGCTGTTCCGCAACGGCGACAACGCCGCGTACATGCGGCGCATGCTCGCCTGGATGGACGAGCACAAGCCGGTGTACAACACGGTCACCGACTACTGCCCGCACGGCGTGTGGCAGTGCGACGACAATCCCCGGTCCACGGCCGTCTACCGCTCCGTGCTCTTCGGCCGCACCGACGAGCCCGAGCCGACGGCCCCGACACCCCCGGAGCCCACCACGCCCACCGCGCCGCCCGTGCCCACGGTGCCGCCCACGACACCCGAGGCCCCGGCCGACTGCTCGCCGCTGGAGCTGGGCGACTGGGTCGAGTACTGGCTCGGCGGGAAGCTGTGCATGCGTCTCGACTGGTACGCGCGCGCCAAGTAGCGGCGCGCGGAGGGCGCCACGGTGGCGGCGGGCCCGGTCAGGTGCCGCCACCGGCGCGCCCCCTCCGCTCCGCCCGCCGCCGCAGCAGCTCCTTGCCCCGCCGTCGTGCGGCGGCGTCGGCCAGGGCCGCCGCCAGCAGCGGGGCCGTGCGGCGGCGGGCCAGCAGCAGCCGCTGGTTCGGCACCGGCTCCGGACGCCAGTGGTGCTTGTACGGCTCGTCGCCGCGCAGCAGGCTCAGCGTCGAGCGCCCCGGGGCACGGGCGTGCTCGGCGCACGCGGCCAGCAGCATCACCGCCACGTCCGCCTTTCGCTCCCGCAGCCCGGGATGCGCCCCGTACAGATAGCCCCCGGCCAGCCGGCGCGACAGCAGCGTCACGTCCACGGCCACCACCTCGTCGGCCATCCGGAACTCGGTGACCTGCGCGTCCCCGGTCCGCACCATCGGCCCCACCGCCCGCACCAGGTGCTCGCGGAACCGGGGCCGCAGGTGCTCGCCCGTCACCTTCCGCCCCCGCCACTGCAACCGGTGCAGATCGAGGAGCCGGCGCAGCGCCACGTCCGCCTCGTCGGGCAGGACGGGCCGGGCCTTGACGCCGAGCGCGTCCAGCCGGCGCAGCTGGGCGCGGACCCGCTGCCTGGCCTTGGCCGAAGGCAGCCGGGCGACCAGGTCGTCCATGGGCAGGGCGGGCAGTTCCAGGCAGAGCGAGTCCGCGAGCCGGTGCCGGGGCCCGCGCCAGCGTGCGTAGACCCGTTCGGCGGCGGCGCCCGGCCGGACCTCGCGCAGGTCGACCAGCGCGGTGCGGGACGCCGCGGCCAGGCCCGCGGCGAGCGCGGTCTCCGCGTCCGGGCCCCGCTCGTCGTCCAGCAGGACGTCCCCGTAGTCCGAGATGGCCCCGCCCAGGGGCACCAGCGCCGGAACCGGACGCCGTACGAGCATCAGCGGCGCGGCGCCGACCAGTTCGCCGCCCTCGCGGGCCAGCACCAGCCGCAGCCGCCCGGCCGAGCCGTAGGAGCGCCACCAGGAGAGCAGCCAGGCGTGGCTCTGGAACGGGGTCGCGGCGGCGCACCGGTCGTACAGCCGCCGCCACTGCGGGGCCAGCTCGGCGAAGGCGGCCTCGTCGGTGACCAGTTCGATCGTGTGGCCGGGCGGGAGCGGGTGCGGCGGCCTCGGGTGCGTCACAGCTGTCCGCGGACGTCGGCCGCCGACGCCGGTCCGGGCACCGCCGCCGCGCGGCCGGGCTCGCGTGCGCCGCGGCGCGGCCGGACCAGCAGGGCCAGCCCGCCCAGCAGTCCGCCCGCGCTCGCGCCCACCAGGGCCGTCACGGCGGCGGACGCCGAGGACGGCTCGGTGGGCTCGGTGGCGCGGGCGAACTGTTGCAGCTCCACGTGGGTGTCGTCGGCGGACGCCTGCGCGTGCCGGGTCAGGGCGCGGGTGACGGCGTTGGCCATGTCGGCGGCCTCCTCCGGGTCGGCGGAGGTCGCCGTCACCGAGACCATCGGCGCGTCCGGCGAGGTCGCGGTGCGGACGCTCCGCTCCAGGGTCGCCACCGGCACGTGGGCCCACATCTGCGCGTCCCCGAGCACCGCGAGCTGCGTGGCGACCCGGCCGTATGCCTGAGCGAAGCCCAGCGCGGCCGCCGGGTCGGACGCGTCGGCGGGGACGGCGACGACGTAACCGGTCGCCGTGTACTGCGGGGTGGCGACCAGGCCGTACCCGGCGCCCAGCAGCCCGCCGGCGAGGACGCCGGCCGCGAGCGGGGACCAGGGCGGCAGGGAGCGCAGGCGGTGCGGGACGTGGCGCAGGGCGGCCCGGACGCGCTGCCTCCGTGAGGGGGGTGCGGGCTCGTCGTCCGTCGCGGGCGCGGCCGGGGACTGGGTGAGGGGCTCGGTCATGCGGAGGTGACTCCCTGGGATACCGGGGACGGTGACGGGGGCAGCGGTTGCGTGAGGGTGGTCGCGTAGACGTCCATCAGCCGGGCCGCGCTGCGGGTGACGCAGTAGTGGCGGGCCGCCTCGGGCGCGGTGCGCGTGCCGGGGACCGGGCCCTGGGCCGCGCGGGTCTCGGCGAGGGCGCGCGCGAACTCCCCGGCGCCGCCCACGACCCGCCGTGCCCCGGGCGCGGACTCGGGGGGCAGGTCCTCGATCGCCGGGCAGGAGGCGTACAGCACCGGCAGCCCGGACGCGAGCCCCTCCACGGCGGCCAGGCCGAAGGCCTCCTCCGGCGACGGCGAGGCGAGGACGTCCATCGCGGCGGCCAGCGCGGGCAGGTCGGGGCCGGGGGAGCCGTCGGGGAGGTAAGGGCGTTCGCCGGTGAGCAGGACGCGGTCGGCGACCCCCGCCTCGTGGGCGGTGCGGCGCAGCAGGTGCTCCTGGGGACCGCCGCCGACCAGCAGCAGCCAGCAGTCCGCCGGGAGCAGGGTCAGGGCGCGGACCAGGACGTCGAAGCGTTTGGCCGCCGTCAGCCGGCCGACGCCGCCCACGACGTAGGCGCCCTCGGGCAGGCCGAGGCGGCGCCGGGTGCGCAGCCGCCGGACCGGGTCGAAGCGGAAACGGGCCAGGTCGATGCCGTTGGGGACGACCTCGATGCGGGGCGCGGGCACGCCCCAGCGCCGCAGCCGGTCGGCGACGGTGGGGGAGACGGCGACCGTGGCGCTGCCCAGGCGCTCCCCGGCCAGGTACAGGGCGCGGACGCCCGCGGTGAGCGGGCGGCCCTCCATCTGGGAGTCGCCGAGGGAGTGTTCGGTGGCGACGACCGCGCGCACCCCGGCCAGGCGGGCGGCGAGGCGGCCGTAGAGGCAGGCGCGGTAGAGGTGGGTGTGCACGAGGTCGTAGCCGCCGGTGCGGATCAGACGGGCCAGGCGGGGCAGCGCGGCCAGGTCGCGGTTGCCGGTCATGCCGAGGTGGACGACGTGCACGCCGTCGGCCAGCAGACCGTCGGCGACCGGGCCGGGGTTGGTGAGCGTCACGACGTCGCAGTCGACGGGGAGGTGCCGCAGGAGCAGCCGCAGCTGCTGCTCGGCGCCGCCGACGCCGAGACCGGTGATGATGTGCAGGGCCTTCACGTCGGTCACCTCACACTCCCGCCGGGGCCCGGCGGCGCAGGCGGTGCAGCCGGGTCTTCAGCAGCAGCCGTACGGGTGTGTCCCGCTGGCCCACGTGCACGCGGGGCAGGGCGTAGGGACCGGACAGCGGGCCGGGGTCGATGGCGCAGGCGTAGGTGTAACCGGCGGCGCGCACGGCGTCGGCGGCGCGGGCGTCGACCGTGCCGTACGGGTAGCAGAAGCCGCTGACCGGAGCGCCGGTCAACTCCGAGAGCAGCGCCCGGCTTTGAGTGGTCTCGGCGGTCAGCGTGGTGTCGTCCGCCGTGGTCAGGTCGACGTGGGTGAGACCGTGCGAGCCGATCTCGACGCCCTCGGCGGCGGCACGGCGGATGCCGTCGGCGGTCAGCAGCGGCTTGCGCGGGCCCAGCGGGTCCCAGGCGTTGTCGCCGCCGAGCCGCCCCGGCAGCACGAAGAGGGTCGCCCCGCAGCCCCAGCGGCGCAGGCACGGCAGCGCGTGCTCGACGAAGTCGGCGTACCCGTCGTCGAAGGTCAGCCCCACCAGGTCCCGGCCGCCGCCCCGGGCGCGGGCGGCCAGCAGCTCGGCGACCGGAACGCCGCGCAGCCCGCGCCGCCGCAGCCAGCCCAGCTGCGCGTCCAGCCGGTCGGGCGTGACCGTGATGCGGTACGGGTCGTCCGAGCAGTCGCCGACGGAGTGGTACATGGCGACCCAGGGGACGGTGCCGGGGCGGGCGTCAGCGGTCGTGGTCGCGGAAGGGGAAGCGGAAACGGCCATGAGGGAGCCTTCGTGTGACGGGGTGGAGGAGACGGACGGGGCTCAGGACCCGAACGCCCAGGGCCAGGCAGAGGACGGCGAAGACACCGCCGACGGTGGCGGCGCCGACGGCCAGCGAGAGGGCGGTCCGCGACACGGCGGCACCGGCGTCGGTGACCAGGTCCGCGGCCAGTGCGCCCGAGCCGGTCGCCACGGCCGCCGCCAGCAGCGGCCTGCCCAGGTCGCCCAGGACCCGCCGGACCCGCACCGGCACGCTGCGCGGACCCATCCCGGCGAGCAGCAGGGCGGCGGTGACGGTGATGCCGGCGGCGTTGGCGGCGGCGATGCCGGTCACGCCCCACGGGCCGACCGCGCGGGCGCCCGCGACGGCGGTGGCCACGACGCCGACGGCCATCGCGCCGAACGGGTACCAGGAGGCGCGGCCCGCCGAGAAGTAGGAGCGGGCCAGCGCGCCCACCACGGTCTGGCCGAGCAGCCCGAGCGCGTACACCCGCATGACGGCCGCGGTCGCCGCCGTGTCGGACGGCGTGAACGCGCCGCGCTGGAAAAGGAGTTGGATGATCTGCGGCGCGCAGGCGACGACGGTGGCCGCGCCGAGCAGCACCAGGCAGGCCGCCAGCGCCACGTCCCGCTCGACCCGGTCGCGGGCCCGCTCCGTGTCGCCGTCGGCCAGCGCGCGGGCCACCACCGGGAAGGTGACCGTGCACAGCATCAGCGACAGCGTCATCGGGATCTGGGCGACCTTCTGCGCGTAGTTCAGGTGCGAGATGGCCCCGGAGGGGAGCCCGGAGGCCAGAAAGCGCTCGATGAGGACCTGGGACTGGCGACACAGGGCGAACAGCAGCACGGTGCCGAACAGGGCGAGGGTGAGGGGGCGGGTGCTGTCCGTGGTGCCTGACCGGGACGTGCTGTGCGTGGCGCCCGGCGCGTTCTCGGCGTCCGCGATGCCTGACGGGCGCGCGCCGCCCGGTGGGCCCGCGCCGTTGCTCCGCCGCCGCAGCTGGCCGAGCAGCGACGGGAGTTGCGTCGCCACCATCAGGGCACCGCCCACCGCGACCCCGACCGCCGCCGAGCGCACCCCCCAGCGCCCGCCGAGCACGAACATCGCCGTGATGATGCCGGTGTTGTAGGCGACGTAGATCGCCGCCGGTGCCGGGAACCGGCGGTGCGCCCGCAGCGCGGCGCTGCAGTACCCGGCGAGACCGAAGCTGACGACGCAGGTGGCGGTGAGCCGGGTGCAGTCCACGGCGAGGGCGTGGTCGGCCAGCCCCGGCGCCAGGGCCCGCACCAGCACCGGTGCGGCGGCGGCGACCAGCGCACCGGCCGCGGCGAAGGCCAGGGCCAGCCGGGGCAGCGTCGAGGCGACCAGCGCGCGGACCGGGTCGCCGGGGACACCCTGCGCGCGGCGGGCCAGGGCCAGACTGAACATCGGGACCAGCGCGAAGGCCAGCCCGTCCTCGATCAGCAGCGTCGCCGCGAACTCGGGCACCGTCCACGCCACCAGGAAGGCGTCCGTCTCGCTCCCGGCCCCGAACAGCCGGGCCAGCGCCTGGTCCCGGGCCAGCCCGAGCACCGACCCGGCCACCGAGAGCACGGCCGTGACGAGGGCGGCGCGGGCTAGGAAACGCCCCGAGGAGCCGCCCCCGGCGACGGGTGCGGTCCCCGCGTACGGGGTCTCGGCCCGGGGGACCGCGCCGTGGGACGCGTCCGCTTCGCCCGCCGGGTGCGGCGAGGTCGTCGTCACCGCTCCGGCACCTCCCGCGCGGCGGAACCCAGCGCCCACCAGGCCGCCAGCCCGAAGGACACCGCCGTGAGCACGGTCGAGGGCCCGCCGATGTCGGCGTACGCGAAGTCGGTCAGCTGCCACACCAGCAGCCCGCAGGCGACCAACGCGCAGTCCGGCACCGAGCCCTTCTTCCGCCGTGCGCCGCGCAACCGGCGCAGGCCCAGCACGAGCAGCGCCAGCCAGCTCCCGGCCAGCGCCAGCAGCCCGATCAGTCCCTGTTCGGCCAGCACCAGCAGGTACATGTTGTGCGGGGACAGCAGCGGCTGCCTGCGGTACCCGGCACCCGCGCCGTCGGTCTCGCTGCCCGAGGACAGCGCCAACGAGGCGTGCGCGTCACGGTGTTCGGGGAAGCCCTTCAGCCCCACGCCGGTCAGCGGCCGCTCCCGCCACATCCCGGCCGCCGCCGCCCACATCGTGTAGCGGTCGGTCACCGACTGGTCGGGGGCGTCGGCGACCCGCGTGATGCTGCCGGCCCGCTCCTGGAGCATCGCCGTACCGACCCCGAAGCCGCCCACCAGCACCACCGCCGCCGCGACCACGGCCGCCCCCACCGCCAGCGCCCTGCGCACCCCCGCGAGCAGCAGCTGCGCCGCGCATGTCACCGCCGTCGCGATCCACGCCCCGCGGCTGAACGACAGGGCGAGCGGCAGCAGCAGGGCGAGCGCGCACCCGGCGGCGAGCAGCCGCTGCCGCACCGGCGTCCGGCCCAGCGCCAGCCCCACCGCGCAGACCAGCCCCAGGGAGACCACGGTCGCCATCCCCATCACGTCCTGCGGCCCGAAGGTGCCCACCGCCCGGACCCGCTCGCCCTGGTAGGAGGCGCCGGTCGCGGTCACGTACTGGTGCACCCCGACCGCCCCCTGCCACAGCGCCAGCCCCACCATCGACCGGGCCAGCAGCCGTACGTCGCCCCGGTCGCGGACGAGCAGCAGTACGGCGGCCGGGACCAGCACGAAGACCTGGAGGTAGCGGCCGAGGCCCGCCAGTCCGGCCCCCGGCGACCCGGCGCCCGCGGCGGCGACGGCCAGCCCGAGCACGGGCAGCCCGAGCACCACCGCCGCCGTACGGGACAGGGGGCGCCGCCGGTCCCGCACCAGCCGCAGCGCGCAGTACAGCACCGCCAGCGCGGAGACCGCGTCGGCCGGGTGCGCGCCGCCCCCGTCGCCCGGGGCGAAGGGCAGCGCGAGCAGCGCGACGACGGCGACCACGGCCAGCACGGGCGGCAGCCGCCGTACGCGCGCCGTCGGCCCAAGGGGCAGGGCGTGGGCCACCTGGGTCAGCTCCCCGTGGGGCGCACGAGCGCGGCGGCCGTGCGCAGCAGGATGCAGACGTCCTGCCACAGCGACCAGTCGTCGATGTAGGCGTTGTCGAAGCGGGCCCGGTCCTCGATGGACGTGTCACCGCGCAGCCCGTTGATCTGGGCCAGGCCCGTGATCCCGGCCGGCATCCGGTGACGGGCCGCGTAGCCGGGATAGGTCTGGCTGAACCGGGCCACGAAGTACGGGCGTTCGGGACGCGGGCCGACCAGGCTCATGTCGCCCCGGAAGACGTTCCACAGCTGGAGCAGCTCGTCCAGCGAGGTGCGCCGCAGGAAGCGGCAGAACCACGGCATCCGGCGTTCGTCCGCCACGCTCCACCGGGTCGCCGACTCGTGCTCGTCCGCCGGCCGGTGGGTGCGGAACTTCAGCAGCGTGAACGGCCTGCCGCCCTCACCGACGCGCTCCTGCCGGAACAGCACGCCGGGACCGCTCACCACCCGCAGCACCGCCGCACAGGCCAGCAGCAGCGGGCTCAGCAGCAGCAACAGCGCCCCGGACACCGTCACGTCGAGGACCCGCTTGCCCGCGCCGCCCGGCCGCCGCGCCGCCGGTTCCAGACGCCGGCAGGAGAACCCCGCGATCCGGTCCCCGCCGGGGCGGGCGGGAGCGCCGGCGTACGCGGGGGCCTCGGCGTCCAGCTCCCACACCGCGCAGCCCGACTCGGCCAGCGCCCGCAGCAGCGCCGCCTGCCCGGGCCGTACGGAGGGGGCGTCCACGGAGGGATCCACGGCCAGCACGTCCCGTACGCCGTTCTGCACGACCGCCCGCCGCACCTCCTCGTCCGTGGACAGCACGGGCAGGCCCGTGGTGCCGCCCGGGTCGTCGGTGACGATCCCGACGGGGCGCACCCCGCAGCGCGGGTGGCGCAGCAGCGCCGAGGCCACGCGCTGCGCGGTCGCGGCGGGTCCGACGACGAGGGCGGCGCGGGGGTGGTTCAGCAGCGCCGTACGGCGTCTGCGGTGCACGGCACCCCGGCCGGCGCAGCCCGTCACCGCGTGCAGCAGGAAACCGGCGCACAGGGTGCGCGCGGAGAGCGCGTGCGACGGGGCGTACGCCGCGACGAGCGCCGCGAGCGCCAGCCACCCGACGGCGATCCGGCCGCACAGGGCGGGCAGGTCGTCCAGCGCGCCGGGCGTCCGCCGGGCCGGGCGCGGCCGGGGGCGCAGCAGCAGCGAGGCGGCCACCAGCAGGGCCGCGAGCAGCGGTTGGTGCGGGGTGCCGGTGAGGGCCAGCGAGCCCGGCAGGGCCGCCGCGCCGTCCGCGACGAGCAGCGGCAGCCGGGAGTCCGGCCGTGGGGCGAGGCGCCGCGCGGGCAGCCGCGGGCCCGCGGTGCCGTCGCGCCGCGGCAGCACCGAGACGGGGGAGGAGCCGAGGCCGCGCGACTGGCCGGCGGGGGAGGGGACGGTGCTTTCCGCGGTCACGGGTGGGTGGTCTCCCTGCACTCGTTGGGCACGACGGCCGACCGCCCCACGGCTGCGGGCCTGTCGCCGATGGCACCGGCGCGGTCGCCGACGCCGGTGTGTGCCGCGGTCGTGGGCCGTACGCCGCCCAGGAGGTCGCCGTACAGGGCCGCGACCGCCGCGGCCGTGTGCCGTACGTCGTGCGCGGACCGGACGTGCGCACGCCCCCGGCGGCCGAGCGAGGCGCGCAGCGGCGCGTCGAGCAGCAGCGCGGCGGCGGCGTCGGCCAGCGCCGCGGGGTCCCCGGGCGGCACCAGGCAGTGCGGTACGAGCGCGGGCGGCAGGCCCTCGCGGGCACCGTCCACGTCGGTCACCACCACGGGCCGCCCGCAGGCCATCGCCTCCAGCGGGGCCAGCGCCATGCCCTCCCAGCGCGACGGCAGCACCACGAGGTCGGCGGCCCGGTACCAGGCGGCGGCGTCCGCTACGGCACCCGTGAACAGCACGGACGCCGGGGCCCGCGCGGCCAGCCGGGCGCGGTCCGGGCCGTCGCCGACGAGGACCAGCCGGGCGCCGGGCACCCGCGCGAGGACCGACTCCCAGGCGCTCAGCAGAACGTCCTGCCCCTTCTGCCGGCACAGCCGCCCCACGCAGACCACCAGCGGGGCGTGCGGGGCGACACCGTGCCGCGGTCGCGGGCCGGCCGGGTCGGGGCGGGCGTACCCGGGCGCGTCGGAGGGGAAGCCGGTGAGGTCGATGCCGTTCGGGATCACCGCCCAGGGCCCGCGCAGCCCGGCCCGCACCCCCCGCAGCCGTTCCGCCTCGCTCACGCACACCGTCCGCGCCGTCCACCGCGCCGACCACCGCTCCCAGCCCAGCGCGAGGCGCGCGGCGGCCCCGCCGACCGCCTCGAACGACCAGGCGTGCGGCTGGAACACGGTCGGCACCCGGCCCCGTACGGCGAGCCGCCCGGCCAGACCGGCCTTGGCGCTGTGCGCGTGCACCAGATCGGGCCGTACGTCCTCGACCACGCGGACGAGCCGCCATACCTCCCGCACCAGCGCCGGGCCCGGCGAGCGGGTCGCGGGCCAGTGCCGCACGTCGGCGCCGAGGGCACGCAGCCGGTCGGCGAGGTCCCCGCCGGGACAGGCGACCGCGACGCGCAGTCCGGCGGCGAGCTGAACCCGCGTCAGGTCCGTCACCACCCGGGCGACCCCGCCGTCCACCGGCTGGGTGAGGTGCAGAACCCGTGGCCGTGAGCCGGTCGGTGGCAGGTGCATGCGCGTTTCCTCGCTCACGGAGATGGCTCGGGACGGGCGGGAACGCGCCCGGCCGCGGGCGCCGGCCGCTAGCGGCATACGGGTGCGTCGAATGGTGTGGGACTCTAGCTGCTATCCGTACTAATACGGCGAAACCGGGTAACTGTGTTGGATTTGTGAACGCCGGTCTTTCGTGAGATCACCCCTTTGGCGGCACAACTCGCGCCCGTGCTACGCGTTGACACTGCGCCGGGCAGCCGCCCGGATGTGTGTACAACCCCAAGGAGCACTTCTCCATGTCGCGTATCGCGAAGGGCCTGGCCCTGACCTCCGTCGCCGCCGCCGCGGTGGCGGGCACCGCCGGTGTCGCCGCCGCCGACAGCGGCGCGCAGGCCGCCGCCGCCCACTCCCCGGGCGTCCTGTCCGGCAACGTGGTGCAGGTCCCGGTCCACATCCCGGTCAACGTCTGCGGTAACACCATCGACGTCATCGGCCTGCTGAACCCGGCGTTCGGCAACGAGTGCGAGAACGACTGACGTCGGCTCACCCCTTGCCGCACCGGCCGTCCGTACCGCGGTTCCTCCGCGAACGGGCGGCCGGTTCGCGTTGCCGCGCGGACGGCGGTGTGCTGCCCCGAATGGGGGGTCCGGGCGACGACACGGCGCACGGGCCTTGACAGGGCGTCTCACCAGGTAAGACGCGGCCCGCGAGAAGGGCGGGCGGGCGCTCGGGGTCCGTGCCTGCGTTGCAGAGCGCCCAGGGCGATTCCACGGTGGGCACAACATCCGACGCACCACCGAAAGGAACCCCCATGCGTCTGCCCGCACGGCGAATCGCCACCTCCGCTCTCTGCGCCGGCCTGCTGATCGGCCTCTCCGGCCCGGCGGTGATGGCGGCCGACGGCGACTCGGTCCGGGAACGCACCCACGCGGCGTCCCACGCCCCTCTCCCCGACGCGGCGGAACTGCAGAACCAGGTCGGCAGCCTGGCCGGTCTGGGTGGAGTGCTCACGCCGGTCACCGACCTGCTCGGCGCCGTCCTCAAGGCCGACGACGGCCGGCTCTCCGCCACGGACGCGGACAAGCTCTCCGCGGCCGTCAAGGACGCCCTCGCCAAGGCGGACGCCGCGGACACGGACGCCGACGACGCGGCGACCACGCCCGGCACGAGCACCCCGGCCCAGCCGCCGGCCGCCACCGCGCCGGAGACCGGCACCGACACCCCGGTCACGCTGCCGGCGCCCGTCACGGCCCAGAGCGACGACGGCACCGCGGCGGCCTCCGACCTGTCCGCGGCCGCGGAGGCCGAGCTGCAGAAGCAGATCGACGCCCTGGTGAAGGCCAGCACCTCCGGTACCGCCGAACAGGTGAGCCCGGCCGTCAAGGACCTCATGACCGGCATCGTCAACGTCGTCGCCGCCACGATGGTCGGCAACGGGCTGCCCGCCGCGGACCTGGCCGGCCTGCCCGGCGTACCGACCGCGCCGGAGGCCGCCACGCCGGAGACCGCCGCGCCCGCGAACCCCTCCTGACGCCGAGCCGTCCCGGGCGTCCGGGCCGTCGCGCCTCCCTGTCGGAGGCGCGACGGCCCTTTCCGTGTCCGGAGATCTCATATGTCTTCCGGACGGCGGAGTTTCCGGCTCCGGCGCAGGTCGTTAGGGAGGGCGTCAGCAATACCTCCGGTGACACGGGTCGCCGAAGAAAGGAACACGATGAAGTCCCTCAAGGCCGCCGCCGTCGTCGCCGGTTCCCTGGTCGCCGCCGGCTCCGCCGTGCCCGCGTTCGCCTACGACGCCTCCGATGCCGCCGCGCTCACGCCCACCAGCCTCAACGGCGCCGTGAACGCGCTGACCGCGGAGCCCATCGACGTCATGCCGATCAAGCACCAGTCGGAAGCGCGGTCCGACGCGCTGGACACCGAGAACAAGGACTCCGTGCTGCACACCGTGAAGGGCACGACCACGAAGCTGAACTCCGCGAGCGGACTGCTGGGCGGCCTCCCGCTGGGCGGCTGAGCCACCCCGCCCCCCGCCGCACCCCCGCCTTCCGGAGCCGTGTCTCCCGCCTTCCCGAAGCCGTACCTCCCGCCTTCTCGAAAGGGACCGTGCCTGTCATGAAGCCGACCACCAGACGAACCCTGGCCGCCGTGGTCACCGGTGTGGCCGCCGCCGTGGGCGTTGCCGCGACCCCCGCCGCCGCGGCCCGCGCGGTTCCCGTGCCGGTGCCGCTGGGCGGCGCGGAGACGGCCCTCGGCATGGAACTGCCCGAGGTGGCCGGCGAGTTGCCCGTGCCGACGGCGGGCGCGCCGGAGGGCCCCCAGTACGTCGAGGGCCGGCTGCTGCCGGAGCGGACGCTGCCGCAGCTACCGGTGCGCGGCGGGCTGCCCGGCGTCGACCTGCGCCAGCCGCTGCCGCACGTCCTCGGCGACGACTTCGACCACGCCGGTGTCGACGCCCCCGCCGCCGAGCTGCGCACCCTGGCGCCGGGACTGTCCCTGGACGCCCCGCTCACCGCGCCGAACCCCGAGGCCCTCGGCCTGCCGGCGCCCAAGCTCCCCGAGGCCGGTGTGCTCGCCCCGGTGGTCCAGACGGTTCCGGTGGCCAACCTGGGCGTCGGGCCGGGTCTGTAACCCCCGGCGACCTCGCTCGGCCGAGCGGCCGTGCTCCGACTGGCCCTGTGCGCGGTGACCGCGGGGCCCGTCGTTCGGTTAGCGGTGCGGACCAACGGAACCGGACGAGGAGTGAGCCATGGTCGGCAACGCGGGCGCGACAGCGAAGGGCGCGTCAGGGAGCGGCGCGCCGGGGAGTGGCGCGCCAGGTGGTGGCGCGGGACGGAAGCGGGAGCAGGCGGCGGAGGATTCGGCGAGAGGCGGGCCGGTCGCGGGCACCCGGCGGCAGGTGATGCGGGGGCTGCTCGCCCCGGCCCTCGCCGTCGGCCTGGCGCCCCTGATCGCCGCCTCGCGCCCCTCCGGGGCCGCCGAGGCCGCCACCACCGGACCGCGGTGCGCCCACCCCGGGCCGCACACCGCCGAGCCCGCCGGGGGCGCCGAAGGTGTCGAGGGTGTCGCCTTCGACGAGACCTACCGCGGTCGGCGCATCCGGGGCATCCGCTCCGCCGCGGGCCGGGCCGTGGGCGCCGGCACCTGGCAGGTCACCGTGGACGGCCGTCCGCTGCACCTGATGCGCCGGGCCGACGGCACCTGGCTGAGCATGGTCGACCACTACCGGTCCTACCCCACGCCGCTCGAAGCGGCCCGCGGCGCCGTCGACGAACTCGGCCCCGGCGAGCACCTGCGCGACACCCCGTCCGCAGGCCACGACCAGCACTCCGGGGAGCGGCATGGCGTACACGCGTAAGGACGTCAGCACGCTGACCCGCAGCGAGAAGCGGCGGTTCGTCAACGCGCTGCTGGAGGTCAAACGACGCGGCGAGTACGACCAGTTCGTGCGCACCCACATCGAGTACTACGTCTCCGACGGCGAGGACGGACTGCGTACGGCGCACATGGCGCCGTCCTTCCTGCCCTGGCACCGCCGGTTCCTGCTGGACCTGGAGGAGGCGCTGCGCCGGGTGGACGAGTCGGTCACCGTGCCGTACTGGGACTGGACGAAGGACCGCGGCGCCAAGTCGACGCCCTGGACCGCCGATCTCCTGGGCGGTACCGGACGGCGTTCCGACCACCGGGTCACCACCGGTCCCTTCGCCCACGCCGAGGGCAACTGGACCATCAAAGTGAACGTCACCGACACGGAGTACCTCACCCGGGACCTCGGGCGCGCGGGCGATCCCCTCGCCCTGCCCACGAAGAGCGACCTGGAGTGGGCGCTGGACGACCCGAAGTACGACACCTCGCCCTACGACTCCACGGTCCGCAAGGGCTTCCGCAACAAACTGGAGGGGTGGGGGGCCGGCCGGGGCAGCGTCTCCTGGCGCAACCACAACCGCGTGCACCGCTGGGTCGGCGGCGCCATGGTCGGCGGCGCCTCCGTCAACGACCCGGTGTTCTGGCTGCACCACGCCTTCGTCGACCTCCAGTGGTCGCGCTGGCAGGCCCGCCACCGCGGCGCCCGCTACCTGCCCGCCGAGCCGCCCGGCCGGGGCAGCGCGCAGCGCGGGCGGATCGTCGCACGGCACGAGAAGCTGCCGCCGTGGGACGTGACGCCGGACGAGCTGGAGGACGTCGGCCGGATCTACCGGTACGCCTGAGCGGGTCCGTCCCCGGACACCGACAAGGGAGGAGCCCCGGCCGGGAAGGCCGGGGCTCCTCGGTGTCTGGGGACTCAGCTGCCGTAGCCGCCGCTCTTGTCCTCGTCGTCGCCGTTTTCGCAGGCGTTGCCGAAGGCCGGGTTCAGCAGGCCGATGACGTCGATGGTGTTGCCGCAGACGTTGACCGGCACGTGCACGGGGATCTGGACGACGTTGCCGGACAGGACACCGGGCGAGCCGACGGCCGCGCCCGCCGCGCCCGCGTCCGCCATGGCCATGCCGGTGCCGCTGAGCACCACGGCACCGGCGCCGAGGGCGATGCCGGTGGCCTTCGCGATGCGAGACATCACGTTCTCCTTCTGACTCGGGGAGCACGGCGGCAGGACGCGCCGCCGCACTGTCGGTTCAACGCACCCGGTCGCAGCGGGTCACGGGGGGAATGTGCGGATCACCCTTTTTGAGCGCGTGGGGGTGCGGATGACGGCGGGCCGCGGAAAATCGGTCCCGTGCGCGCCGGTGTGTCCACTAGCCTCCCGGCATGCCGAATGACCGATCCGACTCGTCCGTCGAGGATTCCGAGTCGCCCCAGTCGCTCCAGTCGCTCCAGTCGCCCCAGTCGCCTCAGCGGTCCCAGCGGGCCGCGGAGGCCTCGTCGCTGTCGGCCGCGCTCGCCGCGCTGCCCGCCCTCTTCGCCGAGGAGAGCCGGGTGCGGGCCTTCGCGGCCGTGGCGCTGGGCGCGGGCGACGCCGTACGGGTGGCACGGGACGCCGGCCTCTCCCCGCAGGAGACGTCCGCCGCGCTGCGCCGACTGCGGGCGCTGGGCGTGGTGGCGTCCGGTCAGGACGGCGAACTCGTCGTCGTCCACGATCGCTTCCGGGAGCTGGCCCTCGCGGGCCGCCCGGCGGTGCAGGCCACCGGCGACCCCGCCGCGGCGGGCGACGACGGCCCGGTCGGCATGATCGTGCGGACCTTTGTCAGGAACGGCCGGCTGGTCCGTCTCCCCGCACGCTGGACGCGCAAGAAGGTGGTGCTGCGGCACATCGCCGAGCAGACCTTCGCACCGGGTGTGGAGTACCCGGAACGCACCGTCGACGAGAAGCTGCGCGCCTGGTGCGAGGACGGCGAGGTCGACCATGTGACGCTCCGGCGCCACCTGGTGGACTTCGGTCACCTGCGCCGGAGCGACGGCATCTACGCGCGCCCGGCGGACGCCGCCCGGACGGGCACCGCCTGAGCGTCCTTACGCCCGGCCCGGGGTCGGGGGCACGGGCAGCCGCCGTACGGGTGAGCCCGCGAGGTAGGCCGCGATCGCCTCGACGGCCTGGCCGTAGTACGTGGCGTAGTTGGCGCGCGTGACATAGCCCAGGTGGGGTGTGGCGAGCAGGCGCGGGGCGGTGCGCATCGGGTGACCGGCGGGCAGCGGCTCGGTGTCGAAGACGTCCACGCCCGCGCCGGCGATGCGGCCCCCGTGCAGCGCGGCGAGCAGCGCCTCCTGGTCGACGATCGCCGCGCGCGAGGTGTTGACCAGGTAGGCGGTCGGCTTGAGCAGGGCCAGTTCGGCGGGGCCGAGCAGGCCGCGGGTGCGCTCGCCCAGCGCCAGGTGGACGGAGACGAAGTCGGCGGTGCTCAGGAGCTCTTCCTTGGAGGGGGCCAGTTCGACGCCGACCTCGTCGGTGCGCTCCCGGGTGAGGTTCTGGCTCCAGGCGCTCACCCGCATGCCGAAGGCCAGGCCGACCTGGGCCACCCGCCCGCCGATCCTGCCCAGGCCCAGCAGTCCGAGCCGGCGGCCGTGCAGGTCGGCGCCCACCGTCTGCTGCCAGGGGCCGCCCTCGCGCAGCCCGTTGCCCTCCTGGACGATGCCGCGGGCGAGGCCCAGCAGCAGGGCCCAGGTCAGCTCGACGGGCGGGGTGGAGGAGGAGGCCGTACCGCAGACGGTGACGCCGTGCGCGTCGGCGGCGGCGTAGTCGATCACGCTGTTGCGCATGCCGGAGGCGACGAGCAGCTTCAGCCGGGGCAGCCGGGCGAGCAACGAGCCGGGGAACGGCACGCGTTCGCGCAGGGTGACCACGATGTCGGCGTCCGCGAGCGCCGCGGCGAGGGAGTCCTCGTCCGGGAAGTGGGTGTCGTAGGACACGACGTCCACGGAGTCGGCGACCGGCGACCAGTCGGCCACCTCGGTCGCCACCCCCTGGTAGTCGTCGAGCACGGCGCAGCGCAGTCGCACGGTGGTGGTCCCTCTCGCCGAACGGGAAATGGCGCCGGCGCCGGCGGACGTACCCTCCTGGAAGGAGGGAGTCCGGCGCCCCCGGCAGGACTCGAACCTGCGGCCAAGCGCTTAGAAGGCGCCTGCTCTATCCACTGAGCTACGGGGGCCTGGTGTGGTGGCCTCGGTCGTGGTGCCCGGGTGTGGGCCGTTCCGTGACCTCGCCGGGGACAAGGATAGGGCTCCTGGCTCCCTGTCCCGGCTGCTTCCCCTCCGTGGCTCGATGTGGAGGTTCGGTGAAGCGATCCCGATAATCGCAGGCAGTTACGAATCGTGCATCGCTTTTGGCGTCTCGCGCATCGGGTGTTGTCCACTCGTTATGCCTGGACTGTCCTCGCGTCCCAGTAGTCCTTTCCGTCCGGAGTGTCCGGTGAGGGCGCAGACATGCTCATCATGCTCATATGCTTCAGAATTCCCTCAAAATTGGGCATTCTTCACATGTGGTGACCTTGGACGTACGGCCTCAGCTGCTCGACGCACTCTCCGCCCTGCGCGACCGTGTCGCGGCCGCACGCTTCCCGCTGCCCCTGCCGGGGGCCCCACGCGCGCGTGCCAACCGCGACGAACTGCTCGCCCAGCTCGACGACTACCTGGTGCCCCGCCTGAAAGAACCGGAAGCGCCCCTGCTGGCGGTGGTGGGCGGGTCCACCGGCGCCGGGAAGTCGACCCTGGTGAACTCCCTGGTCGGACGCCGGGTCAGCGAGGCGGGTGTGCTGCGGCCCACGACTCGCACGCCGGTCCTGGTGTGCCACCCGGAGGACCACCACTGGTTCAGCGGCATGCGGGTGCTGCCCGACCTCACGCGCGTGTGGGTGCCCCACCGGGACCCGGACGACGACCTGCTGCTGCCCGGCGAGAACCCCGCGCGCGTGCTGCGGGTCGAGACCGCCGACACCCTGCCGCCCGGCATCGCCCTCCTGGACGCGCCCGACGTCGACTCCCTCGTCGCCGACAACCGCGTCCTGGCGGCCGAACTGATCTGCGCCGCCGACATCTGGGTGATGGTCACCACGGCCGCGCGGTACGCCGACGCGGTGCCCTGGCACCTGCTGCGCACCGCCAAGGAGTACGACGCCACGCTGGTCACCGTGCTCGACCGGGTGCCCCACCAGGTGGTGTCCGAGGTGTCGCGGCAGTACGGGGCACTGCTCACCAAGGCCGGGCTCGGCGACGTCCCCCGCTTCACGGTCCCCGAGCTGCCCGAGTCGGCCTGGGGCGGCGGACTGCTGCCGGCCAGCGCCGTGGCACCGCTGCGCTCCTGGCTCGTCCACCGGGCGCAGGAACTCGACGCCCGGCACCACGCCATGGCCCGTACGGCGCACGGCATCCTGGACTCGCTCAAGTCCCGGATGCCCGAGCTGGCCGGGGCCACCGCCGCGCAGTACGCCGCCGCGCTGCGGCTCACCGCCGCCGTCGAGAGCGCCTACGACGGTGAGCACGCGCGCGCACGGGGGCGGTTGCAGGCGGGCGCCGTGCTCGCCGGGGACGCGCTGAAGCGCTGGCGGGCCTTCCCCCTCGACTGCTCCCCGGAAGAGCTCCTCGACTCGCTGGTGGAGAGCCTGAGCACCCTGCTGCTGTGCGCCGTCACGGCCGCAGACGAACGCGTCGACGAGGCCTGGCGGCACGAACCGGCGGCGGACGCCCCCGAACTCGCGGACCGCGTCCCCGCGCCGGAGAGCGCCGAGCACCGCATCGGGATGGCCGTACGGCGCTGGCGGCGCGAACTGGAGGAGTACGCCGAGGAGGAGGTGCGCGAGCTGGACCGGAACCTGGCACCGGACCCCGGGGTGGTGGCCGGCCTGGTCGCCACCGTGCTGCTGGGCGGGCGGCGCGCGCGCGTCGCCGGGGAGCGGCTCGCCGAGCGGATCGGTGCCCACGGCGCGCTGCGGCTGCGCGACCGGGGCGGGCGACTGCTCGAGGAACTCGTCGACCGGGTCATGCACGTCGAGCGGGAGCGCAGGCTGGCGCCGCTCGACGGTCTTGAGGTGCACCCCGAGCCACAGGCGGAGCTCATCGCCGCGCTGTCCGTACTGCAGAAGGAGAGGTGACCGGTGACCGCCGTCACTGACCAGGACCCCACCGAGCACACCGAGCACACCGAACCTGCGACGAAGGAGACGGAACGCGGAGACCGGGCCGCCGACACGGCGGGCTCCCGGGACGACCGGGGCGACCGGGCTGCCCCGGCCGATCGGGCTGCGCGGGAGGAGCGAGACCGCCGGGACCGTGCCGAGGATCGCGACCACAGGGACGGCCGGAGCCAGCGGGGTGACCGGGACGAGCGAGACCGCCGGGACGGGCAGGACCACCGGGGCCACTGGGACGATCGGGACCCCCGCGACGGCCAAGGCCGGCGGGGTGACCGGAAGCGGCGCGACGGCCGGGACGGGCTGGACGGCCAGGACGGCCGGGCTCGGAAGGACGACTCTGCCGAGCAGGCAGCCACCGGTGAGCGTGCCGTCCGTGAGCGCGTCCCGCGCGGGGACGCGGTGGGGGAGGCGGGCGAGACCGAGGACGCGGGCCGTGGAAGGCGACCGCGGGAACGCGTGAGCGAGCGCTCGGGCGGCTCCCACACGTGCGTGCGGGACGAGGGCCCCGGGGCGCACCCCCGCGCGGAACGCAGGGACGGCTCGACCGGTGGCCAGGACGGTGCGGAAGGTCTCGGCGGTGCGGGAGGTCCCGGTGGTGCGGGAGGTCCCGGCGGTGCCGGAGGCCCCGGTGGTGCGGGAGGCCCCGGTGGTGCGGGAGGTCCCGGTGGCGCGGGAGGTTCGGGCGGTTCCGGGGACGGTGAGGCCGCCTGGGGCGACGGACTGATCGCACGGCGGGTGGACGAGAACGGCGGGGCCGAGCAGTTCGCCGTCCTGCCGAGCAGGCCCGCCGCGACCTCGGCCGCCCTGATGCCGCTCGCCTACGACGGGAACCTCAGGTCACGTCTGGACGCGCTGCGTGAACTGGTGGGACTCTCCCGGGCCCGGCTCGACAGCGGGACCCTGGCCGAGGCGGGCCGGGTCCTGGACGAGGCCGCCGCGCGGCGCAGGCTCTCCGGACAGCACACCGTCGTCGCCATCGCCGGCGCGACCGGCAGCGGCAAGTCGCAGCTGTTCAACACCCTCGCCGGGGTGACCATTTCCGAGACCGGCGTCCGCCGGCCGACCACCGCCGCGCCCATCGCGTGCAGTTGGAGCGACGGCGCCGCCAGCCTCCTCGACCGGCTCGGCATCCCCGGCCGGCTGCGCCGCCGTCCGCTCCAGCACCCGGACTCCGAGTCGCCGCTGCGCGGGCTGGTCCTGATCGACCTGCCCGACCACGACTCGGCGGCCGTGCAGCACCGTGAGCAGGTGGACCGCATCCTGGCCCTGGTCGACGCCGTCATCTGGGTCGTCGACCCGGAGAAGTACGCCGACGCCCTGATCCACGAGCGCTATCTGCGGCCGATGGCGGGCCACGCCGAGGTCACCTTCGTCGTCCTCAACCAGGTCGACCGGCTGCCCGGGGAGGCCGCCGAGCAGGTCCTCGACGACCTGCGGCGCCTGCTCGACGAGGACGGCATCGCACTGGGCGAGCACGGCGAACCGGGCGCGACCGTGCTCGCCCTGTCCGCGCTCACCGGTGAGGGGGTCGGCGAACTGCGCGAGACACTCGGCCAGTTCGTCGCCGAACGGCAGGCTCCGGCCCGCCGCATCGCGGCCGATGTGGACGCCGCCGCCCGGTACCTGCGCCCCGTGTACGTCACGGGGCGGCGCACCGGGCTCAGTGAGGAGGCGCGGGAGGAGTTCTCGGACCGGTTGGCCGACGCGGTGGGCGCCACCGCGGCGGGCGAGGCGGCCGAACGCGCCTGGCTGCGCAACGCCAACCGCGCGTGCGGTACTCCCTGGCTGCGGCTGTGGCGCTGGTACCACGACCGGCGCGACCCCGTCACCGGACGGCTGTCCACCCGCGCCCAGGCGGACGAGGAGGCCACGGCCCGTCAGCGCGTCGAGCATGCGGTGCGTACGGTCTCGGACCGGGCGTCGGCCGGGCTGCCGGCACCGTGGGCGCTGGCGATGCGCGAGGCGGCCGTCCGCGGCGCCCAGGGGCTGCCCGAGGCCCTCGACGAGCTGGTGGTGCGCGCGGGGCTGCCCCCGGGACGCCCGCCGCGGCCCGGCTGGTGGCCGGTGGCCGTCCTCGCCCAGGCGACCATGACCCTGCTCCAGGTGGTGGGCGGCCTGTGGCTGCTGGGCCAGATCATCGGCGTCGTGCCGCCGAACCTGGGGGTGCCCGTGCTGCTGATGCTGGCCGGCATCGTCGGCGGCCCGCTCATCGAGTGGAGCTGCCGTCTGGCGGCCCGCGGACCCGCCAGGCGCTACGGCCACGAGGCGGAACGCCTGTTGCGGGAGGCGGCCGCGGGGTGCGGCCGGGCCAGGGTGCTGGATCCGCTGGCGGCGGAACTGCTGCGGTACCGCGAGGTGCGGGAACAGTACGCGCGGGTCGCGGGGGCGGGAACCGGGGTGGGGACCGGGGTCGGGGCCGCGACGAGGTAGTGGCGCCCGGCCACGGCTGCCACCCGCGCGGGTGGCGGAGTTCTCCACAGGCGCCGGGCCGGTCCACAGCCCTCGGCGGACCGGCCCGACCGCGGGCAGTCTGGCCTCCACGGCGATCGCGACGGACGCGATCGCCCCGGCCGCCGTACGGGACGGGCCCGTGCGGGAGGGAGGACTCGCGATGAACGAGACGATGATCTGCGCGGTGGGCAACGTGGCCACCCAGCCGGTCTTCCGGGACCTGGCGAACGGCGCGTCGGTGCGCTTCCGGCTCGCGGTCACCGCGCGCTACTGGGACCGCGAGAAGAGCGCCTGGACGGACGGACACACCAACTTCTTCACGGTGTGGGCCAACCGGCAGCTCGCCACCAACGCCTCGGCGTCACTGGCGGTCGGCGACCCCGTCGTCGTGCAGGGCAGGCTGAAGGTGCGCACCGACGTGCGCGAGGGGCAGAGCAGGACCTCGGCCGACATCGACGCGGTGGCGATCGGCCACGATCTCGCCCGCGGCACGGCGGCCTTCCGGCGCACCGGCAGGGCGGAGGCGTCGACCTCACCACCCCAGCCGGAACCCAACTGGGAGGTGGCGGCCGGGGGATCGGCCGGGGAACCGACGGGGGAGCCGACTGGTCCGGCCCCCGAACAGCGACCGGAGCCCGTCCCGGTGGGATGACACCGAGTGGATGACCGAGACCGGCCGGCCCTGCCGAAACCGCCCGAAGTACGGCTTGTCCCCGCATGCGCCCGGGGTCAACCCGGGTGGATTTGTCGATAAGCCCTGCTCAAAGAGGCTCTCGGCGATAACGATTCCGATTCGGATCACCGCGCGGGCGACGATCACCGGCAAGCCCGGTCCGTCACGTCCTTAGGATGCCGAACGAGCCTTGTGTGGCTGCTGATTCTGCTGGTGGGACCGTTCCCCCCACGCCAACGGGTCCTGCTCGAAGGGGAATTTGGTGTTTTCTTCGCTCGCTGCGCCGTCTCTGCCCGGTCGAGGGGCGGCGCGTCTCGCCGCCGGGGCGCTGGCGTCCGTGCTCGCCGTCGCCGGTGTGGTGACCGGTGCGGCACCGGCCGCCGCCCAGGACGGCGCGCGGGACGGCGTAAGGGGGCAGGGCGGGGCGACGGCCACGATAGGCGGCCTGAAGACGCACGGCACCGCGGTCATCCACGGGGAGGACGGCGACCAGCAGGTGTCGGCCGGTCTCTTCGAGATGTCCGTCGAGGGCGGCGGCATGCTGCAGACGTACTGCGTCGACATCCAGAACCCGACGCAGAAGGACGCGAAGTACCAGGAGACTCCCTGGAGCGGGACGTCCCTGGGCACCAACAAGGACGCCGGCCGTGTCCGCTGGATCCTGGGGAACTCCTACCCGCAGGTCAACGACCTGGCCGCGCTCGCGAAGAAGGCGGGCGTCCGGGGCGGGCTCACCGAAGAGGACGCGGCGGCCGGAACCCAGGTCGCCATCTGGCGGTACTCGGACGACACCGACGTCGAGGCCGTCGACCCGCAGGCCGAGCGGCTCGCCGACTACCTGGAGAAGAACGCCCGCGACCTGGCCGAGCCCGAGGCGTCCCTCGCCCTCGACCCGCCGGCCGTCTCGGGCCGCCCCGGTGAGCGGCTCGGCCCGGTGACCGTTCACACCGACGCGGGCGGCGCGACGGTGACGCCCCCGGTGGACGCCACCGCCAAGGACGCCGTACGGATCGTCGACAAGAAGGGCGAGCCCGTCACCGAGGTCACCGACGGCACCCAGCTCTTCTTCGACGTACCCGAGGACGCGGAGGCCGGCACCGCCCGGCTGTCCGTCCAGGCGTCGACGACCGTGCCGGTCGGCCGCGCCTTCGCCTCCGAGAGCCGCAGCCAGACGCAGATCCTGGCCGGTTCCAGCGAGTCGACGGTCGGCGCGACGGCGACCGCCACCTGGGCCGCCGAGGGCGCGATACCCGCCCTGTCCGCCGAGAAGAACTGCGCCGAGGGCACCCTCGACATCACCGCGCTCAACAAGGGCGACGAGCCCTTCACCTTCGAACTGCTGGACACCGAGTACACCGTCGCGCCGGGCGAGACCCGGACGGTGCCGGTCCCGCTGCCGGAGGACCGCGCCTACGACTTCACGATCCGCGGCCCGGCCGGCTTCGAGCAGCGCTTCAGCGGCGTCCTCGACTGCCGCACCCAGAGCGCCACCCTGTCCGACTCCACTCACACCCTCGGCGAACCGGCCCCCGCCACGGTCGTCACCCCCTCCCCCAACCCCAACCTCGCCGAAACCGGCAGCTCCGACGCGACCCCCCTGATCGGCGGCGCGGCCATCGGCCTCGTGGTCATCGGCGGCGCGGTCCTCATCTTCGTCCGCCGAAGGAACGAACAGTGACGCCGAGTACGGCGAAGTCGGCGTCGGTGAGGCCCTCCGCCGGGTCGACGCGGTGGAGCAGGTACGGGCCGGGGTGAGCGGCTGCCACCCACTGGCGGTCCACGGCGTTGATCTCGTCGTCGACCCAGACGAAGGGACGGCCGTCTGCCCACTCGACCAGGGGGCGGGCCTTCCAGTGCAGTCCGCGCGGGCTCCCCTCCACGCACGCGTCCGGCCGGTCCAGCACGGGCAGCCTCGGCAGACCGATGCGTGGGGCGACGACCTCGTTCGCCTCCTCCCCCCACGTCGTCGCCCAGACGAGATCACAGCCCAGGGCCGACAGGCGCGCCCCGACACCGGGGTCGAGCCGGGCCATCAGCGGGTTGTCTTCGTCGACGGGGGCAACGGCGCCGGCCGGTGATCCGAACGGGATCAGCGGGCCGTCGATGTCGAGGAAGAGGAGGGGGCGCCTCGTCGCGTTGGTCACTGCGGCACGGTAGGGCAGTGCACGAAACCCCCAGGTCAGAGAGGTCGGGTCAAACGGGTTTCCGCCCAGGGGTGGCGGTGCGGCAAGATGGGGTGTATCTGCCCACTGCCTGATCAAGCTGCCGGACGGTTTCTCTTGGCTGAGTACATTTACACCATGCGCAAGGCGCGCAAGGCGCACGGCGACAAGGTGATCCTTGATGACGTCACGCTGAGCTTCCTGCCCGGCGCGAAGATCGGTGTGGTCGGACCGAACGGCGCCGGTAAGTCCACCGTTCTGAAGATCATGGCGGGGCTCGAGCAGCCCTCGAACGGGGACGCCTTCCTGTCCCCGGGTTACACCGTGGGCATCCTGCTCCAGGAGCCCCCGCTGAACGAGGCGAAGACCGTTCTGGAGAACGTCCAGGAGGGTGTCGCCGAGGTCAAGGGCAAGCTCGACCGGTTCAACGAGATCGCCGAGCAGATGGCGACCGACTACTCGGACGCGCTGCTCGAGGAGATGGGCAAGCTCCAGGAGGAGCTGGACCACGCCAACGCCTGGGACCTCGACGCCCAGCTGGAGCAGGCCATGGACGCGCTGGGCTGCCCGCCCGGCGACTGGCCCGTCGTGAACCTCTCCGGTGGTGAGAAGCGGCGCGTCGCGCTGTGCAAGCTGCTGCTGGAGGCCCCCGACCTGCTGCTGCTCGACGAGCCCACCAACCACCTCGACGCCGAGTCGGTGAACTGGCTGGAGCAGCACCTCGCCAAGTACGAGGGCACCGTCGTGGCCGTCACCCACGACCGGTACTTCCTGGACAACGTCGCCGGCTGGATCTGCGAGGTCGACCGCGGCCGCCTGCACGGCTACGAGGGCAACTACTCCAAGTACCTGGAGACCAAGGCCACCCGCCTCAAGGTCGAGGGCCAGAAGGACGCCAAGCGGCAGAAGCGCCTCAAGGACGAGCTGGAGTGGGTGCGCTCCAACGCCAAGGGCCGCCAGGCCAAGTCCAAGGCCCGCCTCGCGCGGTACGAGGAGATGGCCGCCGAGGCCGACAAGATGCGGAAGCTGGACTTCGAGGAGATCCAGATCCCGCCGGGCCCGCGGCTCGGCAACGTCGTCGTCGAGGTGAACAACCTCAGCAAGGCCTTCGGGGAGAAGGTGCTGATCGACGACCTGTCCTTCACACTGCCCCGGAACGGGATCGTCGGGGTCATCGGGCCCAACGGCGCGGGCAAGACCACGCTGTTCAAGATGATCCAGGGCCTCGAGGAGCCGGACTCCGGCGACATCAAGGTCGGCGACACCGTCAAGATCTCCTACGTCGACCAGAGCCGCGAGCACATCGACCCGAAGAAGACGCTGTGGGCCGTCGTCTCCGACGAGCTGGACTACATCAACGTCGGCCAGGTCGAGATGCCCTCCCGCGCCTATGTGTCCGCCTTCGGGTTCAAGGGGCCGGACCAGCAGAAGGCGGCCGGGGTCCTCTCCGGCGGTGAGCGCAACCGGCTGAACCTCGCGCTCACCCTCAAGCAGGGCGGCAACCTGCTGCTCCTCGACGAGCCGACCAACGACCTCGACGTCGAGACCCTCAGCAGCCTGGAGAACGCGCTGCTCGAGTTCCCCGGGTGCGCCGTGGTCGTCTCCCACGACCGGTGGTTCCTGGACCGCGTCGCCACCCACATCCTCGCCTACGAGGGCGAGTCCAAGTGGTTCTGGTTCGAGGGAAACTTCGAGTCGTACGAGAAGAACAAGGTCGAGCGGCTCGGCGCCGACGCCGCCCGCCCGCACCGCGCCACCTACAAGAAGCTGACCCGGGGCTGATCTTGCGGCACATCTACCGCTGCCCACTGCGCTGGGCGGACATGGACGCGTACGGCCACGTCAACAACGTGGTCTTCCTCCGCTACCTGGAGGAGGCCCGTATCGACTTCCTGTTCCGCCCGGAGAAGGACTTCAAGCAGGGGTCGGTGGTGGCACGCCATGAGATCGACTACAAGCGGCAGCTCGTCCACCGGCACCACCCGGTCGACATCGAGCTGTGGGTCACGCAGATCAGGGCGGCCTCGTTCACCCTCACCTACGAGGTCAAGGACGGGGACGAGATCTACGTCCGCGCCTCCACGGTGATCGTGCCGTTCGACTTCGAGGCGCAGCGGCCCCGTCGGCTCACCGCCGAGGAACGGGAGTTCCTCCAGGAGTACACGGACACCAAGGAGGAGGCCGTCGCCGCATGACGGTCCTCCACCTGGCCGACGAGGGGGAGGCCGCGGATCTCGCGGCCTTCCTCTCCCGGCTGCTCCACTACGACCGTTCGGCCGCGGTGCGCCTCCAGGCGGCCGGCACCTCCCTGGCCGTCTTCGGGCGGCCGCCCTCCTTCGACGTGCTGGCCGTACGCGCGGTACGGCTGGCCAAGCCGTACGAGAACGGGCTCGACGTCACGCTCGACGTGACCGTCTCCGCCGGTGAGCTGCTGGAGAGCGTGGACGAGCAGGCGGCCACCTCCGGCGTGCCGGACGCGGTGACCGGGCCGCCCTGGGCCGGGGTGCTGCCCCCGCGCGGGGGCTGGCGCACCGAGGCGGGGCTGCCCGCCCCGGACGCCCTGCGCGCGCTGGTCGCCGCCGGGGTGGCGGAGTTCCGGGCGCGTACCGAGGAGCTGGCCGCCGAGGACCGCACGCGGGCCGAACTCGACCGCATCGGACGGGACATCTGGTCCCGGACGGTCGGGGAGACCGGGCTGCCGGTGCGGGCCGTGCACGCGGCCCAGTCCCTGGGGTTCCTGCGGACGCCCCGAGCGCCGGGTTCCAGCGCGGGAGAGGGCGCGCCGACGCTGTTCTCCTCCGGTGCGTGGCTGCGGCTGCGCACCCCCTTCGGGTCGGTCGCGCTGCGGCGGGCGGGGACCGGGGCCCTGGGCATCAGCGTGCGCTGAGGCCGTCCGGCCGTCCGGGCCGCCGCTCAGTGCGGGGGCTCGCTGTCGTCCGGGCGTACGGCGATGTGGTCCGACTCCAGCTCCAGGGCGACGCGGTCGCGCATGCCGAGGGCCGCGGTGTAGTCGGCGGGCAGCTGGAGCCGGCCGGCGCGGTCGAGCATGGCGTACTCGCGGGCCACCACCGTCTCGTGGCCGGTCTCGGCGTCCACCTCGCTGCGGCGCAGCACCTCCGTGGAGGTACGGCCGTCGCGGATGGCGACGGTGCGGCGGACCTCACCGGCCACCGCCTGGTCGTGGGTGACGATGACGACCGTGGTCCCCAGGTGCTCGTTCGCCGTGCGGAACGCGGCGAAGATCTGTTCCGCGGTGTGGGAGTCCAGCTCGCCCGTCGGCTCGTCCGCGAGCAGCACGGACGGGTTGCCCGCGAGGGCCACGGCGATGGCGACCCGCTGCTGCTGCCCGCCGGACAGCTGCCGCGGGCGCCGGTCGCGGCAGTCCGCGATGCCCATCAGGTCCAGGAGCTCCAGCGCGCGCTCGGTGCGCGCCGCCCGGCG
Organism: Streptomyces sp. NPDC034099; assembly: GCF_055575415.1. Classification (NCBI taxonomy): domain Bacteria; kingdom Bacillati; phylum Actinomycetota; class Actinomycetes; order Kitasatosporales; family Streptomycetaceae; genus Streptomyces; species Streptomyces sp. NPDC034099. Next base: position 495,493 of record NZ_JBVISR010000002.1, on the reverse strand, counting down.
TCCGCCGGTGCCGGCCAGCTGCATGGGCAGGGCCACGTTCTGCGCGGCCGTCAGGTACGGCATCAGGTTGCGGGCCGTCTGCTGCCACACGAAGCCGACCACCGTGCGGCGGTAGGCCAGGCGGTCCTTCGCCGTCATCGCGAGCAGATCGCGCCCCGCGACCCGGGCCGCCCCGGCGGTCGGCGTGTCCAGACCGGCCAGGATGTTCATCAGCGTGGACTTGCCGCTGCCCGAGGCGCCGACCAGCGCCATCAGCTCGCCCTCCCGTACCAGCAGGTCGAGCCCTTGCAGGGCCTGCACCTCCACGCCGTCCGCGCTGAAGATCCGCACCAGGCGGTCGCAGGTGATCAGGGCGTCGTGGCCGTACGCGGGCCGGTTTCGGGACGCGGTGGCGCGGTCGGCCAGGTCCGCGAGGGTGGGGTCGGTCGTCATCGGGTCTCCTCCATGTCCGCGTCCGCGGTCCGCCGTGCCTCCGGTCGGGCCCTCACCGCGCGTCCCCCGCCCGGAGTTCCGCCACCGCGCCGCGCCGGCCCGACCACCATGCCTGGAGTGCCGCCACCCCCACCGCCAGGACCAGCACCGCCACCGCCGGGACGGCCAGCGACCACGGGTCGGCGCTCAGTTCCGCGCGCCCCGCCGGGGACGTCGGCGCCGACACCGCGATGGTCGTCAGGTCGATGCCGGGGGAGAGCAGCCGGACGGCCGCCCAGCCGGTCAGCACGCCGCCCAGGGCCGCGGGCAGGGCCTGCGGGAGCGACTCGAGGACGAGCAGGCGGCGGCCCTGGGCGCGGGTGAGGCCCATGGTGCGCAGCCGGGCGAGAAGCGCGGCGCGTTCGGGCGCGGTACTGGCGAGGGACAACAGCAGCGCCAGGGCGGCGTAGCCGGCGCCGGCGGCCACGGCGGCCGTGTAGATGTGCTCCGCACCGGACTGCAACGGCGAGTCCACGTACGTGCCGCGCTCCTCGGACCGCAGCTGGACGGTGCCGGCGTGGTCCACCGCCCGGCGCACCGCGCCCGCGTCCAGGTCGTCGCCGGTCAGCAGCAGTACGTTCGGCCGGACCGCCCCGGCCGGCAGCCCGGCCCGGTCCACGACGAGGAAGTCGTCGCCGTACACGGCCGGGGTGTGGTCGCGGACCAGCACGATCCGCAGCGTGGCGACGCTGCCGTCGGCCAGGCGCACCTGGAAGGTGTCGTTGCCGAACCGTTCGGCGACCGTCGGCGAGGCCAGCGCGGGCAGCACGGCGTCCTCGGAGCCGCCCTCGGCGCCGTCCGGCCGTCTCAGCTCGCCCGCGGGGAACGCGCCGAGGTCCGTCCGCCCGGCCAGCGCAGCGTAGTCGCCCGGGTCCACCGTCGCGAGCGGCAGGGACTGGCGGCCGTCGTTCGTCCTGGCCTGGTAGTCGAGACCGACCTCGGTGACCTCCCGCACTCCGGGCGCCTTCCCGATACGGCCGGGCAGCCCGGCGGGCAGCGCGGCCTCCGCCTCCACCCGGCCGTCGGCGCCGACCGAGAGCAGCGCCGCCCGGTCACGGGCGTCGGCCACGCCGCTGAGGACCGAGCCGCCGAACGCCGCCACGGTGAACGCGGTCAGCAGCGCGAGCAGGGGCAGCACGGCGGAGGCGGAGCCGCGGCCGGCCCGGGCCAGCGCGAGCGGCCCCACGGCGCCCCGCAGCCGCCGGGCCGGGCGGGCCAGCCCGCGCAGCGGCAGCGGATACAGGCGCACCAGCACCAGCGCGGCGATCACCCCGACCAGGACCGGGGCCATCGCCACCAGGTCACCGGCGCCGTTCGTCGCCCCGCGCCGGCGCAGCATCTCGACCGCGCCGAGCGCGAGGACCACGACGGTCAGTTCGGCGACGGTACGGCGCCTGGACGCACGCGGGGACACCGCGTCGTGACGGCCGTCGTGGACCCGTACGGCACGGTGCGCGGCGGCGGCCCGCAGCGGCAGCGCCAGGCAGGCCACGGCCGTGACCGCGACGGCGGCCCACAGCGCGGGGAGCGGCCGGCCGCCGGGCAGCGCGAGCAGGGCCACGCCGCATCCGAGGGCGCCCGCGGGCACGGCCACGACCGCCGTCTCGGCCAGCAACCGTCCCGTCATGCCCCGTACGGAGGCGCCGCGGGCCCGCAGCAGGGCCAGTTCGGGGCGGCGCCGGTCGGTGGCCAGACCGCCCGCCATCAGCAGGACGACGGCGGCGACCGTGCCCGCGCCCGAGGCGGCGACGACGATCAGCGGGCCGATGTCGCCGCGGAGGTCCTCGTACGTGGTGAAGGCGTTGTCGAGTCCGGTCGTGACGTCGGTGAAGGGGCTGATCGTCGAGTGCAGCGTCTCCAGGCCCGGACCGGACTCCAGGGAGGCCACGGCGGAGGCGAGTCCGTCGAGGTCGCGGCTGTGCAGGGCGTCCGGGTCGGGGGCCAGGTGCCAGTAGCGGACCGTCGGGGTCACGCTCAGCAGCGCGGGGGCCGCCTCGGGGGCGAGCAGCAGGCCGCCGACCCAGTAGGAGGGGTTGGAGGCCCCCATCGGTCCCGGGATGCGCCGCAGCGAGGGGGCGCGCAGCAGGGAGTCGACGGACCAGTAGGGGCTGTCGGGTTCCTCGGCCGTGACGATGCCGGTGACGCGGACGGTGAGATCCCGCTGGCCGGACACGTGGACGACCGAGCCCACCTTGATGTGCAGCGTGCGGGCCGTCCCCTCGGTCACCGCGGCCTGCACCTCGGGGGTCGAGGCGGTCGCCTCCTTGCCGGGGACCTCGGGCAGTCGGCCGGAGCGCAGCCGGGTGTGGTCGGCGAGACCGTGCGGGGCGGCGAGGAGCATCTCCGCGGGGAGGCCGTCGGGCCGGGGCAGCCACTTGTCCGGCGACGGCAGGGTCTCGGTGGTGCGGACGCCGAAGGAGGAGCGCTTCTCGTCGATGACCAGCGGACGTTCGACCGTGCCGAGGGTGGACTCGTAGAGGCCGGTGAGGCGTTCGGGCCGGACGCTCTCCTCCGTGTGGGCCACCTCTCCGTCGAGGTCGGGCCTGGCGGTCACCAGGATGCCGCTCTCGTCGACCGGGGCGTGCTCGACGGCCTGGCGCAGCCCGGCGTCCGTGTACCGGTCCAGCGCCCGGGGAAACGCGGCGGCCAGGCACGCGGTCACCGCCACCAGCACCGCCAGCGCGACGGCGGCGCCGGGCGCGGCCCGCAACCGGGTACGCACCCAGGGCGCGGTCACCGGGTTCACCGTCCGGTACCTCCGTCCTTGAGGGACACCGGGGTCTCCGCGCGGCGCGGTGGTGGCACGGGCGGAGTGACGGTCGCGGTGGCCGTCAGCGGTACGGCCCGGCGGCCCGGCAGGACACGTGCGCGTGGGCCGTCCGGCGGGGCACACGCGCGTGGGTCGTCCGGCAAGGCGTGGGCGCGGAGCCGGGTGGGAGTCCGGGGTGTGCCGGCGGGGTTCACCGGCCGGTGCCTCCGGGGTCCTTGAGAGTGGCCGTGGGGTCCGTGCGGCGGCGTGAGGCCGGTGCGGTGGCGGGCAGCGGTGGGACGGGCGTCGTTACCGGCGCCGGTGGGGTGGCCCGGCAGGGCGTCGGCGCGGGGCCGGGTGAGGGTCCGGGGCGTGGTCGTGGGGTTCATCGGCCGGTGCCTCCGGGGTCCTTGAGGGTCACCGTGGTGTCGGTGCGGCGCAGGGCCAGGGCGGCGGTGACCAGGAGCGGGACGACGGCCATGCCGGCCAGCAGCAGGGCGATGCGGTCGCCCGGCAGGGCCACGTGGACGTCCGGCACGGGGCGGGTGGCCTGCGGGGTCAGTACGGTCAGCGGGATCACCGCCCGGGTGAGGACCGCGCCCAGGGCGGCGCCGGTCAGCAGGGCCAGGCCGGTCAGCACGCCCTGCTCGGCGGCGACCGTGCGGGCCAGCCGGCGGCGCGAGGCGCCCAGGGCGCGCAGTACGGAGAACTCGGTGCCGCGCTCGCGCAGCGACCCGGCCGCGCTGACCGCGAAGCCGACCGCGGCGAGCGCCGCCGCCACCAGGGTCGCCGCGGCGAACGCCGCCCCGGGACCGGCGCCGAACGGGTCGTCGCGCAGCCGCTCGGCGACCTCGTCGCGCACCAGGACCTGGGCCGGTGCGGTGTCCGGGAACGCCCGCAGGCCCGCCGCGGCCTCCTCGGTCCGCCCCGGCGCCGTCCGCAGCCACCACTCGGTGGGCGCGACGGCGGCGCCGTACGTGCCCTGCAACCGCCGGTTGACCGTCGGCAGGTCGACCAGCAGGGCGCCGCCGAACTGCGCCGAGGGGGTCTCGGGCCCGGTGCCCGGCAGCTCGCGCACGGAGCGGACGATCCGCACCGGGACGTCGTGGCCGCCGATCAGCACCGTGACGCGCTGCCCGGTGCGGGCGCCCGAGGAGTCGAGGAAGCGGTCGGTGGCCACCGCGGTCACCTCGGCGGGCTTCGACTGCGCGACCCGCATCCGCACGGTCAGCGTGGTGATCTTCCAGCCGCCGTCCGAGCGGCCGGTGGAGTACTCGACGGCGAGCGGCTTCGAGCCGAGCAGGCGGGGCTTGGACGGGGCACCGACCGCGTCCGGTACGGCCGGCGGGGGCGCCAGTTCCGACCCGGCCGTCCAGGCGGCGGGCAGCGGCACCCGGCGTACCGTCCCGTCGGCGGCGGTGGCCGTCACCCGCCGTACGGTCAGGCGGTGTTGTTCGCTGTGGCCGCCGGGCTGGACCACCGTGGACTCGACGCCGGTCAGGGTGAGCGGTCCGGCGGAGACGTCCAGACCGAGGGTGTGCTCCCGGCCGTCGGCGGCCAGCGAACCGGCCGCCAGCCGGTACGGGGTGCCCCAGCGGTCCTCGACGGTGACCGTCACGTCCGCCGACCGGGAGTCGGCGGCGCCCGGGCCGGCGTCCTGGACGGCCAGCGTCGCCGTCAGCGCGAGCCGGGCCGTGTCCGCCGGGATCTCCGCCCCCTTCGACGGCCGGCCGGGCGCCATCCCGGACAGCAGCGCCCGCGGCGACTCGTCGGCCAGGTCCGGCCGCATCAGCATCAGGCCCGCCGCGCGCGAGGTGTCCAGCGCGAGCACCGTCGCCGTCCGGTCGCCGGACAGGGAGACCTCGGACCGGGCCGCGGGGGCGACCTCCGCCACCCCCGTGACGCCCGCGACCAGGTCGGTGCGGCCCGGGCCCGGCGTGCCCGGGGCCTGCACCCGGATCGGCGCCCCCGCCCGGAAGTCCGCCTGGTCGTCCTGCGAACGGGACCACGAGGCGCCCTGCCCGATCGCCATCGTGCCCAGCGCCACGGCCAGCACCAGCAGCAGCACGGGACCCGCCCCGCGCATCGGACGGCGGCTCAGCTGCCAGCCCGCCAGCGCCGCCGCGAGCCCGCGCCCGCTCGCCGCCCGGCGTTCCGCGAGCCGCGCCACCAGCGGCAGCAGCCGCAGCGCCAGCACCGTCCCGGCCAGCAGCGCCAGCGTGGGCGTCGCCACGAACAGCGGATCGACCCCCAGGCCGCCCGTGTCCTCGGCCTCGCCCTTCCCGGCGGCGGAGGTCTGCTGGTCCAGCTGCCAGTAGGCGATACCGGCGATCACCAGCAGGCCCACGTCCGCACCGGCCCGCAGCCAGCCCGGCAGCGCCCGCGGCCGGCCGCCGCCGGCCTCCGGCGCGAGGGTCAGCGCGGGCAGCGTCACGGCCAGCGTGCACCCGAGGGCCGCGACCGCCGCCACCAGCCACACCGTGCCGCTGCCGCCGGCCGTCGGCTCCCAGCCGAGCCCGATCCGGGCCAGCGCCCCCTGCCCGGCCAGCAGCCGGATCAGCGGTCCGGCCAGCAGCGGCGCGCAGACCAGCGCGGGCACCGCCAGCAGCAGCGCCTCCAGCGCGGAACCGGCCGCCAGCCGGGACCGGGAGGCGCCGCGTGCCCGCAGCAGCCGCAGCTCGCCCGCCCGCTCCACGCTCAGCAGCCGCGCCACCAGCAGCAGTGCGCCGCCCGCGAGCAGCACGAGCTGCGACGCGATGACCAGGAGGGTGGAACGGGAGACCTCCAGCGAACGGTCGAGGCGCTCCAGGATCGCGGGCAGTTCGGTGGTCGCCGCGGTGGTGCCGCTGAGCACCTGCTGCTCGCGCAGCCACGCCAGGCCGTCCCGGGCCGCGTCCCCGAGGTCCTGCGTCCGTCCGGTCGTCAGCGACGAGTAGTCCGCCGTCACCAGCCACCCGGACGACCCCGTGCTGACCCGGCCACCGCTCAGCGCACCGGGCGGGGCGAGCAGCGGCCCGTACGTCGTGAAGCCGCCCTGCTGGAGGCCGCGCCCGGACAGGTCGTCGAGGCGCCAGTACGGTGACCCGGCGTCGACCGGCCGGTACAGGCCGCTCACCACGATACGGACGGCGGGGCCGTCGAGCCGGTCGGTGAGGGTGAGCCGGTCGCCCGGACCGACACCGATGCGCTCGGCGGCTGCCACCGGCACCGCCACCTCGACGGCTCCGTCGGCGTCCGGGCCACCGTGCGCGGGCATCCGGCCCTCGTCGACGCGGACCTGCGTCGGGTCGAGCGCCGCGAAGAAGGTCAGGTCGGGGTCGCCGGACCGCTCGGTGCGCGGCCGCAGGGAACCGGGCAGCGCGTACGGGCCCGAGCGCACCAGGGTCCGTACCGTACGCGGCAGGCCCTCGAAGGTCTTCGCGGCGCCCTCGCGCACGGTGGCGTCGGCGGCCGACCGCTGCTCGGCCGGTACGTCCGCCTTCACGATCAGCGCGGCGTCGGCCCCGGTGCGCGGGTCGGCGAGGGCGTGCCGCAGGGCCGCGTCGCCGATGGCACCCGAGTAGGCGGTCAGGGTGGCCAGCACCGTGGTGGTCAGCAGGACGGTGAGCAGGGCCGCGGCCAGCAGCACGCGGTGCGCCCGCGCCCGCAGCAGCACGAACCCGATGAGCCCCCCGTACCCCGCCACCCGGCCCCCCGCCGCTGTTGTCCAGACCTCTCCGGATGTTGTCAGAGGTGGAGGTGCGGAAGTAAGCGCTCGGGATACGGACTTGACCGGATCGTGACCGGAATCCGGCGTTGGCTGACCGGAATGCGCCCGTCAGTCCGCCGGGTCACACCGGGCCGGACGGGGATCAGCCCTGGGTGTTGATCATCGAGGCCGCCGCGTACGTCAGGTACTTCCACAGCGTCTGCTCGTGCTCCTCGGACAGGCCCAGCTCGTCGAGCGCGACCCGCATGTGCTTCAGCCAGGCGTCGTGCGCGGCCCGGTCGACGGCGAAGGGCGCGTGCCGCATCCGCAGCCGCGGGTGGCCGCGGTTGTCGCTGTACGTCGTCGGGCCGCCCCAGTACTGCATGAGGAACAGCGCGAAACGGTCCTCGGCCGGACCCAGGTCCTCCTCCGGGTACATCGGCCGCAGGATCGGGTCCTCGGCGACCCCCTCGTAGAAACGGTGGACGAGCCGGCGGAAGGTCTCCTCCCCGCCGACCTGCTCGTAGAAGGTCTGCTCCTGAAGCGTGCCGCGCCGAATCTCGTTCACGCCGTCCATGGTCTCAGACACGGGGGCATAGGACTCAAGACCTAGGACCGCTCCGGGTCCCTGCCCGCCGTGCGCCCGGCCCGTACTGTGGAGACATGGGCGGGTACGAGGACCTGGACAGCCTCGCCGCCTCCGCGCGGGCGGAGCTGGTGCGGGAGATCGAGCTGAGCGGTGCCTGGGCGGCCGACCCGGTGTGGCGGGAGGCGTTCCGGGAGGTCCCGCGCCACCTGTTCGTGCCGTACTACTACGTCGGCGTCTGGGGCGGCTACGAACGCCGGTGGGGCGAGGACCCCGACCCCGGCGCCCGCGAGCGCTGGGTGCGCGGCGCGTACGCCGACGCACCGCTGGCGACCCGGCTGCGCGACGGCGAACTGCTCTCCTCCAGCAGCCAGCCCTCACTGATGGCGATGATGCTGGTCGAGCTGGACGTGCGGGACGGCCACCGGGTCCTGGAGATCGGCGCCGGCACCGGCTACAACGCCGCCCTGCTCGCCCATCGCCTCGGCGACGGCGACCTGGTCACCACCGTGGACCTGGAGCCCGAGATCACCGAGTCGGCCCGCCGGCACCTGGACACCGCCGGGTACCACCCGGCCGTCGTCACGGGCGACGGCGCCCGGGGCGTCCCCGAGCGCGCCCCCTACGACCGGATCCTCGCCACCTGCACGCTGCCCTCGGTGCCGCGCGCCTGGCTGGCCCAGTGCCGCCCCGGCGGCCGGATCCTGACCCCGCTGGCCACCGGTCTCGTCGTCCTCACGGTCCGTGACGCGGGGCATGCCGAGGGGCGCTTCCTGCACACGCCCGCGTACTTCGTCCCGCTGCGCGGAGCGGACCGTGCCGAGCCCGGGACACCGGGACTGGGCGGCGTACCGCGCCGGGCCCGGGAGGACGACCTGTTCCGCTTCCTGCTGGCGCTGAGCCGGGGCGGGCTCGATCCCCAGGAGGCGTACGCGCTGTGGGAGCGCGAGGAGGCCCCGCGCCGCGAGCGCTACGGCATCACCGTCAGCGGCGAACGGGCCTGGGCGTGGCTGGACGACCCCGAGGGCCCCTACGCCTGGCCGTTCGCCTGACGGTGCGTGCCGGTCGCGCTATCCCCGGCGGATCGTGATCGTCGTCCAGGCGCCCACGTGCACCCGGTCGCCGTCCTGGAGCGGCACCGGCACGAAGGGCTGGATCGGCTCCTCGCCGCCGTTGACCGTCGTGCCGTTCGTCGAGTTCTGGTCGACGACCGCCCAGTTGCCGTCCGGCTGCTGCACCAGCACCGCGTGCTGGTGCGAGACGCCCGGGTCCTCCGGCGGCACGGCCAGATCGATGTCCGGGGTGTCGCCGGTGGAGTGCCTCCGGCGGCCGATGGTGATCTGGTTGCCGGTGAGCGTGCGCTGCTGCTCGGGCGAGTACGCGGGCAGGTTCAGGCCCGCGGCCTCGGGGCCGGAGCGCTGCATCATCGCCATGAAGTACTCGCGGTCCGGACCGATCGTCGCCGACCAGGTCGTCGGCTGCTGGGGCCGCTGCGGCTGCTGCGGGAAGCCCTGGCCGGGCGGGGGTGCCTGGGTGGCGCCGGGCTGCGGGTAGCCGTAGCCGCCGCCCTGGGCCGGGGCCGGGGCCGGGCCCCGGCCGTTCGGCCCGCCGGGGCCGGCCGGTCCACCAGGTCCTCCCGGGCCGGTGGACGACGGCGGGGAGAGCACCCAGTCGTCGTCACCGCCGCCGAAGGACGGGCCGCCCTGCTGCGGGCGGTTGGTCTCTCGCGGGAAGGCGGGCGGGGCCGGCGGACCGGACTGGAACCCCTGCGGGGCGCCACCGGGGCCGCCAGGGCCGCCGGCGCCACCGGGCGGGGGCGGAACGGGGCCGGGCGGAGGCGGAACCGGACGCGACGGATCGCCACCGAAACCGGGAGGGGCCGGGGGACCGGAGGGACCGCCCTGGCCACCGGGACCGTTCGGACCGCCGGGACCGTGGGGGCTGTTGGGCCCACCGGGACCACTGGGCCCACCGGGCCCACCGGGCCCACCGAAGCCGCCACCAGGCCCACCAGGCCCATTGGGGCCACCAGGACCACCAGGCCCCCCCGGGCGGCCGAAGCCGCCCGCGGGCCCACCGGGGCCGCCAGGTCCGCCGCCGGGACCGCCGGGACCACCGGGGCCATTGGGGCTGTAGGGACCGTTCGGGCCGCCGGGACCGCCCGCGGGACCTCCAGGGCCGCCAGGGCCACCGGGACCGCCGCGGCCCGACGGGTCGGCGCCGAAGGGCGGAGGGCCCGGGGGGATCGGTTCTGCGGGACGGTTCATCTGGGACGGGCGGGAGCCCTGGTAGTCGTACGAGTCACCGCCGCCGTACGACGGACCCGCGGGCGGCTGCCCGAAGTGCGGTGCCGGCGCCGGGCCGCCGGACGCCGGCGGGCGCGGGGCGGCCGGGGTGTACGAGGTGGCGGTGTTGGTCAGGAAGTTCCACCGGCACTCCTCGCAGAACGGCGCACCGCCCTCACGCGGCGTGCGGCACTGCGGGCACAACTGCGGCTCGCCGCCGGGACCGCCGGGGCCGCCGCCCGGCCCACCGTGACCGCCGGGACCGGCGGGCGGCGGGAAGCCGTAACCGCCGCCGGGCGGGGGTGGCGGCGGAGGGGGCGGCACGGCACCGGCCATGCGGTGACCGCAGACCTCGCACCAGTCGTCGGAACCCGACTGGTGTCCGTTCGGGCAGGTCGGCATGTCGGAGCTTCCCTCTCTTGCGGGCGTGTCGCGCGGTTGTTGTGCGTCACTTCTTTACACGAACCGTCTTGGTCGACCGGGTCTCGAGAGTCATCTCGTCGGCCTCCTCGACCTTCGCTTTCAGTCGCACAGTACCTGCCGCCGCGTCCACTACGTCCACCACCTTGGCGAGCAGTTTCGCCGTATCGGCGTTTCCGGAGGCACCGGCGAGCTGAACCGCGCGGCCCAGTTTGGCCGTTGCTCCGTCGATGTCTCCCGCTTTGCGCAGATCGAGCCCTTGTTGGATGGCTTGTGCCAGTTCGGCCTGGCCGGTGTAGTGGGCGACTTGGGGGTTGATCGACGTGGAAGCGGTCATGTCGTCGGTCCACACGGCCCGTACGAGACCCTGCGCGCCGAGGTTCTGCACGCTGCCGTCGGGCTCCGGGATGACCAGGGAGACCCGGGCGGCCAGCATCTCCTGGCCGAGGTCCGCGGCCGGTACCTCCACGCAGACGTGGTAGTCACGGGACTCGTCGCCCCAGGAACCGAGGGGGTAGTCGCCGGCCCGCGGTCCCGCCTCGGTGCGGCGGCCGGTCAGCTCCTCGACCGTCGGGGCGACCTGCTTGACGAACTTCACGGTGGTGCCGACCGGGGTCCACAGGCGCAGCGCGACGTCCGCGACCTCCTTGCCCATGGCCGTCTCCATCATCCGCGTGAAGTCGGCGGCCAGACCGGCCGGATCGGCGACGATGTCGGCGGTGCCGAGCAGGGCGGAGGCGACCCCTGTGACTTCTTTCACTTCCCAGTCGGTGCCCACGCCACGGGCGTCGCACGTGAAACGCCCGGCACAGGCGTCGAGCGCGGCTCTGAGGTCCTCGGGCGACTCGTGCTCGTTGCGGCCGTCGGTGAGCAGGATGCCGTGCCGGATGGCGACGTCCGCGGTGGACAGCAGCCGGTCGGCCAGCCGCAGCCAGGTGCCGATGGCGGTGCCGCCGCCCGCGCCGATGCTCCGCACCGCGTGCTTGGCCTGCGCCCGGGTGGTGGCGTCGGCGACCGCGAGCCGGCCGCCGCCCGGGTAGACCTCCTTGGCCACGTGCGTGCCGCCGACCACGGCGAAGTGCACCCCGTCGCGCAGGGTGTCGATCGCCGCGGACGTGGCGTCGCGGGCGTTGCGCATCTTGGTCGGCGGGTAGTCCATCGAGCCCGAGCAGTCGACCATCAGCGCCACGGCGGCGGACGGCCCCTGGCCGGGCGAGTACAGGTGGGGCGCGGCGACCGCGCTCCCGACCGTGCCGCCGCCGGTCGCGGTGACCGTGACGATGGCGTTGACCTCACGGCCGCCCTCGGGCAGGTACTCGTTCTGGTAGACGTCCACCGCGAACTGCGGCACGTTCGACTTCGAGAAATTGGCCATGCCGGATCGCATCCCCCTCTACGTCCCCACAGCGGTGGGGCCTTGGCTCACTGGTGCGGACCGCCCCCTGCGGTCCGCGAGGCCGCCCCTCCACCCGTGTCCGTGCGGGGGCCTCAGGCCGATCCTGCCCCCTGCGGCGGGGCCGGGAACGGCAGGAGGGCCACTGTTACGTTGTCGTGGCCCCCGCCGTCCAGGGCGTGACCGACCAGGACGCGGGCGCCGTGCAGCGGGCGGGCGGCGGCGTCCAGGGGCATGGCCTCGGCCATCTCCTCGGCGGACTCCGCGTAGTTCCACAGGCCGTCCGTGCAGACCACGACCACACCGGGGCGGTCCGGCTTGAAGGACGCGGTGTGCGGCTCCAGTTCGTAGGCGTCGGCGCCCAGCCAGCCGGTGATCGCGTGGGCGCGCTCGTCGGCGTAGGCCTCCGCCTCGCTCATCAGACCGGCGGCGACCATCTGCGCGGCCCACGAGTCGTCCTCGGTGAGCCGGGCGGGCGGGGTGGTGCGGTCGGCCGGGACCCAGTAGACCCGGCTGTCGCCGACCCAGCCGACGACCAGCAGACCCGCGGTGACCACGGCGCCGACCAGGGTGCAGGCGGGCGCGTTCTGGTGCGGGGCCTGCTCGCGGGCGGTGGCCGGTTCGTCGGCCAGCGCGTTGACGGCCCGCGAGGCGGCGAGGATGGCGTCGTGCATGGCCTGCTGCGGGTGCGTGCCGCGCGGCAGGGCGCCGAGCAACGACTCGCCGGCCGCCCGCGAGGCGGCGAGGGAGGCGTCGTCGGGGCGGGTCGCGGAGGACACGCCGTCGCAGACGATCGCCACGGAGGCGGGGGCGCCGTCCGGCAGCGCGGTGCAGCCCACCGAGAACGCGTCCTCGTTGCGGTGGTGGCGCAGACCGCGGTCGCTGACGGCGGCCACCGGTCCCGACTCCTGCTCCATGTGGTCGCGTTCGCGGGGCTGGGCATGCCCGCAGTTCTCGCAGTAGCCGTCGTCGTCGACCCGGCCCGCGCGGCAGGCCACGCACACCTTCTCGGCCGCGGCCGGTGCGGCGGGCGGGACCGGTGCGGCGGTCGCGGCCGGTTCGGGGCTCTGCCGCGGGTCGGGCGCCTGCAAGGGGTACTCCTCGGGCTCGCCCGGCCGGTCGAACCGCACACCGGGCGCCGGAACGGCCGGTGCCGAGGGCGGCGCCGGCGGTTGCGGCGGCAGCAGCGGGGAGCCGCCCGAGTCGGTGCCCGGCAGTTCGGCCGCCGCGTGCACCGGGGCGGGCCGGCCGTGACCGTCCGAGTCCCGGGCCGTGGGCCAGTCCACGCCGTGCGGCGCGGGCACCGCGCCGTTGACCGCCGGGGTCGGGCTGTCCTCGGGCCGCGCGGGCACGACGGACAGGTCGTATCCGCACGCACCGCAGAAACGGTCACCCGACTCGAGGGGTTCCTCGCAGCTCGGGCACTTCGGCACAGCGGCCTGCTGGGGCATCTGCGACATCAACTACACCCACGTCCGGGGGCGGTAACGATTGGCACGTTCCACCAGGTCGATCCTCTCCTCGCCGCCCCGCGCCAGCCGGGCCAGCGTGCGGTACGAACGCTCCAGGCCGAAGCGCAGGCCGCGTTCGTCCAGGCCGCTGCCGAGCAGCGTCCGTCCCCCGGCGGCGGGAGGGACGGAACCCCGACCTCCGGAGAGTACCCAGTCCAGCGCGCAACCGAGGACCTCGGCCGACAGCTGCTCGCGCCGCGCCGGGTCAAGACCGTACACGTCCAGCGCCTCGACCTGCCGCGCGGCGGCGACCAGATCGTCCAGGAACTCCAGGTCGCCCGCCGCCGCGGTGCGCTGCCGCAGCCGCGCCCGGACGGCCGCCACGCGCGCCGCGGTGCAGTGGACGGACGTCTCCGGCACGGACTCCAACGTCCGTACGGCACCGGCCCGGTCGCCTGCGGCCAGCTGCACCCGGGCGAGACCGAACGCCGCGCTGACGTGGCTCGGGTCGGAGGACCACACCAGCCGGTAGTACTCGGCGGCGTTGTCGAGCTGCCCCAGCACCTCCGCGCACAGGCCGAGCGCGAGCTTGGGCGCGATCTCGCCGGGGAAGGCGTCGTAGATCGCGTCGAAGGCCAGCGCGGCGTCCTCGTGGGCGCCGGTCACCAGGGCGGCGAGACCGCGGTACCAGACCACCCGCCAGTCGTCGGGGCGCTCGCCCTCCAGGGTCCCCAGCGCCTCCAGGGCGCCGGAGGCGTCGCCGTTCTCCAGCCGGGCCCTGATCTGCCGCAGTCGGGTCTCGGTCGACGGCGCCGGGGCCGCCGCCAGCGCGGTCAGCAGCTCGGCCGGCGCGGAGGCCATGAGGCCCGCCAGGAAACCCGCGTTGGGGTCACCGGCGTCGACCCGGGGGACCGGCAGCGCGAGCGAGGCGGTGGGCGCGTCGGCACCCTTGACCAGGCCGACGGCGGCGGTGCCGAGACCGCCGACCGTGCTGACCGCACCGGGCAGCGAGGCGCTCGCGCCCCCGGGGGCGGCCGCCGGCGCTCCGGCCGGCCCCGCGGCCGCGCCGACCGGCGGGGCGTGCGCGACGGTCCCGCCCGGCGCGCCCACGGCCGGACCGGACCCGCCCGGCAGCGCGGGCGCGGAACCCGCCCCGCCCGGCAGGGCCGCACCGGAGCCGCCCCGGCGTCCTCTCGGACCCGGCACCCTGGCCCCCAGCCGCGACACCTCGCCGTCCAGGCGCGGGAACAACTCCGTGTCCGTGACCCGGATCTCGGGCCCGAACAGGGTGGACACGGCGGGCCTGGCCCGGCCCGTCTGGAGCGAGACCACCTCGCGCAGCACGCCCGTCAGCTGCTCCGCCATCTCCTGCGCGGAGGCGAACCTGCGGGCCGGGTCCGGGTCGGTGGCCCGCACCAGCAGCCGGTAGAACGACTCGTACTGCCGGAAGACCTCGATGCTGTCCGGGTCGGGCAGCGAGTCCGCGTAGACGGTGGTGTAGCCCTGGAAGTCGAACGACAGCACGGCGAGGGTCCGTCCGACCGTGTACAGGTCGGACGCCACCGACGGGCCGACGTCGGCGACCTCCGGGGCCTGGTAGCCCACCGTGCCGTAGATGGCCGACTCGTCGTCGTCCATGCGGCGCACCGCGCCCATGTCTATGAGCTTGAGCTGGTCCTCGGTCTGGATGGCGTTGTCGACCTTGAAGTCGCAGTACAGCAGCTTGCGGCTGTGCAGGTGGCCGAGCGCCTCCAGCGCCTCGATGCCGTACGCGCAGGCCTGCTCGACCGGCAGCGGGTCGCGTCTGCCGTCCGGGGAGCGCCGGGCGTTGGCGATCTCCTTGAGCGACTTGCCGCCGACGTACTCCATGACGATGTAGCCGTCGAGGGAACCGGTGCGCTGGTCGAGGTGCTCGACGAAGTTGTAGATCCGCACGATGTTGGCGTGCTCGATCTCGGCGAGGAAGCGCCGTTCGGAGATCGCCGCCGCCATCGCGTCCTGGTCGCCGGTGTCCAGCAGGCCCTTGAGGACCACCCAGCGGTCGGAGACCGCCTTGTCGACGGCGAGGTAGATCCAGCCGAGGCCGCCGTGCGCGAGGCAGCCCACCACCTCGTACTGGCCGTGCACCACGTCCCCGGCCTTCAGCTTGGGCACGAACGAGTACGGGTGACCGCACTTGGTGCAGAAGCCCTCGGTGCGGCCCGGCCGCTCGCCGCGCGCCCGCCCGACCGGCGCCCCGCAGTCCGAGCGGGAGCAGAACCGCTTGCGCTCCGGCACCTCCGGGTGGTCCATCACCATCTCGCGCGGATCGGGCCGCGGCACCGCCGGCACCTCGACGAGTCCGACGCCGAGGCGCCCGCGCCCGGTCGAACCCGCGCCCGAACCGGAGCTGCGCACCGACACCGAACGCCCCGTGGAGCGGCCCGACACGGCTCGCGAGAGCCGCCCCGACACGGAGCGCCGGGACTTCGACGACTGCGAGGACGTACGGGAACTGCGGGCGCTGGAGCGGGAGCCGCCGCCGCTGCGCGACGAACCGCGCGATCCGCGCGAGCCCCGGCCCCCGCCTCCGGTGACGCCGGTCGGTGACGAGCCCAGCGCGCCGCCCGCCGCGACGACCGGCGCGAGACCGCACGTGTCGCAGTACAGCTCGCCGCCGCCCATGTCCTCGTAGGTCCCGCCGCAACCGGGACGCTGACACGTCCGTCCTGCCTCACTCATGACGCTGCCTCCCCCTTCTCGCGTGTGCGCGGGTCGCCCTTCACGCGCCGGGTCCCGTCCGGTCCACCGGACCGCCCTGGCCGGGCACGCGCCGCGTGGTGCCGAGCAGTTCGGCCGCCGCGTGCTGGTAGCGCAGCACGGCCTGCTCGGCGACGCGCAGGTCGCAGGGCGCGCTCCACAGCATGCGGCGCGCCTTCTCGTACTTCTCGGCCAGCTCGGGGTCCTCGGCGTGGCCCAGCCGGGCCATCTTCGCCTTGTACGCGTCGAGCCGGCCGCGCAGCTCGGCGCGGACCGCGAGCGGCGCGGTGACCGCCGTCAACGACTCGCGGGCCCGCAGCAGTTCGTCCTCCGCCTTCTCCTCCAGGGACTCCAGGAGCGGCGACAGCCGGTGCCACTGGGCGTGCCTGCGGTACTCGGCGGCCGCCGCCAACTGCTCCTGGAGCACGATCGGCGGTCCGCCCACCACCGGCACCTCCGTCGCGGCGATCTTCGCCAGCACCTCGCCCCGCGCGGTACGGGCCTCGGCCAGCGTGCGGTCCGCGCGCGAGAGCACGTCCCGCAGCCGCACGATCCGCTGCTCGGCGTCCTGGCGCACGGCCAGCACGGCGTCGATCTCGCGGCGCACCTCCTCCAGGGCACGCGCCTCCCGGTCGTACACCGTGGTGTCGGGGCGGCCGCCGCCGGGCGCCGAACTGCCCTGGGCGGGCGTCCAGAAGGCCAGCGGGTCGGAGACCACCTGCTCACGCAGCCGGGTCAGGGTGCGGGTGATCCGCTCCAGGTCGTCGCCGGCCGGGTGCTCGCCGGGGCGTACGCCCACGGAGTGGGCCAGCTTGCGGGTGCGCTGCAGCTCGGCGGCGAGTAAATCGATCCGGGCGGGCAGCGCCGACCACACCGCGTCGGCGGCGACCACCATGTCCAGGGAGGTCGCGTAGAGCTGGTTCATCCGCTCCACCAGCGTCACCAGCGAGTACCGCTCGCTGAGCCGGCCCGGACCGCCCTGCGGGGTGGGCGCGTGGGCGGTGGCGGCGGCCGCGCCGGACACCGTGACGGCCTCGCCGCGCAGCAGCTCCGTCAGCTCCACCAGGTCCTCGCGGCTGGACCAGCGGCGCCGGGAGCGGATCTCCCGGGCGGTGCGCAGCGCGCCCGTGTACGCGTCGAAGTAGGTCCACAGCAGCGTGATCGACGCCTCCGCGGCACTCCAGCGCTCGGCGGTGACACCGGTCAGCTCGGCGCCCTCGAGGAGTCTGCGGCCCGCGTGGTCCTGGAGGGCGAGGAGCGAGGTCTCGATCGCCTCGTGCTCCGCGCCGAGCCGCGCCAGCGCACGGTCCACCTCGTCCCGGTCCATCACCGGCCCGGTGGGTCCCGTGTCGCCCATCGATCACCTCTCGCCGTAGCGGACTTGCGTGTGCCGTGCGTGTGCTCTGTCCTCGCCTGCGCCGCCGCCGGTCAGCTCCTGCGCAGGTACTGCGGGGTCGGCGGCAGCGACTTCGCCGCCCCGTCCATGGTCTCCGACAGCCACTCCTCGTACGAGTGCTGCCACCCGCCCGCCCGGTCCGCGCGCCACTCCTCGAGGACCCGGTTGACCCGGCGTACCAGATCGTCGGCGTCCTTCTTCATCGCCACGCCGTAGTACTCGGTGGTGAAGGCGTCACCCTTCAGCTCGACCGTCGGGTCCTGCGCGGCCTGGCTCGCGGCGAGGGCGCCGTCGGTGACCACCGCGTCCACCTCGCCGAGCTGGAGCCGCACCAGGCAGTCGAGTTGGTTGGGCACGGTGGTGCGCAGGCCGACACCCTCGGCGAGCCTGCCGTCCTTCTGGTCCTGCTCCAGCGTGCTCAGCGCCGTCGAACCCGCCGCCGTGCAGACCTCCTTGCCGGCCAGCGTGCCGTCGTACCCGGTGATCTTGGAGGACTTGGGGGCCAGCACCTGCTGGCCGGTCCTGAAGTAGGGGGCGGAGAACGCGACGTCCTCCAGCCGGTCGCAGTTGATGGTCATCGTGCGGACCACCATGTCGACCCGGCCGTCCTGGATCGCGGGGATGCGCTGGTCGGTGGGGATCGCCTTGAACTGCACGGCGTTCTCGTCGCCGAGGATGTCCTTCGCGATCCGGTGCGCCAGGTCGATGTCGAAGCCCTCCAGTTCGGCGTCGCCGCCGCTGTTCGGGTCGCGGTAGCCCCAGCGGTAGCTGTTCTGGTCGACGCCGACGACGAGCTTGCGCTTCTCGCCCTCGCGGGCGCGGATCGCGTCGACGGTGGGCCCGTCGTCCCCGGACGGGGCGAGGGTCTGCTTCTCCGGGTCCGTGCACTCCCGCGCGGCCCGTGCCTGGCTGCCGCGGGCGGCGCCGTGGCCGTCGTCGTCCGCACCGCCACCGCCGCCCGTGCCGTGCCAGGGGACCATCGGCAGGAGCAGGGCCGCCAGCACCGCGAGGACGCAGGCGAAGGCCATCGCTCCCACACCGCCCCAGCCCCTCAGGCCGGCCCGCAGGCGTCCCGCACGCATCCTCACGCCCCCTTTCCCGGGTCCTGCCTCCACGGCCTTCACGGGCACCCCTTCCCACCGGCCCACCGGGCCCGCACCCCGCCTCACCGGTACTCCGACAGCCTGCGGCCGATGCCGATCAGCGCGCCGGCCGCCCCCAGCGCGGCGAGCACGCCGGCGCCCTGCGGCAGGTAGCCCATCGCGTCCAGACCGTCGCCCGCCGCCTGCTCGAACTCCGCCTTCTCGTGCTTCAGCGCGGTGGCGAGCGCGGTGTCGACGCCGTCGAAGCACTCCACCGTGGCGCCGTCGCCGCCGATCACCAGGTTCAGCGCCTGCTGGTAGTTGCCGTTCTCGTCCTGCGTCCGGGCCGAGGTGTGGCGCTTCTTCCACTCCGTCATGTTGCCGTTCGCCGTGTCGACCGGCTGTTCGCCCGCCTTGTCGTCGGCGAGCCGCCCCGCCTCGGCCAGTGCCTCACCGAGGCTGTCCAGGTTCTTGCCGAAGGCCAGGTCGTAGGAGTCGTACGTCTTGTCGCCCACCTTGGTCGTCTCCGCGCCGCGGGAGACCAGGGTCAGGTTCTCGTTGCCCCGCGCCTTGAGGGAGGCGATACGGGCCTCGTTGAGCGCGTTGAGGGAGCGTACGCCGTGCTCGTAGGAGTCGGTCAGGTTCGACCGGGCGACGCTGTGGCCGACGACCAGCCAGAGCAGCACCACCGCGGAGGCGGCGGTCGCCGCGACCAGGCCGTGGTTCAGGACTCGGTTGGTGCGCCGGTAGTTCCGGTGCTGGGCCCAGGCCAGCGCGGCGAGCAGGACGACGCCCAGGGCGATCGCCGCCCAGGGGTAGGGCTTGGCGTCGCCGTAGTCGGCGCCCAGCCGCTGGTTCTCCTTCTTGTAGAGGTCCTCCGCCGCCGGGAGCATCTCCTTCTGCATCTTCTCGTTGGCGTAGCGCAGGTAGGCGCCGCCGACCGGGAAGCCCTGCCGGTTGTAGGTGCGGGCGCGCTCGACCAGACCCTTGTACTCGGGCAGCAGGCGGTTGAGCTTCGCGACGGTCGTGGCCGCCGGAGACTTCGGCTCGGAGTTGGCGGCGGCCGTCACGAGCCCCTCGGCGGCCGCGCGGATCCCGTTGTCGTAGCGCGTGCGGGAGTCCTCCGTCTCCTGGCCGCCGGCCAGGAAGCCGCTGGAGGCCGCGGTGTTGGCCTCGGCGAGGGAGCGGTAGATGTCGGCCGCGGCGGAGCTGAGGGGCTGGCTGCGGGTGAGCACGTCGTCGGCCGCCGCGGCCCGCTCGTTCATCTGCCAGGCGGTGACGGTGCCGAAGGCGACGACGAGCGCGGCGAGCACCGCGCCGATGATGCGCAGCCGCCCCGGCTCGGTGACCGCCGCCGCGCGCAGCCGGTCCACGCCCTCGGCGAAGGCGGTACGCCGCGGCGCCGTGGCCGGCGGCGGTGCCGCGCCGCTCTCCGGCGGTCGAGTCACTGCTGACCTCCCCCATGGTCATCCGTCGCCGCAAGTATCGCTGCCCGCACCGACATTCGCACCGGCCTTCACCCGATCTTGATGTGATCCCGGTGCAACGCACCACCCCTGCCCATGAATACGCCACGGGAACCGGTTCGGTTCCCGTGGCGGCTCACACGGCGAAGTGCTCCCGGGCGCGCTCCCCGGCCCCGGGCGCCGCGCGCACGTGGTCGAGGCCCAGCAGCACCGCGCCCAGGACGGGCCGGGCGGTCACCACCCGGGGCACGGCCTTGGGGGCACGGGCCGCCAGCAGTTCCCGTATCCGTCCGTCGAGCTGCGGATGCCGGGCCGCCAGCACGCTGCCGCCCAGCAGGACCGGCGCCGGTTCGGCCAGCAGGTCGAGGCGGGTCAGCGCGACCGTGGCCATGGCCACCACCTCGTCGGCCTGCCGGTCCACGATGGAGCGCGCCAGCGGGTCGCCGTCGGCCGCCGTGGCGAACAGCACGGGGGTCAGCTCGTGCCGCCGCACCGGCTCGACCCGCCGCAGGTGCAGGGCCTCGATGAGGGCGTACATCGAGCCGAGGCCGAAGTGGGCCGGCAGGGCGCGGGCCAGTTCCGTGGGCCCGCCCCGGCCGTCCTCCGCGCGCGCGGCGTGCCACAGCGCCTCCTCGGCCAGCCCCCAGCCGCCGCCCCAGTCGCCGGAGATGCGGCCGATGGCCGGGAAGCGGGCGGTGCGGCCGTCGGGGCGCATGCCGACGCAGTTGACGCCGGCCCCGCACACGACGGCGACCCCCAGCGGCTCGGCGACGCCCGCCCGCAGGATCGCGAAGGTGTCGTTGCGGACCTCGACGCTCGTGCCCCACGCGCGCGCGTGCAGCGCGGCGGCCAGCTGTTCCTCCTCCACGGGCAGATCGGCGTTGGCCAGGCACGCCGACACGTGGTCGACGGAGGTGACTCCGGCCGCCGCGAAGGCCCGCGTCACCGCGTCCGCCAGGGCGTCCACGGCCCGCTCGACCCCTACGGCGGGCGGCCGGAAGGCCCCGCCGCGCGCCGTGCCGAGGACCTCGCCGTCGGCCGCCACCACGGCCACGTCGGTCTTGCTGTTGCCCGCGTCGACGGCGAGGACGCTCGCGCTCAGGCCCACGCCAGGTGCTCCCGGTTGTGCGCGATCAGCCGGTCGGTGAGCCGCTCGGCGTACGCGTACTGGCCCACGAGGGGGTGGGCGAGCAACGCCCGGAAGACCCGGTCCCGGCCGCCGCGCAGGGCCGCGTCCAGGGCCAGGTCCTCGTACGCGGTCACGTGCGCGATGAGCCCCGCGTGGAGCGGGTCCACGTCCGCCACCGGCAGCGGGGAGGCACCCTTGCCGCCGACCGCCGCCGGGACCTCGATCACCGCGTCGTCGGGGAGGAAGGGCAGCGTGCCCCGGTTGCAGGTGTTCACCACCTGGTACGGGGAGCCCGCGCCGCCGAGCAGGGCGGCGGCGAGGTCGACGGCGGCCTCGGAGTAGTAGGCGCCGCCGCGCCTGGCGAGCAGCGCGGGCTTCTCGTCCAGGGCCGGGTCGCCGTACATCTCCAGCAGTCGCCGCTCCATCTCCGCCACCTCGGCGGCCCGGGACGGCTTGGTGCGCAGCTCGTCGACGACCTCGTCGTGGGCGTAGTAGTAGCGCAGGTAGTAGGAGGGGACGACGCCCAGGCGGTCCAGGAGCGGCCGGGGCAGGCGCAGGTCGGCGGCGACCGTGTCCCCGTGCTCGGCGAGCAGCCTGGGCAGCACGTCCTCGCCCTCGGGGCCGCCGAGGCGTACGCCGGTCTCCCAGGTGAGGTGGTTGAGGCCCACGTGGTCCAGATGGACGTCGGCGGGCGCCACCCCGAGCAGCCCGGCGAACTTGCGCTGCAGCCCGATCGCCACGTTGCACAGCCCGACCGCGCGGTGCCCGGCCCGGAGCAGGGCCCGGGTGACGATGCCGACCGGGTTGGTGAAGTCGATGATCCAGGCGTCCGGGTTGGCCCGGCGCACCCGCTCGGCGATGTCCAGCACCACCGGCACGGTGCGCAGCGCCTTGGCGAGGCCGCCCGCACCGGTCGTCTCCTGGCCGACGCAGCCGCACTCCAGCGGCCAGGTCTCGTCCCGCTGCCTGGCGGCCTGACCGCCGACGCGCAGCTGGAGCAGGACGGCGTCGGCGCCGTCGACGGCCGCGTCCAGGTCGGAGGTGGTGACCACGCGGCCGCCGTGCCCCTGCTTGGCGAGGATGCGCCGGGCGAGGCCGCCCACCAGCTCCAGCCGGTCCGCCGCCGGGTCGACGAGGACCAGCTCCTCGACGGGCAGCGTGTCCCGCAACCGGGCGAAGCCGTCGATCAGTTCGGGCGTGTAGGTCGAACCGCCGCCGACCACGGTGAGTTTCATGCAGACATCAACCCTTTACTCCAGTCAGCGTGACACCCTCGACGAACGCCTTCTGCGCGAAGAAGAACACGAGGATCACGGGGGCCATGACCAGCACGGTCGCGGCCATGGTGAGGTTCCAGTCGGTGTGGTGGGCGCCCTTGAAGGACTCCAGGCCGTAGGAGAGCGTCCAGGCGCCGGGGTTCTCGGAGGCGTAGATCTGGGGGCCGAAGTAGTCGTTCCAGGCGTAGAAGAACTGGAAGAGGGCCACGGCCGCGATGCCCGGCTTCGCCATCGGCAGGACGACCTTCAGCAGGGTGCGCAGCTCCCCGCAGCCGTCGACCTTCGCCGCGTCCAGGTACTCGTCCGGGACGGTCAGCAGGAACTGGCGCAGCAGGAAGATGGAGAAGGCGTCGCCGAAGGCCATCGGGACGATCAGCGGCCACAGCGTGCCGGACAGGTCCAGCTGCTTGGCCCAGAACAGGTACATCGGGATGACGATCACCTGCGGGGGCAGCATCATCATCGAGATCACCAGCATCAGGGACAGATGCCGGCCCCGGAAGCGGAACTTGGCCAGCGCGTACGCCACCGGGATCGAGGACGCCACGGTCAGCACGGTGCCGAGGCCCGCGTACAGCAGGGTGTTCTTCCACCAGGTGAGGAAGCCCGGCGTGTCCAGGACCGCGCGGTAGTTGCCCCACTCCCAGGTGTGCGGCCACAGGTCGCGGGTGAGGGCCTGCTGGTCGCTCATCAGCGAGGTGAGCACCACGAAGACGAACGGCAGCGTGAAGAAGAGGGCCGCGGCCACGCCCAGGGAGTGGACGGCGATCCAGCGCAGCAGGACGCGTCTGCGCGCGACGCGCTCCTCGGTGGGCGGCGTACCGGCCGCGACGGGCCGGTCCAGTACCTGGGTCATCGGTACCTCGGTCATCGGTCACCTGCCTGGATCAGACCGCCCCGGCGGCGCATCAGCAGCGCCGTGAACGCCATCGCCAGCGCGAACAGCACGAGCGCGACCACGCAGGCGGAGCCGTAGTCGAAGCGCTGGAAACCGAGGTTGTAGACGAGCTGGGGGAGGGTGAGGGTCGACTGGTCGGGATAGCCGGGCTCGAAGGACTGGCCGGAGCCGCCGATGATCCCGGAGGCGACCTTCCCGGCGACCAGCGGCTGCGTGTAGTACTGCATGGTCTGGATCACGCCCGTGACCACGGCGAACAGCACGATCGGCGAGATGTTCGGCAGCGTCACGAACCGGAACCGCTGCCAGGCCGAGGCCCCGTCCAGCTCGGCCGCCTCGTACTGCTCCTTCGGCACGTCGAGCAGCGCGGCCATGAAGATCACCATCAGGTCGCCCACGCCCCACACCGCGAGCGCGGTCAGCGCCGGCTTGGACCAGGCGGCGTCGGTGAACCAGCCGGGCGCCGGCACGCCGAGGCCCTCCAGGACCGAGTTGACCGGTCCCGTACCGGGGTTGAGGAGGAAGACGAAGGCCAGGGTCGCGGCGACGGGCGGGGCGAGGTAGGGCAGGTAGAAGAGGGTGCGGAAGATGCCGGCGCCCGTCCTGATCCTCGTGATGAGCAGCCCCACCCCGAGCCCGAACGCCACCCGGCAGGTCACCATCACCAGGACCAGCCAGAGCGTGTTGCGCAGCGCGGGCCAGAACAGCGGGTAGTCCCGGAAGACGTACGCCCAGTTCTCCAGGCCCCGGAACTCCGGGACGCCGAAGCCGTCGTACTTCATCAGCGAGAAGTACACGGTGGACACCAGCGGATAGGCGAAGAAGACGCCGAACCCGACGAGCCACGGTGACATGAAGGCCACCGTGCGCAGCGCCGAGCGCCGACGCTTGGCGCGGAGGGTGTTCGCGGACCGGGACGCGGTCACGGACGCGGTCATGGACGTGGTCATGTGCGCTACTTCGCCTGCGCGATGTCGCGGTCGATCTGCGCGGCGGCCTTCTCCAGACCGGCCTTGAGGTCCTTCTCCTTGCCCGACTCGTACCGGTAGCCGAAGTCCTGGAGGGTCAGCTGGTACGTGGCGCCGTTGACGGAGGCGGGCGGGGAGTTCGACTCGGGGTGCTGGGCGATGTCCAGGAAGGTCTTGAACGCCGGGTCGGTCTTCAGGTCCGGCGACTTGAGGGCCGGGAAGGTGGAGGGCACGTTGCGGATGGCGTTGGCGAAGGCGACGACGGCCCCGGTGTCGGTCGTCATGTACTTCACCAGCTCCCACGCGGCGTTCTGCTTCTTGCTCTGCGGGGCGATGCCCATGACGGTGCCGGACAGGAAGCCCTTGCCGTACTCGTCCGCCTCGTCGTCGGCGACGGGCATCGGCGCGGTGCCGATCTCGAAGCCGACGCCCGCGTCCTTCGCCATGCCGAGCCGCCACTCGCCGTCCAGCTGCATGGCGACCTGGCCGGTCTGGAAGGGGTGCTTGGCGCCCCACTCGTCGCCGAAGGTGTTGCGGTACCTCTCCAGCTTCTCGAAGCCGCCGAGGTCGTCGACGAGCTTCTTCTGGTACGTGAACATCTCGGCGAACGCCGGGTCCTTGGCGACGTTCGACCTGCCGTCCTCGTCGAAGTAGGCGTGGTCCCACTGGGACATGTAGTGGTCGACGACGCTCTCGTAGCCGTGGTAGTTCGGCATGAAGCCGAGCTGCTGGTACCCGTCGCCCTTGGTCTTCGTCAGCTTCTTCGCCACCTGGGCGAACTCCGACCAGGTCTTCGGCGGTGCCTTGATCCCGGCCGCCTCGAAGGCGTCCTTGTTGTAGTAGAGGCCGTAGGCGTCGCCGAGCAGGGGCAGGGCGCAGCGCGTCCCCTCGAACTGGGTGTAGTCCAGCATCGGCTTCGGGATGAGCGCGTCCAGGTCGAGCCTCGACTTCTCGATGAAGGGCTTGAGGTCGAGGAAGGCGCCCGAGGAGCAGAACTTGCCGATGTTGGAGGTGGTGAACGAGGACACCACGTCGGGGCCGCTCGAACCGCCCGCGCGCAGGGCCTGGTTGAGCTTGTCGTCGTTGATGTTGCCGACGACCTTCACCTTGATGTTGGGGTGCGCCTTCTCGAAGCGGTCCACGTTGGCCTGTACGGCCTTCACCTCGGCGGGCGCGCTCCAGCCGTGCCAGAAGGTGATGGTCGTCTCGGCGTGCGGATCGTCGGAGGCGCCGTCCGCCGAGGAATCCGACTGGCCCGTGCAGGCGGTGGTGAGCAGGGCGAGGGAGGCGGAGGCGGCGATCGCGAGGGCCGCTTTCCTGGATATTCCGGGCATGGCGAAGCTCCCAGGGGCAGGGTGGGGACAGGCGGGTGGGGCGGGGTGGGGCCGGTGGGGTGGCGCGGGGGTCAGCGCGAGGTGTCGAAGACCTCGTCGCGGGTGGCCGCGAGCGCGCTCTCCAGTGCGCCGCGCAGCACGGGGTGCTCGGTCACGTCGCCGACGGCGAGCCGGGGCCGGGAGGCGGCCAGTTCCTCCAGCTCGTCCTGGACCAGGTCGCGCAGCGCCTCACCGCCCGCGGTGAGTGAGGTGCCGCTGAGGACCACCAGCTCGGGGTCCAGTACCGAGACGAGGGAGGCGAGGCCGGTGGCCAGGCGGGTGGCGTAGGTCTGGAGCAGCCGGCGGTGCGGGTCGTCGCCGGAGTCGGCCCGCGCCGCGCGGGCGACCAGGGCGGCGGCGGCCTCGGTGTACGGCCCCGCGGGCACGTCGGCGACGCCCAGCTCCCGGGCCAGCCCCGGCAGGGCCTGGGAACCGGCCAGCTCCTGGAAGCCGCCGCTGCCGGTACGGCTGACCTTGCGGACCAGCGGGGCGCCCGGCACCGGCAGGAACCCGACCTCCCCGGCGCCGCCGGTCCAGCCGCGGTGCAGCCGGCCGCCCAGGACCAGGGCGGCGCCCAGGCCCTCCTGGTTCCACAGCAGGACGAAGTCCTCGTGCCCCCGGGCCGCGCCGAGGCGCTGCTCGGCCACGGCGGCGAGGTTCACGTCGTTCTCGTACTCCACCGGCATCGGCAGGGCGGCGGCGAGTTCCTCCAGGAGCGTGGGGGAGTGCCAGCCGGGCAGGTGGGAGGCGTAGCGCAGCCGCCCGGTACCGGGGTCGAAGGCGCCCGGCGTGCCGATGACGAGGCGGTGGACGTCGGCGCGGGCGAGTCCGGCCGCCTTCACCGCGCCGTCCAGGGCGTCGGTGACCTGTTGCACGACGGGGAGGGCGGGACGGCGGCCCGGGGTGGGCAGCTCGTACCGGCCGACCATGCGCCCGGTGACGTCGGCGACCGCGGCCATGATGCGGCCCGGGGCGACGTCGAGCCCGGCGGCGTACCCGGCGGCCGGGTTGACCTCGTAGAGCTGGGCGCCGGGCCCGGGGCGCCCCTCGGTCGTGCCGCCCGCCAGGACCAGCCCCGCCGCCTCCAGGCGGGCCAGCAACTGCGAGGCGGTCGGCTTCGACAGACCGGTCAGCTTGCCGATCCGGGTCCGGGACAGCGGCCCGTGCTCCAGCAGGAGGTCGAGTGCGGCCCGGTCGTTCATGGCGCGCAGGACGCGCGGGGTGCCCGGCGTACCGGCGGTTCCTGCCATGCGTGTCCACACCTGCCTCTCGACCGCTCAGCTTTTCAGGGGGCGGTGGGGGAAGTCCACCGCGCGGATCACCGGAGACGTTCCGGCGGGACGCCTGGAAGCGTCTGTTAGGAAAGTTTCCTGTTGGCTGGAGAACGTAGGCCCGCCGCGAGGAGGCGTCAAGAGTCCGCCCCCGAGACGACGCGGTCGTCACCTCGGGGGCGGGAGGCGCACGGGGCGCGGCTACTTGCTGGTGCTGGGCGGCGGAATGGGGGACGCCGCCATGGACTGCGGCGACGCGGTGCTCGCGTACGCCGACGGCGCCGCGACGCCCGCCGCCGGGTCGGCGGCCGCCGGGACGCCCTCCAGCGGGACGGTGGCGCCGCCGACGATCGCGATGCCGGCCCCGTCGAAGGCCCGCTTGATGCGCCAGCGCAGCTCACGCTCGACGGTGAGGGCCTTGCCGGGCATGGTCTTCGCGGAGACCCGCACCACCATCGAGTCGAGCAGTACGGAGTCCAGGCCGAGCGTCTCGATCGGCCCCCAGAGCATCTCGTTCCAGGGCTCCTCCTTGCTCATCCGCTCGCCGACCGCGGTGAGGTTCTCCTTCACCTTGTCCAGGTCCTCGTCGGAGCGGACGGTCACGTCCACACCGGCCGTGGACCAGCCCTGGGAGAGGTTGCCGATGCGCTTG
The DNA here is from genome assembly GCF_055575415.1 of Streptomyces sp. NPDC034099. Classification (NCBI taxonomy): domain Bacteria; kingdom Bacillati; phylum Actinomycetota; class Actinomycetes; order Kitasatosporales; family Streptomycetaceae; genus Streptomyces; species Streptomyces sp. NPDC034099. The sequence continues at coordinate 468,199 of NZ_JBVISR010000002.1, read as the reverse complement.
ACCTCGCCGTTGCGGACGTACCAGATCTCGCCGTCGACGCCGCGCAGCTTGGTCACCCGCAGCCCGACCTCGATGACCTCGCCGGAGGCCACGCCCGCGTCGATGCTGTCGCCGACGCCGTACTGGTCCTCCAGGATCATGAACACGCCGGACAGGAAGTCGGTGACCAGGTTGCGGGCGCCGAAGCCGATCGCGACACCGGCGACACCGGCGGAGGCGAGCAGCGGGGCCAGGTTGATCTGGAAGGTGCCGAGCACCATCAGGGCGGCGGTGCCGAGGATGAGGAAGCTGGCCACCGAGCGCAGGACGGACCCGATCGCCTCGGAGCGCTGCCTGCGCCGCTCGGCGTTGACCAGCAGCCCGCTCAGCGCGGTGCCGCCGGACGCCCCGCTCCTGCGGTTCATCCGGTCTATGAGCTTGGTGATCGCCCTGCGCACCACCGCGCGCAGCACCACCGCGATCACCACGATCAGCAGCACCCGCAGCCCGATCGCGAGCCACGTCGACCAGTTCTCCTCGACCCAGCCCGCGGCGTTCGTCGCGCTCTCGTGGGCCTCCTTCAGCGAGGGCACGGTCGGGGTCGTCGGTGACGGTGACGGCGAGGGCGACGCCGCAGACGACGCAGACGACGAACCGGCGGCCGGCAGGACGGCGGCGGACAGGGACACGGCGGAAACCTCCAGGTGCGGCGGCCCGTCCTGCGCGGTCCGGTCCGAGGTCCGGTCCAAGGTCACGGAAAGGTCACCGGACGGGCAGATGCACCACACTAACGGGGCACCGGACGCGGTTCGGCCCGAAATGGGCGGGGGAGACACTGCTCACCCGCGCTCGAACTGGTCACGCCCGGGGCCCCGGGCCCCGTGTGGTCGAAAACACTCCCAGCCCGTTACCGGGACATGGTGGCGCTACGACCAGGCATGAGGGGAGACTGAACCAGATCGTCCCGGCGCGAGCCACGCGCCGCCGACGCCCAAGGAGGCACCCGTGCCGCATGTCCTGGTCCTCAACGCGTCGTACGAGCCACTCGGCGTCGTACCGCTCCGCCGCGCGCTCGTCCTCGTCCTGGAGAACAAGGCCGTGTGCCTCGAGGAGTCCGGCGCCTATCTGCACAGCGCGACCGTCACCGTGCCCGCACCCAGCGTGGTCCGGCTCAAGCGATTCGTGCGGGTGCCCTACCGCGGCCCCGTCCCGCTCACCCGCCGTGCCCTCTTCGCCCGCGACGGAGGCCGCTGCATGTACTGCGGCGCCGTCGCCACCAGCGTCGACCACGTCATCCCGCGCAGCCGCGGGGGCCTGCACGCGTGGGACAACGTGGTGGCGTCCTGCCGCCGCTGCAACCACGTCAAGGCAGACCGCCACCTGGTCGAGCTGGGCTGGCGCCTGCGCCACAAACCGGCCCCGCCCACCGGTCTGGCCTGGCGCATCATCGGCACCGGGCACCGGGACCCGCGCTGGTTGCCGTACTTGCAGCCGTACGGCGCGGACGACGCCATGGCCCGGATCGACGGCATCTCCGCCTGACGCTCCGGGCCTCCGCATGCTCCGGGTCGGCGCACCCCGGATGTGCGGGGGCGCACGCGCTCAGCGGAGGGGAGATCCGGCCGGTCAGGGGCGGCGCCAGGTGAGGGTGTAGCGCCAGAAGAGGCGGCGGCGCAGTCGGGCGCCGGGCAGAGCTGTGCGGGCCGCGGCAGCGATGTCGGAGAAGGGCATGTCGGCCGGTCGGGTCCGGGCGGTCATCGAGGTGGGCGGGGCGGCGTTTCGGCCCCTGTTCTTGAGCCACCCGATGGCGGCGTTGGGGAGGACGGCGGCCGCGCCGAGCAGGTGGTCCGCGGCCGTCTGCGGCCGGAAGAGGCCGACGACGACCAGGGTGCCGCCGGGGACCAGGTGCCCGCGGAAGGTGTCGAGGGCCTCGGTGAACGGCAGATGGTGCAGGGCGGCGACGCAGGTGATGACGTCGTGAGGTCCGGCGGGGAGTTCCGTCAGGGCGTCCGCGACGGTGAAGGACGCCGCCGTCGGCTCGGGGGTCAGCGCTCGGGCCTGCGCGACGATCACGGGATCGGAGTCGACGCCGTGGACTTCGTCGGCGCGGGTGGCGAGCAGGCGGACCAGGTCACCGGAGCCGGAACCGACGTCCAGCGCGCTGCCGAACCGGTGGGGGAGCTGCCGCAGGATCCAGCGGTGGTAGTGGGCGTTGTGGTCCCAGGGGTGAGCGGCGTTGAACCGGTCGAGTGCCTGGACGAGCCGGTGGGGCAGTGACGGCATGTGCTTCCTTCGACAATTCGTCCCGAGCCGGGATCCGAGCGCGCGTGCGCGGCGGGCAAGCCTGGCCGGTTTGGGCGATCCGTGCGTGGGATAGGTGATTTTTGGCCGGGTCCGGGCGTGTTCGGGAGGGGGTAGGTGTGACCAGGGCCACGTTGGCGGTAATGGGGCGTCTGTCCTCGCGCGGACTGGGTAGGGGCTGCCGTAACTCGCCACAAGCGTGCTCGACACCACGCCCGACCCACAGCTTGATCCAGAGCCTGATCCAGAGTCCGAACCAGAGCCTGATCCAAAGGAGACCCCCGTGGCTGCACTGGCGCCCCTTCTGCTGCCGGCCCCCTCCAAACCCGTGGCGGAGCCGTCCACCCCCTGGGCGGAGCCCTCCGCCGCCTCCGAGACCCCGCACTACTGCGTCTTCGGCGCCACCGGCAGCTGCGCCGAGACCCCGCTGACCAGCGAACCGCCGCTGCCCGACGCCGAGCCCCTCACCAGCGAGTCGCCGTTCGCCGACGCCGTACCGCTGACCAGCGAGTCCTCGCCCGAACTCACGGCCGACGTGCCGGAGCAGGGCGGCCCCTCCTTCGCCGTCCCCGTCCCGGAATCCACGAGGCCGTAGAGGAAGCAGATGCCCGCAGCCCAGTCGGCCGAGCCCCCCGCCGAGGACCTTCCCGAGGATCTGACCAGGCTCGCCGCCCTGCACGGCGTCGCCACCTCCTACCGCCCCTCCCCGGACCGCACCGTCCCCGCCTCGGCCACCGCCGTGACCCTCGCGCTGGCCGCCCTCGGCGTGGACGCGAGCAGTCACGGGGCCGTACGGGCCGCGCTCGCCGCCCGCGAGAGCGAGCTGCGCGAACGGCTGCTGCCGCCCACCGTCGTCCGCTGGGACGGCGGCGCCACCCCGGCCGCACTCTCCGCCCTGCCCGCGGGCACCCGGCTGCGCGTCGACACCGAGCAGGGCGAGCGCCACGACGGCGCCGGGCGGCTTCCGCACGGGGTGCACCGGCTGACCGCCACCGCGCCCGACGGCCGCACCGCCGAGGCCCACCTGATCGTCGCGCCCGCCCGGCTGCCCACCCCCGCCGCCCGCTCCCACGGGCTCCTCGTCCAGCTCTACTCCCTCCTCTCCCGCCGCTCCTGGGGCATGGGCGACCTCGGCGACCTCGGCGAGCTGGCCGCCTGGGCCGGACGTTCCCTCGGCGCCGGATTCGTCCAGGTCAACCCGCTGCACGCGGCCGTGCCCGGCGCCCCCACCGACCCCTCCCCCTACCGGCCGTCCTCGCGCCGCTTCCCCGACCCGGTGCACCTGCGGATCGAGGACGTGCCCGAGTTCGCGTACGTCACCGACCACGAGCGCGCCCGGACCCTGCGGGAACGGGCCGGGCGGTTGCGCGAGGGCGTCCTGGACAAGGGCGCCCTCATCGACCGGGACGCCGTGTGGGAGCTGAAGCGCGACGCCCTCGAACTGCTCCACGAGGTCCCCCTCGGCCCCGGCCGCCGCGCCGCCTACTGCGACTACCTCGCCGAACAGGGCGCCGCCCTGGAGGACCACGCCACCTGGTGCGCGCTCGCCGAGGTCCACGGTTCCGACTGGCACCGGTGGCCCGAGGGGCTGCGCGACCCCCGCTCGGCCGACACCGACCGCGCCCGCCGCGAGCTGATGGACCGGGTCGACTTCCACTCCCGGCTCACCTGGCTCGCCGACACCCAGCTCACCGCCGCCCAGCGCACCGCCCGCGAGGCGGGCATGCCGGTCGGGATCGTCCACGACCTCGCCGTCGGCGTGCACCCGCGCGGCGCCGACTCCTGGGCGCAGCAGGAGTACTTCGCCGCCGGGATGTCGGTGGGCGCACCGCCGGACGCCTTCAACTCCCGCGGCCAGGACTGGGGCCTGCCGCCCTGGCGTCCGGACCGCCTGGCCGACCGCGGGTACGCGCCCTTCCGGGAGCTGCTGCGCGGCCTGTTCCGGCACGCCGGGGCCCTGCGCGTCGACCACGTCATGGGACTGTTCCGGCTCTGGTGGGTGCCCGAGGGCCACCCGCCCACGGAGGGCACCTACGTCCACTACGACGCCGAGGCCATGCTCGCCGTCCTCGTCCTGGAGGCGGGCCGGGCCGGTGGCGTCGTCATCGGCGAGGACCTGGGCACCGTGGAGCCCGGTGTGCGCGAGGCGCTGCGCGAGCGCGGGGTGCTGGGCACCTCGGTGCTGTGGTTCGAACGGGACTGGACCGGCGACGGCCGCCCCCTGCCGCCCGAGCGGTGGCGCGCCGACTGCCTGGCCACCGCCACCACCCACGACCTGCCGTCCACCGCCGCCCGCCTCACCGGAGAGCACGTCGGACTCCGTGACCGTCTGGGTCTGCTCACCCGGCCCTTGGAGGAGGAACGCGCCGAGGCCGCCGCGGACACCGCGGAATGGCTCGACGTACTGGCCCGGCTCGGCCTGCTGCACGGCACCGGCGGCGACTCCGGGACGCCCGCCGAGGAGGCGGGGATCCAGGCGGTGCACCGCTTCCTGCTGCGCACCCCCGCCCGCATGGTCGGCATCTGGCTCCCGGACGCCGTCGGCGACCGCCGCCCGCAGAACCTGCCCGGCACCTGGGACCAGTACCCGAACTGGCGGCTGCCCGTCGCCGATGCCGAGGGCCGCCCGGTGACGCTGGAGGACCTGGCCGCCTCAGCCCGCCTGCACGCGCTGATCGACGTCGTACGGGAAGGCGACGGGGACCGGGACGGCTGAACGGGGCGCTCGCGCCGGGCGTCCGCGGGCCCCGTACGGGCACCCCGGGCGCGCGGCCGCCCGGACCGTTCGCTAACTTTGCACCGTGGACAAGAAGAACGCCCTGCGCGCCGGCGCCCTGGCAGCCGGTACGACGCTGATGATGCTGCTCATGTCGTCCCCCGCGCTCGCGCTGACGCGCGACGACGGCGACGACCCCGGCACCGGCCTGAGCGTCGTCGAGACGCTGGGCCTCTACGTCCTGGCCCCGCTCGCGCTGTTCGCGATCATCGCGGGCCTGGTCATGGTCCTGGACCGGTCCCACCCGGACCACCGGGTGTCGACTCCCGGCACCAGGACCAAGGCGAAGACCAAGGCCAAGGTCGGCGCGAAGGCCTGACCTCCCTGCCCCGCTTCACCGAGGGCGCCGCCCCCACCGCACGTACGCGGACGGGGACGGCGCCCTTCGGCGTTTCGGAGGGCGGTGCCTACTTCTCCGTACCGGCGAGGAGGTCCCGCAGCAGGCCGGCCAGCTGACCGGCCCGTTCCGCGTCGAGGGAGGCCAGCGCCTCGGTCTGGGCGTCGAGGCCCGCGCCGACCGCCTCGTCGATCAGTTGGAGACCCCGCTCGGTGAGCGTGACCTGCAGCCCCCGGCGGTCGTGCGGGTCGGGGGAGCGGCGCAGCAGCCCCGCCCGTTCCAGCTTGTCCAGCCGGCCGGTCATACCGCCGGTGGTGAGCATCAGCGTGGCCGAGAGCTGCCGCGGGGAGAGCGTGTACGGCTCGCCGGAGCGGCGCAGGGTGGCCAGGGCGTCGAACTCGCCGCGCGAGATGCCGAAGCGCGCGTACGCCTGCTCCATCCGGTCGCCCATCGCGCGCGCCAGCCGGAAGACCCGGCCGAACACCTCCATGCCGGCCGTGTCCAGGTCGGGCCGCACCGCCGCCCACTGGTCGATGATCACGTCGACGGGGTCCTTGCGCGGCCCGGACCGCGGCTCGGGGCGTTCAGTCATGGGACGAGTATCGAGTCGATTCCGCTCGGCCGCAAGAAAGTGGCTTGACGGAAACTAGCTTAGAAGTAAGCTACCTAGAGCTAAGCTGCTGACTGCTGAGCTTCTCTCTCGCCCTCCGAAGGGTGCCCCCATGGCCACCGCCCGCACCGCCGTCATCGCGCTCACCGCCCTCGCCCCCGTCTCCTGGGGCAGCACCTACGCCGTGACCACCGAGTTCCTGCCGCCCGACCGGCCCCTGTTCACCGGGCTGATGCGCGCCCTGCCCGCCGGTCTGCTGCTGCTCGCCCTCGCCCGGGTGCTGCCGCGCGGCGCCTGGTGGGCGAAGGCGGCGGTGCTGGGCGCGCTGAACATCGGGGCCTTCTTCCCGCTGCTGTTCCTCGCCGCCTACCGGATGCCGGGCGGGATGGCCGCCGTCGTCGGCTCGGTCGGCCCGCTCCTCGTCGTCGGGCTCTCGGCCCTGCTGCTCGGGCAGCGGCCCACCACCCGGTCCGTGCTCACCGGCGTCGTCGCCGCGTTCGGCGTCAGCCTGGTGGTGCTGGAGGCGGCCGGGGGACTGGACGCCCTCGGCGTGCTGGCGGCCGTCGCCTCCACCGCGGCCATGTCCACCGGCACCGTGCTCGCGGGACGCTGGGGCCGCCCCGACGGTGTCGGCCCGCTCGCGCTCACCGGCTGGCAGCTGACCGCGGGCGGCCTGCTCATCGCGCCGCTCGCCCTGCTGGTCGAGGGCGCCCCGCCCGCCCTGGACGGCCCGGCGATCGGCGGCTACCTCTACCTGGCGCTGGCCAACACGGCACTGGCGTACTGGCTCTGGTTCCGCGGCATCGGCCGGCTCTCCGCCACCCAGGTCACCTTCCTCGGCCCGCTCTCGCCGCTGACCGCCGCCGTGATCGGCTGGGCGGCGCTCGGCGAGGCGCTCGGGCCGGTGCAACTGGCGGGCATGGCGCTGGCGTTCGGGGCGACCCTCGTGGGGCAGTGGGCGCCGCGCACGCGGGTGACCGTCGTGAGCGCGCCACCTTTCAGTTCTGCTTCACAGAACAGTCGGAAAGATTCGATGGACCTGACGGGTCCGGCCCTGCGACGGTAGGCCCGCCAGGCCCCCGACCAGCAAAGGACCTTCGTGGCCACAGCCGCCCGCCGCACCGCCGCCCCGACCACCGCCCGACGGGCCACCGGGGCGAGCCCGACGGCGCCCGTCGCCCTCGGACTCGCGCTCGCCGTCCTCGCCACCCTCGTCTGGTCCGGCAGCTTCGTCACCTCCCGGGCCCTCGGCGACAGCGTGCCGCCCGTCCAGCACGCGTTCTGGCGCTGGGTGGTTGCCCTCGCCGTCGTCGCCCCCTTCGGCGCCCGGCGGGCCTGGCGGCAGCGCGCCCTGATCCGGCGCCACCTCGGCTTCGTGGTCCTCGCCTCCCTGCTCGGCGTGACCGTCTACAACACCCTCGTCAACCAGGCCGGCGTCACCACCCCCGCCGCCAACATGGGCATGATCATGGCGGCGTCCCCGGTACTCATGGCCCTGTACGAACGGGCGGGCGGCGTGCGGCTCGGCGGCCGCCGGATCGCCGGGCTGGTCGTGGCCTGCGCGGGCGTCCTGCTGCTCGTCGGAGGGGACGGGGCGTCCTTCTCGGCCGGCGACCTGTGGATGATCGCCGCCGCCTGCTGCTTCGGGTCCTACAGCGCACTGCTGCGCCGCAGGCCCGCGGGACTCGACGGGGCGGGATTCCTGTTCACCACGTTCCTGTTCGGCACGGTCCTGCTGCTGCCCGCACAGGGCGTCAGCCTCGCCGTGCAGGGCGGCTTCCAGCCGACGGCGGGCACCGTCTGGCCACTGCTCTACGTCGGCGTCGCCTCCTCCGCCGTCGCCTTCTTCGCCTGGAACAAGGCGATCTCCCTGATCGGCCCGTCCCGCGCCGGGGTCGTCTACTACCTCCAGCCGGTGTGTGTCGCCCTGCTGTCCTGGGCGCTGCTCGCCGAACCGACCGGCTGGACGCAGGCGGGCTGCATGGCGCTGATCCTCGGCGGCGTCGTCCTCGGCGCGGGGGCCCGCCGGTAGGTTGCCGCCATGGCCGACTGGGACATCCGCAAGCTGCAGATCCTGCGGACGCTGCGCGAGAGGGGCACGGTGACCGCTACGGCCGAGGCGCTGCACATGACGCCGTCCGCCGTCTCCCAGCAGCTGACGAACCTCTCCCGACAGCTCGGGGTGGAGCTGCTCCAGGCCCACGGCAGAAGGGTCCGGCTGACCGACGCGGCCTGGCTGGTGCTGCGGCACGCCGAGGCGGTGTTCGAGCAACTGGAACGCGCTGAAGCCGAATTGGCGGCCCACATCCGCGGGGAGGCGGGCGAGGTCCGGGTCGGCGCCTTCTCCACCGCCGTACCCGCCCTGGTCGTACCGGCCGTCACCGCGCTGCGCGCCACGCGCCCGGGGATCGCGGTGCGGGTGCGGGAGGCCGAGGCGCAGGAGGCGTACGAGCTGCTGGCCGCCGGGGAGGTGGACCTCGCGCTGTCGCTGGCCGCGCAGGCGCCGAGCGTCGTCGACCCGCGCTTCACCCGCGTCCCGCTGCTCGCCGACCCGCTGGACGTCGCCCTGCCCGGGGACCATCGGCTGGCCCGCGCGGAGCGGCTGCGGCTGGCCGACCTCGCCGCCGAACCGTGGATCTTCGGCGGCAGCGGGCCCTGGTCCGACATCACGCGAGGCGCCTGCGAGGCCGCCGGGTTCCGGCCGCACCAGGGCCACGCGGCGGCCGGCTGGCCGGCGATCCTCGCCATGGTCGAGGCTGGCATGGGCGTCGCCCTGGTACCGCGCATGGCGGCCGTGCCCCGGGACGGAGTGGCGATGCGCGAACTGCACGCGGACCGCCCCGTCCGGCACGTCGTCGCGGCGGTCCGCAAGGGGGCGGAGGAGGCCCCCGCCGTGGCCACCGTCCTCACGGCCCTGCGGACGGCGGCGGACGCGCGCGCCTGAACGCCGCCCGAGGGGGCGCGAGGGGGCGTCCGGCGCGACATGCCCGCCGGACGTGCCCTCGTACGTGCCGACGGCGGTCCGCAGGGGGGCGGAGAGGCCCCGCCGTGGCCACCGTCCTCACGGCCCTGCGGACGGCGGCGGACGCGCGCGCCTGAACGCCGCCCGAGCGCGCGCGAGGGGGCGTCCGGCGCGACATGCGCGACGGGCGCCCCCTCGTACGTACCGACCGGCTACTCGGCCGCCGCCGCGTCCGCGGCCTGCGCCCGCAGGGCGCGCTCGATGCCGGAGCGGGACTCCGAGACCAGGCGGCGCAGGGCCGCGTTCGGCTCGGCGGAGGCCAGCCAGGCGTCCGTGCGGTCCAGGGTCTCCTGGGACACCTGCACCGCCGGATACAGGCCGACCGCGATCTGCTGGGCCATCTCGTGCGAACGGGACTCCCAGACGTCCTTCAGCGCCTCGAAGTACCGCTCCGTGTACGACGCCAGCAGCTCGCGCTGGTCGGTCTGGACGAAGCCGGCGATGACCGCCTCCTGGACGGCGTTCGGCAGCTTGTTGGACTCCACGACCGACTCCCAGGCCTCCGCCTTGGCCGCCTCGGTCGGCCGGGCGGCCCGCGCGGTGGCCGCGTGGCGCTCACCGGCGGCGGTCTTGTCCCGGTCGTACTCGGCGGCGATCTCCGACCCGCCGAACCGGCCCACGGCCGCGAGCCGCTGCACGAATGCCCAGCGCAGCTCGGTGTCGACGGCCAGACCCTCGATCGTCTGCGTGCCGTCGAGCAGCGCGTCGAGCAGGTCCAGCTGCTCCGGGGTCCGCGCCGTCGCCGCGAACGCCCGCGCCCACGCCAGCTGGTGGTCGCTGCCCGCCTCGGCGGCGCGCAGGTGGGCCAGCGTGGCCTCGGTCCAGCGGGTGAGCAGCGTCTCGCGGGCGGTGGGGGCGGCGTACTGGTCGATGGCCAGCTTCACCTGGCGGTGCAGCGACTGCACGACACCGATGTCGGACTCCTTGCCGATGCCGGACAGCACCAGCGACAGGTAGTCCCGGGTCGCCAGCTCCGCGTCCCGGGTCATGTCCCACGCCGACGCCCAGCACAGCGCGCGCGGCAGCGACTCGGTGAAGTCGCCGAGGTGCTCGGTGACGACCGCGAGCGACTGCTCGTCCAGGCGGACCTTCGCGTACGACAGGTCGTCGTCGTTCAGGAGCAGCACCGCCGGGCGGGCCCTGCCGACCAGCTGCGGTACGGCCGTCAGCTCGCCGTCCACGTCCAGCTCGACGCGCTCCCCGCGCACCAGCTTGCCGTCGCCGTCGAGGTCGTAGGCGCCGATCGCGATGCGGTGCGGGCGCAACGTGGGCTCGCCCTTGGCGCCGGCGGGCAGCGCCGGGGCCTCCTGGCGGACGGCGAAGGAGGTGATGACACCCTCCGCGTCCGTCTCGATCTCCGGGCGCAGGACGTTGATGCCGGCCGTCTCCAGCCACGCCTTCGACCAGGTCTTCAGGTCGCGGCCCGAGGTCTCCTCCAGCGCGCCCAGCAGGTCCGACAGGCGGGTGTTGCCGAACGCGTGCCGCTTGAAGTACGCCTGCACGCCCTTGAAGAACGCCTCTTCACCGACGTACGCCACGAGCTGCTTGAGCACGCTGGCGCCCTTGGCGTACGTGATGCCGTCGAAGTTGACGAGCACGTCGTCCAGGTCGCTGATGTCCGCCATGATCGGGTGCGTGGACGGCAGCTGGTCCTGCCGGTACGCCCAGGTCTTCATCTGGTTGGCGAACGTCGTCCACGAGTGCGGCCACTTCGACCCCGGCGCCGCGGCCTGGCAGGCGGCCTCGGCGTAGGTGGCGAACGACTCGTTCAGCCACAGGTCGTTCCACCACTCCATGGTGACCAGGTCGCCGAACCACATGTGCGCCAGCTCGTGCAGGATCGTCGCCGCCCGCACCTCGTACGCGGCGTCCGTCACCTTCGAGCGGAACACGTACTGGTCGCGGATGGTCACCGCGCCCGCGTTCTCCATCGCGCCCGCGTTGAACTCGGGCACGAAGAGCTGGTCGTACTTCTTGAAGGGGTACGGGTAGTCGAACTTCTCCTGGAACCAGTCGAAGCCCTGCCGGGTCACCTCGAAGATCGCGTCCGCGTCGAGGTGCTCGGCCAGCGAGGGACGGCAGTAGATGCCGAGCGGCACGGACTGGCCGTCCTTCTCGTACACGCTGTGCACCGAGTGGTACGGGCCGACGATCAGCGCCGTGATGTACGACGAGATGCGCGGGGTCGGCTCGAACTCCCAGACGTTGTCCTTCGGCTCGGGCGTCGGCGAGTTGGAGATGACCGTCCAGCCCTCGGGGGCCTTCACGGTGAACTGGAACGTCGCCTTCAGGTCCGGCTGCTCGAAGCTCGCGAAGACGCGGCGCGCGTCCGGCACCTCGAACTGCGTGTACAGGTACGCCTGTTCGTCCACCGGGTCGACGAACCGGTGCAGGCCCTCGCCGGTGTTGGTGTACGCGCAGTCCGCGGCCACACGCAGGATGTTGCGGCCCGGCAGCAGGCCCGGCAGGGCGATGCGGGAGTCCTGGAACACCTCGGCGGCATCGAGGGCGTCGCCGTTCAGCGTCACCTCGTGGACCGTCGGCGCGACCAGGTCGATGAAGGACTCGCCGCCGCCCTCGGCGACGTCGAAGCGCACCGTGGTCACGGACCGGTAGGTGCCGCCCTCCTGCGCGCCGGTGAGGTCGAGATCGATCTCGTACGAGTCAACGGTCAGCAGCGTCGCCCGCTGCCGCGCCTCTTCGCGAGTCAGGTTTGTGCCAGGCACGCGGTCATCTCCTCGTTATGTGTGGGTTGCGCCATCCTTCCACGTGACCCGCGCCCAACGCGATGTCCGTTTCCCGCCGGTGCGCGGGTCCCGCGCGCGCGAGCCTGGACCCCATGAACGGCTGCATCGCACATCCCGTCCCCCCGGCCACCCTCGAGGAACTGCGCGCCACCGACGACGCGGGCCGCGTCCCCGCACCCTTCACCGACGACGAGGGCGGCGCACCCCTGCGCTGCTGCCTGCGCCACAGTCGCGCGGGCGAGCGGATCGCGCTCGTCTCCTACGCCCCGCTGCGCCGCTGGGCGGCGGAGACGGGCGCCGACCCGGGCCCGTACGACGAGCAGGGTCCCGTCTTCGTCCACGCCGAGGAGTGCGCGGGACCGGAGACGGAAGGCCTCCCCTTCACCAACTCGCACCGCACCCTGCGCCGCTACTCCGCCGACGGACACATCCTGGGCGGGCGGCTGATCGGGGACCCCGGCGCCTTCGGGTACGCCCTCCGGGAAGCGTTCGACGACCCGGCCGTGGCGCTCGTCCACGTCCGGGCCGTCGAGTACGGCTGCTTCCTCTACGAGGTGAGGCGGGGCTAGCTCATGGCCGGCCCAGGTCGTCAGCCCTTCAGCTCCGCCGCCACCAGCTCGGCGATCTGCACCGCGTTCAGGGCCGCGCCCTTGCGCAGGTTGTCGTTGGAGACGAACAGGGCGAGGCCGTTGTCCACGGTCTCGTCCCGGCGGATACGGCCCACGTACGACGGGTCCTGGCCGGCCGCCTCCAGCGGGGTCGGCACCTCGGTGAGCGCCACACCGGGGGCGCCGGCCAGCAGCTCCTTGGCGCGCTCCACGCTGATCGGGCGGGCGAAACGGGCGTTGATCTGAAGGGAGTGGCCGCTGAAGACGGGCACGCGCACGCAGGTGCCTGACACCTTCAGCTCCGGGATCTCCAGGATCTTGCGGGACTCGTTGCGGAGCTTCTGCTCCTCGTCCGTCTCGTGCAGACCGTCGTCGACGATGGACCCGGCCAGCGGCAGCACGTTGTACGCGATCGGCGCCACGTACTTCTCCGGCTTCGGGAACTCGGCGGCCGAACCGTCGTGGGTCAGCTTGGGGGCGTCCGCGCCCACCTTCTGGATCTGCTCGAACAGCTCGTCCACGCCGGCCAGGCCGGAACCCGACACCGCCTGGTAGGTGGCGACGACGAGGGCTTCCAGACCCGCCTCCGCGTGCAGCGGACGCAGCACCGGCATCGCGGCCATCGTGGTGCAGTTCGGGTTGGCGATGATGCCCTTGGGGCGGTCGGCGATCGCGTGCGGGTTCACCTCGGAGACCACCAGGGGCACCTCGGGGTCGCGGCGCCAGGCGGAGGAGTTGTCGATCACGACGGGGCCCTGCGAGGCGACCTTTTCGGCCAGCGCCTTGGAGGTGGCGCCGCCCGCGGAGAACAGCACGATGTCCAGCCCGGAGTAGTCGGCGGTGGCCGCGTCCTCCACCGTCACCCCGTCCAGCTCCTTGCCGGCGCTGCGCGCGGAGGCGAACAGGCGCAGCTCGGTGACGGGGAAGTCGCGCTCCGTGAGGATCCTGCGCATGACCGTGCCCACCTGACCGGTGGCTCCGACGATTCCGACCCTCACGGTGACTCCTTCTCCGTTCGTGCGCGTGTCTTCACGCGCGCTTTGCTCGGCCGAGACTTTTCCATCATGGGGCGAAGCCCGGCCCGCCTGTCCAATCCTTTGCGCGGTGTGCCCGCACCCCGGGACGCGGCGACTCGGACGGTGGGTGTGGTCCTTGCGCACGAACCCCGGCTGAGCTGCAGAAATTCCGTCGCCCCGCCCCCGCGCCGCAAGCTGTGCTGTTCCGCCCCTGCCCATCCCTTCCCGGCCCACACGACGATGTGACGTACGCCTCGCGCCGGAAGGCGGCCGCGCGGGCGAACGTTTCGGGCGCCTCGCGCGTCCTAGGGGAAACGTGGCCGGGGGAGGGGTGGCTTTTGCTGCGCAGGAAGGCCCGCCGCGGCCAGGGGGACGACGTACGCGACGACCCCCTGGACGCGGCACAGGAACGCCGGGTGCGGGCGGTGCTCGCGCTGGGCGGGGTGCCGCAGACGGACCTGCCGGACGGGGTGCAGCAGGTCCGTCTGCGGCTGCTGGAGCGGACGGCCAGTGGCCGCGAGGCACCGCGCGACGTGTCCGCCTGGGCGGCGGTCGTCGCCTCCAACCTGGCCATGGACTGGCACCGGGCCAGGCGCCGCCAGGACCGGCTCGGGGAACGCCTGGCCGCGTTGCGCCAGACGGAGCACCCCGGCGACGAGGACAGCAGCGTCCTGTCCCTCGCCGTCGCGCAGGGCCTGGACGAGCTGCCGGACGCCCAGCGCCAGGTCCTCGTCCTGCGCTTCTACGCCGACCTGCCGGTGCGCGGCATCGCCGAGGAGCTGGGCATCCCCGAGGGCACGGTCAAGAGCAGGCTGCACACGGCGGTACGGGCCCTGCGCGCCCGCCTGCACGAGGACGAGGTGGTGTGAGATGGCCGCCGAAGAGCACCCCGGTGGGTACGACGCGCTGACGGCCGCGATCACGGGCGAGCCGCTGCCGCCCGACGCGGGGGCGGACGCCCGCGGCGCGTACCGGTCGGCGACGGCCGACGTGGCGCTGCTGCGGGAGCAGCTGCACCTGCTCGGCGACGCCCTGGGCGACGCCGTTCCGCAGGAGCGCACGACAGTGCCGCGGCAACCGGCGCGGGCCCCGGCACCGCGCCGCCGTCCCTTCCGTCTCGCCCTGGGCGTCCTCGCGGCGGCCTGCGCGGGGGTCGTCGTCACCGGCCTGGGCTGGTTGGTCGTGCAGAGCGGCAGTGGTGCCTCCGAGGACGCGGCGAGCGGCAGCGCGGCCGACAAGTCCGCGGCGCGGCCGGACAGCCCGTCCGCGAGCCGGGAGGCCGCCGTCGTCTTCGGCACCCCCCGCTACCTCGCCTGCGCACGTCTGGTCGCCGAGGGCACGGTGACCGGCGTCGAAGCCGTACCGGGGACGCGACAGCACCGGGTCACGCTCCGCGTGGCGCACGCCTACGCACCCGAGGGGAGCACCGGGCCGGCGACGTTCGTCCTGGACGACGCGCTGGCCACCCTCCGCCCCGGCGACCGGGTCCTCGCCGGTGTCCTCCGGGACCGGCCCACCGCGGACACGGTGATCACCGGCGACCGGAACATCGCCACCGCCCGCTCCCGGGTCACCGCCTCCCTCCCCGAGTCCCGCACCCTCGCCTGCGACTGACCACGCCGAGAAGCACACCGAGGAGCACACGAAAGGGGCGGGCGCCCCAGCCGGCACGCCCGCCCCTCCCCGTACCGCACCGGACTACGGCACGACCTTCCCGATCCGCACGCTGCCGAGGCCCGCGACCGTGCCGTGGGCGTTGACCAGCTGGACCCGGCCGAAGAACTCGCGGCCCTCGGGCGCGGCGGCCAGGGCCGTGACGCTGCCGGAGACCGTCACCGAGTCGCCCGTGCCGAGCTTCACCGGCGCCGAGCCGTCCACCGTGACCGAGCCGAGGGTGTCGGCGAAGTACACGTCCCGGTAGTCGTACTCCGTGCTGCCCGAGGGCACCGAGTAGCCCGCGACCTCGACGGTGTACGTACCGGCGGCCGGCTCGGCGAGGGAGACCGACTCCTCCGAGTCGCCGTCGGCGGACTGGGCGACGACGGCGCCGTTCTCGTCGTAGACCGTCAGGTCCAGGTCGGCGGCCGCGTCGGAGACGCCCCCGATGGCGACGTCCAGCGACTCGGCGCCCTCGGGCACCTCGACCGTGGAGGTGGCCGTGTCGCCCTGCTCGATGGTCGGGCGGGACGTCTCGGAGGAGCCGAGCGGGCCGCCGACCAGCTTGCCGTCGAGCGGGGCGTACCGGTTGGTCACCGTCCAGGAGGCGTCGGCCGGGGTGCCGGCCTCGGCCTCGGGCACCGTGACGACCTCCGGGGCGAAGTCCGCGCCGAGCACGGTGACGTCCAGCTCGTAGGGGTTGTCCAGGAGCGGCGAGGTCCGCCGGGCCTCGACCTCGACCTCCCAGACGCCGGGCTGCGGGTCGGCGTACGCGCGCACGTCGGGGCGGCAGCCGTTGCCGTCGAGGTAGTTGTTGTAGCAGTACGGCGTGGAGGTGTTGTCCACCGGGACGCCGTACGGGTGGAGGGAGACGAACCGGGTCTGGCTCTCACCCTTGAGCCCGCCGATCGCCACCTCCAGCGCCTTCGCGCCCTCGGGGACGGTCACGAAGTAGGACTTGGTGGCGTTGCGCTGCACCGAGCCCTTCGCGGAGAAGTCGTACTTCAGCGGTGCGGAGACGACGACCGTGGTCAGGACCTGCTGGTCGACACCTTCGGTGCGCGGGTCGTCGACCTCCAGGATCGCGCTCTTGAGACCGGCGGAGCCGGGCCGGGCCTCGACCTCGACGGTGACCGGCTCGTTCAGCGGCAGCCGCACCTCGTCCCGGCCCACGACGCGGAAGGTGTGCCCCGCGTTGTTCTCGAACTCCAGCTCGTGCCGGATCGCCCGGTCCGGTCCCGAGGTACGCGTGAGCGTGATCGCGTACGTCTTCTTCTGCCCGGCCTTCAGGCCGCCCTCGCGGTCGTAGAGGCCGGTGCCGTAGCCCGGGGTCGCCAGGGACTCGTCGATCGCGGTGTCGACCGGCGCCTTGACCGTGTACTCGTGGGCGGTGGCGCCGCGCCGGATCGACTTCCAGGCGCCGGGGATGTCGATCAGGCCCGCGCCCTCCTCGTACGCCTGCACGCCCTTGATGTGGTCGGCCGTGGAGGTCAGCGCCGTGCGCAGCTTCGCCGGGGTGAGGTCGACGCGGGCCTGCTTGGCCGCCGACAGGAGCAGCGCCGAGGCTCCGGCGGCCTGCGGGGACGCCATCGAGGTGCCCTGGAGCATGCCGTAGCCGGCGGGCAGGTCGTAGCCCGCCTCGGGGACCGGGGCGCCGGGCATCCAGGTCTGGATGGAGTTGACCGCGGCGCCGGGCGCGGTCAGCGTCGGCGTGAAGCCGCCGTCCTCACGCGGTCCGCGCGAGGAGAACGGCATCATCGCGTACTCGGTCCGCACCGCGGAGCCGTAGTTGGCGGCCCAGGTCTCGCGGGAGATGGAGGCGCCGACCGAGATCACCTTGTCGGCGAGGCCGGGGTCGCCGATGGTGTTGGCGCCGGGTCCCGAGTTGCCCGCGGAGATGACCAGCTGCACGCCGTAGGTGTCGATGAGGCGGGTGTACAGCTCGGCGCGGGCGTTGTTGCCGTCGTTGAGGGCGGGCAGGCCGCCGATCGACATGTTGACGATGTCGACGCCGCGGTTGACGACGAGGTCGATCATGCCCTCGGTGAGCGCGACGTTGGTGCAGCCGCCGCTCCAGGTGCAGGCCCGGGAGGAGACGATCTTCGCGCCGGGCGCGGCGCCGTCCATCCGGCCGCCGAACAGCCCGTTGGCGGCGGCGAGTCCGGCGACGTGCGTGCCGTGCTCGGACTCGATGACGCCGATGTTGACGAAGTCGGTCTTGGTGCCGGCGGAGCCGACGACGTCCTTGCGGATCTCGACCACGAAGGGCTGGCGCTCGGCCACGTCCGTCTTCGGGTCGTCGGTGCCGAAGTACCCGACCTGGAAGCCGTCCTTGTAGGGCTTCATCGGGGTGTCGTCGGAGAAGTCGTGGTCGTTGTCCAGGTCGACGCGGACCGTGCCGGCCTTCGGGTCGTACAGGACGCCCCAGGAGTCGGTGGTGTCGCCGTCCCGGTTGGCGTCGCCCGCGGCGTCACCGCCGGTGGTGTACGACTCCAGGAAGGTGCTGACCCGGTACGAGCCCGCGGGCGCCGTCCAGGTCTGCCCGCCGTAGGTGAAGGCGGGCCCGGTGACGGAGGTGGTCATCGGGCGCCAGGTGCGGTCGCCGTCGACGACCGGGTCGGTCGCGGTGACCCAGTCGACGATCTTGCGCTCGCCGGTGGTGGTCCTCTGCAGCGCCGGGTGGCCGAGGTCGACGCCCGAGTCGAGGATGCCGATGGTGACGCCGCGGCCGTCCGACTTCGGGTTCTTCTTCACGAAGTCGACGGCGCCCGTCTCGAAGGACGGGTTGTAGGGGTTCTCGGCCGGGGTCCAGCGGTTCGGCGCCGGGTAGGAACGGCCCTGGTGCGCGGCGCCCTCGGCCGTGTCCGCGCCGGGCGTCGGGTCGTCCAGCGGGATCTCGTCGCGCAGGTCGATGCCGTTCACGGAGGAGAGCTTCGCGGCGGCGGCGATGGCCGAGTCCGCCTTGGCGGTGGGCACGGTGGCGCGTACGTAGCCCAGCTCGTCGTAGGTGCGTCCGACGGTGCCGCCGGCGACCGCGTCCAGCTCCTTCGCCACCTGCTCGGTCCGGCCCGGCGCGGTGGCCACCATCATCGTGACGTTCTTTCGGCCGTCGGCCTTCGCCTCGGCGAGCAGGTCGGCGTCGTGCGAACCGAGCTTGTCGTGCGCGGACTTGACGGAGGTGTCGACAGGGGCGGTCGTCGCCGGGCCGTCGGCGGCGAGGGCCACGGGCACGGGTCCGACCGCGGCGAGTGCGGCGACGAGGCCCGTGGCGACGGCCAGGCGGGCCCTGCGTCTCGCGCCCGGTATCGGTTCGCGCTGGGGGCTGTGGGTCATCGGCATCCCTTGGGGTGAAGGAACGAGCGGCACGACCAAGGCCGACCGGCCCTGGCCGGGACAGTCCGGAATCCGATCCCGGACGACCGCTCAGCTTTACTCAAGGGATCACTGATTGGGGAGAGTTGTCCGGGGCGGGAAGAAGGCATGGCGTGATTCCGCCATACGCCATCGGGGACACTTGGGACGGCCCGTGACAATCCCGTGGCCCGTACCGCACCGACACGGGTGAAAAGAGGCCTCATCCTGTTCAACTCTCGTAAACCACGGCAACCCTCATGCGGTCGGTGCGGTCTCTCCCGGGACCGAGCAGTACCGAGAAATGGGGGAAGACATGACCGCACGCGTACGGACCGCCCTGCTCGCGGCCACCGTCCTGGCCCTGTCGGCGGCCGTCGCGGGCCCCGCGGTGGCCGCGCCCGCCGCCACCGGCGGCCACGACGCGACCCGCCGGGCCCTCCGGGCCGCCGTCGAGGACGGGGTGCCCGGCGTCACGGCGACCGCCCGCGACGGCCGCGGCACCTGGTCCCAGGCCGCCGGAGTGGGCGATCTGCGCACCGGCGAGCCGCGCTCCGAGCGGGACCGCTACCGGGTCGGCAGCATCACCAAGACCTTCGTCGCCACCGTGCTGCTCCAGCTGGAGGCCGAGGGCCGGCTCTCGCTCGACGACACGGTGGACCGGTGGCTGCCGGGCCTGGTCGCGGGCCACGGCCACGACGGCGGCCGGATCACCCTGCGCCGGCTCCTCAATCACACCAGCGGCGTCTACGACTACACGTCCGACGAGGGATTCGCCCGCGACCACTTCCTCAAGGACGGCTTCTTCGCGCACCGCTACGAGACGGTGACACCGCGCGAGCTGGTCGCGATCGCCATGGCCCACGAGCCGGACTTCACCCCCGGCACCTCCTGGAACTACTCCAACACCAACTACGTCCTGGCGGGCCTGGTGATCGAGGAGGCCACCGGCCGCCCCTACGGCGAGGAGGTGCGCCGCCGGATCATCGAGCCGCTCGGGCTGCGCGCCACCTCCTTCCCGGGCACCCGCACCGGCCTGCCCCGGCCCAGCAGCCGGGCCTACTCCAAGCTGGCGCTCACGGCGACCGGCCCGACGTACGACGTCACGCGGCTCAACCCGTCCATGGCCGGCGCGTCGGGCGAGGCGGTCTCCAGCTCGGCCGATCTGAACCGCTTCTACACCGCCCTGTTCCGCGGCGGGCTGCTGCCCGCCGAGCAGCTGGCCGAGATGACCACCACGGTCCCCGCCCGGGAGGGCGCCGACTACGGACTCGGCCTGATCAAGCGGCAACTCGACTGCGGGGTGACGGTCTGGGGGCACGCCGGTGCCATCCACGGCTCCTCCTCGGAGGCGGTGACGACCAGGGACGGCCGGCATGCGCTCGCCCTCAACTTCAACGGCGACTGGTCCGGCGACGGCGAGGCGGTGATCGAGGCCGAGTTCTGCGCCGGGTGACCCGGGCCTAACGGGGCAGCACCACGACGTACGCCGCGGGCTCCCGGTCCCCGGCCGCCATCAGCGCCGTACGCACGACGGCCGCCTGGTGCTCCGGGCAGTCCCGCAGCTTGCGCGGGGTGAGGTGCACGACCGTGATCCCCAGCCGCTCCAGGTGCTCGCGCTTGCGGGCGTGCTCCGCCCAGGCGGCGTCGTCCTCGTGCTGCCGGTGCGCCCGGGTGTCCAGCTCCAGCGCCACCGCGTGCTCCGGCCAGAAGGCGTCCACGCCGCCCAGGTGAGGGCCGCCGGGCAGGCGCAGGTCGACGTTCCACACCGGCTCGGGCAGGGCGTGCTCGCGCACCATCCGGTACAGCCGCTGCTCGGCCAGCGCCCGCCCCTCGGCGACCAGCGAGTCCACGGCGTCCACCACGTGCGGGCGGCTCAGCAGCCGGGCCCGGTTCAGCTCCCGTACCACCGCGGCCGGTTCGCAGTGCCCGCCGCGCACCGCCTCCGTCAGCAGCCGGCGGACCGTGCCCGGGTCGGTCAGCTCCGCGACCGCGTCCGCCAGGGCCCGCGCCACCGGTGCCACCGGGACCCCGGTCAGCTCCACGGCGGTCGGCAGCGCGGCCGTGCGGACGACGCGCGCACAGCCGGTCGTGCGCAGCCGGCGCAGCCGCGGGACCAGGACGTCGATGAGGTCCAGGGACGACAGCGGCGGCGCGGCGGAGAAGCCGTGCAGCGTCAGCGCGGCCAGGCCGGTGATCATCGCCTCCGCGTAGGCCGGCACGGGCGGCTGCTCCCCGCCCGGCTGGACCGGCACGGAGGCGGTCACGCCGGATGCCGAGCCGGCGGCGGTGCGGTCCCGCGCCGCGTAGAGCAGCACCGCGTGCAGGCGCTCGTCGCCGGTCGGCGGGCCCGGGTGCAGCAGCACGACGTTCGGGAGGAGTTGCTGCCAGGGGCCGCCGGGCCGGCACTGCTCGTTGGTCTCCGCGGCGGAGACGCCGTGCGCCCGCAACTGGGCGGCCGTCATCAGCCGGCGTCGGCCGACGGCCAGTTCGTGGAGCGGGCGGGGGCGGGGCGGGAGCGGGGTGTTGTGCGTCATGACCGGCAATTTCCCGCGCCCGATCCGCCCCTTAACCCCTGTTACACGCCCATCGCCGAACCGGGACAAGCCCGAACTAAAGGACGCCTGTTCGGATGCCGAAACCCCTGGTCCGAAAGGGTGGGACCAGGGGTTACGGCCGACAGCGCACGCATTTTGTAACGATGACGGAACGCCAATTCATTGGCCAAAGCTAGGCTGCTCATTCATCGCCGGGCGGGCATGCGCCCCAAAGGGGCGCGGGGAACTGCGCGACCAGCACAACGCACCCGCACCCGACGAACAACCGAGCCCGCCAACTCACCGAGCGCCAAAGGCCCCGTCACAAGCCTGCGCCCGCAAGGCCCGCGCCAGATCGTCCCGAGCCTCCAGCACCAGCCGCCGCAGCGCCGGCGCCGCCCCCTCGTGCGCCGACAGCCACGCGTCGGTCGCGTCCAGCGTGTCCTGGGAGTCCCGCAGCGACGGGAACAGGCCCCGGACCACGTCCATCCCGATCTGGATGGACCGCTCGGCCCACACCCGCTCGATCGCCGCGAAGTACTTCTCGGCGTACGGCGCGAGCAGCTCCCGCTGCGAGGGCTGCGCGAACCCGGCGATGGTCGCCTCCACCAGGGCGTTGGACAGCTTGTCCGACTCGACGACCTGCGCCCACGCCTGCGCCTTCACCACCTCCGACGGCCGCGAGGCCAGGCAGCGCACCTGGTGCCGCTTGCCGGAGGCCGTGTCGTCGCGGGCCAGTTCGGCGGCCAGGACGTCCTCGTCGGCCGCGCCGTGGGCCGCGAGCGGGGCGAGGAAGACCCAGCGCAGCTCCTGGTCCACGTCCAGGCCGTCGATCTTCTCCGTGCCCTCCAGCAGCCCCCGGAGCAGCGCCAGGTCCGCCTCCTCGGACGCCACCGACGCGAAGAACCGCGCCCACGCCAGCTGTTGCTCACTGCCCGGCGCGGCGTCCCGCAGCTCGCGCAGCGCACCCTCGGCGAGCAGCCGCCCGCCGGTCTCCCGCCAGTCGGGCGCCGCGTAGTGCACCAGCGCCGAGCCGGTCCAGGCGTGCAGCATCTGCAGGACGCCGATGTCGGACTCGCGCCCCGCGAACCGCAGCACCAGCGCCGCGAAGTCCCGGGCCGGCAGCAGCGCGTCCCGCGTCATGTTCCACAGCGCCGACCAGCACAGGGCACGGGCCAGCGGGTCGGTCAGGGCGCCCAGGTGCTCGCGCAGCGTCGCCAGCGAGGTGTCGTCGAAGCGCGTCTTGCAGTACGTGAGGTCGTCGTCGTTGACCAGGACCAGCTCCGGCGCCTCGGCACCGGCCAGCTCCGCGACCACCGTGCGCGGCCCCTCGACGTCCACCTCGGCGCGCGCGTACCGCTCCAGCGCGCCCTGGGCCGTACGCCGGTACAGGCCCACCGCGACGCGGTGCGGGCGCAGTTCGGGGTGCGATTCCGCGGCCTCCTGCACGACCGCCAGCTCGTCGACCGTGCCGGCCGCGCTCAGCAGCACCTGCGGCGTCAGCGAGTTGACGCCCGCCGTCTGCAGCCAGGAGCGCGACCAGGCCGCCATGTCCCGCCCGCTGGTCTCCTCCAGGACCGACAGCAGATCACCCAGCCGGGTGTTGCCGTACGCGTGCCGCTTGAAGTAGCGCCGCGCGCCCTCCAGGAACGCGTCCTGCCCGACGTACGCCACCAGCTGCTTCAGCGCCGAGGCGCCCTTGGCGTAGGTGATGCCGTCGAAGTTGAGCTTGGCGTCCTCCAGGTCGCGGATGTCGGCCGTGATCGGGTGGGTGGAGGGGAGCTGGTCGGCGCGGTAGGCCCAGGCCTTGCGGCGGTTGGCGAAGGTGATCCAGGCGTCCTTGAAGCGGGTGGCGCCGACGTTCGCGAACGCGCCCATGAAGTCGGCGAAGGACTCCTTCAGCCACAGGTCGTCCCACCACTCCATGGTGACCAGGTCGCCGAACCACATGTGCGCCATCTCGTGCAGGATCGTGTTGGCGCGGCCCTCGTACGACGCCCGCGTCACCTTCCCGCGGAAGATGTACTCCTCCCGGAAGGTCACCATCCCCGGGTTCTCCATCGCGCCGAGGTTGTACTCGGGCACGAACGCCTGGTCGTACTTCCCGAAGGGGTAGGGGTAGTCGAAGTGGTCGTGGAAGAAGTCCAGGCCCTGCTTGGTGATCAGGAAGACGTCGTCGGCGTCGAAGTGCGGGGCGAGTCCCTTGCGGCACAGGGCGCCGAGCGGGATCTCCAGCCGGGTGCCGTCCTCGAAGGTCCGCTCGTAGGAGTCCGTCACGTAGTGGTACGGACCGGCCACGACACAGGTGATGTACGTCGAGATCGGCTTCGTCTCCGCGAACCGCCACACGCCGTCGGCGCGCTCGCCCGCGCCGTTGGACCACACCGTCCACTCCTCGGGCGCGCGCACCTCGAAGCGGAAGGGCGCCTTGAGGTCCGGCTGCTCGAAGTTGGCGAAGACCCGGCGCGAGTCGGCCGGCTCGTACTGGGTGTAGAGGTACACCTCGCCGTCCTCGGGGTCGACGAAGCGGTGCAGTCCCTCGCCGGTGCGGGAGTAGGCGCACCGGGCGTCGACCACCAGCTCGTTGTCGGCGGCCAGGTCCTCCAGGGCGATCCGGGAGCCGTCGAAGACCTCGCTCGGGTCGAGGTCGCGGCCGTTCAGGGAGACGGCGGTGACGCTCGGTGCGATCAGGTCGGCGAAGCTGCTCGTGCCGGGCTCGTTGCAGCGGAAGCGGATCGTGGTGACGGACCGGAACGTGCGCGGCCCCTCGCCCTGCGCGTCGCCGACGGCCGAGCGCACGTCGAGGGACACCTCGTACCCGTCGACGGACAGCAGGGCCGCCCGCTCCCGGGCCTCGTCGCGGGACAGATTCTCACCGGGCACGGGCGGCACTCCTCGGATGGTGTTCGGTATACGACTGGTGTTCCGTGGTGTTCAGTATGCGGACAGCACCGATCCTGCCATGCGCCCCTGTCGCACGGCAGCGGGGAATGGGCGGGCCGACCGGCCGGTTGCCCCGAGAAACACCTTCGCGCCGCCTCATGAGGAGAGACATGTCCGAGAAGACGCCTGTCGACTTCTGGTTCGACCCGCTGTGCCCCTGGGCCTGGATGACCTCCCGCTGGGTCCTGGAGGTGGAGAAGGTCAGGGACATCGAGGTCCGCTGGCACCTGATGAGCCTGGCCGTGCTCAACGAGGACAAGCTCGACGAGCTGCCCGCGGAGTACCGCGAGATGCTGGAGGTCAAGGCCTGGGGCCCGGTCCGCGTCGTCATCGCGGCCCAGGAGGAGCACGGCCGCGAGGTGCTCGGCGACCTCTACACGGCGCTCGGCACCCGCATCCACAACCAGGACGAGGGCCCCGGCCGGGACACGGTCGCCGCCGCCCTGAAGGACGTCGGCCTGCCCGAGTCCCTCATGGACCACTGGGACGACACCCCCTACGAGCCCCAGCTGCGCGCCTCCCACAAGGAGGGCATCGACAAGGTCGGCCAGGAGGTCGGCACCCCGGTCATCGCCGTGCCCGGCGCCGACGGCGAGCAGCTCGCCTTCTTCGGCCCGGTCGTCACCCCCGCCCCCAAGGGCGAGGACGCCGCCAAGCTCTGGGACGGCACCCTCGCCGTGGCGTCCGTGCCGGGCTTCTACGAGATCAAGCGGACCCGCACCAAGGGCCCGGACTTCAGCAACCTGTAGGCCCCCGCGCACAGGAAGCCCCCGCGAGTCACGTCCTCGCGGGGGCTTCCCTCATTCCGCCCGCCCGGTGAAGGTTGAGAAGACGATCACGAGGCAGGACGCTCGGGGGCCGGCTCTCAGGGCGCCAGCAGCAGCGTGTTGGTGCGGGACTTGGCGGCCTCGTAGCGCTTGGCCACGTCCTGCCAGTTGACGACGGCCCACATGGCGTCGATGAAGTCGACCTTCTGGTTCCTGTACTGCAGGTAGAAGGCGTGCTCCCAGGCGTCGAAGACCAGGATCGGGGTGGATCCCTGGCCGACGTTGCCCTGGTGGTCGTAGATCTGCTCGACGATCAGCCGGCCGCTCAGCGGCTCGTAGGCCAGCACGCCCCAGCCCGAGCCCTGGGTGGTCGCGGCGGCCTTGGTGAGCTGGGCCTTGAAGCCCGCGAAGGAGCCGAAGGACTCGGCGATCGCGTCGGCCAGTTCGCCCACGCCGTCCTTGTCCAGGGGCTCGCCGCCACCGTCGCCGGTCATGTTGTGCCAGTAGATCGAGTGCAGGATGTGGCCGGAGAGGTGGAAGGCCAGGTTCTTCTCCAGGCCGTTGATCGAGCCCCACGTCTCCTTGTCCCGCGCCTCGGCGAGCTGCTCCAGCGTGTCGTTGGCGCCCTTGACGTACGCGGCGTGGTGCTTGTCGTGGTGCAGCTCGATGATCTCGGGGCTGATCACGGGAGCCAGCGCCGAGTAGTCGTACGGCAGTTCAGGAAGCGTGTAGACGGACATGGCGGATCCCCTCCGACCTCTTATTGCAAAAGGCTTGCAAGTGCACGCTAGCAGCAAGAGTCTGCGGAGGAGTGGAGGGGCGTGCCGGTGCACGCGAAAGGGCCCCCGCACGCGTGTGTGCGGGGGCCCTCGGGAGGAACCGGGCGCCGGGGCTAGCCGCGGGCGGCCGCCCGCCGCTGCCGGGCGTAGCCGACGGCGGCGAGGGCGAGCGTCATCCCGCCCGTCGAGTACAGCTGGACCCGGGTGTCCGGCTCACGGGCCATCAGCACGAACACCGCGGCCATGGCCGCCAGCGCCACCCAGGTCAGCCACGGGAAGCCCCACATGCGCACGACCAGCTTGTCGGGCGCCTCCCGCTCCAGGCGGCGGCGCAGCCGCAGCTGGGAGGCGGCGATGAAGATCCAGACGACCAGGATGACCGCGCCGATCATGTTCAGCAGCCAGGAGAAGACGTCGTCCGGCCGCCAGTAGCTGAGCAGGACGCAGCCGAAGCCGAAGAGGGAGGAGACCAGCACCGCGATCCGCGGGACCCCGCCCGACACCCGGCCCAGCACCTTCGGGCCCTGGCCGCGCTCGACCAGCGAGTAGCCGATGCGGGAGGCGCCGTAGATGTTGGCGTTCATCGCGCTGAGCAGGGCCACCAGGACCACGACGTTCATGAGCTGACCCGCGCCCGGGATGCCCAGCTCGTCGAGGGCGGCGACGTACGGGCCCTTCTCGACGACCTCGGGGGAGTCCCACGGGACCAGGGTCACGATGACCGCCATCGAGCCGATGTAGAACAGCGCGATGCGCCACATCGCCGTCCGTACGGCGCTCGCCACGCCCTTGACCGGGTTCTCCGACTCGGCCGCCGCGATGGTGACCGTCTCCAGGCCGCCGTAGGCGAACACCGAGGCGAGCAGGCCGATGATCAGGCCGTTGCCGCCGTTCGGCAGGAAGTCGCCCAGGTGGGAGCCGCCGGGGGAGTCGGTGCCCGGCAGGACGCCGCAGATCGCCAGCACGCCCAGCACCAGGAACAGCGAGATCGCGCCGACCTTGAGCGCGGCGAACCAGAACTCGAACTCGCCGAAGTTCTTCACCGCGGCCAGGTTCGTCCCGCAGAACACCACCATGAACAGCGCCACCCACGCCCACTCGGGCGTGCCCGGCAGCCAGCCGTGCACGATCTGCGCGGCACCGATGCCCTCCAGGCCGACCGCCGTGCACAGCAGCACCCAGAACGCCCAGCCCGCGGTGAAGCCGGCCCAGGGGCCGATCGCCCGTTCGGCATGTGCGGAGAAGGAGCCGGAGGACGGATACGCGGCGGACATCTCGCCCAGCATCCGCATCACCAGCATCACCAGGAGGCCGGAGAGGGTGTAGGCGACGACGATCGAGGGCCCGGCGGCGGCGATACCGGCGCCCGAGCCGACGAACAGCCCGGCGCCGATCACTCCGCCGAGGGCGATCATCGACAGATGGCGCTGCTTGAGGCCGTGGGAGAGGGAGGAGTCCACCGGCTGCCGGGGCGCCTCGGTGGTGGTGCTGTGGGACATGGAGCGGCTCGTCCGATGCGTGGGGGACTGGGGCAGGGCAAAAGCGCCCACAGTTTCCGGTCTCGCGCCGCCCGGCGACAGCGGATGCCCACGATACGGACGGCCCGGATACGGAACGTGATCGTCCGAATGCGTCGTTCCGCTTACTGGTGACGCCCGCCTCACGCCCTCGGTGACCGGTGTCACCCGAGTCCAGGTGTATCCCGCGTCCTTTGTCGGGAGCCCACCAAGCCGACGAACGTGCCTTTGTCGAGCGCTGCTGGTGATCGGCCCCGGCCGCTGGGATAGCGTCGCGGTGTCCCGACATGTCCACACCACCGCGGAGTCCCCATGAGCACCGCTGCCGTTTCCGCCCGCCGCTCCGGGCAGGTCCTCGCCGACCTCATCCCCTCCTCCCGAGTCCGGGACGTCGCGCTCGTGGCGGGCGGCGCCGTGCTCACCGGCGTCGCGGCCCAGATCGCGGTGCCCGTGCCCGGCTCCCCGGTGCCGGTGACCGGCCAGACCTTCGCGGCACTGCTCGTCGGCACCACGCTCGGCGCCCGCCGCGGTCTGCTCTCCCTCGCGCTGTACGCCCTGGTCGGCATGGCGGGCATGCCGTGGTTCGCGGAGGGCGGCTCCGGCACCGCGGCCCCCTCCCTCGGCTACGTCTTCGGCATGCTGCTCGCCGTCACGGTCGTGGGCGCCCTGGCCCGTCGCGGCGCCGACCGCTCGGTGCTGCGCACGGCCGGCACGATGCTGCTCGGCGAGGCGGTCATCTACGCCGTCGGCGTGCCCTACCTGGCCTTCGCCGCCGACATGTCCCTCACCGCGGCGATCGCGGCCGGCCTCACCCCGTTCCTGATCGGCGACGCGCTCAAGGCCGCGCTGGCGATGGGCGTCCTGCCCACCGCGTGGAAGCTGGTCGACAAGCGCTAGCGGCCGACGGGCCCACGCAAGAGGCTCGCGGGGAGCGTTGCAAGCGCTCCCCGCGAGCCTCTTTCGCGTGTTCAGGCACCCGCGCCCGGGATCAGTCCTTCTCGGCGACGGCCTCGGCCGTCCCGCGCCGCACCTTGCCCGCCCCGAGCCGCTGCTTGACGAAGGCGACGACGAGGACCAGCGCGGCGACGAGCAGCGACAGCAGCACGGTGGTGCGCCCGTCGTGCTCGGTGTCGGTCAGCATGTAGCCCAGCACGAAGACGATCAGGGCGGCGGCGGCCCAGGTCAGATACGGGAACAGCCACATCCGCACCACCAGCTTCTCCGGCGCCTCGGCCTGGATGATCCGGCGCAGCCGCAGCTGGGAGAAGCAGATCACCAGCCACACGAAGAGGGCCACGGCACCGGAGGAGTTGACCAGGAAGAGGAAGACGGAGTCCGGGAACTCGTAGTTGAAGAACACGGCGACGAAGCCGAACACCACGGAGACCAGGATCGCCGTCCGCGGCACCCCGCGCCGGGTGGTCCGGGCGAAGGCCCGCGGCGCGTCACCCCGCTCACCGAGCGAGAAGGCCATGCGGGAAGCGGTGTAAAGACCGGAGTTCAGACAGGACAGCACGGACGTCAGCACGATGAAGTTCATGATCTGACCGGCGTTCGCGATGCCGAGCGAGTCCAGCGCGGCGACGTACGAGCCCTTGTCGACGATCGACTGCGAGTCCCAGGGCAGCAGGGCGACCACGACGAAGATGGAGCCCAGGTAGAAGACGGCGATGCGCCAGATGATGCTGTTGGTCGCCTTGGTGACGGCCCGCTGCGGGTCCTCGGACTCACCGGCGGCGAGGGTGGGGATCTCGCTGCCCATGAAGGAGAAGACCACGAGCAGCACACCGGTGAGGATGGCCCCGGCCCCGTTCGGCAGGAACCCGCCGTGTTCCGTCAGGTTGCCGAGCCCCGCCTGGTCGCTGTCCACGCCGGGCAGCACGCCGAAGACGGCCAGCCCGCCGACGACGATGAACGCGGCGATGGCGACGACCTTGATCCCGGCGAACCAGAACTCGAACTCGCCGTAGGAGCCGACGGAGGCGAGGTTGGTGGCGGTCAGCACGACCATCACGATCAGCGCCCACCCCCACTGCGGCACGGCGGGGATCCAGCCCTCCAGGATCTTCGCCCCGGCCGTCGCCTCCACGGCGAGCACCACGACCCAGAAGAACCAGTAGAGCCAGCCGATGGAGAACCCGGCCCAGGGCCCGAGCGCCCGGTCGGCGTGGGCGGAGAACGATCCGGAGGTCGGATTGGCGGCCGACATCTCCCCGAGCATCCGCATCACCAGCACCACGAGCGTGCCGACGAGGGCGTACGAGAGGAGGATGCCGGGTCCCGCGGTGGCGATCCCGGTACTGGAGCCCACGAACAGCCCGGCTCCGATGACGCCGCCGATGGCGATCATCGAGAGATGGCGGTTCTTGAGCCCGGCCTGAAGCCCGGACCCGGGACCGGAGGGACCCGCGGGCTCCTCCTCGGGTTTGGTCAAGGTCGGCTGCGAAGTCATGGGGGAGGGTTTCCTTTGCGCCGGTCGAGCATTTTCCCGTACGAGCGGTGTACGAGCCGGACCAGTGAAACGGAGGTGAACGGATTCGGGAACCTTTGAATCCGGATCGTTACTTGAGCTTTCCCTGAGCTTCCATAGCTTCACGTGGTCTTCTCATGGCTGCCACCCCGAGAGTCCGCGTCTCGCCCCCCGTGTCACACTCGACGCATGCGCGTGTATCTCGGCTCGGACCATGCGGGCTTCGAACTCAAGAACCACCTCGTCGAATGGCTCGAGGCGGCGGGCCACGAGCCCGTCGACTGCGGCCCGCACATCTATGACGCCCAGGACGACTACCCGCCCTTCTGCCTGCGCGCCGCCGAGCGCACGGCCGCGGACCCCGACGCCCTCGGCATCGTGATCGGCGGCTCCGGCAACGGCGAGCAGATCGCGGCGAACAAGGTGAAGGGCGTGCGTGCGGCGCTGGCCTGGAGCGAGGAGACGGCGTCGCTGAGCCGCCAGCACAACAACGCCAACGTCGTCGCGGTCGGCGCCCGCATGCACACGCAGGACGAGGCGACGAAGTTCGTCGAGACCTTCCTCGCCACCCCGTTCTCCGGCGACGAGCGCCACATCCGCCGCATCGACATGCTCACGTCCTACGAGACCACGGGCGACCTCCCCCCCATCCCGCCCCACCACCCCCAGCAGTAACAACCCCGACCGCCCCGCCCCCCGGCCCGTCAGCCCGGGGGCGGTGCCGACCCGGGGAGGCGAGCCTGTCGGACGGGGATGAGCCCTCCGGGGCGGGCGGTCGCAGGGAAACGTGGCCCGGAGAGGTGCAGGGAAACGGGCCTGGAGAGGTGCAGGGGACCGGGCCTGGCGGGGAGCTGGGAAACCGGCCCGGAGGGGTGCGGGGGACGGAGTCCCCGCCGGGGTGCGGGGCGGAGCCCCGCGGCGAGTCGAGCCTCTCGACCCACCGAGTGGGGCGGACGGGTGGGCAGAGGCAACCCGAAGGCGACGAAAGGACACACCCGTGCCAGAGGGGCACACGATCCACCGGCTGGCCCAGGACTACACCGCCGCCTTCGCCCGGACGGCAGTCCACGTCACCAGCCCCCAGGGCAAGTTCGCCGACTCCGCGGCCCTCCTCGACGGCACCGTCCTGACCACCGCCGACGCCCACGGCAAACACCTCTTCCTGGGCTTCGGCGCAGCCGAGGACGCGGTCGAGAGCCCCACCTGGGTCCACATCCACCTCGGCCTCTTCGGCAAGGTCACCTTCGGCCCCACCCCCGCACCCCCGCCCACGGACACCGTCCGCCTCCGCCTCGCGAACCACACCGCGTACGTCGACCTCCGCGGCCCCACCACCTGCGCCCTGATCACGCCGCCGGAGAAGCAGGCGATACACGACCGCCTCGGCCCCGACCCCCTGCGCCCGGACGCCGACCCCGCGGCCGCCCACCGCCGGATCTCCCGCAGCCGCACCACCATCGCCGCCCTGCTCATGGACCAGAAGGTCATCGCCGGCGTCGGCAACGTCTACCGCGCCGAGGTCCTCTTCCGCCACGGCATCGACCCGTACCGCCCCGGCAAGGACATCACCCCCGCCGAGTGGGACGCGATCTGGCGGGACCTCACCGCCCTCATGCGCGAGGGCGTGCGCAACAACCGCATCGACACCGTCCGCCCCGAGCACACCCCCGAGGCCATGGGCCGCCCGCCCCGCGTCGACGACCACGGCGGCGAGGTCTACGTCTACCGGCGGGCGAACCAGCCCTGCCACCTCTGCGGCAGCCCGGTCCGCACCGCCGGCCTCGCCGCCCGCAACCTCTTCTGGTGCCCGGCCTGCCAGCGGCGTTAGGGAGTGTCGTTCGGATCTTGCCGGGGTCGCGGGGTCTGGCACGCACTCCCCCACTGCCTGAAGGGCGTGGGAGGTGCCCCCAGTTGCAGCACCAGACCCCGCTCGGGTCGGCGACATGGCACCGTCGCCCGGAGCCGGCCTGATCCGAACGGCCCCCCTAGCGCCCCGCGCTCAGAACCCGTGCGGCAGCCACGGCGCCACGTCCGACCCGAACCCCACCGACGCCGCCGCCAGTGCCCCGGCCCGCACCTCGCGCACCCGCCCGGCCGCGCCCAGCGAACCGAGGCTCACGCCCCCGAGGTACGCCGCCCCCAACTCCCGTACCGACAGCGCGAGATCGGCCGCGTCCGACGTACGCTCGCACGACGCCCCCTTCGCGTCGCCACTCAGCCGCCAACGCCCCGCGTTCCAGGGGCAGAAGGCGTCCTCGACCTCGAACACCACGTCCACCGGCGCCTGGTAGGTCCGCGCCGCGAGCGCCGCCCCCACGTCCACCAGCCGTACGTACAGCGCGTCCCGCAGCTCCGGCCGGCACCGCCGGATGTCCGACACCTGGTGCTGCCACGCCTCGTCGACCGGCCGCCCCCGCACCGCCAGCGTGGAGGTGAGGTCGATGTCGTACAGGAAGCGCCAGAGCGCCGCCTCGGTCGCCGGATCGAGGCCGGCCAGGTCGTCGAGGGCCACCGTGCCCTTGGGACCCGCGGGCCCCCAGGACGGCCGTACCCGGAACCGCGCGTACCCGGTGACCTCGCCGCCCCGCCGGGCGACCACGCACTGCAGGGGCGAGGCGCCGTCCCGCCCGCTCTCCGGGTCGAGCAGCGCCAGCCGCTCCCAGCCGGGCCGCCGGGCCAGCATCCCGGGCCGCCCCGGCACCAGCCGCGCGTACACCGCTTCGCACGCGTCGAGCACCTCCGCGGGCGCCTCGTACCGCAGCCGTACGTCGTCCGTGCCGGCCGGCACCGACAGCCGGACCCGGCTCGTGTCGATCTCCGCGCTCAGCCCGAAGGTCGCGGCGCCGTACCCGAACCGGCCGTAGATCGCCGGCTCGGAGGCCGTCAGCACGGCCAGCGGCTCGCCCCAGGCCCGTACGTCGTCCAACTGCCGCCGCATCATCGACGTCAGTACGCCCCGGCGCCGGTGCGTGGCGGCGACGCTCACCATCGTCACGCCCGCGGCGGGCACCAGCGCGCCGCCCGGCACGGTCATCCGGAAGGCGAACGCCCCCGCCGTCCCGACGCACGCGCCGCCCTCCCCCTCGTCCTCCCAGACACCGATCGACCGGTCGACCTGCGTCAGCTCCCGGTACAGCTCCAACTCCTCGGCGGGCTCCGGAACCCCGCTGAAGGCACGGATCAGCGTCCCGTACCACCTGTCCCACTCGTCGCGCCGCAGCACTCGCGGCTCCGTCTTCACACCGCCGTCATCATCCGTGGAGCTTCCCATGCAGCATGCGTACCAGGGCCGCGCGGGACGGGCGAGGGAATTTCCGCGGGGGTGCGGCGCGGGAGCCGTTCGTGAAGTTCACTGTGAAGTCCGGTCTCGGACGGGGGACAAGTAGGACCTCCCGTGCCAAGCGGCCGGTTCGATGGATAGGGTCCCGAACTAATGGCAGCAGGACGACAGCGGCGCGCGGAGGCCGAGACGTTCGCGGCCCGGTGGAAGAAGCAGTGGCACCGGGCCCGCGTCGGCGTGCGCCGAGCCGCCGTCGACTACTTCCGCGGCGACGGCTCGGACTGGATCGCGCTCGCCGGACTGCTGCTGACCATCCCCGTCATCGCGGCCACCACGATGGCCAACTCGGTGTGGTGCTCGCCCTCCGCGCTGGTCATCCCGATCGTCGCGGGCGGCCTGCTGCTGCGCCCGGCGAGCCTGCTCGGCCTGTACGCCGCGGCGGCCACCGCGCTGATCGTGGAATCCGTGCAGCTCGGCCCGTACACCGAGGGCCCCTCCCGGGTCACGCCCGGTGTGGTCCTGGTGGTCGCGGCCTGCGGCTTCTTCGGGCTCCTCGTCGCCCAGTTCCGCAGCCGGGTGGGCGTGCCCTGGCGGCGCGGCGGCACCATGCTCTTCGACCTGCGCGAACGCATCCGCGTCCAGAGCAAGCTGCCCAAGCTGCCGAAGGGCTGGCACCGCGAGATGGCGCTGCGCCCGGCGGGCGGGCAGTCCTTCTCCGGCGACTTCGTCGTCGCGGCCCGCACCAACGGTGGCCGGACGCTGGAGGTCGTCCTCACCGACGTCTCCGGCAAGGGCATGGACGCGGCCTCGCGCGCCCTGCTGCTCTCGGGGGCCTTCGGCGGACTGCTGGGCAGCCTGCCCCCGCACGCCTTCCTGCCGGCCGCCAACGGCTACCTGCTCCGCCAGGACTGGGACGAGGGCTTCGCCACCTCCATCCACCTCGTCCTGGACCTCGACTCCGGCGACTACGAGCTGTATTCGGCCGGCCATCCGCCGGGCCTCCAGCTCAGCGCGGGCACCGGCCGATGGGAGGAGAAGTCGGCCGAGGGGCCGCTGCTCGGGGTGTACGACGGTGCGCAATTCGACCAGGTGAAGGGATCGCTGCGGCCCGGGGACGTGCTGATGCTGTTCACGGACGGCCTGGTGGAGACCTCCGAACGGGACATCGTCGAGGGCATCGACCGCCTCACCGGCGAGGCCGACCGCTATGTCGCGGGCGGCTTCCACGGCGCGGCCTGGCACCTGATCGAGGCGGTGGCGAAGGACGTCAACGACGACCGGGCGCTGCTGCTGATCAGCCGGGAGGGCCCGACCGCCCAGTCCGCGCCGGCCATGGACTGACGCCCCACGGCCCGCGCCGACATACTGGGCCCATGCCGCCCTCCTCCCACGACTCCGGACCCGGCTCCGGACCGCCCGTCCCGCCGCTCTCGCTGGCCGAGGTCGAGGCCACCGCCCGCGCCGCCCACGCCGGACAGACCGACAAGGCGGGCCGGCCGTACGCCGAACACCTGCGGGCCGTCGCCGAGGGCGTACGGGAGCGCGGCGGCGACGACGAGCAGATCGCGGCCGCCTGGCTGCACGACGCCGTCGAGGACGACGCGCTGACCGAGCGCCGGCTGGACGAGGCGCCGCTGAGCCGCCGTACCAAGGACATCGTCCTGGCCCTCACCAAGCGGCCGGGGGAGCCGCCCGAGGCGTACGCCGCGCGCATCCTGGCCACCCCCGGCGCGCGGCTGGTCAAGGAGGCGGACCTGGCGCACAACGCCGACCCCGCGCGGCTGGCCGTCCTCGACGAGGCCACCCGCACACGACTGGCCGAGAAGTACACGCGCATGCGCGCACTTCTCGGCCAGGGGTGACCACCGGTCCTAGACGGAGACCTTCTCGCCGCTGCCGTTCGGCGCGGCGGGCGCGGTGGCCGTGTCGCGCGCCCCGGACCGCTCCCGCTTCTCACGGCCCCGGGCGGCGTCACCGGGGTCCCGCTTGAAGGCCCAGTCCATCTTCGGCTCGACCACGTAACGCAGCACCCGCTGGACGGGCTTGGTGCACAGCAGGGTGACGGCGCCGGCGCCGAGGACGGTGAGCCCGATCTCGCCGAGCGGCTGGTCCAGGAAGGAGTGCTGGAACCAGCCCGTGTAGGTGCCCTCCTTCACCAGGAAGCCGTGCAGCAGGTAGCCGTAGATCGTGCCGGCGCCGAGCGCCGTGAACCACATGCGCCGGCCGGGCACCCAGGCGAAGAAGCACGCGGTCAGCACCACGGAGCAGCCGAAGAGCGCCAGCGTCAGGACGGGCCCGGACCACCAGGGGGCGCCCGTGTCCTGCATGGCGGCGTTGCGGTAGAACCAGCCGGTCTCCATGCGCGGCACCGACCACCAGGCGATCACCAGCGCCGCCGCGACCACCGGCACGGACAGGATCCGCACCGCGCGGCGCCGCACCAGCTGGAAGTGCTCGGGGCGCAGTACCAGACCCAGCACGAAGCACGGCAGGAACTGCAGCACCCGCTGCATGTTCAGGTCGTTGCCCACGCTGGGCGTCACGGAGGCCAGCGCGGCGATGCCGAGGGCGATCGGGAGCGGCCAACGGACCGTCTGCCAGATGGGGGTGGTCAGCCGCCAGACGAACAGCGCGCACAGGAACCACAGGAGGTAGGTGGGGTCCAGCAGGCTGAAGTCGCTCTGCGGGTCCTCGCTGACGCGGCGGTGCAGCGTGTAGGCGACCTCGAAGACGAGGTACGGGACGGCGACACCGGTGATCAGCCGTTTGACGCGCTTGGGGCTCAGGTCGAAACTGCGCGAGAAATAGCCGGAGATGACGATGAACGCCGGCATGTGGAACGTGTACAGGACCCGGTAGAGGGTCTCCACGGTCCGGTTCCCGTCCAGGATCTGTCCCCAGGCGTGGCCCACACCGACCAGCACGATCGCCAGGTACTTGGCGTTGTCGAAGAACGCGTCGCGCTGCCGGCTCGGCGGGGAGGGCGGGGACGGCGACTTCCGGTCGCCCTGCGGTCGCAGCGAGCTAGTCATGCAACCCCCCGCCGAGAACCCGGCGAGCGGTCACAGGACCTCGCTGCTCTGGTGGGGGACGAGGCAGCGTAGAACATCTGAGGCACCCTAGCGTTCTCCGTGGGAATCCGTAAAACCCTCGACGTCATTCCCGCATTTCGGGTCTTGAGTACGGTGTGAGTACCGTTCGACTACCCCGGTATTTCGGGAACTCGGCCTCTCCGGTCGCGTGACCGCTTCCACATCCCCGGCGCGTCGCCGCGCGTCCAAGCCCCGGCTGGAGCACCCCACTTGTCATGACACGTCGTGACTAAACGGCGCATAAGACCGGCGGGCGACTCCGCTGGAATGTCCGCTTCAATACCCTTACGGGCCTCATGGGTGAGCCTGTGATCTCCCTGTGATGACCCTGTCGGCGTACCTGTCGATGTGCCGCCGATGTCCTCGCCGATGTGTCCGCCGCGACAATTCGAAATATCTGCGAACGCGTTGTGTGGACATGGAAACGAAGTGACTCGAATTCCCCGTACGGGTGGCCCATCGAAATTCCGTACGGATCGCGGTGGTGGGCCGCGCCCGCGCGCGCGGGGGAGCACGCCGTCGACGTAACCGGCCGGACGATGTGTCACCTGCCGCATGACGGGGCCCGGTTGGTGGCACGATGGTTCTGGCGGGGGTGTGCGGTGCCGCACCTCCGGGCGGGAGTGCGGACCGACCGAGGGTGTGATCAGTTGTGGCCATTTCACTGTCAGTGGTGCTGCTCTTGGGGATCATCCTGGTGGTACTGCTGCGGGGAGGCTCGATCAAGGCGGGGCCGGCGATCGTCGCGGTCCTCTTCGGCTTCTTCCTGGCCTCGACCGGCATGGCCGACGACATCCAGCGCTTCCTGGACTCGATAGCGAGGACGATCAACGACATCCAGTTCTAGCCCGCCGCTGCCAGGCCCCCATGCGTCCCGGGCAGCCCCCGGACCGCACAAAGGCCTCCGGCCCGATCCCCTGGGGGACCGGGCCGGAGGCCTCTCGGAGCGGGCGACGGGAATCGAACCCGCGTAGCCAGTTTGGAAGACTGGGGCTCTACCATTGAGCTACGCCCGCACAGCACGCGCCGCGGGTCGGTGACCGCGGCACTGCACGCATCGTAGCGGGTCGTCCCCCCTCACCGCACACCCCTTCCGGTCCGTGCCGGACCTTCACGGACGCTCGGGAAACCCTGCGGCCCCGGTGCCTGGCGGCATGTACCCTACGTGTCGCACCAGACGGGGTGTGGCGCAGCTTGGTAGCGCGTCCGCTTTGGGAGCGGAAGGCCGTGGGTTCAAATCCCGCCACCCCGACCACCGACCGATCCACCGAGTGATCGCCTTTTGGGCCGTGTAGTCGCTGCCGTTACTATGCAAGCTGCACGCCCGTGTGTCATCAGCGTCTGAAGTCTCCGGGCGGCGAAATTTGCCGGACACTCTCTGGTTCCGGCAGAACCGAAGAAGTCAGCCACCAAGGAGACCGAACCGTGAAGAGCGCCGTGGAGACCCTGAACCCGACCCGGGTTCGGCTCACTGTCGAGGTGCCCTTCGAGGAGCTCAAGGACAGCCTCGACGCGGCGTACAAGAAGATCAACCAGCAGGTCACGGTGAAGGGCTTCCGCAAGGGCAAGATCCCGGCCCGGGTCATCGACCAGCGGTTCGGCCGCGGTGCGGTTCTGGAGGAAGCGGTCAACGACGCGCTTCCGAAGTTCTACACCGACGCGGTCAACGAGGCCGAGCTGAACCCGCTCGGCCAGCCCGAGGTCGACATCACGGAGCTGAAGGACGGCGAGACGCTGAACTTCACCGCCGAGGTCGACATCCGTCCCTCCATCGAGATCCCGGACTACTCCGGCATCGAGGTCGAGGTCGACGCCGTCGAGGTCAGCGACGAGGACGTCGAGAAGTCGGTGGAGCAGCTGCGCGAGCGCTTCGCCTCCACTTCCCCGGTCGAGCGCGCCGCCGCCGACGGCGACGTGATCACCATCGACCTGCAGGCCAAGGTCGACGGCGAAATCCTCGAGGACGGCGTCGCCGACGGTGTGTCCTACACCATCGGCTCCGGCGAGCTGCTGGACGGCATCGACGACGCCGTGAAGGGCCTGGAGGCCGGTGGCGAGGCCACCTTCACCTCCGAGCTCAAGGGCGGC
The DNA here is from genome assembly GCF_055575415.1 of Streptomyces sp. NPDC034099. Classification (NCBI taxonomy): domain Bacteria; kingdom Bacillati; phylum Actinomycetota; class Actinomycetes; order Kitasatosporales; family Streptomycetaceae; genus Streptomyces; species Streptomyces sp. NPDC034099. The sequence continues at coordinate 430,323 of NZ_JBVISR010000002.1, read as the reverse complement.
TCGGCGGCCGGCAAGGAGGCCGAGGTCACCGTCAAGGTCACCCAGGTCGCCGCGCGCGAGCTGCCCGAGCTGGACGACGACTTCGCGCAGCTCGCGTCGGAGTTCGACACGCTGGAGGAGCTGCAGGCCGACAGCCGCAAGCGCCTGGCCAACATGAAGCAGTACGACCAGGCCACGCAGGCCCAGGAGCGCGTGCTGGACAAGCTGCTCGAGCTGGTCGAGGTCCCGGTCCCCGAGAAGCTCCTCGAGGACGAGATCAACACCCGCAAGCACAACCTCGAGCACCACCAGCTCGGCCAGATGGGCCTCGACCTCGAGAAGTACCTGGAGCTCCAGGGCAAGACCGCCGAGGAGTTCGAGACCGAGACCCGCGAGGCCGCGGTCAAGGGCATCAAGACCCAGTTCGTCCTCGACGAGCTGGTCAAGCAGGAGAAGCTCAACGTCAGCCAGGAAGAGCTGACCGAGCACCTCATGCGCCGCGCCGCCTCCTCCGGCATGTCCCCCGACCAGTTCGCCCAGGCCGTCGTCGAGCAGGGCCAGGTCCCGCTCCTCGTCGGCGAGGTCGCCCGCGGCAAGGCCCTGGCCGCCGTGGTCGAGAAGGCCACGGTCAAGGACACCAACGGCGAGATCGTCGACCTGGACGACGAGGAGGACGAGGAGACGGAGGCCACCGAGGCCGCCGCCGAGTCCACCGACGCCGAGAAGGCCGACGACAAGGCCGAGGAGAAGACCGAGGGCTGACCCCCTCGCGCCGTTCCCGACGGGTGTGAAACGGGCCCCGGACGTCTGACGCCGGGGCCCTTTCGCTTACGGCCGGACAGCGCCGCAAGGGGCGCGGGGCTGTATCACTGTGCGGCTCCGCCGCGTGGGCGCGACCAGCCACAGACGGCCCGCACCCGGCGACGTACACCTACCGCAGGGGCGGGATCCCGCAACCGCACCCTCGCGGAGCGCTACGCCCCCGGCGAACACCCGCAGAACCGGGATGGCACCGCACGGTCACCGCGTTAGGGTCCATGAATACGAGGGCAGGGGAGTCCCCGAAAGCGGCTCCAGCCCCGCAGGGAAACGTGAGACGGCCCGGCGCCGTCGTAAGACGAGCAGGTGGATACGTGACGAATCTGATGCCCTCAGCCGCCGGCGAGCCCTCTATCGGTGGCGGCCTCGGCGACCAGGTCTACAACCGACTGCTCGGCGAGCGGATCATCTTCCTCGGCCAGCCGGTCGACGACGACATCGCCAACAAGATCACCGCACAGCTGCTGCTCCTTGCCTCCGACCCGGACAAGGACATCTTCCTGTACATCAACAGCCCGGGCGGTTCGATCACGGCCGGCATGGCGATCTACGACACCATGCAGTACATCAAGAACGACGTGGTGACGATCGCGATGGGTCTCGCGGCCTCCATGGGGCAGTTCCTGCTCAGCGCGGGCACCCCCGGCAAGCGCTTCGCGCTGCCGAACGCCGAGATCCTGATCCACCAGCCTTCCGCCGGCCTCGCCGGTTCGGCCTCGGACATCAAGATCCACGCCGAGCGGCTGCTGCACACCAAGAAGCGCATGGCCGAGCTGACCTCCCAGCACACCGGCCAGACGATCGAGCAGATCACCCGCGACTCGGACCGCGACCGCTGGTTCGACGCCTTCGAGGCCAAGGAGTACGGCCTCATCGACGACGTCATCGCCACGGCCGCCGGCATGCCGGGCGGCGGCGGCACGGGCGCCTGAGCCATCCTCCGCCCCGAGCCGACCGCCTCAGCCCCTTTACAGGAGACACTGTGAACGACTTCCCCGGCAGCGGCCTGTACGACCGCATGAACGCCACACAGGACACGCGCGCCGCCTCCCAGGGCCGCTACACCGGCCCGCAGGCCGAGTCCCGCTACGTCATCCCGCGCTTCGTCGAGCGCACCTCGCAGGGCGTGCGCGAGTACGACCCGTACGCGAAGCTCTTCGAGGAGCGGGTGATCTTCCTCGGCGTCCAGATCGACGACGCCTCGGCCAACGACGTCATGGCGCAGCTGCTGTGCCTGGAGTCGATGGACCCCGACCGGGACATCTCGGTCTACATCAACAGCCCCGGCGGCTCCTTCACCGCGCTCACGGCCATCTACGACACGATGCAGTACGTGAAGCCGGACGTCCAGACGGTCTGCATGGGCCAGGCCGCCTCCGCCGCCGCCGTCCTGCTGGCCGCCGGTACGCCGGGCAAGCGCATGGCCCTGCCGAACGCCCGCGTCCTGATCCACCAGCCGTACAGCGAGACCGGCCGCGGCCAGGTCTCCGACCTGGAGATCGCCGCCAACGAGATCCTCCGGATGCGCTCGCAGCTGGAGGAGATGCTGGCCAAGCACTCCACCACGCCGGTCGAGAAGATCCGCGAGGACATCGAGCGCGACAAGATCCTCACGGCCGAGGACGCGCTGAGCTACGGCCTGATCGACCAGATCATCACCACCCGGAAGATGGACAACTCCTCTCTCCGCTAGGCGGGAGGCTGTATCGTCTGCCGCTCCTTGGCACGGTTTGACGCGATTCACGTCAAAGGGAACCGTGCCAAGGGGGGCCCGGACGAGGGGCCCGGCAAGGTACCGTCGGACATAAGGCAGCACCAGGAGTCCGCCCGCCGTTGACGTGACGTCGACGTCCGGGAGTCTCCCAGGCGAAGGGGAAGCACACCGTGGCACGCATCGGTGACGGCGGCGATCTGCTCAAGTGCTCGTTCTGCGGGAAGAGCCAGAAGCAGGTCAAGAAGCTCATCGCAGGGCCCGGTGTGTACATCTGCGACGAGTGCATCGACCTCTGCAACGAGATCATCGAGGAGGAGCTGGCCGAGACCAGCGAGGTGCGCTGGGAGGAGCTCCCGAAGCCCCGCGAGATCTACGAGTTCCTCGAGAGCTACGTGGTCGGCCAGGAAGCGGCCAAGAAGGCCCTCTCCGTCGCGGTGTACAACCACTACAAGCGGGTCCAGGCCGGCGAGAACGGCGGCGCCCAAGGGCGCGAGGACGCCATCGAGTTGGCGAAGTCCAACATCCTCCTGCTGGGCCCCACGGGCTCCGGCAAGACCCTCCTCGCCCAGACCCTCGCCCGCATGCTGAACGTGCCCTTCGCGATCGCCGACGCCACGGCGCTCACCGAGGCGGGGTACGTCGGCGAGGACGTCGAGAACATCCTGCTCAAGCTGATCCAGGCCGCGGACTACGACGTCAAGAAGGCCGAGACCGGGATCATCTACATCGACGAGATCGACAAGGTCGCGAGGAAGAGTGAAAACCCCTCCATCACGCGCGACGTGTCGGGCGAGGGCGTCCAGCAGGCCCTGCTGAAGATCCTGGAGGGCACCACGGCCTCCGTCCCGCCGCAGGGCGGACGCAAGCACCCGCACCAGGAGTTCATCCAGATCGACACGACGAACGTGCTGTTCATCGTGGGCGGTGCCTTCGCGGGCCTGGAGAAGATCATCGAGGGCCGGGCGGGCGCCAAGGGCATCGGCTTCGGCGCGCAGATCCGCTCCAAGCGGGAGATCGAGTCCAAGGACCAGTTCGAGCAGGTCATGCCGGAGGACCTGGTCAAGTTCGGCATGATCCCCGAGTTCATCGGCCGGCTCCCGGTCATCACCTCGGTGCACAACCTCGACCGCGAGGCGCTCCTCCAGATCCTGGTCGAGCCGCGCAACGCCCTCGTCAAGCAGTACGAGCGCCTCTTCGAACTCGACGGCGTCGAGCTGGACTTCGAGCGCGAGGCCCTGGAGGCCATCGCCGACCAGGCCATCCTCCGCCAGACCGGCGCGCGCGGCCTGCGGGCCATCATGGAGGAAGTCCTCCAGGGCGTGATGTACGAGGTCCCGTCCCGCAAGGACGTGGCCCGCGTCGTCATCACCGCCGACGTGGTCCTCTCCAACGTCAACCCGACGCTGATCCCCCGGGATTCGCGCGGGCGCGGCCCGGGCGAGCAGAAGACGGCGTAGCCGCACCGTACGAACACACGTGGAAGGGGCCCGGTCACGGCGACCGGGCCCCTTCCACGCTGTGGTGGGTCGTGCGTCAGGCCTTGACGCGGACCTCGCCCCGCAGCTTCGTCGTCATGTCGACCGCGGTGTCCTTGTTCACCCCGGTGCCGGAGTTGTCGCCGGGCGAGACCATGGCGATCGTGCTGTAGTCGGCCCAGGCGCAGAACCAGTCGGTCGACTCCTTCTTGGTGAGCGCGTTGGTGGCCTTGGTCGACTGGCACTTGGCGACGGCGCCGTCGATCTCGACCTCCTCGGGCTCGCCGACCAGCTCGGCGTTCTGCATGCCGCCGGTGTCGCTGGTGGAGCTCTCCTTGACTTCCTTCTGGATGTTGGCGAAGAACTTGTCCAGGGTCGCCTGGGGGTCGTCGATCTTGCCGTAACCGCCCACCATGGTGAAGCCCTTGGCGGTCAGCAGCTCCGACTGGTCGGGCAGGGTGGACGGGTCCTCGGGGTCGTAGCCGCTGAAGTCGGCGGTCGACCACTGCCCGATCACGGCGGTGCCGTCCTTGACGCCGCTCTTCTCCATGTCCTTGGCGGTGTCGGAGTCGCCGCTCTCCTGGCCCTGGACCTTCGTGTACTCGCTGAGCGCCTTCGCCGGCGTCGTCAGCTTGTGGGCGCCGTCGTCCTCCAGGCCACCCGCGCCGCCGCCTCCGCCGATCACGAAGTAGGCCCCCACGCCGATCGCCGCCACGACGGCGACCGCGCCGATGATCAGACCGGCCTTCTTCTTGCCGCCACCGCCCGGAGCCGGGGGCTGCGGCATGCCGTACGGCTGCTGGCCGTAGGGCGGCTGCTGGCCGTACGGGGGCTGCTGACCGTACGCGGGCTGCTGGCCGTAGGGCGGAGCCTGCGGCGGGACGCCGCCCTGCTGGGGCTGCTGGGGGTAGCCGTAACCCGGCTGCGGGGGAGGCGTCTGCTGGGGGTAGCCGTAGCCGGGCTGCGGGGCCTGCGGCGGCTGCTGGCCGTACGGCCCCGGCTGACCGTACGGTCCGGGCTGCTGGGGCTGCCCGCCGTACGGGCCCGGCTGGTTGTGACTCATTCCTGGGTTCCCCCTCAGATGCTTTACGTGGTGCTGACATCCTGACTCAGGCATGGCGTGCGCAGGTCACCGGGGGCCGCACCGTTACAAATGAAACGGGTTTCGGGACAGGGCCGTGACGCCCGTAAACTGACCCCCGTGACCGAGAACTCTCAGCAGCCGCAGCCCGCACCCAGCACCGAACTGCCGACCCAGTACACGCCGGCCGAGGTAGAGGGGCAGCTGTACGAGCGCTGGGTAGAGCGGGGTTACTTCGAGGCCGACGCGAAGAGCGAGAAGCCGCCGTACACCGTCGTCATCCCGCCGCCGAACGTCACGGGCAGCCTGCACCTCGGGCACGCCTTCGAGCACACGCTCATCGACGCCCTGACGCGCCGCAAGCGCATGCAGGGCTACGAGACGCTGTGGCAGCCCGGCATGGACCACGCCGGCATCGCCACGCAGAACGTCGTCGAGCGGGAGCTGGGCAAGGAGGGCAAGTCCCGGCACGACCTCGGCCGGGAGGCCTTCGTCGAGCGCGTCTGGCAGTGGAAGAGCGAGTCCGGCGGCCAGATCAGCGGCCAGATGCGCCGCCTCGGCGACGCCGTCGCCTGGTCGCGTGAGCGCTTCACGATGGACGAGGGCCTGTCCCAGGCCGTCCAGACCATCTTCAAGCGGCTCTACGACGACGAGCTGATCTACCGCGCCGAGCGCATCATCAACTGGTGCCCGCGCTGTCTGACCGCGATCTCCGACATCGAGGTCGAGTACCAGGACGACGACGGCGAGCTGGTCTCCATGAAGTACGGGGAGGGCGACGAGACCATCGTCGTCGCCACCACCCGCGCGGAGACGATGCTCGGCGACACCGCCGTCGCCGTCCACCCCGAGGACGAGCGGTACAAGCACCTGGTCGGCAAGCAGATCAAGCTGCCGCTGACCGACCGCTCCATCCCGGTCGTCGCCGACGAGCACGTCGACCCCGAGTTCGGCACCGGCGCCGTCAAGGTGACGCCCGCCCACGACCCGAACGACTTCGAGATCGGCCGGCGCCACGACCTGCCCGCCATCGCGGTCATGGACGAGCACGCCGTCATCACCGCCCACGGCCCCTTCCAGGGCCTGGACCGCCTGGAGGCCCGCTCCGCCATCGTCGCCGCGCTGCGCGCCGAGGGCCGGATCGTCGCCGAGAAGCGGCCCTACGTCCACTCCGTCGGCCACTGCTCGCGCTGCAAGACCACCATCGAGCCGCGCCTGTCCATGCAGTGGTGGGTCAAGGTCGGCCCGCTGGCGAAGGCCGCCGGTGACGCGGTCCGCGACGGCAAGGTCAAGATCCACCCGCAGGAGATGGAGAAGCGGTACTTCGACTGGGTCGACAACCTCCACGACTGGTGCATCTCGCGTCAGCTCTGGTGGGGCCACCGCATCCCGGTCTGGTACGGCCCGGACGGCGAGGTCGTCTGCGTCGGGCCCGACGAGGAGCCGCCGAGCGGCGAGGGCTGGTACCAGGACTCCGACGTCCTGGACACCTGGTTCTCCTCCGGCCTGTGGCCCTTCTCCACCCTCGGCTGGCCCGAGCAGACCGAGTCGCTCGCGAAGTTCTACCCGAACTCCGTCCTGGTCACCGGCTACGACATCCTCTTCTTCTGGGTCGCCCGGATGATGATGTTCGGCCTCTACGCGATGGACGGCACCCCGCCGTTCCACACCATCGCCCTGCACGGCATGGTCCGTGACCAGAACGGCAAGAAGATGTCCAAGTCCTTCGGGAACGTCGTGAACCCGCTGGACTGGATGGACAAGTACGGCTCGGACGCCCTCCGCTTCACCCTCGCGCGCGGCGCCAACCCGGGCGTCGACGTCCCGATCGGCGAGGACTGGGTCCAGGGCTCGCGGAACTTCGCCAACAAGATCTGGAACGCCACCCGCTTCGCGCTGATGAACGGCGCGACGGTGGACGGCCCGCTGCCGGACGCGTCGAAGATGTCCTCGACCGACCGGTGGATCCTGTCCCGGCTGAACTCGGTGGTCGCCGAGGTCGACGCGTACTACGAGGACTACCAGTTCGCGAAGCTCTCCGACGCCCTGTTCCACTTCGCCTGGGACGAGGTCTTCGACTGGTACGTCGAGCTGTCCAAGACCACCTTCCAGGCGGGCGGCGAGGCGGCCGAGGTCTCCCAGCGCGTCCTGGGCGAGGTCCTGGACGTGACGCTGCGCCTGCTCCACCCGGTCGTCCCCTTCGTCACCGAGACGCTGTGGACGACGCTCACGGGTGGCGAGTCGGTCGTCATCGCCGAGTGGCCCACCGACTCGGGCTTCCGGGACGCGGCGGCCGAGCGGGAGATCGAGACCGTCCAGTCGGTGATCACCGAGGTCCGGCGCTTCCGTGCCGACCAGGGGCTCCAGCCCGGCCAGCGGGTCCCGGCCCGGCTGACCCTGACCGGCAGCGCGCTCGCGGCCCACGAGGCGGCCGTCCGTCAGCTGCTGCGGCTCCAGCCGGAGGGCGAGTCGTTCACGGCGACGGCGACGCTGCCGGTGGCGGGAGTCGAGGTGGCCCTCGACCTCTCCGGTGTCATCGACTTCGCGGCCGAGCGCAAGCGGCTGGCGAAGGATCTGGCGGCGGCGGAGAAGGAGAAGGCCCAGGCGAACGCCAAGCTCGGCAACGAGGCGTTCCTCGCCAAGGCGCCGGACCACGTCGTGGACAAGATCCGGGGCCGCCTGACCAAGGCGGACGAGGACATCGCCCGTATCCAGGCCCAGCTGGAGAAGCTGCCGGAGGCGTAACGCCCGTACGTCGATGAAGGCTCCCGGCGCCGTACTGGCACCGGGGGCCGTCACTTATCCAGGGGCGAGGGGCCTTATCGGTATGCGGCTCCGCCGCGCGGGCGCGACCGGCCACAACGGCGCCGCACTCGCCGCGAGACCCGGGCCACCCCCTCCGCCGGCGCCCCGCAGGGGGTCGCGCAGCCCGGCGCTGACGGGGTGCCGCTGCGCCCACCCGTGCCGCCCCAGCGGCACGACTGCCCGCAGCGGTGGGCACGACTGCCCGCGGGACGGGGTACGTAGACTGGTCCCCGTGAGCGACAACCCCGGCGAGAACGACCAGCCCGACCCCTCCGACCCCCTCGACTCCTTCGACGAGATCATCGACGCGGAGACCACCCGCGACCCCGACCTCGCCGTCATCGAGGCCGGCAGCCGCACCCTGCGCACCCAGGGCGGCCCCCCGGAGGCCGACGTCCCCGGGCGCCCGGAGGACCCCGAGGTGGACGCGGCGCTGCGTGCCGTGGAGACGGAGCTGGCGACCCGCTGGGGCGAGACCAAGCTGGAGCCGTCCGTCAGCCGGATCGCCGCGCTGATGGACGTGCTGGGCGAGCCGCAGCGCTCGTACCCCTCCATCCACATCACCGGGACCAACGGCAAGACCTCCACCGCCCGCATGATCGAGGCCCTGCTCGGCGCCTTCGAGCTGCGCACCGGGCGGTACACCTCGCCGCACGTGCAGTCGATCACCGAGCGGATCAGCCTGGACGGGGCGCCGATCTCCGCCGAGCGGTTCGTCGAGACGTACGACGACATCAAGCCGTACGTCGAGATGGTCGACGCGCAGCAGGAGTACCGGCTGTCGTTCTTCGAGGTGCTGACCGGCATGGCGTACGCCGCCTTCGCCGACGCGCCCGTGGACGTGGCCGTCGTCGAGGTCGGGATGGGCGGCTCCTGGGACGCCACCAACGTCATCGACGGGGACGTCGCCGTCGTCACCCCCATCGACCTGGACCACACCGACCGGCTCGGCGAGACGCCCGGCGAGATCGCGGTCGAGAAGGCCGGCATCGTCAAGCAGGACGCCACCGTCATCCTGGCCCAGCAGCCGGTGGACGCGGCGCAGGTGATGCTGAAGAAGGCCGTCGACGTCAACGCCACCGTGGCCCGCGAGGGGCTGGAGTTCGGCGTCGTCGCCCGCGAGGTCGCCGTCGGCGGGCAGCTGGTCACCCTGCGCGGGCTCGGCGGCGAGTACACCGAGGTCTACCTGCCGCTGCACGGCGCCCACCAGGCGCACAACGCGGCCGTCGCGCTGGCCGCCGTCGAGGCGTTCTTCGGCGTCGGCGCGCAGCGCCCCGAGCCGCTGGACATCGACACGGTCCGCAAGGCCTTCGCCTCCGTCGCCTCGCCGGGGCGGATGGAGGTGGTGCGGCGCTCGCCGACCGTGGTCCTCGACGCCGCGCACAACCCGGCCGGCGCCCGGGTCACCGCCGAGGCGGTGGGGGAGGCGTTCCAGTTCAGCCGGCTGATCGGTGTGGTCGGCGCCAGCGGCGACAAGAACGTGCGGGGGCTCCTCGAAGCCTTCGAGCCGGTCTTCGCCGAGGTCGTCGTCACCCAGAACTCCAGCCACCGCGCGATGGACGCCGACGAGCTGGCCGCGATCGCCGTGGAGGTCTTCGGCGACGACCGCGTCCAGGTCGAGCCGCGGCTGCCGGACGCCCTGGAGGCCGCGATCACGCTGGCCGAGGAGGAGGGCGAGTTCGCGGGCGGCGGTGTGCTCGTCACCGGTTCCGTCATCACCGTCGGCGAGGCCCGACTGCTCCTGAGGAGGGGCTGAGAAACCGTGCGTACGCTCTGTGCTTCGACTCTGATCGGCGAGTTCTTCGTGATCGGCTTCGCCGGGCTGGTCGCCATGAAGGACCCGGACCTGTCCGTGGGGACCGTGTGGACGGTCAGCGGCATCGCCATGGTCCTCAGCGTGCTGCTGTGCGGGGTCATCACCCGGCCCGGCGGGGTCGCCCTCGGCTGGGCGCTGCAGGTCGCGCTGATCGCCGCCGGCTTCGTGGTGCCGACCATGTTCTTCCTCGGCGCGGTCTTCGCCGCCCTGTGGTGGGCCTCCGTGCACTACGGGCGGAAGATCGACGAGGCGAAGGCGAGGTTCGCCGCCCAGGCCGAGGCCTCCGCGCCCGATCCCGCCTGAGGGGCGCGACCCGGCCGACGGACCGGTGTGCCTGACGCTGCGTGACGGGCGCCGCGACACGCCCGGTAACCTCATTCATCACCCGCACGACCGCACATCTCCAAGGGAGCCCTCGTGACCCAGCGCAGCCTCGTCCTCCTCAAGCCCGACGCCGTCCGTCGTGGCCTGACCGGCGAGATCATCAGCCGTATCGAGCGCAAGGCCGGCTGGCAGATCACCGCGCTGGAACTGCGCACCCTGGACGCCGAGACGCTGGAGCAGCACTACGGCGAGCACAAGGGCAAGCCGTTCTACGAGCCGCTGGTCGAGTTCATGGCGTCCGGGCCGGTCGTGGCGATGGTCGTGGAGGGCGAGCGGGTCATCGAGGGCGTGCGCGCGCTGGCCGGTCCGACCGACCCGATCGCCGCCGCCCCGGGCTCCATCCGCGGGGACTACGGTGTGATCGTCCGCGAGAACCTGATCCACGCCTCCGACTCCGAGGAGTCCGCCGAGCGTGAGCTGAAGATCTTCTTCCCGGGCCGGGTCTGATCCTCCTTCGGGACACGCCGGGAGCACCTTTTTTCTGACACCACGTCAGTCGAATGGACCGGGCGGAGCCGGGGCGGTCGCGCGAAAGCGACCGCCCTGTGGCATATGCGCGCCTGATCGGGGGAACGGATCCCACCGTTGGCCCGTCTCCACAAGCGAGGCGGTGCGCCATCTGCTGACAATGGCGGAGACCCTCGCGCAGTGTTCGCGAAAGCGCGTCTACGATGGAAGCCTCCACGCGTCACTGCACCCACTTCGCCGACCTGAAAAGCCCTCAAAAGCTCCTGGGAAGGCCAGTCGAATCCTGATGGGGAACTCAATGTCGTTCATCGGCCGTGACATGGCTGTCGACCTCGGGACCGCCAACACGCTGGTGTACGTCAGGGGTCGCGGGATCGTACTCAACGAGCCGTCCGTCGTCGCGATCAACACCAACACCGGTGGCATCCTCGCGGTCGGCGCCGAAGCGAAGAAGATGATCGGGCGCACGCCCGGCAACATCGTTGCCGTGCGTCCGCTGAAGGACGGCGTCATCGCCGACTTCGAGATCACCGAGCGGATGCTCCGCTACTTCATCCTGAAGATCCACAAGCGGCGTTATCTGGCTCGTCCGCGGGTCGTCGTCTGTGTGCCCTCGGGCATCACCGGCGTCGAGCGCCGTGCCGTCATCGAGGCGTCGTCCCAGGCCGGCGCCCGGCAGGTGCACATCATCGAGGAGCCCATGGCCGCGGCCATCGGCTCCGGCCTGCCGGTCCACGAGGCCACGGGCAACATGGTGGTGGACATCGGCGGCGGCACCACGGAGGTCGCGGTCATCTCGCTCGGCGGCATCGTCACGGCCCAGTCCATCCGCGTCGCGGGTGACGAGCTGGACAACGCGATCATCCAGCACGTGAAGAAGGAGTACAGCCTTCTGCTGGGTGAGCGCACGGCCGAACAGATCAAGATCACGATCGGTTCTGCGTACGACCTCGACTCCGACGAGCACACCGAAATCCGTGGCCGGGACCTCGTCTCCGGGCTGCCCAAGACCGTCGTCATCTCCGCCGCCGAAGTGCGCAAGGCGATCGAGGAGCCGGTCAACGCCATCGTCGACGCCGTCAAGACGACCCTCGACAAGTGTCCGCCGGAGCTGTCCGGCGACATCATGGACCGGGGCATCGTCCTGACCGGCGGCGGTGCGCTGCTGCGCGGGCTCGACGAACGGCTGCGCCGGGAGACCGGGATGCCGATCCACATCGCCGAGGACCCGCTGGACAGCGTGGCGCTCGGCAGCGGCAAGTGCGTCGAGGAGTTCGAGGCGCTCCAGCAGGTGCTGGACGCCTCGCCCCGCAGATGACGTCACACTTCGGTTCCGCCGTACGAGACGATCTCCTCTCGTGCGGCGGATCGTTGATATAGAGGGTTCCGGTACCGGATGCGCGTGAAGTGCCCGACGTACCGCATCACCTGAATTCCTGAACACCGCCACGTACATTCCGAGATTCCCGAATTTCGACGAGGAAGGCACGGCCGCCGCACGTGAGGGACACGAAAGAGAGCCGGCTGCTCCTGGTGCTGCTGATCGCCATCGCGTTCGCACTGATCACGGTGGACATCCGCGGCGGGGAGGACTCACCGGTCGACGGTGCCCGGCAGGCCGCGGCCAACGTCTTCGGTCCGATCGAGAACGGGGTCTCCTCCGCGGTCGACCCGGTCGGCAACGCGGTCTCCGCGATCCGCGACTCCGGCGACCGGCACGACCGGCTCTCCCGGCTGGAGACGGAGAACGCGGCCCTCAAGGCGAAGCTCGGCAGCGACGAGCGCGGCCGCAGCCGGCTGAAGCAGTTCGACAAGATGCTCGGACTCGCCGGGGCCGGGCAGTACGGCATCAAGGGCGCCCAGGTCATCGCCATAGGAGCCGCCCAGGGCTTCTCCTGGACCATCACCATCGACGCCGGCGCCAACGACGGCATCAAGCGCGACATGACCGTCCTCAACGGCGACGGTCTCGTCGGACGCGTGACCACCGTCGGCCCCCACACCGCCACCGTGCTGCTCGCCAACGACCCGGACTTCACCGTCGGCACCCGGATGGAGTCCGGCGACGAACTCGGCTTCGCCTCCGGGCAGGGCAGCCGCCCGCTGCGCGTCGAACTCCTCAACGGCAAGGCCGACGTCAAGAAGGGCGACCGCCTCGTCACCTTCGGCTCCCAGGCCGACAAGCCGTTCGTGCCGGGCGTGCCCGTCGGCACCATCACCCGCGTCGACCCCAACGGCGGCGACCTCACCCGCATCCTCGACGTCACGCCGTTCGTCAGCTTCACCAAGCTCGACATCGTCGGCGTCGTCGTCCAGGCCCCGGCGAAGGACCCGCGCGACACGGTGCTCCCGGAGAAGAAGCAGCCGAAGCCCACGCCGACCGTGACGGTCACCGTCACCCCGGGGGCCGACCCCGAGGGCCAGGCCCAGAACGACGAGGCCGGGCAGAACGACGCGACCGGGCAGAACGACGCGACCGGCCAGAACGACGCGACCGGTCAGAACGACCAGACAGAGCAGCAGAACGAGCAGCCCGAGCCGTAGGAGCCTTCACCCCATGCGCGTCAACCGGATCCTGCTGTCCGTCGCCCTGGTCGTCGTCGCCCTGGTGATCCAGGTCAGCGTCCTCGCCCGCCTCCACCTGCCCGGCGCCGTCCCCGACCTGCTGCTGCTCACCGTCCTGGGCCTCGCCCTGGTCTACGGCCACGTCGGCGGCGCCCTCGTCGGCTTCGGCGCCGGACTCCTCGCCGACCTCGCCCCGCCCGCCGACCACGCCGCCGGCCGCTACGCCCTCGTGCTCTGCGTCATCGGCTACCTCGCCGGTCTCGCCAGACCGGACAACGGACGGCTCCGCTCGGCCACCGGCCCCATGGTCGTCGTGGTCGCCGCCGCCATCGGCACCACCCTGCTCTACGCCGGCGTCGGTTCCCTCGTCGGCGACACCGCCGCCCGCCACGTCGGCCTGCCCAGCCTGCTGTTCACGGCCGCCCTGTACGACCTGCTGCTCGCGCCCTTCGTCGTCCCCGGCATCATGGCGCTCGCCCGGCGCGCCGAACACGACCCGCTGGCCGACACCAACTCCGCCGCCCAGAGCCCCGACATCTCCTCCGGCTGGCTCTCCGGAGGCACCGGCCTGCGCATCGGAAGGCAGCGCAACGGACTGCGGGTGAAGGCGGCACGCGCGCGCGTCGCCCGCGCCGGACGCATCAAGGGGGTCAAGCGGCTGTGACGGCCTGCCAGCACACCAGTACCTACTTCGTCAGGGGGAGGCAGCAGTGACCGCCCACCCGTCGCCCGCCACCACCCTCAACCGGATGGGCCGCGCCCATGACTAACATTCCCGAGACCGGCCGCAGCACCCGCGTCCGGACCCGGCTCGTCGTCATCCAGATCCTCGTCCTCTCCCTCCTCGCCACCCTCGGCGGACGGCTCTGGTACCTCCAGATCCGCCAGGGCGACGAATACGCCGAGGAAGCCTCCGGCAACCACGTCCAGCAGGTCGTCCAGCCCGCCACCCGCGGCTCGATCCTGGACGCCCGCGGGGTCGCCCTCGCCGACAACGAGACCCGGCTCGTCGTCTCCGCCTCCCGTACCGACCTGCTGAAGATGCAGGACGACGGCAAGGCCGTCCTCACCAAGCTCGCCGGCGTCCTCGGCATGAAGCCCCAGGACGTCATCGACAAGGTCCGGCTCTGCGACGCCGAGACCCCCCAGCCCTGCTGGAACGGCTCGCCCTACCAGCCGATCCCCGTCACCGACGAGGCCACCGTCAAGCAGGCCCTGCAGATCCGCGAGCGCGCCGAGGACTTCCCCGGCATCACCGCCGAACCCATGGCCGTACGCCGCTACGCCGCGCCCGGCAAGTCCAACACCGCCCAGGTGCTCGGCTACCTCTCGCCGGTCACCGACGAGGAACTGCAGCAGGCCCAGGACACCGACTCGCCCTACCTGCGCTCCGACCAGGTCGGCCGCTCCGGCCTGGAGCGCCAGTACGACAAGGCCCTGCGCGGCAAGGCCGGCGTCACCCGCTACGAGGTCGACAACCTCGGCCGCGTCATCGGCGAGGCCGAGTCCGACGCGGGCACCCCCGGCTCCAACCTCGTCACCAGCATCGACGCCCGCGTCCAGCGGGTCGCCGAGTACGAGCTGAACGAGGCGATGAAGGCCGCCCGCAAGGAGATGGACCGCAACACCAACCGCACCTACGAGGCCGACTCCGGCGCGGTCGTGGTGATGGAGGCCAAGACCGGCCGCGTCGTCGCCATGGCCTCCAACCCCGACTACGACCCCAACGCCTGGGTCGGCGGCATCTCCGCCAAGGACTACAAGAAGCTCACCGGCAAGGACTCCAACTACCCGCTGCTCAACCGCGCCATCCAGGGCCAGGCGGCCCCCGGCTCCATCTTCAAGGTGGTCTCCTCGGCCGCCGCGGTCGAGGCCGGCTACGACTTCGACGGCAACTACGACTGCTCCAGCGCCTACGACGTCGGCGGCCAGGTCTTCAAGAACTTCGAGTCGGCCAACGAAGGCATGATCAGCATCGGCCGCGCCCTGGAGCTCTCCTGCGACACCGTCTTCTACCGCCTGTCCCACCAGGAGTGGAAGAAGGACGGCGGGATGAACCCCAAGCACCCCAACGACTACTTCTACAAGGCCGCCCACCAGTTCGGCCTCGGCGCCAAGACCGGCATCGACCTCCCCAACGAGGTCACCGGCCGCGTCCCCGACCGCCAGTGGAAGCAGGACTACTGGAAGGCCAACAAGGACGCCTGGTGCAAGTCCGGCAAGAAGGACGGCTCCTACGTCGAGAAGATCGCGTACGAGAACTGCCTCGAAGGCAACAAGATGCGCGCCGGTGACTCCATCAACTACTCCATCGGCCAGGGCGACACCCTCGTCACCCCCATCCAGATGGCCACCATCTACTCGGCCATCTCCAACGGCGGCACCCTCTACGACCCGACCATCGGCAAGGCCGTCGTCAGCCCCGACGGCAAGAACGTCCGCGAGATCCGGCCCACGGCGCACGGCAAGCTGCCCATAAGCAAGACCACGCTGGCCAAGATGGACGAGGCCCTCGCCGGCGTCGCCAGCCGGGGCACCGCCGCCTGGCGGTTCGCCCAGGTGGGCTGGCCGCAGGAAAAGATCCCGATGCACGCCAAGACCGGTACCGCCGAGGTCTACGGCAAGCAGACCACGTCCTGGTTCGCCACGTACACCAAGGACTACTCGATCGTCATGACGATCTCCCAGGGCGGCACCGGCTCCGGCGCCTCGGGCCCCGCCGTCCGCAACATCTACGACGCGCTGTACGGCGTCTCCGACGACGGCGACATCGACCCGAAGAAGGCCCTGCTGCCCAAGCCGCAGGCGAGCCTTCCGAAGATCAAGACGGACGGCACCATCCTCTCGCCGAAGATGCCGGGGGACGTCGTCAAGGAACTCCAGCCCGACGAGAAGGCCTCCCCGGACGAGGAGTACGCCCCCGTGGAGGAAGGCGACCAGCCGGCGACCACCCCCAACCAGAACGGCCAGAACCGCGACACCCGCCGCCACCGACGCCGAGGCGGCGCCCGCGGCGCCCGGCGGGGCGGCAACGCGAGAAGCCGGGGGGCGCGCGCATGACCGGGGCCAACAGCTTCCAGGTCTCCGGCTACGGCCCCGAGAAGGCCGGCTGGACCCGCCTCTTCGCCCGGGACTCCATGGCGCGGCGGCTCGACTGGCCGATACTGCTGGCCGCCGTGGCGCTGTCCCTGATGGGCTCGCTGCTCGTCTACTCCGCGACCCGCAACCGCACCGAACTCAACCAGGGCGACCAGTACTACTTCCTCACCCGGCACCTCCTGAACACCGGCATCGGCCTCGCCCTGATGGTCGCCACCGTCTGGCTCGGCCACCGCGCCCTGCGCACCGCCGTGCCGCTCCTCTACGGCGCCTCCGTCTTCCTGATCCTGCTGGTGCTCACCCCGCTCGGCTCGACCATCAACGGCGCCCACTCCTGGATCAAGCTCCCCGGAGGCTTCTCCCTCCAGCCCTCGGAGTTCGTGAAGATCACCATCATCCTGGGCATGGCGATGCTGCTGGCCGCACGCGTCGACGCGGGGGACCGGCCCCACCCCGACCACCGCACCGTGCTCCAGGCCCTGGGCCTGGCCACCGTGCCGATGCTCATCGTGATGCTCATGCCCGACCTCGGGTCGGTCATGGTCATGGTCATCATCGTGCTCGGCATCCTGCTCGCCTCCGGCGCCAGCAACCGCTGGATCTTCGGACTGCTCGGCGCCGGCACCGCCGGGGCGCTCGCCGTGTGGCAGCTCGGCATCCTGGACGAGTACCAGATCGCCCGCTTCGCCGCCTTCGCCAACCCCGCCCTCGACCCCGCGGGCGTCGGCTACAACACCAACCAGGCCCGCATCGCCATCGGCTCCGGCGGACTCACCGGCTCCGGCCTCTTCCACGGCTCCCAGACCACCGGCCGGTTCGTCCCCGAACAGCAGACCGACTTCGTCTTCACCGTCGCCGGCGAGGAACTGGGCTTCCTCGGCGCGGGCCTCATCATCGCCCTGCTCGGCGTGGTCCTCTGGCGCGCCTGCAAGATCGCCCGCGGCACCCCCGACCTGTACGGCACGGTCGTCGCCGCCGGGATCGTCGCCTGGTTCGCCTTCCAGACCTTCGAGAACGTCGGCATGACGCTCGGCATCATGCCGGTCACCGGCCTGCCCCTGCCCTTCGTCTCCTACGGCGGCTCCTCCATGTTCGCCGTGTGGATAGCGGTCGGCCTGCTCCAGTCGATCACCGTGCAGAGACCCATGTCGGCGTAGCCCGGCACCCGCCCGGTGAGCGGTAAAGGGGACCGTCCCGGCCGGGTTAGGCTGGATGGTCCCCCCTGTCCGCACACAAAGGTCCCGTGAGATGCCTGCCGAAGCCACCCAGGCCGCCGAGTCCGTGTTTCCGCAGCTCGAAGCCCTGCTCCCGCATGTGCAGAAGCCGATCCAATACGTCGGCGGAGAGCTGAACTCCACGGTCAAGGACTGGGAATCCTGCGACGTCCGCTGGGCCCTGATGTACCCCGACGCCTACGAGGTCGGCCTGCCCAACCAGGGCGTCATGATCCTCTACGAGGTGCTCAACGAGCAGCAGGGCGTCCTCGCCGAGCGCACCTACAGCGTGTGGCCGGACCTGGAGGAGCTGATGCGGGAGCACTCCGTCCCGCAGTTCACCGTCGACAGCCACCGCCCGGTCGGCGCCTTCGACGTCTTCGGCCTCTCCTTCTCCACGGAGCTGGGCTACACCAACATGCTCACCGCCCTGGACCTGGCGGGCATCCCCCTGGAGGCGAAGGACCGCGGCATCGACGACCCGGTCGTCCTGGCCGGCGGCCACGCCGCCTTCAACCCCGAGCCGATCGCCGACTTCATCGACTGCGCCGTCATCGGCGACGGCGAGCAGGCC
The DNA here is from genome assembly GCF_055575415.1 of Streptomyces sp. NPDC034099. NCBI lineage: Bacteria > Bacillati > Actinomycetota > Actinomycetes > Kitasatosporales > Streptomycetaceae > Streptomyces > Streptomyces sp. NPDC034099. The sequence goes on along the minus strand of NZ_JBVISR010000002.1, from coordinate 412,330 downwards.
GTCCTGGAAGTCACCGCGATCATCCGCGCCTGGAAGGCCGAGGGCCGCCCCGGCGGCCGCGAGGAACTCCTCCTGCGCCTGGCCAAGACCGGCGGCGTCTACGTCCCCGGTTTCTACGACGTCGAGTACCTCCCCGACGGCCGTATCGCCCGCGTCGTCCCCAACCGCTCCGGCGTCCCGTGGCGGGTCAGCAAGCACACCGTCATGGACCTCGACGAGTGGCCCTACCCCAAGCAGCCCCTCGTCCCGCTCGCCGAGACCGTCCACGAGCGCATGTCCGTGGAGATCTTCCGCGGCTGCACCCGCGGCTGCCGCTTCTGCCAGGCCGGCATGATCACCCGCCCGGTGCGCGAGCGCTCCATCACCGGCATCGGCGAGATGGTCGACAAGGGCCTCAAGGCCACCGGCTTCGAGGAGGTCGGCCTCCTCTCCCTCTCCTCCGCCGACCACACGGAGATCGCCGACGTCGCCAAGGGCCTCGCCGACCGGTACGAGGAGGACAAGATCGGCCTGTCCCTCCCCTCCACCCGCGTCGACGCCTTCAACATCGACCTGGCCAACGAGCTGACCCGCAACGGCCGCCGCTCCGGACTCACCTTCGCCCCCGAGGGCGGCTCCGAGCGCATCCGCAAGGTCATCAACAAGATGGTCTCGGAGGACGACCTCATCCGGACCGTCGCCACGGCCTACGGCAACGGCTGGCGCCAGGTGAAGCTGTACTTCATGTGCGGCCTGCCCACCGAGACCGACGACGACGTCCTCCAGATCGCCGACATGGCCACCCGCGTCATCGCCAAGGGCCGCGAGGTCTCCGGCTCCGGCGACATCCGCTGCACGGTCTCGATCGGCGGCTTCGTCCCCAAGCCCCACACCCCCTTCCAGTGGGCCCCGCAGCTCTCCGCCGAGGAGACCGACGCCCGCCTCCAGAAGCTCCGCGACAAGATCCGCGGCGACAAGAAGTACGGCCGCTCCATCGGCTTCCGCTACCACGACGGCAAGCCCGGCATCGTCGAGGGCCTCCTCTCCCGCGGCGACCGCCGCCTCGGCGCCGTCATCCGCGCCGTCTACGACGACGGCGGCCGCTTCGACGGCTGGCGCGAGCACTTCTCCTACGACCGCTGGATGGCCTGCGCCGACAAGGCCCTGGAGCCGACCGGCGTCGACGTCGACTGGTACACCACCCGCGAGCGCGGCTACGAGGAGGTCCTCCCCTGGGACCACCTCGACTCCGGCCTCGACAAGGAGTGGCTCTGGGAGGACTGGCAGGACGCCCTCGACGAGACCGAGGTCGACGACTGCCGCTGGACCCCGTGCTTCGACTGCGGGGTGTGCCCCCAGTTCGACACATGGCCGCAAACGGGCCCGACGGGCAAGAAGCTGCTGCCGCTGACGGTCAAGAAGTCAGACTGACCTGCAGATACGGGGGAGTTGGGGATGACTGAGCCACTGCGGCGCATCGCTGAGGCTGTGGCGGACGCCACAGAGGATGAGGTGGCCGCGGTGGTCGGTTCGCTTGGGGCGGTGAAGGCACGGCAGTCGAACCGAGACGCTCTCCGAACGGCTCTGCCGGCCGCAGGCGGCCACGCGAGCATCCAGTCCGAGGTGGAGTGGGTCTAGCTGCCGTATGGAAGCCTGGGGCCCTCGAAGCCTGTGAGTCGGCTGGTCAGACCGACTAGATCTCCCGACGGCGGCGAGTCAGGTTGACGGTCCCCTCCGGAGCCGTAGGCCCGAAGTGACCGAGTCTCTGCAGGGGGCCTGACCTCGTCCGTTCAGAGCGCTGGGCCGTTGGTTATGTCCTGACAACGACACATAGATCATGACCTACGTGGCCTAGAACGATGGTCTCAGTGCGTCGATTTCGCTTCCTTGAGCCCTTGAGACTAGTTAGTGTCACAAGCTATGACACAACGGGGGATCGACAGCGTAACGCCGTGGTCGGCCGCACCGGACGTTACGCCGGACCGTACACATGACGCAGTGATCATCGTTCCAGGGATCATGGGAAGTGCCCTCCGCGACACTGTGACGGGCGAACACGTCTGGGGCCTTCGTGATCTCAGGTGGCTCCGCTCAGCCTGGTCGAGGTCTAACGGTCTTCAACCCCTGCACCTGACTGCTGACGAGCGTTCTGGCAACTACGGGCGTATTAGCGCCACTGAGCTTCTACGTTTCCCTGCTTGGGCGCCGTTTCTGCAAGGCTTCGAGCCGTACGGTGACCTTGTCCGGGCGGTTGAAGAGACGGTCACAGATCCGACTGCTGTCCTTCCATTTGCCTACGACTGGCGATTGCCTGTGTCCGTAAATGGTGTCGCTCTTGCTGAGGCAGCTCACCGACACCTAACGAATTGGCGTGCATCGGAGGCGCATTCACTAGGCCGTCGATTGCATGTTGACGAGCGACCCGCCCAGCTGGTGATCGTTGCTCATTCAATGGGAGGATTGGTCACCCGAGCGGCGCTCTCTCATTTCCCGGAACTCGCCGCCGAAGTGCGCACCGTGATCACACTCGGAACTCCATTTCTCGGCTCTGTAAAGACTGCGGTAATGCTGAACGGAAATCGATCAGAATCAATCTCTGCGCTGCCGCGAAAGCAGATGCAGGCACTTGCCTCGTCGCTACCTGGTGTATATGATCTACTCCCAGATTACCGTTGTGTTGACGGAGGGCTCGACATTGCTAGATTGACGCCAAGTGATGTTGCCGCGATTGGCGGAGACAAAGAACTAGCGCATAGTGCGCAAGCCTTTCAGCAAAGAATGCGTTCCCTGGACGCAGGCCCGCTAAAAGCGAGTACTCACCGCGCCGTCGTGGGAGTAACACAACCGACAAGTCAGAGCCTCCGCCTTGAAGCGGGAGTGGTGCATGAGCAATACGTATCGTTCGAGAGAGGAGCCGACGGAGAAATAGCGCGTGACGAAAACGGCATCCCCCGCCGCAGAGATCGTAGGGGTGATGGAACGGTCTATCGTGATTCTGCCTACCTTCCGGGGGTGTCAGTAACTGCGCTTCCATTGCAGCATGGTGCGCTCGCTAAGAACAGCGTTGTCATTGATTTCATCCGGGCGGTCCTAACTGAACATGATCAGGAACTAGGGCCGCCAATGGGGACCGGAGAAGTAGGGTTGTCGGTCCCTGATTTTGTATACGTCGGAACCGAGTGGGTGATTCGCCTGTCGACTGAGGCGGATACGCATGCAGGAATTCGCTGCGGTGTGTACGAGGCCGACACCTTGAGACAGGTAGCTGTCCCACGTTTGGGATGGAAAGATGGCGAAATTGTAGCTCGGACTGCTGTACGCGAACCAGGACTATACCGAGTATCAGTATCCTCAGGCGGAAACGCTCCCGTTACGCAACTCGTCTTGGCAATCGACGCAGCCGCACATGCTAAATAGCGCACATGGATCTTACAATGATTGACGACGTTGACAGCAGACCACTTCAGTTCTTTCCGGTAGGTATTGGGAGTTACCTTTACCACCCGCCGCTAGAATCCCAACCAGAGATTGATGGAGTTGCTGAACTGCTCCGCTCCTTTGGAGCAGAGATCGATAGATGGGAGGTTCCGGAAGAACAGCGGGGATCTGACGCCATTCATGAGCGACTACATGTATGGTCGAATCCGAGTTCGGATAGCGACACCTTCCTGTACTGGGTAGGACACGGGGAGAGCGATGACGGGCCTACGGCCCTTCTCGCTCACGCACTGAGTCCACGTCCTTTGACTGCCAACGGGATGGGACCTGAGGAGTTGGTCCGGTCGCTTGCTGCACGACAGGGGCACAAAAATGGCAGCGGCTGGGCGATAGTTGTAATTGATGCCTGTAAATCTGCGCGGTTCGTGCAGTTGATGAGTGCCTATGCACATCTTAACCCTACGGGCTCAGAGAACTTCCTTTTGGTAGCCACTTCGAAGGATGGAACGGCCAATCTGGGAGAATTTCGAAGAGCGCTGACCACCGTGCTGAATGTGACTTTCCCTGCTCAAGATGCAATCGATTTGAGAGATCTCGCAACTGAACTCAACCGAAACCTGCATGGCTGCCCAGCAATTCCACATACTGATACAGGGCAAGCGTTCCTGCGTAGACGATGGCCAGCCCTTGCGGGCAAATTGCATACCTCTCTCGATGTACTAGCCGAAATTGAATCTGTTCTGGAGGGGCTCCCTGATGACGAGAGGAGGCATTTTATACCGAAAGCAAGAGGTGCGGAGCTTGGCGAACAGGCCTGGTATTTCGAAGGGAGGGAAAATGAAAGACGAGAGATCCTCTCCTGGCTTGACGGTGCTCGCCAAGGGATGCTTGTAGTGACTGGAGCGGCAGGATCCGGAAAGTCAGCCCTATTGGGCCATATTCTCGTTCACACGCGACCTGACTTGCATGGGATCTTGGAGCGGGCGGGGCAACTGAACCCCCTGCCGGCTGACACGCCTAGACCAATTACTCACTTTGACGCCGTAATCCATCTTACTGGGGCCACGCCTAGGGATCTTATAGTTCGTATCGCTGAAGCGGCAGCTGTCGATGTGCCGGATGAACGGATGCCAGTCACAGCACAGATAGCTTCACTCTCAGCAAGGTTGCGACGAAGCCGCAAGCGCAATTTCCTCAGGCCTCATCGCCCTTTCGTGATTCTCGTTGATGCGCTAGATGAGGCGCGACTTCCTCTCGTGATCGCCCGAGAGATCCTCGCGCCTCTAGCAGAGCTGCCGGGCGTTCGCGTCCTTGTTGGCACGCGTGGTTCAACACGGGAGGGGCCCGACTTGCCAACATCCAAGCATCCCGAGTTGATCGAAGCTCTCGTAGTCGGAACCACGCATACGGTTGTAACCGTTGGTCGGGATAGCGAGGCCATGAAGCGGTATGTGCGACGGCGACTGATGGCTGCCCACAGCAAGGGGACCTTGGCAGGAGAAGTGTCACAAATAGAAGCCGTGGCGAAAGCGATCGGGTCATTGGATAGGGAGTTCTTGTACGCGCGCCTGGCTGTCCACGAACTTATTCAGAGTCCTGAAATTATGCACGATGTGAACGCTCTACTAGAAAGCGATCATCGTCAACTATTTGCATATGCTGTGGAGCGTCTTGCGAAAATTTCTCCGGTGAACCGGTCACTGCTTTTCTCTCTATCCCTGGCTCAGGGAAGCGGACTTCCCATTCGTGATGGGCTGTGGTCCTGCGTAGCCTCCTCTCTGGCGGCTGAGTTGGAAACCCCGGTATCAGTATCAGATGGTGATATTGAGGCTCTCCTCAAGGCTGCATCGCCTTATATTGCGCTCGATGCTGATTCAGGGCAAAGCGTGTATCGGCTGGCTCATCACACGTTTGACGAGCACTTTGCCCAATCGCTGTCTGTTTCAGCTACGAGCCGAATGCATCGAGCCATCTCAGGTCGCTTGACATTGGAGATCGAGAGACGTCTTCCTGTGCCTCATGTAAATCCTTACGCTTCTCAGTTTCTCCCTGTTCATTCTGGGTTAGGAGGCAAAGAGGCGTGGGAGGATTTGGCAGGCAGTCGAGTTCTCGGACTCCTTAATCCAGGCACTATTGCAAGAAGCGCCACACGCACAGCCTTCGGGCGCTTCGAACTGCCGCTGCCTATTGTGGATATAATCGTCTCTCAGTCGGGTTCGTCTTGGTCGAGCACTCAGGGCGACGTGATCAATATACCCATTATGTCTCACAGTAGTTGGGTGCGCGCAATCTCCGTTTTTTGTGGACGTGATGGAAATATCAAAATGGTCTCCGCTGGAGATGATGCGAACGTTCAGATTTGGGACTCCGTAACAGGAACCGTTACTGCCACGCTAACTGGCCATTCCGACTGGGTTCGTTCAGTGACTGCCGTGCCCTGCTCAGACGGCCGAACGCTCCTTGCGACGGGAAGTGATGATTACACGGTTCGAATCTGGGATCCAGTGGACGGTGTAGAACTCGCTATTTGTACTGGGTTTTCTGGTTGGGTTCGTGCCCTCTGTTCGTTCATTGACTCAGACGGTAGGACGATACTTGTAACAGCAGGAAATGAAAAAGTTATTCGCGTTTGGGAGATGGGGTCTGGTGCGGAGCTGGCTATCCTTGTCGGTCATGCCGGCTGGGTCAACGCTATTACCTCGTTTGTATCGCGCGATGGTTCGGTTCGGATCGCCACGGGAGGCGATGATGGCACTGTCTGCGTCTGGGATCCGTTGACGGGAGATCTGTTCGCAGTCTTGAAGGGCCACGAAAAGTGGGTGAGTGCAATTGTTACACTTCCGTCTGAAGGCGACAGAGATTTGATTGTGACGGTTGGTGGAGACGGCACAATCCGAATTTGGGATCCTTTTACTGGTTCACAAGTTGCCGAAATGGCCAGTTCGCAAGTGCCGCTAAACGATGTCACGACCTTTACTTCGGCCGATGGAGAGAGGCTGATCGTTACGGCAGGAAATGATGGCGTTGTCCGTTTCTGGAACCCAGTTTCTTGTCATCAAGTAGCTGCGTGGAGCGGCCACGATGGAGCAGTCGCCGCAGTCGCTGCGGTGGAAATGGACGATGACCACTCGTTGATCGCAACAGGTGGTGTTGATGGCACTGTTCGGATTTGGGCTCCTGGAGTCTTGACGGGCCGGTAGGGCTAGCGGCCCTCGCCGCGGTTGCTTGCGATGGGTACCGTCATGGTCGTGTCAGGTGCGCGCTGGGTTGGTCGCCCGTAGGCGTGCGCCGAGTGATCGCGCGCGACTAGGGGAGCTGGTACGGGCATGGCGGTTGACGCTGCTCGATCGGATGAAGGGTTTTCCTCGGCGACGGTCTCGCGGGTGTTGGTTGCCGCGTGCCGGATGGCGGGGGTCAACGACAGAGGCGCCGAGTTGATTCGGCTCGGTGAGAATGCGCTGTTCAGGCTGGCTGAGGTCCCGGTGGTCGTGCGTGTGGCGCGGGGGCAGGAATGGTTCGCGACGGCGCAGAAGGAAGTTGCCGTTGCTCGGTGGTTGGAGCGGGAGGGAGTCTCTGCGGCGCGTATCGTGGAGGACCTTAAGCAACCCCTGCTGATCCACGGGCACCCGGTGACGTTTTGGCACCGGATCGTGGAGGGCGACCGGAAGCCCACCTACGGCGAGCTAGGTGTCATGTTGCGTGGCCTTCACTCGCTCACGGTTCCGGCCGGGCTGGAGTTGCCTCGGTTCGACCCCTTCGGTAAGCAGGAACTGCGGATCGACCGTGCGCCGATTCCGGAGGATGACCGTTCGTTCCTGCGGAAGCGGTGGCGTGAGCTTCAAGATCGGCACGCGGAGCTGCGGTTCGATACGCCCAAGGGGCCGGTGCACGGGGATGCTCATGTGCAAAACCTCATGGTGGACGACCGTGGGCAGGTGGTGCTCATCGACTTCGAGGCCTTCTGTTACGACCACCCTGAGTGGGATCTGATGGTCACCGCTGTTGAGCATCACAGCCTTGGGTGGCAGAGCGACGAGCAGTACGCCGACTTCGTGAGTGCGTATGGGCGGGACCTGTACGACTGGCCCGGTTACGAGACGCTGCGGGGTCTTCAAGAGTTCGGTATGACGACGTGGCTCATGCAGAACATCCGGGAGGATGAGAGGACGGCTGCGGAGTACCGCCGGCGCATCGCGGCGCTTCGTGATGACGCTGCTCCGCGGGACTGGCGTCCCTGGTAGGGGGCTATTCGTCGTCGTCCAGGCGGGCCAGTGCATCGCGTACCTGGTCGTTGAAGGCGGCTACCACTGGGTTGCCCCCGTGTCCGCTGACCTCGGCCTGGAAGTCGGTGACGTAGCGCTGGAAGCGGTTTGACTGAAGGCTGTCGCCGCCGTCCACGGCCAGGCTGGCTGTCTGGACGGCGGCTTCCAGTTCGCCGTTGAGTAGCTGGCTCTGGGCAAGAACCATGCGGCAGAACCCTAGTGTGCGCGCGTACTTCGGGTCGGTGCTGTCTACGGCTCGTTGTGCCTGCTCGACGGCTTCGCGGCGCATCTTGAGGTCGCGGAAGCAGTGGCAGAGTTCGCCCATGAGTTCCGCTGAGTCGAAGTAGCCCAGCCAAGCCGGGTCTTCTCCGGTGTCTGCGCGCTCGAAGTGGCGTTCCGCTTCGTTCATGGCGCGTCCGGCGGCGATTCGGTCGCCTGCGTTCGACAGGGCGCGCGCTTCCATGGCGGCGTAGTTCGCCATGGCACGTGGGGTGGCTCTCCCCTTGGCTCCCTCGACGGCGGCTCGGGCCAGTTGGATGGCCTGGGTGTGGTGGCCGAGGTAGTTGGCCTGGTGGCTGAGGTTGCCGAGGATGCGGGCGCCGAACATGCGGTCGTCGATGACCTGGGACAGGCGCAATGTGGAAGTCAGGTAGCGGTGGGCGAGCCGGTGGTTGCCGGTGTCGTACGCGGTCCACGCGAGGAGCTGCGACACCTCGGCGGCTGCGCCGTAGAGCGCGGTGCCTACCTTCTGGCTGTAGCTCGCGCTGAGCAGGGGGAGGACTTCGTGCCGGAAGTAGTGGCGTAAGGCGCGGTGGCCGTGGCCACCTCCGTACTTGAAGTCCAGCTGCATGAACATGTCCGCTGCGTCTCGGATGGCCCGGACGTCGCGCATGCCGATGCGCTGGTGTGCCGGCCTGTCGGCCTGGATGCCGTCGGGCCTGCTGATCATCCACGACAGGACGGTGGAACTCAGGTCCACGTCGGCGACGATCAGACCTCCATCGTCCGGTGTGTCTTCGGCGCGTTCCTGGGCTAGTCCATCAAGCATGGACAGCGCGTCGGGGACAGTGCTCGGGTAACCGACAGAGTCCGGGGTGGGTTGCTTCGCGTGATCGAAGAATCCAAGATCGCCGGGCGTGACGCGACGGTTCAGCTTGGCACTGAGGACATCGGCCATGATCGCTGCAGTCTGAGGCTGGATGCCTGCGCCGTCGCGCCAACGCTGGACGGCGACGTGAGTGGTTCCCAGGGGCACGCCGCGTTGCGTTGCGGCGTCCTTCATTCGTTTCGCAAGCCCTTTGTTCGAGACCTGCGCTTCGTTCATGACGGCGATCAGTTGCGCGTTCGGCTCTCGGCTCATGCTCCCCTGCCAACCCGAGAAATGACGGCGAGTGTTCATCGTGTCACAACGTGACGAGTTGGGGGGTTCATTGGTGAACCCCCGCGGGCTTTGCCGGTGTTCATCTGAACCCCCCGGTGGACACTCCCGGTCAGAAGCCGTTCGCCGTGTACTGGCTTCCGCGTAGCAAGTGGTCCGGGAAGGGGCCGTCGAAGCTGACAAGGGGACGTCATGGACGCGAGGAAAACGCGGCAGCGCGAGCACGTGGGTGCGGAGATCGAGGCGTTCGCCCATTGGTTCGCGAAGCCTGATCTCTCCGCAGGGCACTTCCTGACCGTGACCCTCTTTGCGGAGGCAGCCGACTCGGCTCGCGTGGCGCGAGACATGACGGCCGTGTTCCTGCGGGGCGCAGGCGCGGATGCCATGGTGGACGATGCTCGGTTGATCGTCTCGGAACTGGTCGGCAACGTGGTGAATCACGTCGTGCCGGAAGCTGCTCTGGCTCAGCCTGGCGGGTCCCGTCGTATGGACGTGAGCTTCAAGCTGTGGCCGAAGTGGCTCTTCATCGGGGTCACGGATGAGGACTCGACACCGCCGCTTCTCCCTGTGGGAGATGTCTTCTCGCCTGGGCTGATGGGTGAGCTGTCAGAGGCAGTGCTGCCCGACAACGGTCGAGGGCTGCTGATCGTTCAGCGGCTGGCGTCCGCTGTCTGGTGGACGCCGGGAGAAGGCGGCGGCAAGACGGTGTGGTGCCGCATGGATGTGGCCCAAGGAGCAGAGGCCGGCTCACCTCGTTGATCTCCGGGCCGTCGCCTCCCGAACCCTCCTTCGCGATCAGGAGCGGAGCGATGGCCCGGACACCGGCCGGAGTCTGACCTCTCCGGCCCACGGGGCGCGGTCCCTTGCGAACTGTCTACCGGGTTCCCCACCCGGCCAAGGGGCCGCGCTTCACAACCTCATACCGAGACCGGACCACCCCCGCGCCTGGCAGCAACCGGGGTGGTCCGGGAGGGGACACAGAGTTCCCCGGTGCCCGATGGTACCGGGGTCGCTGTGCTGTCTACACGCCCCGGGCCACGAAGAGTTGACGATCCGTCGGTTAAGCGGATGGGAGTGGCCAAGTGACTAGCGCGGGTGAGGATTGGCTTCGAGACGGCCTCGACGACATCGCAGACGCGGGGTCGAGTCTGTGGGTGCGTGGGGTCGATTACGTCGGGGGTTGGCGGTCGGCGCGTGAGTCTGCGGATCGGCTGAATCGTGCGCTTCTGGGTGCAGGCTTTGAGCTGTCCGCGGTGCGAGCCGTGGCGTCGGCGGACGAGGCGGGGCGCGGTGTGGTGCGTTTGGCGGGCTGGCCGGAGGCGGCGGATCGGCTCGCCGTGGTCCTGGAGGCGCTGGCTGGCCACGACGGCGGTGCGCGGTGATGGGTGCCGTGGCGGGTGAGCGGTGCGGGTGGGCACGTCGTCGGGTGGAGAGACTTTGGGCGGGAGCTGCCATGGGGCGAGTGAACAGGGGGCCTTACGCTCGCCCGGCGAATCGGGCGGGCACTGGTCCTGCCCGCGTTTATGCCCGATGGGCCCCCTGTTCTTCGAGGCTCGCCCCATGGTGGCTGCCTAAAGTCTCGGAGCCCGGCGACCCCCAGCCCACCACGCCCCAGCTACCGGCGGGCGGTCGTCGCCTCGGCTGCTCGGGCGTGCTGCGGTGTGGGGCGTCCGGCGACCGGACGGGACCGGCGGCCACGCCGCACGCCCGGCCGGGGCGGCCGGGCACCCCGGCGCGCCGCAGGCGCGCCCTTGAGGAAGTGAAGGCGGTTTCGACCGATCCTCGTCGCCGGTCAGGTCTGGCGGCGTCGGGTGGGCTGCTTGTCGGCGGTGATCCGGTAGGCGGCTTCGGCGCGGTCGGCTCCGATGCGGAGTTCTTCGAGGATCAGCGGGCGGTCGTCGGTGCCGTGCGTAATGCGGGACAGGTGCAGGATCGGGGTCGCATCCGGGAGCTGGAGCGTGGCGCGCTCGTCCGGCACCGGCATGCGGGCGCGTACCGTCTCCGACCACCACAGCTTGTGCCCGGCCTCGGCCAAGACGGCGTAGACGGCTGTCGGCTGCTGACCAGGCTCCTCGGCGAGTGCCGGCACACTCTCAGCGACCTCGAAGGGGATCAGCGTCCGGTGCATCGCCCGTGTGCCCGTGGCGGCGTCGGACAGGAGACGGTCACAGCCGAACAGCTCCTCTTCCTCGCCCAGACCGAGGAGCTGCCCGGTCGCCTTCGTCGTGCGGGCGCGGTGCACGCTCGGTTCCTCGGCCTCGTCCCAGACGTCGCCCCCGGGCATCACGAACCGTCCGCCAGGGGCGTGCTGGATGCGGCGGTCAAGGGCGAGCGTGGGGTGTCCGTCGGCGCGTACGAAGCTGCCCTTGCCGTGCCGGACATCGATCAGACCTTCCGCGCGCAGGGCTGCGATGGCGTTGCGGACGGTGGGGCGGGATACCTCGTAGCGGGCCATGAGCTGGGCTTCGGACGGCAGCAGGGACTCGGGGGCGAACTCGCCCGACAGGATCGCTTCCCGGATGGCGGCGGCCACCTGTTGGTAGAGGGCTCCGGGGCGCTGGATCTCCGTCATCTCGGCATCTCCGGTCTGGTGTCGTAGGCACGTCGCACGCGCGACATCACTCGTCAGCATAAGTACTTGCACTCTCGCCGTACAGTGCTCCAAGCTCTTCACTCGTAAGGACAAGTGACGTCCGGATAGGTCGGGCGTCGTCGACGGCCAGGGAGGCCACAGAACATGCAGTCCATTCCCGTGGACACGACGCGGCTCGGCGTACTGCGCTGCGCCATCGCGCCGGAAGCAAAGCTCAGCAACCCCGAGACACAGGAGGTGAAGAAGGACCGGGACGGCAACCCGGTCTACACCGTCGCCGTGACCGTGCGGCAGGACCGGCGGCGGATCTCCGTCATCGAGATCGCCGTGAGCGGCGAACCGAAGGGCATCCAAGAGGGCCAGATCGTCAAGGTGACCGGCCTGACGGCGTTCGCCTGGTCGATGGGCGACCGGCACGGCGTCAGCTTCCGCGCCGACGCCATCACCCCCGTCCCCGCCACGGCGACGGCGCACGGCAAGGGTGGTGACGCCTGATGGAACCGATCCTGATCGCCTTCGCCCTGGCGGTGGTGGCCTGGCTGCTGGTCGTCGGTGACCTGGTGCGCCGCCACCGTCCGGCCTGGCACTGGTACCTCACCGGATACCCGGTGACCGCGTGGCGGGTGGCGTCGACCTGGCGGCGGGTCGCCCTGCTCAACGACCTCGCCGTGTCCCGGCTCCCGGCCCGCACGCTGGTCGGGCATCTGCTGGTCAAGGGTGATCCGGTGCGGCCGGTGGCTCCGCGGATTTCCTTCCCACGAGCGACCCGTATGGGGCTGACGGTGGTGGTGCGGCTGCACGCGGGCCAGACCCCGGCTACCTACATGCAGGCGGCTGACGCGCTGGTCCACGCGTGGAAGGTCCACGCCGTGCGGGTGACCTCGCCGGAACGCGGCCTGGTGCTGCTGACCGCCACGGCCACAGACCCGTTGGAGCGGCCCGGGTTAGCGAGCGCTCCGGCGGAACTGCTCTCGGCGCTGATCGGGGCGTTGGAAACGGGCGGGGCGTGGGTGATGAACCTGCGTTTGGTCCCGCACTGGCTCATCGCGGGGGCCACCCGCTCGGGCAAGTCGACCCTGCTCGCCCGGGTCATCACGCAGCTCGCACCGCAACCCGTCGCGCTGGTCGGCATCGACTGCAAGGGCGGCATGGAACTCGGTCTCTTCGCCGACCGGTTGAGCGCGCTCGCCACATCGAGGCGCGAAGCAGTTGCCGTGCTGACGGCCCTGGTGGTCGACATGCAGGAGCGCATGAGCGACTGCCGCACGGCTGGGGTCCGGTCCGTCTGGGAGCTGCCGGACAAGCTCCGTCCGGTGCCGGTCGTGGTGCTGGTGGACGAGATCGCGGAGCTGTACCTGTCCGACGGCACGCGGCAGAGCAAGGCGGAAGCAGAGCAGTGCTCCACGCTCCTGCTGCGGCTGGCGCAGCTCGGTGCCGCGCTCGGCCTGCACCTGGTGGTTGCCGGCCAACGCGTCGGATCCGACCTCGGCCCAGGCGTCACCGCCCTGCGCGCCCAGCTCGGCGGCCGGATCTGCCACCGCGTCAACGACCCCGGCACCGCAGAAATGACGTTGGGCGACCTCAACAAGGACGCCGTGGCGGTCGCACAGGCGATCACGGCTCAGGAACGCGGTGTGGCCGTGTGCACCGGACCGGACGGGGGCTGGGCCCGTGCCCGCTCCCACCTCACCCCCACGGATGAGGCCGTGGCCACGGCCCGGAAGCACTCCGGCATGGCCCCCGAACTCCCGGCTGTAGAGCGCGCCCTGGTGGCGCTGGAAGGAGACGTCAAGTGATCAGCGAAGGTACGGCGTTCACGTTCGCGGTGGTCTTCGGGATCATCACCGTCCTCCTCGTCCGCTCCCGCGACGTACGCGGCTGGGAGGCGGTCTGCGTCGGCCTCTTCGGCCTCTACCTCGGCCAGACCCCCGTCCTGTTCACCATCCACGGCTTCGTCACGTGGGCCGTCAGCGGCTTCTCCCACACCTGAGAGACAAGGACCCCTCCATGACGATGCGCCGCGTGAGGTGCACCCACTGCAAGGGCGACGGAGCACGCAAGACCTGGACCGGACGACTGCGCCGCTGCCGCGTCTGCCGGGGCACCGGAACCATCCGCTGACCAACGACCCCCACGACTCAGCACCCGATCAGGAGTGATCCCCATGACGGATGACGCGCCACCACCCACCACCCGTGCCGCTGCGGCGGCCCACCCCGGAAGGTCACCACCATCACCCCGCACCCCACCACCCCGGCTGACAGGCGCGCTGCCCTCGACCAAGCGGCGCGCCTGCGTCAGCTCCCCGAAGTCGACCGAGACGCCCTCCGCATCGCCCAAGACCCCGACTTCCCCCGCTGGCTGCAACAGATCACCGCAACCGGCGGCTGCGCCCACCCCGTCCACCTCTCCGGCTCCACCACCACCCTGGACGGCACAACCGGCGAAATCCTCCGCCACTACGACACCCGCAACGAACCCGGCGAACGCCTTCTGGTCCGCTGCCGCAACCGCCGGGCGACCGTGTGCCCCGCCTGCTCCCGACTACACGCGGGCGACACGTTCCACCTGGTTCGCGCCGGTCTCATGGGCGGCAAGAACGTTCCCGCCACTGTTCGCACCCGGCCACGTCTCTTCGCCACCCTGACCGCTCCCTCCTTCGGAGCGGTCCACCGTGCGGGGCAGACCTGCCGCCCTCGCCGTGACGGCGGCGCCTGCGAGCACGGCCGTCCCCTCGGCTGCCACACCGTCCACGCCCCCGACGCCCCCGCTGTCGGACAGCCCCTCTGCCCGGACTGCTACGACTACACCGCACACGTCCTGTGGCACGCGCACGCTGCCAAGCTGTGGGACCGGTTCGTCATCGACGTCCGGCGGCGCCTCGCCTCCTCGGCGGGCATCGTGCAATCCCGCTTCGCCCGGCACGCCCGGCTGTCGTTCGCGCGCATCGCCGAGTACCAGAAGCGGGCGGCCGTCCACGTGCATGCCGTGGTTCGCCTCGACGGGCCGGACGGTCCCGCCGACGATCCCCCGGCCTGGGGCACAACGGATCGGCTCACCCGCGCCGTGCACGCCTCCGCCAAGCGGGTGACCGTCCACACTCCCTACAGCCCAGCCGTAGGCGAACTGGAACTGAGCTGGGGCATACAGACCGACGTCCGTGCCCTGCACGCCGACGGTGACGGCCCCGACGACGACGCCGTGGCCGCGTACGTCGCGAAGTACGTGACCAAAGGCACCGACGAGACCGGCGCCGGCACCGACCATAAGGTCACCACCAGGGACGACATCGACACGGCCCCCGTCAGCCGACACGTCCGTGCCCTCATGCACACCTGTTGGCGACTCGGTGGCCTCCCCGAATACGCACCGCTACGCCTGCGTACCTGGACCCACACCCTCGGCTACCGGGGTCACATCCTCACGAAATCCCGCGTCTACTCCACGACCTACGCCGCACTACGTGCCGAACGAGCCCACCACGTCGGCCACACCGACATCCCCGACGCGATCACAGACGCGCACTGGCGCTACATCGGCTCGGGCCACACCCCCGGCGCTGCCCTCATAGCCGCCGGAGTCGCTGAAGACCTCGCGGAGTGTCGGCGACTCAGCGCAGAAGCCAGCCAACAGGGGGGGTGGGGCCGATGACTCCGCTGCCCAAGCCTGAGCCTGCGAACGACGAAGCGATGCCTCTGATCGACAGCGAGATTGTGATTGTGGGTGAGGACGGTGCGGAAGAACCGTTTGACCCTGCTGCATGGTTCGAGTAGACGACGAAGCCGCCTCCCTCAGATGCCGGGAAGGCGGCTTCGTTCGTGCGCGGGCTGGATCAGAAGGCTTGCGCGAAGTCGTCCTCTCGGATCACGAGTCGCTCGCGTACGTCCTTCGGGATCAGTAGGCGGAGGTGCACCTTCGGGGCTCGGACCTTCGGCACCTTCGTGCGGGTCACCTCGCAGCGGATTCCGACCCGGTACAGGTCCGCGGACATGGCCTCCATGCCGCCTTCCTGCCAGTGCTCACGGAACGTCTTGCCGCCGTGGACGTTAACCCATCGATCCTTTGCTGTCTCGGGGTCGATCGTTTCGAGTTCGCCGATGAGCTTGTCCAGCGTCGCTTCCGCCTGCTCCTTCGTGAACCGCGTCTTCGTGTACCGACCCCCGGGTTCGAGATCCTTCATGTACAGCGCGATGGTCTCTTGAAGGCGCTTGATCTCCTTGCGAGCCTCGGCGCCCTCTGCGTACTGGCGGACCTGCACGGGGAAGTCTCCGAGGACCTTGAGTACGTCCTGCACCAGGCGCTCGTAGACCCGCTCGGGGTTGGGCGCTCCGAGGCCGCCGCTCTTACAGTTGCGGCACCGCAGGTACTGGTACGTCCCGTGCGTGTTGTTCGTGATCTGCACGGTCATGTTCGTCTTGCAGTCGGCGCACAGCAGGACGCCGAGGAACTGTGTCGCTCCTCCGACACGACGCGGCGGCTGATTCTTCTTGCGCTTGTCGAGAGCGGCGCCGAGGGTCTCGAACTCCTCCTCGGTAAAGAGGGGAGGGGCGACTTTGATCGGCCTGCCGTCCTTGCCGAGGAGCGGCTTCGATCGTCGCTGCCCGCCGTTCCTGTCCTCTTCTACCCGATAGCCGAGGAGCGCAGGGTTGCGTAGGCGTCGGTGGAGCGTTGCCACGGTGAGCCCTTGGGTCATCAGGCCGGACCGCTTCAAGCAGCGCACCATGAACCCGGCGGAGCGTCCCCGAAGCGCCATGCGTCGGGCCCAGTGCAGGGCCTTGGCCGCCTCGGGATCGATGACGAGAACGACCTTCCCCGTGTCGTCCTCGTCCGTGACGTAGCCGTACGCCGGCTTCCCGATGATCCAGTCTTCCTGCGACTTCGCGTAGTCCCACAGGCTCGCGACGCGGGTCGAGGTGTTGGCCGCCTCGATCTCGGCAATGCCGCCGATGATCGTGACCATGATCTTTCCGGCGGTCGTCGTAAGGTCAAGGCTGTCGTTCTTCGAGACCAGGTTCTTCCCGCGCTTCAGGCTCCACTCGATCATCGTCGAGAGATCGGAGAGACGCCGTACGAAGCGGTCGAGCTTCCAGAACAGGAGCTCGTCGAACTCAGGGGAGCGGTTGTTCAGCCACTCCCCGAGCTCCTTCCGCTTCCACGGCGGAACCTTCGTCGCCGACACGTTCAGGTCGGAGGCGACGCCGACGACTCGACTCCCGCGCTCCCTTGCCAGGATGCGGAGATCGAGCTCCTGCCGTACCGGCGACGTCGTGTCGTCCGTCAGTACGGACAAGCGGATGGATAAGAGCGCCCGGGGTGCGTCCTGGGGGAGTAGGGCCTCAGCCCGCTTGAGCTCCTCCAACAGGGCAAGGTCGGCCTCGGTCCACTCGGCTTCCACGCTGTAGGCCGCTCGGTCTGCCGCGAGTCGGCGCTGTCCTCGTTTCCTCATGTCAGACAGCGTGGCGCAGTTCGCGGACAGTTTTAAGCGTTTTTCCATATGCCCGGCCATGGACACCGAGATCCAGGTCGGTCCGACCGGCAAGAAGCTGCTGCCGCTGACGGTCAAGAACAGCGCTCCGACCGGCTGAACACGGGGAGTCCCGTGTACGGCCGACGAGTCGATGCGGCCCGTCCGCGCCCGCAGGTCCGGGTGCGGACGGGCCGCAGTTAAATGGGTCGGCATGCCGCTCGGGGGGAACTACCGTCCGTCGCATGACAGCTTCCGGTCTTCCCCCGCGTCTCGGCGGTCTGATGTTCCACGGGCCGTTTTCCGAGGACCGCGCCGGGCGCATGGTCGCGCGGCTCGCCGCCGCCTCGCCCGCGACCGTCCTCGACATCGGCTGCGGCTGGGGCGAACTGCTGCTCCGTGTCCTGGAGTCCGTCCCCGGGGCGACGGGCGTGGGCATGGACATCAACGCCGAAGACCTGGCCAGGGGCAGGGGCCTCGCGAGGGAACGCGGGCTCGCCGATCGGGTCGAGTTCGTGGAGGAGTCGGCGCTCGGCACGGCACGCGGACCCGTGGACGTGGTGCTCTGCCTGGGAGCCGGCCAGGCGCTGTGCGACCCGGGGCAGCCGTACGATCCCGGTGTCGTGCTGCGCGAGCTGCGCCGCCTGGTCCGGCCGGGCGGCCGGGTCGTACTCGGCGAGGGCTTCTGGGAGCGCCTTCCGTCGGAGACGGAACTCGCGGCGATGTGGCCAGGGGCGCGCGCGGGCGATCACCTGGAGCTCGGTCCGCTGGTCGACCTCGCCGTCGCGTCGGGCTTCCGGCCGGCCTGGATCGAGTCGGCGAGCAGGGAGGAGTGGGAGGAGTTCGAGTCCGGGTACCGCCATGACACGGAGCTCTGGCTCGCCACACACCCGGACCATCCCCTTGCCGCCGAGACCCGGGAGCGAGTCGACGGCCAGCGGTCGTCCTGGGTCAACGGCTACCGCAACGTCCTCGGCATCACGTATCTGACTCTGGTGCCGGTCTCCAGGGCCTGAGTGTGAGGACGCCGCGGGATCCGAACGGGGTCCCGCGGCGTCCTTGTGAGCATGGTGGATCTGGAGAAGGCGCCCGACGCGGGGCCGCGGGAAGAGCCGGTGCGCCGGTCGGACGCCGAGGGGTGCCTGGCCGTGGCGGTCCGGATTCCGGTGCGGATCGTGGTGCTGGTGCTGGTCGTGCCGGTGCGCATCGTGTGGGACGCGCTGGTCGTCGTGGGGCGGTTCCTGCGGGACACGGTGCTGCGTCCCGTCGGGCGGGCGCTGGCGTGGCTCGGGCGGGCCGTCTTCGTGTGGCCGCTGGTCGGGCTGTGGCGGTACGTCGTCGTGCCGCTCGCCAAGGGCGTGGGGTGGCTGGGGCAGGTGCTGCTCGTGGTGCCGGCGGTGTGGCTCTACCGGTGGGTGCTGACTCCGGTCGGGCACGGGCTCGCCTGGTTCTTCACCCGGGTGGGCGTGGTGCTCGCGGCGATCGGGCGCGGGCTGTACGCCGGTCTGGCGTGGCTCGGGCGGTACCTGCTCGTCGTACCGGCGGCGTGGTTGTACCGGTGGCTGCTGACGCCGGTCGGGCACGCGCTTGCCTGGTGCGGCAGGGGGCTCGTCTGGTGCGGCAGGCAGGTGGCGCGGGGTGTGGGGCTGGTCGTCACCGGGCTCGGGTTCGTTCTGTACTGGACTGTCCGGGTGCTGCTGGTGCTGCCGGCCCTCGCCGTGTGGCGGTGGGTGCTCACCCCGGTCGGCCGGGCCCTCTCCGTCGTCGGCCGGGAAGTGGCGGACGCCCTCGGGCACGCCTGGCGGATCGCCGGGCACCTCTCGCGCGCCGTCGGGCGGTTCCTCGGCACCGTCCTGCGGTGGACCGTGGCCGAACCGGCGCGCTGGGTGTACCGGAGCGTGCTGACCCCGGTGGGGCACGCCGTGCGGGACGCCGTCCTGCGGCCCCTCGCCGAGGCGGGGCGCGTCGCGGGGCGGGCGGCCCGGCAGGCGCTGGCCTCGGCCCGGCTGTCCGTACGGCAGGCCCGCGCCGATGTGCGCCGGATGCTCTTCGGGGGCCCCGCCGGGCGGCGGCCGGTGGACGGGCGGGAACCATCCGCCGCCGAGGCACGTACTCTTGGTAGTAGTACGACCGCTCTCACGAAGGACTGAACGACACTGGGCAAGCGACAGCCCGTAGGCCCGCCGCCCGTTCCCGCGGTGCAGCGCATCCGACTGCGTTACACCAAGCGCGGCCGCCTCCGGTTCACCAGCCACCGTGACTTCCAGCGCGCCTTCGAGCGTGCGCTGCGCCGCGCCGAGGTGCCGATGGCGTACTCGGCGGGGTTCACTCCGCACCCGAAGGTGTCGTACGCCAATGCCGCACCCACCGGCACGGGCAGTGAGGCGGAGTACCTGGAGATCGCGCTCACCGAAGCGCGCGATCCGGAGCGGCTGCGGCTGCTCCTCGACGAGTCGCTGCCCGCCGGGCTCGACGTCGTCGAGGCGGTCGAGGCCCGGACCTCCGGGCTCGCCGACCGGCTGACGGCCTCCGTGTGGGAGCTGCGGCTGGACGGGGTGGAGTCCGCCGAGGCCGAAGCCGCCGTCGCGGCGTTCAACGCGGCCCCGGCGGTGGAGGTGCAGCGCCGTACGAAGAACGGCGTGCGCACCTTCGACACCCGCTCCGCCGTCGCGCACCTGGAGAGCGTCACCACGCACGGTTCACCGGCTGATAGGCCGACCGACCGGCCCTGTGCGATACTGCGGCTGGTTGTTCGGCACGTGACGCCTGCCGTACGACCCGACGACGTCCTGTCCGGTCTTCGCGCCGTGGCCGACCTGGCGCCGCCGGTCCCCGCAGCGGTGACCAGGCTGGCGCAGGGGCTGTTCGATGAAGAGACCGGTGCGGTGACCGACCCGCTCGCGCCCGACCGCGAGGCAGAAGCGCCCGTGCCGCATCCGGCCGCCGCTTCCGCCGCCGCGAAGGCGCCGGCGTAAGGAAGGTTCCGCGTCGGGACGGACGTCGTAGCGCCGCCCTCGAACTCGGGAGCCACCTGGGTCGGGCAGCGCACCGACCACAAGACTTTCGCCAGGCCGTGCACGACAAGGGGTACGGAACCGGCGAGACAAGACACGGATGAGCTTCCGAGCGGCGCCCGCGCCCCGGACGGCGGCGACCGCGCACCGCGCGAGCCGCGGACGTCACCGGCGGTCGACATGTCGATGCCGGACCAGGCGCGGCGCCCGGGAGCCTGACGGGAGAAACCCCCGCATGCTCGAACCGACCGAACCCACCGAGTCGTCGACCGCTTCGACGGACTCCGAAGCGAACACCCCCAGCGACACCCTGCCGCCGCGCCGTCGGCGCAGGGCCGCGTCCCGCCCGGCGGGTCCGCCGTCCGGTGCCGCCGAGGCGTCGGCGGAGACCGTCGCACCGGCCGAGGCGGCCCCCGCCGAGGTGGTCGAGGCCCCCGAGCCGGCTGCGGAGCCCGCTGCTCCCGTCCGGCCGCGGCGCCGTGCCGTACGCCGTGCCTCCGCGCCCGCCGGGGCTCCCGAGGCGGCGGAGGCGGCCGAGACCGTCGTGCCCGCGGCCCCCGCCGCCGAGGCACCGGCGCAGGCCGAGGAGCCCGTCGAGGTGGCCGAGACCACCGAGACCGCCGCGCCCAAGGGGCGTACCCGCCGTCGTGCCACGCGCAGCGTGAGCCCGGCCGGCGAATCGGCCGCCGTGGAGCCCGCCGCCGAGCCGACCGTCACCGAGCCCGCCGAGGCCGAGACGGAGGAGACCGAGGCCGAGAGCGCCGCGCCCAAGGGCCGGACCCGTCGGCGTGCCACGCGCCGCGTGACCGCCCCGGCCGAGACGCCCGCCGAGGCCACCGCCGAAGCGAGCGCGCCGGAGGCCGCCGCGGCCCCCGAGCCCGCGAAGGCTACGAAGACCGCCGCGCCCGCCGAGACCGCCGCGCCCGTGGAGAGCGCCGAGTCCGGTGAGGAGGCCGCGCCGCGTCGTGCGCGCCGCCGGTCCACCCGCAAGGCCGCCACCGGTTTCGCCGCCCCGGCGCAGACCGCCGCGGCGTCCGACGAGGCGGAGGCGCCCAAGCGCCCGTCGCGTCCCGCGGTCGCCGTGTTCCAGGCGCCCGTGTTCGCCGAGCCCCAGTTCCAGACGCCCGAGCGCGCCGCGGCCGAGGCCGCCGCCGAGGCGGCCGGTGCGGAGCCGGCGAAGCCGGTCGAGGAGAGCGCGGAGGCCCCGGAGGAGCAGCCCGCCGGATCGCGTCGCCGCCGCAAGCGCCGGGGTGCCGCCGCCGAGGAGGCCGCCGAGGAGCGGGCCACCGCCGCCGTCACCCAGGCCGAGCCCCAGGCAGAGGCCGACGCGGAGCCCGAGCCCGAGCCCGAGCCCGAGTCCGAGGCCGACGAGGACCACGAGGACCACGAGGACCACGACGACGCCGAGGGCTACGAGGAGTCCGGCTCGCGCCGTCGCCGTCGCCGGGGCGGCCGTCGCCGCCGCCGGGGTGATGCCGCCGACGGCGACCTGACGGACGGCGAGGCCGAGCACACCGCCGCCGATCAGGGCGACCGGGCCGATCAGGACGCTTCGGACACCGCCGAGGAGGCGGACGAGGAGGCCGAGGAGGGCGAGGACGCCGCCGGCGAGGGCGGTTCCAGCAGCAGCCGGCGCCGCCGTCGCCGTCGCCGCCGGGCCGGGGACGGCTCCGGGGAGGCCGAGTCCTCCTCCGACGACCCCGAGCGCACCGTCGTCAAGGTCCGCGAGCCGCGGCCCGCGCGGGAGAAGAGCGAGCCGTCCGACGAGGTGCAGTCCATCAAGGGCTCGACCCGCCTGGAGGCCAAGAAGCAGCGCCGCCGGGAGGGCCGCGAGCAGGGCCGCCGGCGCGTGCCGATCATCACCGAGGCCGAGTTCCTGGCCCGCCGCGAGGCCGTCGAGCGCGTCATGGTCGTCCGCCAGCACGGCGAGCGCACCCAGATCGGCGTCCTGGAGGACGGGGTGCTCGTCGAGCACTACGTCAACAAGGAGCAGGCCACCTCGTACGTCGGCAACGTCTACCTCGGCAAGGTGCAGAACGTGCTGCCGTCGATGGAGGCCGCCTTCATCGACATCGGCAAGGGCCGCAACGCCGTCCTGTACGCCGGTGAGGTCAACTTCGAGGCGCTGGGCATGGCCAACGGCCCGCGCCGCATCGAGTCCGCCCTCAAGTCCGGCCAGCCGGTCCTGGTGCAGGTCACCAAGGACCCGATCGGTCACAAGGGCGCCCGCCTGACCAGCCAGGTCTCGCTGCCCGGCCGCTACCTGGTCTACGTGCCCGAGGGCTCGATGACCGGCATCAGCCGCAAGCTGCCCGACACCGAGCGGTCCCGGCTGAAGACGATCCTGAAGAAGATCGTCCCCGAGGACGCGGGCGTCATCGTGCGCACCGCCGCCGAGGGCGCCAGCGAGGACGAGCTGCGCCGCGACGTCGAGCGGCTCCAGGCGCAGTGGGAGGACATCCAGAAGAAGGCGAAGAGCGGCGGCAGCTCGAACGCGCCCTCGCTGCTCTACGGCGAGCCGGACATGACCGTCCGGGTCGTGCGGGACATCTTCAACGAGGACTTCTCCAAGGTCGTCGTCAGCGGCGACGACGCCTGGCAGACCATCCACGGCTACGTGTCCCACGTGGCGCCGGACCTCGCCGAGCGGCTGTCCAAGTGGACCAGCGAGGTCGACGTCTTCGCCACGTACCGGATCGACGAGCAGCTGGCCAAGGCGCTGGACCGCAAGGTCTGGCTGCCCAGCGGCGGTTCGCTGGTGATCGACCGGACCGAGGCGATGGTCGTCATCGACGTCAACACCGGAAAGTTCACCGGTCAGGGTGGCAACCTCGAGGAGACGGTCACCAGGAACAACCTGGAGGCGGCCGAGGAGATCGTGCGCCAGCTCAGGCTGCGCGACCTCGGCGGCATCATCGTCATCGACTTCATCGACATGGTGCTGGAGTCCAACCGGGACCTGGTGCTGCGGCGCCTGCTGGAGTGCCTGGGCCGGGACCGGACCAAGCACCAGGTCGCCGAGGTGACCTCGCTGGGCCTGGTGCAGATGACCCGCAAGCGGGTCGGGCAGGGCCTGCTGGAGTCCTTCTCGGAGACCTGCGTCCACTGCAACGGCCGCGGTGTCATCGTCCACCTCGACCAGCCGACGTCCGCCGCGGGCGGCGGCGGTGGCAAGCGCCGCAAGCGGGCCCGGGCCGGCGGCGAGCAGTCGCACGAGCACGAGGCCGTCGCCGGGGTCGAGACCGGCCCGACGGCGGAGCAGGAGGCGGACACCGAGTCCGAGTCCGAGGTGGCCGCCGAGGTGGCCGAGCCGGTCGCTCTCCCGGCGCCCGACTTCAGCGCGGACGAGGAGCTGTACAGCAGCGCCGCCGAGGCCGAGGCCGCCGCCACGCGTGGTCGTGGCCGCCGTCGGGCGAGCCGTCGGGCGTCCGCCCCGGCCGGTGCGCCGAAGGCCGCGAAGGGCGAGGCCGCGAAGGCCGAGTCCGCGCCCGCCGAGGCGCCGACCGCGCAGGACGTCACGGTGCGGGAGGAGGTCGAGCGTCCCGTGCGGCGCGAGCCCGCCGCCGAGGTGCTGGCCGAGCCCGCCGCCGTCGAGGACGCGGTCTCCGGTGCCCCGGCCCCGGCTCCGTCCGAGGCGTCGGCGCCCGCGCCGGAGGAGGCCGCGCCCAAGGGCCGTACCCGCCGTCGGGCCACCCGGAAGGTGTCCGCACCGGCCGGTTCGCCCGAGGGCGCCGAGGCCGCCGTACTGACGGTCCCGGAGACCACGGTGTCCGAGCAGCCCGAGCAGCCGGAGCAGGCGCCTGAAGCCCCGGTCGCCGCCGAGGTGGCCGAGAGCGCCGCCCCGGCCCGTCCGCGGCGCCGTGCGGTGCGCAAGCCCACCACGTCCACCGCGTCCGAGGAGGCGGCCGTCGTGGTCGTCCCGTCGGCCCCGGCGGAGGACGCGGACGGGCAGGCCGACGAGCAGACCGACGCCGAGGCCGCACCGGCCAAGAAGGCGGCGGCCCGCAAGACGGCCAAGAAGGCGACGGCGAAGAAGGCCGCCACCAAGAAGACCGCGGCCAAGAAGACGACGACCGCGAAGAAGGCCACCGCCAAGAAGGCGGCCAAGACGACGACCGCCAAGAAGGCCACGGCCAAGAAGACGGCGTCGAAGAAGACCGCGGCGGCCGCCCAGCAGGCACCGTCGTCGGTCACGGCCGCCACCGACGAGGGCTGATCCGGCACCCGTCCCGAAACGTGTGGCCCCGTCCGGAGGGATTCCGCCCGGACGGGGCCGCACGTTTCCCCGGGCCTTGCCGGGCGCATCATCAACGACAGCCGCGTCGCCGCGGTGACGGGCGAGGAGAGGAGACCGCGTGCCGGTACTGACGAGGCTCATCCCCTCGCCGCTCGTCGTGGACGTCCGGCCGGGCGCCCTGGACGACCTGGCGAGCGTCCTCGCGGACCAGCGGATCTCGCAGTCCGGGAAGCTGGCCGTGGCGATCAGCGACGGCTCGGGGGCACGGCTGCGCCGGCGGCTGGAGCCGTCCCTGCCCGGCGCCCACTGGTTCGAGGTCGGCGGCGGCACCATCGACGACGCGGTGCGGCTGGCCGACGGCGTGAAGTCGGGCCGCTACGACGCGGTCGTGGGACTCGGCGGCGGCAAGGTCATCGACTGCGCCAAGTTCGCCGCGGCCCGGGTGGGCCTGCCCATGGTCGCCGTGGCCACCAACCTGTCCCACGACGGCATCTGCTCGCCGGTCTCGATCCTCGACAACGACGCGGGCCGCGGCTCCTACGGCGTGCCGACGCCCATCGCGCTCGTCGTCGACCTCGCGGTGATCCGCGAGGCGCCGATCCGCTTCGTGCGCTCCGGGATCGGCGACGCCGTCTCCAACGTCTCCGCGGTCGCCGACTGGGAGCTGGCCCACCGGGTCAACGGCGAGAAGGTCGACGGCCTCGCCGCCGCCCTCGCCCGGCAGGCCGGACAGGCCGTGCTGCGCCACCCGGGAGGCTGCGGCGACGACGCGTTCCTGACCGTGCTCACCGAGGGCCTGGTGCTGTCCGGCGTCGCCATGACCATCGCCGGGCACACCCGTCCCTCGTCCGGCGCCTGCCACGAGATCAGCCACGCCCTCGACCTGCTGTATCCCCGGCGCGCGGCCAGCCACGGCGAGCAGGTGGGCATCGGGGCGGCCTTCGCGACGTACCTGCGCGGCGACCGGGAGGGTGCCCTGCTGATGGCGGACACACTGCGCCGGCACGGGCTGCCGGTGGTGGCCCGGGAGATCGGGTTCGACGACGCGGAGTTCGTGCGGGCCGTGGGCTTCGCGCCGCAGACCCGGCCCGGCCGGTACACGATCCTGGAGCACCTCGACCTGTCGCCCGCGCGGGCGGGGGAGGCGTACGCCGAGTACGTCGCAGCCGTCTCCGGCTGACGCCGGGGGCCCGGTTTGACCCCTGTCGTGCGGCCCCGTAATCTTGACCGTCGGCGTGTCGACTGACGCGTCACATCCCCGTAAACCTCTTTCCTTCCGGGTGCGGGCCCTCGCGGGCCCCGGCCGGGAGAGGCTGTCCGTGTGTCACCGGGTGGCTGGACTGCGGGGGTGCCGTTCCGAGCGAGAGAGTGAGATCCGCGTGTACGCCATCGTGCGCAGCGGTGGTCGCCAGCACAAGGTTGCTGTCGGCGACATCGTTGAGGTTGACAAGATTTCCACCGCCCAGGTCGGCGACACGGTCGAGCTCTCGACCCTGCTCGTGGTTGACGGCGACGCTGTGACCAGCGACCCGTGGGTGCTGGCCGGCATCAAGGTCCAGGCCGAGGTCGTGGACCACCACAAGGGCCAGAAGATCGACATTCTGCGCTACAAGAACAAGACCGGCTACCGCCGTCGTCAGGGCCACCGCCAGCAGTACACGGCGATCAAGGTCACTGAGATCCCCGCGGCTGCGAAGTAAGGGACTGAGGAGACATGGCACACAAGAAGGGCGCATCGTCCACCCGGAACGGTCGCGACTCGAATGCCCAGCGGCTCGGCGTGAAGCGCTTCGGCGGTCAGGCCGTCAACGCGGGTGAGATCCTGGTCCGCCAGCGTGGCACCCACTTCCACCCCGGCGCCGGCGTCGGCCGTGGCGGCGACGACACGCTGTTCGCACTGCAGGCCGGTGCGGTGCAGTTCGGCACCCACCGTGGCCGCAAGGTCGTGAACATCGTCCCGGTCGCCTGATCGGACACTTTCGCGAGGCGGGCCTCACTTCCCCGAGGGGAAGCGGGTCCGCCTTTCGCGTGTTACCCAAGAGACATCCCCGCAGTAGGCAGTAACTGGAGGCACATCCCATGACCACCTTCGTGGACCGCGTCGAACTGCACGTCGCCGCGGGTAACGGAGGCCACGGCTGTGCCTCCGTCCACCGTGAGAAGTTCAAGCCGCTCGGCGGCCCGGACGGCGGCAACGGCGGCCGGGGCGGCGACGTGATCCTCACCGTGGACCAGTCGGTGACCACGCTCCTCGACTACCACCACTCCCCGCACCGCAAGGCCACCAACGGCAAGCCCGGCGAGGGCGGCAACCGCTCCGGCAAGGACGGCCAGGACCTGGTCCTGCCCGTACCGGACGGCACCGTGGTCCTCGACGGCGCGGGCAACGTGCTCGCCGACCTGGTCGGCCACGGCACCTCCTACGTCGCCGCGCAGGGCGGCCGGGGCGGCCTCGGCAACGCGGCGCTGGCCTCCGCGCGGCGCAAGGCGCCCGGTTTCGCGCTGCTCGGCGAGCCCGGCGACCTCCAGGACATCCACCTGGAGCTGAAGACCGTCGCCGACGTGGCGCTGGTCGGCTACCCGAGCGCCGGCAAGTCCTCGCTGATCTCCGTGCTGAGCGCGGCCAAGCCGAAGATCGCCGACTACCCCTTCACGACGCTCGTGCCCAACCTGGGCGTGGTGACGGCCGGATCGACCGTGTACACCGTCGCCGACGTCCCCGGTCTCATCCCCGGCGCCAGCCAGGGCAAGGGCCTGGGCCTGGAGTTCCTGCGGCACGTGGAGCGGTGCAGCGTGCTGGTGCACGTCCTGGACACGGCGACGCTGGAGTCCGAGCGCGACCCGCTGTCCGACCTGGACGTCATCGAGGCCGAGCTGCGCGAGTACGGCGGCCTGGACAACCGGCCCCGGATCGTCGTCCTCAACAAGATCGACGTGCCCGACGGCAAGGACCTCGCCGAGATGGTCCGGCCGGACCTGGAGGCGCGCGGTTACCGGGTCTTCGAGGTGTCGGCCGTGGCCCACATGGGCCTGAAGGAGCTGTCCTTCGCTCTGGCCGAGCTGGTCGCCACGGCGCGTGCCGCCCGGCCCAAGGAGGAGGCCACCCGGATCGTCATCCGGCCCAAGGCCGTGGACGAGGCGGGCTTCACCGTCACCCGCGAGGAGGACGGCCTGTTCCGGGTGCGCGGCGAGAAGCCCGAACGCTGGGTGCGCCAAACCGACTTCAGCAACGACGAGGCCGTCGGCTACCTCGCCGACCGGCTCAACCGCCTCGGTGTCGAGGAGCGGTTGATGAAGGCGGGCGCGCGGAACGGCGACGGCATCGCCATCGGCCCCGAGGACAACGCGGTCGTCTTCGACTGGGAGCCCTCGGTCACGGCGGGCGCCGAGATGCTCGGCCGCCGCGGCGAGGACCACCGCTTCGAGGCGCCCCGCCCGGCCGCCCAGCGACGCCGGGACCGCGACGCCGAACGGGACGAGGCCCAGCAGGAGTTCGACGGCTTCGAGCCGTTCTGACCCCTCTGTGACAGCACCGCGCACGGCCGCCCGTGGAACCACAGTCCCGCGGGCGGCATCTTGCTGTGCACAGGGTTACACAGGTGTGTCGGGGCCGTGACCCGCCGCCGGGCAGCCGTGTGTACGTTGTGAGGAGGATGTGGCCACCCGCGTGGCCAGGGGCGGGGGAACGGCCTGACCAGCCGCTCCCGGGAGCAGAGAGAAGCCGCAAAGTGAAGATCGCATTCCTCGTTCGGGACCTGTGCCACATGGGGGGCGTGGTCAGCGCCACGCAGAACCTCGCCGGGGCACTGGCCGAGCGGCACGACGTCGAGATCGTGGCGCTGCGCAAGGTGCGCGACGAGTCGTACTTCCCGCTGGACCCGCGGGTCAAGGTCCGGGCGCTCACCGACATGCGGCCGCACTCCCCGGTGTCCGACGTGGACAACCCGCTGTCCGACAAGTTCCCGCTGATCTACCCGCTCAACGCCGGTGCCAAGACGCCGGTGGTGAGCCGGCTCGCGGAGCTGCGGCTGCTGGAGTACTTCGCCACCACCGACGCCGACGTCGTGGTCAGCTCCAGCCCGCGCAACACGATCATGCTGGCGCAGGCACCGGGTGATTTCCTGAAGGTCACCCAGGAGCACTCGATGCCCGCCATCTACGCCACGGACATCAAGCAGCGCCTCTTCCCGGCCTACCGGCACCTGGACGCCCTCACGGCGCTCACCCCGGAGGAGGTCGCCTCGCTCGCCCGGCAGGTCCCCGCGGTGCGCAACCGCCTGGCGGTGATGCCCAACTGCGTGCCCGCCTCCACGATCCGCTCCAGCGGCACCAACAAGGTCGTGGTCTCCGCCGGTCACCTGACGGACAACAAGAACCACGCCCTGCTGATCGAGGCCTTCGCCAAGGTCCACGCCGTCGCACCGGACTGGACCCTGCGCATCTACGGCCACGGCGCCGAGAAGAAGAAGCTGCGGGCCCGCATCGAGGAACTGGGGCTGTCCAACAGCATCCTGCTGATGGGCCAGACCTCGCCCGTCACCCCGGAGTTCGGCAAGGCCTCGATCTTCGTCCTGCCCTCCAAGCGGGAGGCGTTCGGCAACGTCCTCGTCGAGGCGATGGCGGCCGGGCTGCCCGTCGTCGCCACGGACGCCGACCACGGGCCGCGCAACATCCTCACCGACGGCGAGGACGGGCTGATCGTCCCGCGCGGCGACGTGGAGGCGATGGCCGAGGCGATCCGGCGCCTGGTCCAGGACGACGAACTGCGCCTGAAGATGGCCGCCGCCGGCATCCGCAACGCCGAGCGCTTCCACGAGCGGGCCAGCCGCGAACGCTTCGAGGCCATCCTCGAGGAGGCCTTCGCCCGCAAGGAGCTGCCCCGCCACGCCACGGCCCGGGTGGACCGGGAGGGCTCGGTCCACGTCGCGGTCGGCACGCTGCCGCCGAGCGCCGGGCAGGCCGACCTGGTCCTGCGCAAGGGCGGCGCCGGCGGCGAGGAGCACCGCTTCCCGTTCTCCGCCGAGGGCGACGCCGTCGTGCCCTGGGACGCCGGGGTGCCGCACGGCACCTGGGAGCTGACCCTGGCCACCCGCGAGGGCGAGCGCGAGGTGGCGCTCACCACCGACGGCTACGGCTGCGACACCCGGGACCTGCTCGCCGTGGCACTGCCGCGCACGCAGGGGCCGTCCCTGGCGCTGCTGCTGCCGCACCTGCACGAGGACGGCGGGCTGCGGCTGCGCAGCGCGCTGCGTGACGTGCACGCCGAGGTCGGCCCGGTCAGGGTCGACGAGCGGACCATCGCCGTACGCGCCGAACTGTGGGGCGCGCGGGTCGCCGCGGGCGCCGTGGTGGAGGCCGTGCACCGCCGGGACAAGGAGCGGGTGCTGACCTTCCCGCTGCGCGACGAGGGCGACGGCTGGGTGGCCGTGGACCTGGACTGCGCCACCCTGGTGCGCGAGCACGGCGAGGACGACGAGGAGAAGGAAGTCATCTGGGACCTGTCGCTGCGCGCCGCGCCCGACGCGCCCCGGGTGCCGCTGGCCAAGCTGGGCACCGACGTGCTCCAGCCGATCAACGTGTTCACCTTCCCCCGCCCGGTGATCAGCGAGGCCGTGGCCGCCGGGCCGACCGTGCTGACCCGCGCGGTGCGCAAGTCCCGCCGGGCGCTGGGCCAGACGCCCGCCCCGCTGCCGCCCACCCGCCGGCGCACCGAGCTGCGGCCCTACTTCACGGCCGCCTGCCAGCTCGCGGTGAAGACCGTGCGGCTCTGAGCCGACCGGAGACGAAAGGGGCGGGGCCCGGAGGATCACGATCCTCCGGGCCCCGCCCCTTTGCCCTGGCGGCAGCGGGTCAGCCCTCCCGCGCCTGCTCGATCATCCGGTCGACGACCCGCGCGGAGGCGTTGCCGTCGTCCAGGTCGCAGAACAGGTGGTGGAAGCGGTCGAACCGCTCCTGGTACTCCGCCCGCACCTGGTCGATGTCCCGGATCGCGTCGACCAGTTCCTTGGAGTTGTCGATCAGCGGACCGGGGGAGTCCTGCTCGAAGTCGAAGTAGAACCCGCGCAGCGTGTCCCGGTAGTGCTCCAGGTCGTACGTGAAGAACAGCATCGGGCGCTTCAGGTGCGCGTAGTCGAACATCACCGACGAATAGTCCGTGATCATGATGTCCGCCGCGATGTAGAGGTCGACGATGTCCGGGTACTCCGAGGCGTCCCACACGAACCCGTTGCCCGCGCCCGGCACCGCGTCCACCACGTTGGAGTGGCGGCGGATCAGCAGCACGTGGTCGTCGCCGAGGCGGCGCTGGGCGTCCTCGAGGTCGATGCGCAGGTCGAACAGGTACTGCCCGGCGCTGTGCGACTGGTCGTCGCGCCAGGTCGGCGCGTACAGGACGACCTTCTTGCCCTCGGGCAGGCCGAGCGCCTTCTTCACCCGCTCCGTGATGGCGTCCCGGTCGGCGGAGTACAGGTAGTCGTTGCGGGGGTAGCCCGCCTCCTGGATCTCACCGTCGTAGGAGAACGCCCGCTTCAGGATCGGCGTGCTGAAGCGGTTGGAGGACACCAGCAGGCTCCACTGCTTGGCTTCCAGCGCCAGCTTCTCCTGGTAGCGCCGGTCGAAGTGCAGGGTGTCGATGTCGTGCCCGATCTTCTTCAGCATCGTGCCGTGCCAGGTCTGCACGATCGACTGGCCGGGGCGGCGCACGATCCAGTCGGGAAGGTGGCCGTTGGTGACGATGTAGCGGCTGGAGGCCAGCGCCTCGTACCACTCCTTGCCCCACATGCGGATCTTCTCGACCCCGTCCGGCAGGTTGACCTGGCCGTCACGGACGGCCCACAGGTGCTTCAGGTCCGAGCCGCGCCGCACCAGCTCCTCGTACATCGCGCGCGGGCTGTCCGAGAACTGCTTGCCGTTGTAGCTCAGGTAGAAGACCTGGTCCTTGAGCGGCTGCTGGAACAGCGGCTCGTAGACGGTGCGGCGCAGCTCCCTCTGGCGGTACGGCCCGCGCTCCAGGTCGCTCAGCTCGGAACGGGCGTTCAGCTGCGGGAAGTCGCCCCAGCGGTTCTCCAGCCAGTAGCGGCGGCCGTTCAGTTCGGCCTGGACCGGGAACGAGTCCGCGGCCAGGCGGTCGGTCACGAAGGGGACGTCGGGCGCGCCCTCCTCGTCGGGCCGCAGGAAGAGGTTCCAGCGGCCGGCCCGCAGCGGGACGTCGCCCGCGCCGCCGAGGCGGGAGGGATCGAAGGACACCTCGAAGCGTCCGCCGTCGAGCCACCGGGTCTCGACGAAGCGCTCCTCGTAGCGGTTGCGCGGCTTGAGCAGGAAGCGGGAGCCGGACAGCCGCGGGTCGGCGTGCCCGGTGAGGGCGATCTTGCCGTCGCGCACCGTGGCGGTGTCGATCACGGCGCGGCGGGTGCGGCCGGAGAACTTCAGGAACCCGGTGTGGCCCGCCACGACGGCCAGCTCCACCAGGTGCGACTGGGTGCCGAGGGAGACCGGCAGCGCGAACTCGGCGTCGCTCAGGCCCTCCTGCATCACGGTGCCGAAGCGGCGCTCCGTGCCCGTCGGGCCGGTCGCGACCAGCACCGTGGACCAGGTCCGCTTCTCCGGCTGAGCCTTCTCGTCGACGCCCTCGTGGAAGATCAGCGCCACGTCCGCGATCGGCACCTCGACGGAGAAGGACTGCCCGGAGCCCGTGCTCTCCACGGTGACGGGGTACTCGAGGGTCTCGGCGCCCTTCTGGTTCTTGACCCGCAGAACCACCTGCTCGTCCGCCGCCAGGGGCTCGCGGATCTCACCGGTGACCCTGATCCGGTCGCCCTGAAGGGTGCGGCCGGTGATCAGGGCGCGGACCTTCTCGATCCGCAGCTTCAGCGCCCCGCGCTCCACGGCGGGCAGCATCCGGAAGTCCGGGCTCAGCCAGTGGTACGGCGGGAAGTTGCAGGCCGCGCCGCCGCTGGAGTGGACCGCGTGGCGCCGCACCAGGCCGGAGGCGAAGATGCCCAGGCCCACGTGCCACACGGCCTCCTGCCACTCGCCGCCCTTGCGGAGCCGGGTGGGGTCGATGGTGACCTCCCAGCCGGCCCACTCGTAGTTGTAGCGGTCCTGGCCGGAGTCGGTGGTGACCTCGGGGCGCGGCAGATTGCGGGCCGGCAGCAGGATGCGGCGGCGGGAGCGGTCCTTGCGCAGCTGGAGCACCTTGACCGAGGCCTTGCGCGTGGGCAGGTCGATCTTGTCGATCCAGGCGTTGCCGGACAGCACGAGCTTGCCGCCGGACCAGCTCACCTCCTGCAGCGGGGCACGCATGTTCAGGTGCTGGTCGATGCGCAGCGCCCCCTTGGGCAGGTGCAGATCCGCACCCTCCAGGGACGGGAAGGAGGCGTACTTGCGGACCAGGCCGCTGACCTCGGGGGTCTCCCGGCGGCGCTGGCCGGCCAGCAGGGCGATCAGCTCCTCCATCTGGTGCTTGCGCACCAGCAGCCACTGCACGCGCAGCTCGGCCGGGAGGTCCATGACGACCTTGGGGTCGATGCTGTCGAGGAAGCGGTTCGCCGAACGCAGGAACTCGGCCCGGTACTCCTCGTCGCCGTCCGGCACCACGTTGAGAAAGAGCCGCAGGTCGTCGCGGAGGACACGGGTGTCGTACTCGCGCTTGAGGCGGGCGTAGGTCTCGCCGGGCTGCTCGGCGAGGAAGGCGCTGATCTCCATCACGGAGGTGACCCGGTCGCGCACGCCCGCCGGGTCGGTGCGCCGCTGGGTGATCGACGGGGCGGACTCGCCCTCGCGCAGCCGCCAGTAGTAGCAGGGCTCCGAGATGACATCGACGCTCTCGGCCAGGTAGTGGGCCCGCATGGTGACCGGGGTGTCCTCGTACAGCCGGCCCTCGGGGAAGGCGAAGCCGTGCTTCTCCCAGAAGGTGCGCCGGAAGACCTTGTTGCAGGCGATGCGGTCGGCGACGAGCTTGGCGTAGCGGGATATGTGGGTGCCCAGCCGGGCCTCTCCGGCCAGCATCCGCATCAGCGGCACCTGCCAGGACTTCTCGCCCTTGAGGTGGTAGACGTTGCCGGTCGCGAAGTCCGAGCCGCTCTCGTCGAGGCTGCCGACCATCAGCCGGTAGGCGTCCGGCGGGATCAGGTCGTCGCTGTCGACGAAGGTCAGGAACTCGGACTCGGGCGCCAGGTGGGTCATGCCCGTGTTGCGGGCCGCGCCCAGGCCGCCGTTCTCCTTGCGTATGAGCTTGAAGCGCGGGTCGCGGGAGGCGTACTCCTCGGCGATGGCGGCGGAGCCGTCGGGTGAACCGTCGTCCACCATCAGGACCTCGAAGTCACGGAAGGTCTGTGCCGCGAGCGAGTCCAGACAGGCGGGGAGGTAACGCTCCACGTCGTAGATGGGGACGATGACACTGAGCCGAGGGGCCATGGCTTGGTGATCTCCTTTCGGGGTCAGGCCCGCTCGACCAGTTCGAGCGCCTGGGCGGGGGTCGGGGCGTGGTGGCGTTCGTCGAACGGGACGATGGGCGGCAGGCTCTCTTCACCGAGGAAGACGCGCCGCACCACCCGTTCGGCTGCGTGTCCGTCGTCGAATTCGCAGAAACGCCGGCGGAAGGTGTCCCGGCGCTCGGTCGTCTCCTGGCTGTCGTACGCGCCGGAGGTGAGCAGCCGCAGGAGCTCCGTCTGCGTGGTGGCCACCGCGCCGGGCGGTTCCTGGAGCAGGTCGAAGTAGGTGCCGCGCACCGCCGAGTAGACGTCCCAGTCGGGGACGTAGCTGATGATGGGGCGGTCGAGGACGGCGTAGTCGAACATCGCCGAGGAGTAGTCCGTGATCAGGGCGTCGGCCGCGAGGTACAGCTCCTCCACCCGGGCGTGCCCGGAGACGTCGACGATGCGGCCGGTGCGGCGCAGTTCGTTGACGTGCGGGGAGTTGCCGTAGAAGTAGTGGCCGCGCACCAGCAGGGTCACGTCGGGCCCGAGTTCGCGGGCGAACCTGCCCAGGTCCAGGGGCGGGGTGAAGCCCGGCTGGTACTCGCGGTGCGTCGGCATGTACAGGAACGCCTTGGTGCCGTCGGCCAGTCCGAGCGCGGCGCGGGCCGCGCGCACGTCCTCGGACGTGGCGTTGACGAGGACGTCGTTGCGCGGGTAGCCGGTCTCCAGCGTGGTGTACGAGCAGGGGTAGACCCGCTCCCAGATCACGGTCGAGAACTGGTTGGCGCTGATGCTGTAGTCCCAGCGGTCGCACCGCTCCAGGAGCTTCTCGAAGTCCATGTCGGTGGAGGCCGGGTACTTCTGCTGGTCCAGGCCCATCGTCTTCAGCGGTGTGCCGTGGTGGGTCTGCACGTGGATCTGGCCCTCGCGCTTGACCACGGAGTCCGCGAAATTCACGTTGTTCACGAGGTACTTGGCGCGGGCCAGGGCCGCCCAGTAGTCGCGGGAGCCCACGCGGACGACCTTCACGCCCTTCGGCACCTGGTCCGCGTTGTCCGCGCGGACCGCCCAGACCCGGCGCATGTGCGGGGCCAGCCGGGCCAGTTCGGCGTCGATGGCGGCGGGGTTGCAGGAGACGCTGCGGCTCCAGTAGGCGGAGAACAGCACCAGGTTGTCGTCCAGCGGCAGCCTGAGCTGCGACTGGTAGAAGGCGCCCATCGCACCGCGCTTGGAGCGGTTGAGTGCGGTGCGGGTGCGGGTCCTGACCCGCTGGCGGAACTTCACCGCCGTCAGGGCGCTCACCATGGTCGTGTAGGCGTCGCGCTCCAGCATCCCGTACTTGTGGCCGCGGCCGCCGCCGGGGCGGGTGAAGCCCTTCGGCACCCGGGCGCGGTAGTCGGCCGAGGCCCGGTGGAAGAACTCCGCGCGCGCGTCCTGCGGCAGGCGGCCGGGACGCTCCAGGATGGTCAGGTAGTGGTCGACCATCTTGCGGAACAACGGGCCGCGCCACTTGGTGAGTTCCTCGTGCGCGTCGAGGTAGTCGAAGACCCGCTGGTACTGGTCGAAGACGTCGAAGTGCTTGCGGCTGACCGTCTTGAGGATGTTGCCGCCCTCGCGCCGCTGCCGGTAGTGCACGCAGACCCGGTCGAGCACGGCGATCCGCTCGGTGCTGATCAGGGAGCAGAACGTCCAGGGGGCGTCCTCGTAGTACCCGGGCGGGAAGGTGAGTCCGGTCCGGGTGACGAAGTCGCGCCGGTAGGCCTTGTTCCACACGATCTGGAGCAGGTCGAGCAACTGGGGGCGCTCGGCGAGGGAGAAGGTGTCCGGCCCCTCCTCCTTCAGCAGGTCGGCCCGCAGGTTCGGGCGGACGCGGCCGTCCCAGTAGGTACGCGCGTAGTCGAAGATCAGGATCTCGGGGTCGCCGGTGGCCTCGAGCCGGTCCCGGATGGCCGAAAGGGCGCCGTCGGACAACGTGTCGTCACTGTCCAGGAACAACACGTAATCGCCGGTGGCCTTTTCGAGTCCGGCGTTGCGCGCGCGTCCCAGGCCCACGTTTTCCGTGAGGTGAATCACATGAATCCGGGTGTCCCGTTTCGCGTACTCGTCGAGAATGGCCCCTGACCCGTCCGGCGAGCAGTCGTCGACCGCGATGATCTCGAAGTCCGTGCAGTCCTGCCCGAGTATGGAGTCAAGGCACTCGGGCAGATAGCCCTGCACCTTGTACACGGGGACAACGAGAGAGAGCTTGGGCATCCTTACAACCTGTTCCGAGAACTGACCACGGGACCGCGGGCTGGGACCGGAACGCGCTCCGGGCACCGCTCGGGCCTGGAGCGCGCCGCCGCATCAGCGTAAAGGATTCACGCGGAGTTTCCGCGGGCACGGTAGCCGGACACCGTGCGCCCCGCCACAGCGGGAAATGGCCGGACCGGCCGCCCGAAAGGGCCGCGGGGAAGCGGCTGGAGAACTTCCTCACATTCGGACCCCCTGTCCTCTTTACCGACTTGCGTCGGTTTCCGCCCCATGTGCCCGACTCGATTCACCTGGCTCATGGAAGGGCCGCACCCGCTGACGCGCGCCCGTACGGAACGGAGGCGAGCTGGCTGGTCACGGGCGGCGCCGACTAGCGCGGGGGTGCGGGGCGCGGACGCCGCCCGGGGCGGCGAAGGGGGCGGGCACGACGAAGCGGGCGCGCCCTGCGCGCGACCTGTTCGCGCGCGGCACCGGCCGCCTGCCCGGGCCGGTGCCGGCGGCGTGCTGGACCGCCCCTCCCGGAGGGCGTGATTCGTGACCATGCTGTGACAGGCGTGGCGCACACCACGGCCCGGGAACGGGGCTCAGACGTGGCCGCGCGATTCCGGGGCCGCGGAGGGGGCGGACGGCCGGGCGGGTTCGCGGCGCGGGCCGGGGAAGGGAAGCTCCGCGGCGAGCCGCTCCGCCATCCTGGCCCGGTGCCGCCCCGCCGCCGCGCACAGGTCCCGTACCGCACCGGCGAAGCGCTCCTGGGACGGCGGCTCGGCCGGACCCAGCAGACGCCGGGCCAACGCGGCGCGCTCCCCGGCGAGTTCGTCCCGCTCCGGCCGGCGCACCGCCTGGAGGAGCGCGGGCACCCCGGACGCGTCCGGCGCCAGCACGGTCGCCGCCGCCACGGTCGGGAACGACTTGCGGAACACGTCCTCGGCCAGCGTGCTGGTGTTGGCGACCGCGTACGGCTTGCCGCTCGCCAGGAAGTCGCTGATCACACTCGACACGTCGCTGATCAGCAGGTCGGCGCGGTTGAAACAGGCGTAGAGCGACGGCCGGACCTCCGTGACGACCTGGTGCTCCCACGCGGGCAGCGACGCCCAGTACGCCTCCTCCCACGCGATGGCCGCCCGCCGCACGGCCTCGGCCCGCCCGGGCGGCGGCGCGGGCTGCCGCAGCATCCGCTCCGCCTGGTCCGCCGCCGACCGGAAACCGGCCGCGGTGAGCCGGTCCAGCTCCGCCGTCCGCCGGGCCAGGGCGGTGGCCGCCGACGCGCCCGGCCGGGGCCCGCCCCGCTCCCGGTTCGCCGCCCGCACCAGCTCGCGGATGCGCAGGTCGGCGGCCCGGGCCCGCGGGTCCACCGACCCCGTCAGCGGGTGCGGCTTGTACAGCAGCCGTACGCCCGGGTCCGCGAGCAGCGCCCGCACCAGGTGCTCCCCGGCCTCGACCACCGAGGTGTTGCCCGGGTTGCCGTCCCAGCCCTCCCAGGTCGGCGCGTATAGGACGGTCGTGAACGCCCCGGGCGCGGGCGGCCCCGCGTACGGCCGTACGGCGTCCAGCTGCGGGCGGCCGATCTCCACCACGTCCTTGTCCTCGACGCCGACCTCCGCCAGCGCGTACCGCTCGCGCGCCGCCGGACCCGCCACCCACACCTCGTCGTACGCCTTCGCGTATGGGTTGCACGAGGACAGCTTGTCGCTCTCCCCGTGGTTGACGAAGGCGTGCTTGATGGTCGGGATGCGCAGGACCTGTGACGTCTTCCCGGAGTTGGAGGGGTGGAGGAGGACCCGGAGCGTCGAGTGCTCCAGGCGCATCAGCGTCGACACCTTCGGCAGGCACACGACCGGGATGTCCGTCGCCGCGATCCGCTGCACCATGTGCCGCTCCCGCAGCACGATCACCGGCCGCTCGTCCAGCCGCGCCAGCGGCTCCAGCCACATGTTCGCCTGGTACGCCGAGGACGCCCCGCCCGAGAAGTACAGGCCGACCGTCGGCCGGTACCGGGTCAGCCACGCCTCGAACCAGTCGAGCACCTCCTGCTCGCCCGCGGGCCGGCGCCCCGGCAGCAGCCGCAGCAGCAGCGCGCCCAGACCCGTCAGCGCCAGCGCCAGGGACAGCGCGAGCCCGGCCGCCCCGTACACCGGCGCGTCGGTCGCCGCCGTCGCCAGCAGCCCGGCCGTCGCGGGCAGCCCGAAGGCCGCCAGCCGGTGCCCGGGGCGGCGCAGCAGCACCGGGGGCGCCGGGGTCAGCCGCAGCGCGGAGGCGTCGATGTTCCGGGTCACCACGGGCGGCGTCCGGGTACGCCGGACCAGGACGGACGCCGCCTGGATCGCCCAGTGCGCCGCATAGAAGACGAGCAGCCCGGCGACGAGCGGCGCGTACGCCCCCTCCCGGTGCTGTTCGCCCAGGCGCAGCAGGCCCACCACGAGCAGCAGGTCGCGCAGCACGTGCCGGACGGTGACATCGGCGTGCGACTTGGCGAACAGCGACACCATGCCCCGCTGCCACCGGTACAGCGCCCCCTCGGCGGCCAGCGAGGCGACGCTCGCCGCGAGCAGCAGCGGCACGTGCGGCAGCAGCGCGCCGAGGGCCTGGGCGGCGAAGGCCGCCGCCAGCACACCCAGGACCAGCAGCTTCACGGCGGTCCGCCGCCCGGGCAGGCGGAAGCGGGGACCACGGGGCCGCCGGGAGGGCCGGGGCAGACGGCGGCGGGGCAGGGGTAGGGGCACTGCGGTCGCTCCAGGCTCGTCACGCATCGGACAACCGGGTTAACGCCCGGTGACCGCCCGACGACACGCGCGTGTTGACGCCGGGCCTTGACGCGGCGCGGACCCGGCGGGCTCCGGGCCCGCCGTCCGCAGCGTGAACTCCGGTGCGGCGCGTGTTCGCCTTCGCGTAGATTGCCTGGCGAGCGCAGGGATCGGCGCGTGTCGACGGGAGAGGCGGACGGGGCCGTGGCAGGGGCAAGGCCGGGAACGGGGCCGGCGGCAAGGCAGGCCGTGGGCGAGGCCCGCAGGATCGTCGTCAAGGTCGGTTCCTCCTCGCTGACCACCGCCGCGGGAGGTCTGGACGCCGACCGGGTCGACGCGCTCGTCGACGTGCTGGCCAAGGTGTGCGGGACCGACAAGGAGATCGTCCTCGTCTCCTCCGGCGCCATCGCCGCGGGGCTCGCCCCGCTGGGCCTGCGCCGCCGCCCGACGGACCTGGCCCGTCAGCAGGCCGCCGCCAGCGTCGGCCAGGGGCTGCTGGTCGCCCGCTACACCGCCTCCTTCGCCCGCTACGGCGTCCGTGTCGGCCAGGTGCTGCTGACCAGCGACGACATGAGCCGCCGCGCCCACCACCGCAACGCCTCGCGCACCCTGGACAAGCTGCTGGCGATGGGCGCCTTCCCGATCGTCAACGAGAACGACACCGTCGCCACCGACGAGATCCGCTTCGGCGACAACGACCGCCTCGCCGCCCTCGTCGCCCACCTGGTCCGCGCCGACCTGCTGGTGCTGCTGTCCGACGTGGACGGCGTCTACGACGGCGACCCGAGCAGGCCCGGCACCTCGCGGCTGGCAGAGGTGCGGGACATGGCCGACCTCGCGGGCGTCGACATCGGCAGCGCGGGCAAGGCCGGGGTCGGCACCGGCGGCATGGTCACCAAGGTCGAGGCGGCCCGGATCGCCGCCGCCGCCGGCATCCCCGTGGTGCTGACCAGCGCGGTGCACGCGGCCGACGCCCTCACCGGCGGCGACACCGGCACCTACTTCCACGCCACCGGCAGGCGCTCCGCCGACCGGCTGCTGTGGCTCCAGCACGCCTCCACCCCGCGGGGGGCGCTCGTCCTCGACGACGGGGCGGTACGGGCGGTCGTCGAGGGTCGCAAATCGCTGCTGCCGGCCGGGATCGCGGGCGTCGAGGGCGAGTTCGCCGCGGGCGACCCCGTCGAGCTGCGGGACGGCACCGGCCGGGCGGTGGCCCGGGGAGTGGTCAACTTCGACGCCAAGGAGATGCCCCGGCTGATCGGCCGCTCCACCCGGGAACTGGCGCGCGAACTCGGACCCGCGTACGAACGTGAGGTCGTACACAGGGACGATCTGGTGATCCTGCACCCGTAATGGGTCGAAACGTCCCCGAATCGGTGGTGGACGTTCCGCAAAACCGCCCCGCGAGCCCGCGCGGCCTGCTCAACTTTCCTCAGGGACAAGTCCGGCCGACCACCGGGCCGAGCCGTGTGCGTGAAGGAGGCCGTCGTGAGCGGAGTACGCCCTGGGACGGCGGCGCCCCGCGGTGGTACCGCCTCCCGCGGTGGCGCGGGCGCGCGCTCCGGCGGCGCCCGGGGCGCGAACCGCGCGGGCGGCGAGGAGCGCGCCCTGACCAGCGTCGCGGCCGGGGACCGCTTCCACGGCGAGGAGCCCGAGCACACCCCGCGCCTGTGGCACGTCACCCTCAGCGTCTCCGGCTCCCGCGCCCCGCTCACCGAGGTGCGCCGGGCGCTCGAACAGCTCGCGCACGACCACCCCTTCCTACTGACCAGCCGCTACGCCGACGACCACGCGGAGATCCGGTACTGGGAGGAGGCCCGCGACCTGCACGACGCCGCCGCCGTCGCCCTGCGCCTGTGGGGCGAGCACCGGCAGACCGCGGGGCTGCCGCCCTGGGAGATCGTCGGCCTGGAGGTCATCGACCGGGCCACCTACCACCAGCGCATCGCCGCGGGGTACGGGCCCGCCCCGGCGACACCCGTCGGTGTCCACCCGTTTTGACCCGTCCCTCGGCGTATCTCGCGGGATGGGACGGCGGGTGGCCGCCCGGAGCACGCGCACTACCCTTCCCCCCATGACCACGCTCTCGCCGTACGACTCGATGTCACCCGTCACCCGGGCCGCCTACCGGGCCAAGTCCGCCGCGGCCGACCTCGCGCCGCTGCCGCGGGCGGCCAAGGACGACGCGCTGCTCGCCGTCGCGGACGCGCTGGAGGTCCGCACGAGCGAGATCGTCGAGGCCAACGCCCAGGACGTGGCCAAGGCCCGCGCCGCCGGGACCAGCGAGGCCATCATCGACCGTCTCACCCTGACCCCGGAGCGGGTCCGCGCCATCGCCTCCGACGTGCGCGACGTCGTCGCGCTGCCCGACCCGGTCGGCGAGGTCGTGCGGGGCTCCACCCTTCCCAACGGCATCGACCTGCGCCAGGTCCGGGTGCCGCTCGGCGTGGTCGGCATCATCTACGAGGGCCGGCCCAACGTCACGGTCGACGCCGCCGCCCTGTGCCTGAAGTCCGGCAACGCGGTCCTGCTGCGCGGCTCGTCCTCGGCCTACCAGTCGAACACCGCCCTGGTCCGGGTGGTCCGGGACGCCGTGGGCGGGGCCGGGCTGCCCGCCGACGCCGTGCAGCTGGTGCCCGGTGAGAGCCGTGAGAGCGTGCGCGAGCTGATGCGGGCCCGCGGCCTGGTCGACGTGCTCATCCCGCGCGGCGGCGCCTCTCTGATCAACACGGTCGTCCAGGAGTCCTCCGTCCCCGTCATCGAGACCGGCACCGGCAACTGCCACGTCTACGTCGACGCCCAGGCCGACCTCGACATGGCCGTCGACATCCTGATCAACTCCAAGGCCCAGCGCGTCAGCGTCTGCAACGCCGCCGAGACCCTCCTGGTCCACCAGGACATCGCCGCCGACTTCCTGCCCCGCGCGCTGGCCGCGCTCGCCGGGGCCGGGGTCACCGTGCACGCCGACGAGCGGGTCATGGCGTATGCCAAGGACTCCGGCGCGACCGTCGTCGAGGCGACGCCCGAGGACTGGGAGACCGAGTACCTGTCGTACGACATCGCGGCGGCCGTCGTCGACTCCCTGGACCGGGCCGTCGAGCACATCCGGCTGTGGACCTCCGGTCACACCGAGGCCATCGTCACCACCTCGCAGCAGGCCGCCCGGCGCTTCACCCAACTGGTCGACTCCACCACCGTCGCGGTGAACACCTCCACCCGCTTCACCGACGGCGGCCAGTTCGGCTTCGGCGCCGAGATCGGCATCTCCACGCAGAAGCTGCACGCCCGCGGCCCCATGGGGCTGCCGGAGCTGACCAGCACGAAGTACATCGTCACCGGCGACGGGCACGTACGGCGCTGACGGCGGGCGCGCCCCGGAGACACGTCGGGCGCCCCGCGGAGCACCGATCGGGGCATCTCACCCACCGGATGAATTTCCCCGCCGTCTGCCCAAAACGACCCCCCAGGTCTACTCTGGAGCCGTGCCGGAGGACGTGGGGGGCACGCCGTTCCCGGACGGCAGGGAGCCCGACGACGACCACGACCGCGGGGTGTCGGACGAAGAGTTCGCCTCCGTGGTCTTCGACGAGGCCTTCGTACGGGCGGCCGCGGTGCACGAGCCCACCGCCGTCGAACGCCTCCTGGCCGCCGCGCAGGCCCGAGCCGAGGCCACCGAGGCGGAAGCGGCCCGCCGCGGCCGCAGCAGAGCCGAGCGCTACGACGACGGGTACGGCGATTTCGGCCATGATCCCGACCTCGACGACCCGGACGACGACCGCGACCTCCTCGACCGCCCGTACGGCGCTCCCGCGGCCTACGGCAAGCAGGTGCGCTGGCACCGCCCCGTCGCCTGGCTGCTCGCCCTCGCGATGGGCATCGGCATGGTCGCGCTGGCCTTCGTGGCCGTCTACCGGGGCGCGTCCTCGGGCGGCGGCCCGCAGCAGGTGCCGCCCCCCGCCTCCACCGGCCCGGAACAGGGCGGCACCGCGACCCCCTCGACCTCCGCCGACTACTCCCAGCCCGCCGTCTCGGTGCTTCCGCGCAGTCCCTGACCTGCCCCAGGGGCGGCGCCAAGCTGTCCCAACTTGACCTGTGGCAGAGCGTTTACGCGACCTTCCGCAGACTCACTCTGAAGGTATGGCAGGGCTTGGCGGTCCGCCCGGAGGGACGCCCGAGGGCGGTACCGGAGGCGGAGAGGACGAGTACCGATCCGTCGTCTTCGACGAATCGTTCGTGCGCGCTGCCCGGCTTCAGGAGTTCTCCGCCCAGGAGCGCATCACCGACCACGCGCCCGCCGTGCGCCGCCGGCCGCCCCTGCGCCGGGCCGGACTGTCCCGGCAGGCGCTGATCCTCGTCCTGCTGATCGCCGTCGCCTTCGGCACCGCCATCTACATGGGTGTACGGCACCCCTACCAGAGCGCCTCCGGGCAGCG
The DNA here is from genome assembly GCF_055575415.1 of Streptomyces sp. NPDC034099. Taxonomy (NCBI): domain Bacteria; kingdom Bacillati; phylum Actinomycetota; class Actinomycetes; order Kitasatosporales; family Streptomycetaceae; genus Streptomyces; species Streptomyces sp. NPDC034099. Next base: position 369,122 of record NZ_JBVISR010000002.1, on the reverse strand, counting down.
GGCCGCCGAGCCGGTGCGGATGACCGTCGTCCCGCTCGCCCCCCGGGACCGGGTGCCCGGCGCCGACGACACCGCGTTCCTGTACGCGCACAGCCCCGCCGCGCACTTCAGGACCGCGGCCCAGGGCATCCCGATGCCGGGGGCCCGGCGCACGGCGCACTTCTCCGAGGACCAGGTGTTCAACGCGCTCACCACCGCCAAGAACTACATCGTCCGCTCGGCGCTCGACCCGGACGTGCTCGGCGGCGGAGACGTCCGCCCGGTGCGGGTGCTGCTGGACCCGGACCAGCTCCACCAGTTCGACGAGAGCTTCGAGAAACCCGCCCCGGACGGCCGGCACGCCCCCACCGGATGGCTGATCCGCTTCGACCCGGCCCGGGCCGAGCTGGCCGACCCCGCGATCCGGGTGGACGGCAGCCTGCGCGCCGTGGAGAGCGACGGGTCCACGCTGGAGGTCACCGCCGACCACACCATGGTGTACGCGCTGCGGCCGGCCGACGACGCCCGGGCCGAGGCGTCGCTGTTCACCGTCCGGCGCGAGCTGCGCTTCCGCTTCGACCGGGACGACCTGCGGCTGCACCAGACCCGGCTCGTCGCCTCCTACGTCCAGGCCGGACCGCTGTCCTGCGCCGACGACTCGGCGAACCACCTCCGCCCGCTGCTGGCCGGCCGGCGGGCCGGGGCCGGCGTCCCGGCCGGCACCGACCCGTACACGTCGGACAACGCCACGGCCCTGTGCGGGAGCCTCGCGACGAGCGCCCAGCCGAAGGTCTGAGCGGGGCGGAAGGTCAGGCGCCGTCGCGCGGTGAGCCGTCCCGCGGAGACTCCGGGCCGCCACCGGTGCCCCCGGGCCCCTCGCCGGGCGTGTCGGAACCGGGTCCGTCCGCCGGCCCGCCCCCGTCCTCGGACGGCCTCGGCTGGGAGCCCGTGAAGCCGCCGAAGCCCCGGCGCATCCGGTCACCGAGGTCACCGGCGCCGCCCGCGATGTCGTTGACCAGCTTCATCAGCGGGTCCTTGGAGCTGCGCACATGCGTGGCGTAGTGGGACGCCGACTCCCGGAAGGAGTCCCGCACCGAGGCGTCCTTGTCCTCGTCGCGCCGCGGGTAGTGGCCGTCCATGATCCGCTGGTAGTCCCGGGAGGCCACCCACTTCTTCAGCTCGGCGGCCCGCACCGTGGTGAACGGGTGCGAGCGGGGCAGCACGTTCAGGATCTTCAACACCGAGTCGCGCAGGTCGCCGCCCGCCTCGTACTCCTCGGCCTGCTCCAGGAACGCGTCCACGTTCATCTCGTGCAGGTGGTTGCCGCCCGCGATCTTCATCAGGCCCCGCATGGACGCCTGCGGGTCCTGGCCGACCAGCAGTCCCGCGCGGTCGGCGGACAGCTCCGACTTGCGGAACCACTCGCGCAGCGCGGTCACGATCGCCATGATCGCCACGTTCCCCAGCGGGATCCAGGCGACCCGGACGGCGAGGGAGGTCAGGAAGAGCAGGATGGTGCGGTAGACCGCGTGCCCGGACAGGGCGTGTCCCACCTCGTGCCCGACGACCGCCCGCATCTCCTCCTCGTCGAGCAGCTCGACCAGGCCCGTGGTGACGACGATGATCGGCTCGTCCAGGCCGATGCACATCGCGTTCGGCGTCGGGTCCTGGTTGACGTACATCGGCGGGACCTTCTCCAGGTCCAGGATGTAGCAGGCGTCGCGCAGCATGACGTTCAGATGGGCGAACTGCCGGTCCGAGACGCGCACCGAGTCGGACAGGAACAGCAGCCGGAGGCTCCGCTCGGGAAGCAGGCCGCTGAGCGCCTTGAAGACCGTGTCGAAGCCGCTCAGCTTGCGCAGCGCCACCAGGGCGCTGCGGTCGGCCGGATGCTCGTACGCACGCGAGGAGATGCCGGGGAAGCGCCTGCGCTGCCTGCTCGGCACGTGCTCGTGACCGTTGTGGTGGCCGTCGGACATCTCTTCCCCCATGCGCGTATGTGTGACCTGGACGTACGTATGGTTTTTGCGAACCCTTGTGCGGCCCTTTGCGCCCCCCGAGCCGGGCCCAGCCTAGGCGGAGATACCGTGGACGGGCAGTACGTCTAAGGAGTCCACACCATGCAGCACATCCCCCACCCCGACTGGCTCGCCGGGGCCGCGACCGCCGCCGGGCAGCAGGGGCCGGGGAATCTGCTCCGGATCGTCCTGATCGTCATGGTGGTGGGCTGTGTGCTGACCGCGTGGTTCCTGCTGCGGGGGTACAAGCAGAAGGACGACTGAGGAGATCCGAAGGTTCCCCCGGACCCGCCGCACCCGGTCGTGGCCCGTCCCCAACGGCGGAGTCGGCGTGATCGCCCGCGGGGCGCCCGCATACGATGAGCGGACGTCCAGTCCCGCCCACACCGGATAGGTCCTGCCGAAGATGAGCCTTCCCCTCAGCGCCGCCCAGTTCGTCACCCTCGCCGCCGAGGGCGGCGAGGAGCACGGCGGCAACCACGAGAGCCTCAGCCCTTACGTCACCGGCATCGGCGCGTTCGTCATCCTGCTGCTCCTGCTGTGGATCACCACCCGGTTCAACCGCGACCGCTGAGCCCGCGGCCCGGTGGGCGCGACCGGGTCGCTCCGGGCGGGCCGGTAGGGTCTGCTCGCATGGGAGAGCACGACACGCCTACCGGCCCGGCGCACGCGCCGGCGCGCGGCACGCAGAACGCGGTGCCCGCCCGCGCCACCGGCCCGGTCAACGGTCCGGGCGACGGCCCGTCGCCGGGCAAGCGACGCCTGGGCGTCATGGGCGGCACCTTCGACCCGATCCACCACGGCCACCTCGTGGCCGCCAGCGAGGTCGCCGCGCAGTTCCAGCTCGACGAGGTGGTGTTCGTACCCACCGGGCAGCCGTGGCAGAAGAGCCACCGCGCGGTCTCCGCGGCCGAGGACCGCTATCTGATGACGGTCGTCGCGACCGTCGAGAACCCGCAGTTCTCCGTCAGCCGCATCGACATCGACCGCGGCGGCCCCACCTACACCGTCGACACCCTGCGCGACCTGCGCGCCCTCAACCCGGACGCGGACCTGTTCTTCATCACCGGGGCCGACGCCCTCGCCCAGATCCTCACCTGGCGCGACAGCGAGGAACTGTTCTCCCTCGCCCACTTCATCGGCGTCACCCGGCCCGGCCACACCCTCACGGACGCCGGACTCCCCAAGGGCGGTGTCTCGCTCGTCGAGGTGCCCGCCCTCGCCATCTCCTCCACGGACTGCCGTGCGAGAGTCGCCAAGGGCGATCCCGTCTGGTACCTGGTGCCCGACGGAGTCGTGCGCTATATCGACAAACGCCACCTGTACCGCGGCGAGTGAGCCGAGAGGGGCACCGGTGAACGACGGACACGACGCGGGACACGGCGACGACCAGTACGAACTCGTCGGCTACGACGAGTACGGCCGCCCCGTGTACCGCCAGGCCCAGGGGCAGGGGCAGGGGCAGGCGCAGGGACAGGGCCACGCCCAGCCCGGCCACCAGCAGCAGTACGACCCGTACACGCAGCAGCAGTACGGGCAGCAGGGCTACGGCTACGACCCGTACGCCACGGGCACCCAGCAGCCCGTCCAGCAGCCCTACGACCCCTACGGCTCCCAGGGCGGCTACGACACCGGTCAGCAGCCGGCCCAGCCGCCCGCGCCCGACTACGGCGGCTACGGCGGCCACCCCTCCGGCCCGCACGGGGGCGCCCCGGCCCCGCAGCCGCCGTACGACCCGTACGGGCAGGCCGCGACCAGCGGGCCGCAGCCCCGGGTCGCCGAGCAGACCGCCCACATCCCGCAGCAGGCCGGCCCGCCCGAGGAGCGGGAGCGCACGGACCACCGCGAGGCCGCCGAACCCGGCGGGGACTACCGCACCGAGCAGTTCGCCTTCGTCGAGGAGCCGACCGGCGACTCCGAGGACGTCATCGACTGGATGAAGTTCACGGAGAACCGCACCGAGCGCCGCGAGGAGGCCCGGCGGCGCGCCCGCTCGCGCGTCGTCGCCCTGGTCGTCGTCCTGGCGCTGGTCGCGGTCGGCGGCGTCGGCTACCTCTGGTACGCCGGAAAGCTGCCCGGACTGTCCTCCTCCGACGACAAGACCGGCGCCGCGACGACGGCGGGCGCCCAGAAGCGCGACGTGATCGCCGTCCACCTGCACGACACCAAGGGCGGCGGCACCTCCACCGCGCTGCTCGTGAACAACACCACCACCAAGCAGGGCACCGCCGTGCTGGTGCCCAACGCGCTCGCCCTGACCGGCGACGACGGCAGCACCACCTCGCTCGCCAAGTCCGTCGACGACGAGGGTCCCGACGCGACCCGCACCGCCCTCGACTCCGCCCTCGGAACCGACATCGAGGGCACCTGGCGGCTGGACACGCCCTACCTCCAGATCCTCGTCGACCTGGTCGGCAACATCGACGTCGACACCGACGCCGACGTCCCCGACCCGGAGTCCAAGGGCAAGGGCGCCGCGACCCTCGTGCACAAGGGCGAGGGCCAGACCCTCAGCGGCAAGATGGCCGTCGCCTACGCCACCTACAGCGCCAAGGGCGAGGACGCGAACGCCCAGCTGCAGCGGTTCGGGCAGGTCATGCAGGGGGTGCTGCGCAAGCTGTCCTCCGACCCGCAGGCCGCGACGACCACCGTCCAGACCATGGGGATGATCCTCGACCCGCCGCTGACCGAGAAGGACCTCGGCACCTTCCTCGCCGGGCTCTCCGACCGGGCCAAGGGCGGTGACTTCAAGACCGCGCTGCTGCCCGTCCAGGACGGCGGCGGGCTCAGCGCCGAGGCCAGTGACAGCGTCGTCAAGGACGTCCTCGGCGGCACCGCCAAGAGCCCCGACAAGGACGCGGCCGTCAGCGTCTCCGTCCGCAACGCCACCGGCGAGGAGGACCGCACCGGCAAGGCCCGCGTCGTCCTCGTCAACGGCGGCTTCACCTTCGTGTCGGGCGGCACCGCCTCCGGCACCGAGGCCACGTCGGAGGTCGTCTACGCGCAGGCCGCCGACAAGGAGAACGCCGTCCAGGTCGCCAAGACCCTGGGCCTGCCCGCCGACGCCGTGTCCCAGGGGAAGGTCTCCGCGAACGCGCGGGTCTCGGTGGTGCTCGGCCAGGACTACAAGCCGGCGTCGTAGGGGCACGCGGCCGGCGGGCGCTCGTCGCGTGGGCCGGTGTCGGCGGTCGTGAGACCCTTGAGGTCAACCGACCGCCGACCCGAAAGCCAGGCAGTGACCGCGACCGACCGCTCCATCGAACTCATCAACGCCGCCGCCCAGGCGGCGGCCGACAAGCTCGCGCACGACATCATCGCCTACGACGTCAGCGACGTGCTGTCGATCACGGATGCCTTCCTGCTGGCCTCCGCGCCCAACGACCGCCAGGTCAAGTCGATCGTCGACGAGATCGAGGAGCGGCTGAACAAGCAGCTCGGCGCCAAGCCGGTGCGCCGCGAGGGCGACCGCGAGGCCCGCTGGGTCCTGCTCGACTACGTCGACATCGTCGTCCACGTCCAGCACAGCGAGGAGCGCGTCTTCTACGCCCTGGAGCGGCTGTGGAAGGACTGCCCCGAGCTGGAGCTGCCCGCAGACGCCAAGGAGACCCGCGGCAAGGCGGAGGAGCACGCGAAGCTCCAGGCCGCCGAGGAGGCGACGCGCACCGACGAGGACTGGCGATGAGCGCCACCGGAGAGGTGACGGCGGGCAGGCCGGGCCGCGGCCGCCGCGTCATCCTCTGGCGGCACGGCCAGACCGCGTGGAACGTGGAGCGCCGCTTCCAGGGCAGCACGGACGTCGAGCTGACCGAGACCGGCGTCGCCCAGGCCCGCCGCGCGGCCGGGCTGCTCGTGCACATGCGGCCCGACGCGATCGTCGCCTCCGACCTCGCGCGCGCCGCGGACACGGCCGCCGAGCTGTCCGTGCTCACCGGCCTCGAGGTGACCCTGGAGGAGGGCCTGCGGGAGACCTACGCCGGCGTCTGGCAGGGCCTGACCCACGAGGAGATCATCGCCCGGCACGGCGACGAGTACGCGGCCTGGAAGCGCGGCGAGCCCGTGCGCCGGGGCGGTGGCGAGCTGGAGACCGAGGTGGCCGACCGCGCCGCCCCCGTGGTGCTCCGGCACGCCGAGAAGCTCCCCGAGGACGGCACCCTCGTCGTGGTCAGCCACGGCGGCACGATCCGCACCACCATCGGCCGCCTGCTGGGCCTGGAGCCGCACAGCTGGGAGAGCCTCGGCGGCCTGACCAACTGCTGCTGGTCGGTCCTCGGCGAGGGCGCCCGCGGCTGGCGCCTGCTGGAGCACAACGCGGGCACGCTGCCGGAACCGGTGATCGGCGACGACGTCTGAACCGCGATTTCACTTTCCGGCAGGTCGCAGGCTAAAGTTCTTCTTGTTCGCCCCGCCGAGCGGAGCGGACGAAGTGGAGGACCATGCGGCCCCGGTCGCGTGGCACCAGGGGCTATAGCTCAGTTGGTAGAGCGCCTGCATGGCATGCAGGAGGTCAGGAGTTCAATTCTCCTTAGCTCCACAGCCCACGGACGAATCCCGTCCCCTTCGGGGGGACGGGATTTTTCGTCTGCGTCCGCTTGAGCAACAGGCGTCCCACAGGCGTATACGTCGGTGGGACGCCGTGTCCGGACCGGTACTGAGGCGTCGCTGACCGGGTCGGCCCGGCCGTGGCAGAATCAAACGGCCGGAAGGGGACCGCGGCCCGACGGGAGGGAGTGGCGATGCCTGGGAGCATCCTCGAGGAGGTCGGTCACCTCCTCGGCGGAGCGGTGGCACGGAACACGGTCACCCGTCTCAGCTGCCCTTCCTGCGGTTCCGGTCATGTGGCCCAAGTCCTCGGCGACAACGGCGGAATCTCTTACGTGTGCACGGCCTGCGGCCACAGCTGGAGCTGATCGATGGGTGCACACAGGCGGAAGTGCGACTGGTGCGGCAGCGGTACGCCCATCGTGCGCGACATGGAACCCGTCAACCCCGACTACCAGTACTGGTGCGAGGAATGCGCGCGGGCGCTGATCATAAAAGGCGACCCCATCGAGACGTACCGCGAACTCGAGGGTGAGCCGATCTACGGCCGGCTCCTGGAGGAGCACTGCACGCTCAAACGCTTCTACTCGTTCGTGACGGCCTGACGGACCTGACGGCGGGAGGGCCCGCAAGAGGGCAAAGCGGGCGAAGCGGAAACGATTTGGTGTTGTCCCCGGTGGACCGTGTAATGTTGGCGTCGCCGCCGGGGAGACCGGGCGGCAGACAGCAAGGGGCTATAGCTCAGTTGGTAGAGCGCCTGCATGGCATGCAGGAGGTCAGGAGTTCAATTCTCCTTAGCTCCACAGAGAAACCCCCCGGATCGTATCCGGGGGGTTTGTTCGTTCCTCAGCGGCCGAGCGCCCGGCGGCCGCGGCCCTGGGACAGCACCGGCAGGTTGCCGCGCGGGGACGGCGCCTGCCCGCGGGTGTCCTCCTCGATGCGCAGTGCCAGCGCCGGGCAGCGGCGCACCGCACGCACCGCCTTGGCCTCCGCGAAACGCGGCACCTCGGCCTGCGCGACGGTCGGGAAGCCGTCGGCGCCGAGCTGGAAGACCTCCGGGAGGATGTCCGCGCACAGCCCGTGCCCGCGGCACAGCGTCCAGTCGACGTAGATCTTCTGGCGGCTGGGGCCGTTCTCCTCACCGCCGCCGGGGACGCCGGTCGGGGTCCTGCCCCCCTCGAAGAGCGGCAGGACGCCCTCCACGGGCCGGCCGCAGCCGTTGCCGAGGACATGGGCGGCCAGGTCGTCCGTGAACGCCTTGACGGTCGACTCCAGGAACATCGCCGAGCCGTCGGGGTGCGAGCAGGCGCCGCGCCGCTTCACGTTCTTCGCGACCTGCTTGACCGCCTCCAGGGCGGCCGGACCGCCGCCGTTCAGGATGTCCTCCAGGCCCCGCGCGGCGGCCGGCAGGCCCAGGTAACAGGGCCCGCACTGGCCGGCGCTCTCCTCGGCCAGCCACTGCGCCACCCGCAGCGACTCCCCCAGCGCGCAGGTGTCCTGACTGATCGGCAGGATCGCGCCCGCGCCGAGCGAGCCGCCCACCTGCTGCAGCGAGTTGCGGGAGACGATCGCCTCGTCGACGGTCGCCGCGTCGATCCACTTGCCGTGGTAGCCGCCGGTCAGCACGCCCTGCGGCACCGGCGGGGCGCCGGCCAGCTGGAGGACGTAGCGCAGTGGCACGCCCGTCGGGACCTCGATCACCATGGGGCGGGCCACCGCGCCGGAGACCGTGAGCATCACGGTGCCCGGCTCGTCGTACAGGCCGGTGTTGCCGTAGCGCTCCGGGCCGATGCGGGCGGCGATCGCCAGCTGGGCGAAGGTCTCGGCGTTGGACAGCAGGGTCGGCGCGCCGCCGACGCCGCTCCTGGACGCGCTCACCTTGCGGCCGGGCGGGATCGCCGGGCCGCCGTCGATGGAGCGGATCAGCGAGGCCGCCGCGCCGGTGACCATGCGCACCGGATTGCGCTGCACGCGCGCGCGGAGGGCGGACCGGCGGCCGTTGCTCAGCCCGCGTTCGGCGAGGGCGGCCTCCATGGAGCGCTGGGTGGACTCGCGGGTGACCCCGATGACCAGCGTGCGGGCGCCCATCGCCTCGGCGCACAGCAGCGCGCCGTCCAGGATCAGGTGCGGGGCACGGTTGATCAGCACCGTGTCCTTGCGGCAGGCCGGCTCGTCCTCACTGCCGTTGACGACCACGACCGGGCGTACGCCGCGCTTGATCGCCGCCTCGGCGACCGAGCGCAGCTTCTTGTGGAAGGGGAAGCCCGCGCCGCCGCGGCCCTTCAGGCCGATGCGTTCGGAGAGCTGCGCGAGCTGCTCCCCGCCCATCGGTTCGAGCGGACCGTGCACCTTGAGGTGCATCGGCAGATCCAGGCGCTCGACAAGGTCGAAGCCCGACGTGAGCTGGGGAAGCCCGACCACGCGGACCTCGGGGACGTCGGGCAGGGCCTCGTTCAATTCAAGCCTCCGGAAGGCGTGTTCCAAGGTTCACCGGAACCCGGTGCGTCGAAGTCGTGGGACGGCGACGGCACACCGGGGGTTGGTTCAGGGGCGGGACCGCTGTTGTACGTGTCGCTGGGGTAGTACGTGTCGTAGACCGCGTTCGTCTCACGGGTGTCGTACACGTCACTCGAGCCGTAGCCCGAGGCGGGGGGAGCGGAGTACCGCGCGGAGTAGTCCGCCGCGTCCGTGCTGCCGTAGACCGGGATGGTGTGTCCCGTGTCGTTGAGCGGGTCGTAGACCGACGGGGGCGCCTCGCCGACCGGGGGCGGCGACGGTACGGGCCAGCTGCCCGAGGTGCTGCCGCCGCCGTCCGCGAGCGGCATCGCCTCGGTGGGCCGCGGGTCCGGCGGCAGCTGGGCGGACACGGCCGGGTCGGCCGTCAGCGGCGGCCGGCGCGTGCCCGAGGGAGCGGACACGGCGCGGTAGGCCGCCGCGAAGCCGCTCGCGGGCTCCGGGGGAGTGACGCGCTCCGCGGGTTCGTACAGCGGGGCGGACGGGGACGCGCCGCGCGCGGACGACGCTCCGGCGCGCTCGTGGCCCGGCAGGGCCGCGGTGTCCCTCGGCCGGCTCTCCGCCTGCTCCTCTCGGACGGGCCGCTCCCCGGTCCCGAGGAGGCCGGCGATCCGGTCGGCGACCCTGCGCTTGACCGGACGGGGCGCCGCGCGCAGCGCCAGGGCCGCCATGACGCCGACCACGGACAGCGCGTACAGCACCACGAAGACCGGCTTCGCCGCGCGACCCGCGTAGAGGCCGTGCAGCAGGGCGAGGCACCACGCCGGGTAGGCCAGCATGTGCATGGCCCGCCAGCGGGCCGCCACGGGGGCCGGGGAGGCGAAGCGGTTGCGCAGGGCCCCGGTGACCCCCACGAAGATCATGAGCATGCTGGCCAGGGTGCCGAAGCCGATGAGGACGGCGCGGCCGCCGAACTCCTCGTCGTCCGTGGCCAGGAGCCCGAACGGGAGGACCGCGGCGACCCAGGTGGTGTGGTCCAGGACCAGCTTGACCACGATGTGCACCAGCAGGAAGACGACCGAGGCGACCGCGGTGGTCCGGTGCACCGCCTGGGCCAGGATCCGCTGCCGGGTGTCGAGGACGATCCGGTCCTGGGCGAGCAGACCCCAGATCACCGAGCAGCTGAGGAAGACGAGGGAGAGGACGCCGGCGCCGAAGTTCAGGAACTGGGCGAAGGTGTCGTCCACCGTGCTGTCGTTCGTCATGACGACGGACCTCCGCACGTCAGGGACGTGACGGGAGGCGGCGAGCTGGTGTCGCGGGGGTGGATCGGGGGAGGGTTCATGGGGGCAACTCCGGAGCGGTTCGGGAAAGCGGTCCCGCTGCCGCACTCTAAGTGGCGCCATACCCGTGGGTAGGAGGTTTGAGTTATTGCGTTGTTATCAAATGACAGCGCGCTCGTGCTGGTGTCCCTTAGCGGTCGTTACGCGAAGTAACCTTTGACCTTGGTTCAGGTTTGCCTCCGGTTTCCGGTTCGCGGGCCCCGGATTCCGGTCGGCCGCACGTCGGCCGGAAGCCCCTCGCGACCCGCTCGACGACTGCGGTACCCTGACGCCATGCGTGCCGTACGCCTTCTGCTTAGCGAGCCGCGCTGATCAGTCCCGACCCCGGTCGTAGTCCGGTGGCCGGAATCGGCGCGGCGTCCCCTCCTGTGCGAGGGGATTTTTCATTTCCCGGCAATCGCAGCCGCTGGTCATGAATGTCGCAGCCGCTGGCAGAGACGATCGATGGAGCTTTGAGGATCATGAGCGAGACGAACCCCGCGGCGACCGCCCCTGTGTCGGCGGACGCCGCGCCGCACCGCTACACGGCCGCCATGGCCGCCGAGATCGAGGCACGCTGGCAGGACTTCTGGGACGCCGAGGGGACGTACGCCGCGCCGAACCCCAAGGGTGACCTGGCGGGCGACCCGGAGCTGGTCGCCAGGCCCAAGAAGTTCATCATGGACATGTTCCCGTACCCGTCCGGTGCGGGCCTGCACGTCGGTCACCCCCTGGGCTACATCGCCACCGACGTCTTCGCCCGCTTCCAGCGGATGACCGGCCACAACGTCCTGCACACCCTGGGCTTCGACGCCTTCGGCCTGCCCGCAGAGCAGTACGCCGTGCAGACCGGCACGCACCCGCGCGTGTCCACCGAAGCCAACATGAAGAACATGCAGAGCCAGCTGCGCCGGCTGGGCCTGGGCCACGACAAGCGCCGGTCGTTCGCCACGATCGACCCCGAGTACTACAAGTGGACCCAGTGGATCTTCCTGCAGATCTTCAACTCCTGGTACGACGACGAGGCGAAGAAGGCCCGTCCGATCGCCGAGCTGGTCGCGCAGTTCGCCTCCGGTGAGCGGGCGGTCCCGGGCCACCCCGGGCGCGCGTGGAGCACCCTGAGCGAGGCCGAGCGCGCCGACGTCCTGGGCGGGTTCCGCCTGGCCTACGCCTCCGACGCGCCGGTCAACTGGTGCCCCGGACTGGGCACCGTGCTGGCCAACGAGGAGGTCACCGCCGACGGCCGCTCCGAGCGCGGCAACTTCCCCGTCTTCAAGTCCAAGCTGCGCCAGTGGAACATGCGAATCACCGCCTACGCCGACCGGCTGCTGGACGACCTGGACCAGCTGGACTGGCCCGAGGCCATCAAGCTGCAGCAGCGCAACTGGATCGGCCGCTCCGAGGGCGCCCGCGTCGACTTCCCCGTCGACGGCGAGCGCATCACCGTCTTCACCACCCGCCCCGACACCCTGTTCGGTGCGACCTACATGGTGCTGGCGCCCGAGCACCCGCTGGTCGAGAAGTTCACCCCGGCCGCCTGGCCCGAGGGCACCCGCGAGGCGTGGACCGGCGGTCACGCCACCCCGACCGAGGCCGTCGCCGCGTACCGCGCGCAGGCCGCCTCCAAGTCCGACGTCGAGCGGCAGGCCGAGGCCAAGGACAAGACCGGCGTCTTCATCGGCGCGTACGCCACCAACCCGGTCAACGGCGAGCAGGTCCCGGTCTTCATCGCCGACTACGTGCTGATGGGCTACGGCACCGGCGCGATCATGGCCGTCCCGGCGGGCGACCAGCGCGACTTCGAGTTCGCCCGCGCCTTCGAGCTGCCGATCCGCTGCATCGTCGAGCCGACCGACGGCCGCGGCACCGACACCTCGACGTGGGAGGACGCCTTCTCCTCCTACGACGCGAAGATCATGAACTCGTCCAGCACCGACTCCTCGAGCGACGGGGTGAGCCTGGACGGCCTGTCCGTCGTCGAGGCCAAGGAGCGCATCACCGAGTGGCTGGAGCGCACCGGCGCCGGTGAGGGCACCGTCAACTTCCGCCTGCGCGACTGGCTGTTCAGCCGCCAGCGCTACTGGGGCGAGCCCTTCCCGATCGTCTACGACGAGGACGGCATCGCCCACCCCCTGCCCGAGTCGATGCTGCCGCTGGAGCTGCCCGAGGTCGAGGACTACTCCCCGCGCACCTTCGACCCGGACGACGCCGACACCAAGCCCGAGACCCCGCTGTCCCGCAACGAGGACTGGGTCAACGTCACCCTGGACCTGGGCGACGGGCCGAAGAAGTACCGCCGCGAGACCAACACGATGCCCAACTGGGCCGGTTCCTGCTGGTACGAGCTGCGCTACCTGGACCCGCACAACAGCGAGCAGCTGGTCGACCCCGAGATCGAGCAGTACTGGATGGGCCCGCGCGAGGGCCTGCCGCACGGCGGCGTCGACCTGTACGTCGGCGGCGCCGAGCACGCCGTGCTGCACCTGCTGTACGCCCGCTTCTGGTCCAAGGTCCTGTTCGACCTGGGGCACGTCTCCTCGGCCGAGCCGTTCCACAAGCTGTTCAACCAGGGCATGATCCAGGCCTACGTCTACCGGGACAGCCGCGGCATCGCCGTGCCGGCCGCCGAGGTGGAGGAGCGCGACGGCGCCTACTACTACCAGGGCGAGAAGGTCTCCCGGCTGCTGGGCAAGATGGGCAAGTCCCTGAAGAACGCCGTCACCCCCGACGAGATCTGCGCCGAGTACGGCGCCGACACGCTGCGCCTGTACGAGATGGCGATGGGCCCGCTGGACGTGTCCCGGCCGTGGGACACCCGCGCGGTGGTCGGTCAGTTCCGGCTGCTGCAGCGGCTGTGGCGCAACGTCGTCGACGAGAACACCGGCGAGCTGTCCGTGGCCGACGTCGCGGAGACCGACATCGACGCCGACACCCTGCGCGCCCTGCACAAGGCCATCGACGGCGTGCGGCAGGACCTGGAGGGCATGCGGTTCAACACCGCCATCGCCAAGGTCACCGAGCTGAACAACCACCTGACCAAGGCCGGAGGCCCGGTCCCGCGGTCGGTCGCCGAGCGCCTGGTGCTGCTGGTCGCGCCGCTGGCCCCGCACGTCGCCGAGGAGCTGTGGCGCAAGCTGGGGCACGAGTCCTCCGTCGTCCACGAGGACTTCCCGGTCGCCGACCCGGCCTACGTCGTCGACGAGACCGTGACCTGCGTCGTCCAGATCAAGGGCAAGGTCAAGGCGCGGCTGGAGGTCGCCCCCTCCATCTCCGACGACGACCTGGAGAAGGCCGCGCTGGCCGACGAGAAGGTCGTGGCCGCGCTGGGCGGAGCCGGGATCCGCAAGGTGATCGTGCGGGCGCCGAAGCTGGTGAACATCGTGCCCGCGTAGGCGGTGACCGGGGCGTCTCCGGCGCCCCCTACGGGTCCGGTACGGGCAGGTTCGGGGTTCTTGCGGAACCCTGGGCCTGCCCGCTGCGTTTACCGTGGAAGAGCGGCGCGACACGTGCCGTGGACCGCCGGTGTGCGGGACGGACGTTCGAAGGAGGAGCCTCGTGGAAGCAGCGCTCACAGTGTTCGCCCTGCTCTTCCTGCTCGCCGTGGTGCTGGGTGTCTACGCCACGGTGAAGGCCGTCGGCGCCGCCAAGCGCAGCGTGGACCGGGGTATCACCCAGGCCCGCCGCACCGTCGAGGACCACACCCTGCGGGCCAAGTCCCTCGTCCAGGTGGGTCCGGCGGGCGAGCTGGCGCAGCTGCGGCTGACCCTGCGCACCTCCATGCGGGCCACCCAGGACGCACTGCACGCGCGCGTGGCCGAGGACGAGTCCCTCAAGGAGTCCCTCGCCCTCTTCGAGCGGCTCAGCGCGCACGGCTTCGAGCTGGACGGCGAGCTGCGGCGGCTGGAGTCCGAGCCGGACCGCGCCACCCTCGCCGAGCGCCTGCCCGGACTGCGTGAGCGCACCGAGCGCGTCGTCCGGTCGGCGGACTCCCTGCGCTGGGCGGCCCGCGACCGCGCCCGCCGCTTCGCGGACGACGACCTGGACTCGCTGAGCGCGCAGATCGACGTGGAGGCCGGCGCGCTGCGGCACTGGACGGAGACGGAGACGGAGACCGGAACAGGGCTGGGGACGGGGCCGGCCGCCGCGCCGCCGTCCTGGCCCGAGGCGCCCGCCGCCGAGGCCCCGTCCACCCGGCAGACCTGGCCGGATTCCGCCGCTCAGGGCCCGGCGGAGGAGGACGCCACGCGCCCCGCCATCAACCCGCCCGCCGCGAGCCCCGTGTATCCCTGGCAGAAGAAGGCCCGCCCGGAGAGCACGACCTGACCGTCCGCCGGTCCGGCCGGCCCGATCCGGCCTGTGAACGCCCGGTCGTCGGGGCCGGACTGCCGTACGGGCACTACGCCAGGTAACCTCCAGCTCATGTCCCGCCATGTCGCTATCGTCACGGATTCAACGGCCTACCTTCCGGCCCGGACGATGGAGCGGCACGGCATCACCGCGGTACCCCTGACCGTCGTGCTGGGCGACCGGGCCCTGGAGGAGGGCACCGAGATCTCGACCCGTTCCCTGGCCCAGGCGCTGCAGAAACGGCGGCCGGTCACCACCTCGCGCCCCGGCCCCGAACTCTTCGCCGAGACCTACCGCAGGATCGCCGAGTCCGGCGCCGACGGCATCGTCTCCCTCCATCTGTCCGCCGAACTCTCCGGCACCCACGACGCGGCCGTCGTCGCGGCGCGTGAGGCCGCCGTCCCGGTCAGGGTCGTGGACACCGGGATGATCGCGATGGCCCTCGGATTCTGCGCGCTCGCCGCCGCGGAGACGGCGGAGGCGGGCGGCACGGTCGACGAGGCCGTCGCGGCCGCGGAGAAGCGCGCCGCGGACACCTCCGCCTACTTCTACGTCGACACCCTCGACTATCTGCGCCGCGGCGGCCGGATCGGGGCGGCCCAGGCGCTGTTCGGCTCCGCGCTCGCCGTGAAGCCGCTGCTGCAGCTGGAGGGCGGCCGCATCGAACCCCTGGAGAAGGTCCGGACGGCGTCGAGGGCCATCGCCCGGCTGGAGGAGATCGCCGCGGACCGGGCGGGCAGCGCGCCCGTCGACATCGCCGTGCACCATCTCGCCGCCCCCGACCGGGCGTCGGCCCTGGCGGACCGCCTGCGGGACCGGGTGCCCGGGCTGGCCGACCTGCACGTGAGCGAGGTCGGTGCGGTGATCGGCGCGCACACGGGGCCGGGGCTGCTGGGGGTCGTGGTCTCGTCGCGGTGAGGGCGGGCTGCCGGGGGGGCGTGGCGAGGGTCGTGGTGGGTGCTGTCGGATCACCCGTGAGGGGGCCGGAGTTTTCCACAACCCGTGGGTAGTCCCCGGGAATCGTCCATGATCATCGCGAGGGCGTCGAGGTGCCCGATCCTCGTCGCATGGCTCTTCGATCACGTTCACGCACCCCGTCCGCGACCAGTGGCCCGGGCCGCGCCCCGGCCTCCGACGGCCGCCTCGTGCACCGCCGCGCACCCGGCTCCGGTGCCCACGCCCGCCCCCGCTCCCACGCCCGGCAGGGTCGCCGGCAACCGCCTCCGGAGGAGCTGCGGCGGAGGGCGGAGGCGCTGTTCGCCGAGCGCGCCGAGGGGTTCGACCAGGCCGGACACGAGAGGGAGAGGGCGCAGGGGGAGGCGGGAAAGGGGCCGCCGTTGCCCGGCCCCGAGGCCCCCGGCGACACGGACGTCGGTGACTCCGGCGCCGCCACGCCGGCCTGGCGGGAGCGGACCGGGCAGGCACTGCGGGAGCGGATGCCGGTGTGGCTGCAGACACGGTGCGGCCTGGAGCGGCGCAGCGTCGCCGCGCTCTCGGTGCTGCTCGTCCTCGCGGCGGTCTTCGCGGTGCAGCACTTCCGGTCCGGCCGCGCCCAGCCGGTGGCGGCACCCGAGGTGGTGCGGGAGGCGGCGGCGTACGGAGCCGGGAAACCGGGGCCGACGGCCGCGGACCGCGCGTCGACGGGCAAGCCCGGGTCCCAGGCCGCGCCGACGACCACGGCAGGGCCCGAGATCGTGGTGGACGTCGGCGGCAAGGTCCGCGAACCCGGCGTCCACAGCCTCCCGGCCGGTTCCCGCGTCGCGGACGCCCTGCGAGCCGCCGGAGGGGTGCGGCCCGGCACGAAGACCGACGGGCTGAACCGGGCGCGCTTCCTGGTGGACGGCGAACAGGTGATCGTCGGAGCGCCCGCGCCCCCACCGGGGCCTGGTCCCGCGCCGGGTGGGTCGACGGGTGCGGCGGGGCCTGCGGCACCGGTCTCCCTCAACACGGCGACCACCGACCAGCTCGACACCCTCCCGGGCGTCGGTCCGGTCCTCGCCCAGCACATCATCGACTACCGCACCCAGCACGGCGGTTTCCGCTCGGTGGACGAACTGCGCGAGGTCAACGGCATCGGCGAACGCCGCTTCGGCGACCTGCGGGACCTCGTACGGCCATGAACACGGACGTGACGGAGGCGGACCGGCCGGACGGACGCGCCGGACCGGAGCAGTCCCGTGCGAGGCCCCCGCGCACCGCCGTGCACGCTGCCTCCGGCCACCGGCTGGGCGCGGCCCACCCCCGGCAGGAGGGCCCCGCGGACCTGCGCCTGGTACCGCCCGCCCTGGCGGCGTGGGCGACGGCGGCACTGGTGCTGGACGTGCCGACCGGCTGGGCGGTGGGCGTGGTGACGGGCGCTCTGCTCCTGGCCGGGGCACTGCTGCTGGGGCCGGCGCGCAGACGGACCCGCGCACCCGCGGCCGCCGCTCTGCTGCTCTGTGTCGCCGCGTCCGCCGCCTCGGCCGCGCTGCACGGCGCGGACCCGCGCCGCGGACCCGTGCCGGAGCTGGCGCGGCGGTACGCCACGGTCACGGCGGAGGTGGAGGTCACGGCCGACCCCCGCCTCACCCGGCCGCGGGTCCGGGGCGACCGCGCCGTGCCGCCCACGGTGCTGATCGAGGCCGACGTGCGGAGGCTGAGCGAGTCGGGCGGGACGGCGGTGACGACCAAGACGCCGGTGCTCGTCCTCGTCGACGTTGGTGAGGAAAGGGAGCAGTCCCGCGCCCGGCCCGCACCCTCCCGCTGGCTGGAGCTGCTGCCGACCACGAGGCTCCGCGTCACCGCCCGGCTGTCACCCCCGAGGCAGGGCGGTGACCGGATCGCCGCGGTGCTGCGCGTGCGTGCGGGCCGACAGCCACCGGAGCCCCTGGCGAAGCCCTCGACGGCGCAACGGCTGGCGGGACGGTTGCGTGCCGGACTGCGCGAGGCGACCGAGGACCTGCCGGCAGACGCGCGGGCGCTGCTGCCGGGCCTGGTCGTCGGCGACACCTCGCGCGTCACCCCGGAGCTGGAGGAGGCGTTCAAGGAAACCGACCTGACACACACGCTGGCCGTTTCCGGCGCCAACTTCACGATCGTGCTCGCGCTGCTCCTCGGTCCGCCGGGCCTGGCCCAGCGCAGTGAGCGCCGGGGACTGGCGCCCCGCCTCGGCCTGCACCTGCGGACGACCGCGCTGCTCGGCGGGCTGCTCGCGCTCGCCTTCGTCGTGGTGTGCCGGCCCGACCCGAGCGTGCTGCGGGCGGCGGCCTTCGGGTCCGTCGCCCTGCTCGCCCTGGCCACCGGCCGTCGCAGATCACTGCTCCCGGCCCTGGCGACGGCGGTTTTGCTCCTGGTGCTCTACGACCCCTGGCTGTCCCGCGGTTACGGCTTCCTGCTCTCCGTGCTGGCCACGGGGGCGCTGCTCACGATCGCTCCGCGGTGGAGCGCGGCGTTGCGCCGGCGCCGGGTACCGCCCCGGCTCGCGGAGGCGCTGGCCGCCGCGGCTGCCGCGCAGGCCGTGTGTGCGCCGGTCGTCGTCGTGCTGTCGCAGCGGGTGAGTCTGGTGGGAGTGCCGTGCAACCTGCTGGCGGAGTTCGCGGTGGCCCCGGCCACGGTGCTCGGCTTCGCGGCGCTGGCGACGGCACCCGCGGCGATGCCGCTGGCCAAAAGCCTGGCCTGGTGCGGAAGCTGGCCGGCCGAGTGGATCGCGGGGATCGCCCGCACCGGGGCCGCGCTGCCCGGCGCGGGAGTGGACTGGCCGGGCGGCTGGGCCGGGGCGGCGCTGCTCGCCCTCGCCACGGTGGGTGTGCTGCTGGCCGGCCGACGCCTGCTGCGGCACCCGTGGTGGTGCGGAGTCTGCGCCCTGCTGCTGCTCCTCGTCGTGACGCAGCCGCCCCCGCTGGCCCGGGTGATCAAGGGCTGGCCCCCGCCCGGCTGGCGGATGGTTATGTGCGACGTGGGTCAGGGCGACGCGCTGGTGCTCGCGGCGGGAGAGGGGACGGCCGTGGTCGTGGACGCGGGTCCCGATCCCGCCCTGGCCGACCACTGCCTGCGCGCCCTCGGCATCACCCGCGTGCCCCTCGTGCTGCTGACCCACCCGCACGCCGACCACGTGGCCGGG
Organism: Streptomyces sp. NPDC034099; assembly: GCF_055575415.1. NCBI lineage: Bacteria > Bacillati > Actinomycetota > Actinomycetes > Kitasatosporales > Streptomycetaceae > Streptomyces > Streptomyces sp. NPDC034099. Next base: position 350,364 of record NZ_JBVISR010000002.1, on the reverse strand, counting down.
CTGCCCGGGGTGCTGCGGGGCCGTTCGGTGGGCGCGATCGAGACAACCGCCCTCGAAGAACCGGCGGACCAGGCCGAGTTCGTCCACCGACAGGCAGCGGCCCGGCACATTCCCCTGCGGCACGCGGCCGCCGGAGAGCGGCGACGCTCCGGCCCGCTGTCCTGGCAGGTGGTGTGGCCCCCGCCGAGCCCGCCGATGACCGCGCCACCGGGCACGGAAGGCGGCCCCAACGACGCCAGCGTCACCCTCCTGGTCCGGACGGCCGGCCTGCGCCTGCTCCTCCTCGGCGACCTGGAGCCCCCGGCCCAGCGGGAGCTGGCCCGCGCCCCGGCGGCGGCACTGCTGCACGACGTGGACGTCCTGAAGGTGGCCCACCACGGCTCCGCCCACCAGGACTTCGCGTTCCTGCGGGAAGTCGCCCCGCGTCTCGCGCTCATCAGCTGCGGCGAGGACAACACCTATGGCCACCCGGCTCCCGGCACGGTCGCGGCACTGCGCGCCCAGGGAGCGACGGTGCTGCGCACGGACCGGGACGGGGCGCTGGCGGTCGCCGGTACGGGGAGGGAGCTGCGGGTGGCGGGGGAGTGAGGACGGGGGCGCTCGTCGGCCACGAGCAGGTCGTCCGTGTCTGCCGCGCCGGTACTCAGGGTGCGGCAGGGGGTCCCGTACTGGCCGGATCGCGAGTGATTCCCGTCCCTGCTGTGCCCTGGGAGGCGTAGTCCGGCGGGCACCGGGAATTTCCAGACCAGCGCGGGAGACGTCACCGTGTCGCGCGGCCGACGCGTCCGGCCACGGTCGGTCACCCCCACACCGAAGGAGAGACCATGCCCCGAACCCCCAGGCCGGGTCACCCCGTTGTGCACCGGCGCGGCGAGGACGATCCGACGCACACCGTCCACCGGCCCGACCGGCCGGGTCCGGAGCGTGCCTGATGGCCACCCCCATGACCGCGGGCAGCTTCCTCAAGGCGCTGAAGGCGGAGGGCCTCACCGTCGTCGAGGTCGGTGACTGGCGGGACCACAACCGCAACCACAAGGGCGCCTGGGGACCCGTCAACGGCGTGATGATCCACCACACCGTGACCCGGGGCAGCGCCGCCACCGTGGAGATCTGCCGCAAGGGCTACGCGAGCCTGCCCGGCCCGCTGTGCCACGGCGTCATCACCAAGGACGGCCGCGTGCACCTGGTCGGCTACGGCCGCGCCAACCACGCCGGTCTCGGCGACGACGACGTCCTGCGCGCCGTCGTCGCGGAGCAGGCCCTGCCCCCGGACAACGAGGCGAACACCGACGGCAACCGGCACTTCTACGGCTTCGAGTGCGAGAACCTCGGAGACGGCGAGGACCCGTGGCCCGCCGCGCAACTGGACGCGATCGAGCGGGCCGCCGCGGCCGTGTGCCGGCACCACGGCTGGAACGAGCGCTCGGTGATCGGCCACCTGGAGTGGCAGCCCGGAAAGATCGATCCGCGCGGTTTCACGATGGCGTCGATGCGCGCCCGGGTCGAAGAACGCCTCACCCACCCCGCCGGCTGGACACCCGGCGATTCCGAGGAGGAAGACATGCCGCGAGCGATCAGCCGATCCGACAGCGACGACCAGCGGATCACGCCCCGGCAGTGGACGACGCTCAGCGTGGACGGCGTGGACCTGCTGACCGGCGCGTCCCACTACCAGGCCACGGCCTACCTCCGGGCCGTCGTGCCACCCGGCTCCACGCTCCAGGGCCGCTTCTACCACCTCCGCCGGGACGGAAGCCGATGGACCGGCCCGATCGTCGAACGGGTGGGCACCGACGGCAGCAGCTTCCCCGACTTCGGAAACAGCGGCTCGATCGTCGCCGACGAACGGCTGCGCTTCGAGTTCATCTACTACCCGCCCGACTCCGCCGACCAGGCCCCGGCCACGGTCACCGGCGTGAAGGTCCGCGGCCTGTACTGGGAACGGTGACGAGGAGGGGAACGCGCCCGGTGCGCCGATAACGGGCCACACGGGAGCACACACGGCCACACGGGGCCACTCCTGCCCACTCCCAGCACATGTGACGGTTTCCCGTGATGTGGTCCCGTGTTGCCCCGAAAGCCACATCGGTGATCGAATGTTTCTCCGTCAACTGGTTTTCGATGTCGTGCAGAGGGTGTCGCAAATGATCGGCCGTTTGCTGGGAAGCCGAACGAAGCGGACGCAGCGGACGGGTCCCCTGGCGGCGGTGCGCACCCCGCGCGACGCCGGCGTGCTGAGCTGCCGCGTCCTCGACCCCGTCAACACCCCGGTGCCGGGCGCGGAGTTCACGGTCAGCGACGCCATGGGGCGCAAGGTGGTCGGTGGGGGTACGGACCCCTTCGGATCGTTCGTGGCGACGGTGCCCGCGGGGGAGTACCGGCTCGCCGTGTCCGCCGAGGGGTACACCCCGTACCGCGCCTCGGCGACGGTCGTCGAGGACTCGCTGGCCTCGCTCGGCGACGTGACGCTGCAGGTGGCCCAGCCGCCGGAGCTGCCCGCGCCGGGCGACTGGGAGATCGAGCCGGCGCACTCCTCGATCGCCTTCACCGCGCGGCACATCGGGCTGGCGCGGATCCACGGCCGGTTCAACTCCTTCGCGGGCGCGGTGCGGATCGCCGACGACATGCAGCACTCCGCGATGCACGTCGTGATCGACGCGGCGTCCATCGACACCAATGTGAAGATGCGCGACGACCACCTGCGCTCGGCCGACTTCCTGGACGTGGAGCGGTTTCCGACGCTCGAGTTCTACAGCGACCGGTTCACGCACCGCGGCGGCAACCGGTGGGCCGTCACCGGGGCGCTGTCCCTGCACGGCGTGACGCGCACGGTCACGCTGGAGACCGACTACCTCGGACTCGGCAACGGCATGGAGGGCGAGACGCGGGCGGCCTGCCGCGCCACCACCGAGCTGCACCGCGACGACTTCACGGTGAGCTGGCAGACGATGCTGGCCCGCGGCATCGCCGTGGTCGGCCCCAGCATCCGCATCGACCTCGACGTGCAGATCGTGCCCAAGGGCTGACCGACAATGGCACCGTGAGCGACGTAAGACATGTGCTGGTGCTGCCCGACCGCGACGCCGCGGAGGAGGTCGCCCGGGAGCTGGGGGAGCGGTTCGGGATCGACGAGGAACCGCGGATCCTGCGGGACGCCCTGGCCGGCGAGGACGACGCCGAGGACGCCCAGTGGCTCGTCGTCCTGCGCGACGAGCGGGAGGCGCTGGACCCTGGTGAGCTGGACGCGTTCGCCGGGGAGTGGGAGGGCTGGCGCGAGGAGCCGTAGCCCGCGCCCGGCAGCACCCGTCCGGCGTTGTCAGTGGTGCGTGCGATGCTTGTCACGATGGCCAGGAAGACTGCGAACGACGACCCTCTCGCCCCGGTGACCCTTGCCGTGGGCCAGGAGGACCTCCTGCTCGACCGTGCCGTGCAGGAAGTGGTGGCCGCCGCCAAGGCCGCCGACGCCGACACGGACGTACGCGACCTCACCCCCGAGCAGCTGCAGCCCGGCACCCTCGCCGAGCTGACCAGCCCCTCGCTCTTCGCCGAGCGCAAAGTCGTGGTCGTACGCCATGCGCAGGACCTGTCCGCCGACACGGTCAAGGACGTCAAGGCCTACCTCGGCGCCCCCGCCGAGGAGATCACCCTCGTCCTGCTGCACGCGGGCGGCGCCAAGGGCAAGGGCGTGCTCGACGCGGCCCGCAAGGCAGGGGCACGCGAGGTGGCCTGCCCGAAGATGACGAAGCCCGCCGACCGGCTGGCCTTCGTGCGCTCGGAGTTCCGCACGGCCGGGCGGTCGGCCACCCCGGAGGCGTGCCAGGCCCTGGTCGACGCGATCGGCAGCGACCTGCGTGAGCTGGCCTCGGCGGTGTCCCAGCTGACCGCCGACGTCGAGGGGACCATCGACGAGGCGGTCGTCGGGCGGTACTACACCGGACGGGCGGAGGCCTCCAGCTTCACGGTCGCCGACCGGGCGGTCGAGGGACGCGCGGCGGAGGCCCTGGAGGCGCTGCGCTGGTCGCTGGCGACCGGAGTGGCACCGGTGCTGATCACCAGCGCGCTCGCGCAGGGCGTGCGGGCCATCGGCAAGCTGTCCTCCGCCCGCGGCGGACGCCCCGCCGACCTCGCCCGCGAGCTGGGAATGCCGCCCTGGAAGATCGACCGCGTCCGGCAGCAGATGCGCGGCTGGACCCCGGACGGCGTCTCCGTGGCCCTGCGCGCGGTGGCCGAGGCCGACGCGGGGGTGAAGGGCGCCGGGGACGATCCCGAGTACGCCCTGGAGAAGGCCGTGGTGACCATCGCGCGGGCGGCGCGTTCACGGGGACGCTCGTAGAAACCCACCGCGCTCGGCCCCGTGTCCGGGACACCGGATCCAGGGCCCCGAACCCGGGACATCCCTCCCGTGACACACCGAAGGCCCCGGCGTCCGTCCTGGGGAAGGACGGCCCGCCGGGGCCTTCGGATCAAGCTCGCGGATCCATGCCCGCGTGGCGAACGCAGGCCGCGCATGGATCCTGGGTGCCGGACGGGAGCGGATGAGAGAGGGCCCGCTCTGGGTCCTTCCGGCGATCACACCAGATAAATCCAGATAAGGGGTTCAGCCCTTGAGGGCGCCGACCTTCTGCGCCAGCGCCGACTTCTTGTTGGCGGCCTGGTTCTTGTGGATGACGCCCTTGGAGACGGCCTTGTCGAGCTGGCGCGAAGCGACGCGCTGGTACTCGGTGGCCTTCTCCACGTCACCCGCGGCAGCGGCCTCACGGGCCTTGCGGATCGCGGTCTTCAGAGAGGACTTGACGGCCTTGTTGCGCAGCCGGGCCTTCTCGTTGGTCTTGTTCCGCTTGATCTGGGACTTGATGTTCGCCACGAATGAGCCTTTGCAGGTTCAGGCACGAGGCCGCGAGGGTCCCGTGCCGGTGATTTCTTGAAGGAGTGCCTCGTGCTGAGAGGGCAAGAGACACAGCCACCCACACTACCAGCGGGTCGTCGAGGGTCCCAAACCCGTACCGGCTCCCCACCCGTGGGACCATGGAGGCTACGTATCGATCCGACCCGAGACCCGAGACCGCAGACACTGCGGACGCCTCAAGAATCAGGACCCTGCGTGCCCGCGATCCCCAGCCATGTGCCCGAGCCGAGCCGTACCGACCCGGCGCTGATCCGCAACTTCTGCATCATCGCGCACATCGACCACGGCAAGTCCACGCTCGCCGACCGGATGCTCCAGCTGACCGGTGTGGTCGAGCAGCGGCAGATGCGCGCCCAGTACCTCGACCGCATGGACATCGAGCGCGAGCGCGGCATCACGATCAAGTCCCAGGCGGTGCGGTTGCCGTGGGCCCCGACCCACGACAAGAGCGACACGCACATCCTCAACATGATCGACACCCCCGGGCACGTCGACTTCACCTACGAGGTGTCGCGGTCGCTGGCCGCGTGCGAGGGCACCATCCTCCTCGTCGACGCCGCCCAGGGCATCGAGGCCCAGACCCTCGCCAACCTCTACCTGGCGATGGAGAACGACCTCACGATCATCCCCGTGCTGAACAAGATCGACCTGCCGGCCGCGCAGCCCGAGAAGTTCGCCGAGGAACTGGCCAACCTGGTCGGCTGCGACCCCGACGACGTGCTCAAGGTCTCCGCCAAGACCGGCCTCGGCGTCGACGCGCTGCTCGACAAGGTCGTCGCCGAGATCCCCGCCCCGGTCGGCGTCAAGGACGCGCCCGCCCGCGCGATGATCTTCGACTCCGTCTACGACTCCTACCGCGGAGTGGTGACGTACGTCCGGGTCATCGACGGCCAGCTCAACAAGCGCGAGCGCATCAAGATGATGTCCACCGGCGCCACGCACGAGCTGCTGGAGATCGGCACCAACTCGCCGGAGATGCTCTCCGCCGACGGCCTCGGCGTCGGCGAGGTGGGATACCTGATCACCGGCGTGAAGGACGTCCGCCAGTCCAAGGTCGGCGACACCGTCACCAGCCAGCACAAGGGCGCCACGGAGGCGCTCGGCGGCTACAAGGACCCCAGGCCCATGGTGTTCTCCGGCCTGTACCCGCTGGACGGCTCCGACTACCCCGAGCTGCGCGAGGCCCTCGACAAGCTCCAGCTCAACGACGCCGCCCTGGTCTACGAGCCGGAGACCTCCGCCGCCCTCGGCTTCGGCTTCCGCGTCGGCTTCCTCGGCCTGCTGCACCTCGACGTGATCCGCGAGCGGCTGGAGCGCGAGTTCGGGCTCGACCTCATCGCCACCGCCCCCAACGTGGTCTACCGGGTGATCATGGAAGACGGCACCGAGCACACCGTCACCAACCCGAGCGAGTTCCCCGAGGGCAAGATCAACGAGGTGTACGAGCCGGTCGTGCGGGCCACGATCCTCGCGCCGACCGAGTTCATCGGCTCGATCATGGAACTGTGCCAGACCCGGCGGGGCACCCTGCTCGGCATGGACTACCTCTCCGAGGACCGCGTCGAGATCCGCTACACCCTCCCGCTCGCGGAGATCGTCTTCGACTTCTTCGACCAGCTGAAGTCGAAGACCCGTGGTTACGCCTCGCTGGACTACGAGCCCACCGGCGAGCAGACCTCCAGCCTGGTCAAGGTCGACATCCTGCTGCACGGCGACAAGGTGGACGCCTTCTCGGCGATCACCCACAAGGACGCGGCGTACGCCTACGGCGTGCGGCTCGTCGCCAAGCTGCGCGAGCTGATCCCGCGCCAGGCCTTCGAGGTGCCCATCCAGGCGGCCATCGGCTCCCGGGTGATCGCCCGCGAGACCATCCGCGCCATCCGCAAGGACGTCCTCGCCAAGTGCTACGGCGGTGACATCTCCCGTAAGCGGAAGCTGCTGGAGAAGCAGAAGGAGGGCAAGAAGCGGATGAAGATGGTGGGTTCCGTGGAGGTTCCGCAGGAAGCCTTCATCGCGGTCCTGTCCAGCGATGACAGCGCGGGGTCGGGCAAGGGCAAGAAGTAACCGCCGCGCCGCACGCCGAGTCCGGGTGAAACGGACACCGAGGGGCCCGTCGTACGAAAGTGCGGCGGGTCCCTTCGCATGTCACGGGCGCGCATCTGTAGGAAGTGACAGGGCGCGGAGTCTTACGCGGCGGCCGGTCGCCCTTTACCCTGATGCCTGCCCCTTAGTTACTCGTGAGTTAAACAAGTGATCGGGCAACAGTCCGAGTCACCGCCCGAACACCGCCCGAGAGTGAACCAGCCGCACCTGAGCCAGCCGCAACGAGCCAGCCGCACCGTCGCGGGCCCGGAGGATGTCGTGAGCGACACACAGACACTGATCGAGAACCGTCCGCCCTCCGTGGCGGGACTCTTCCTGGAGCGGGTGGCCGCCACGCCGGACGCCGAGGCGTACCGCTACCCGGTGCCGCCGGCCGCGGGCGAGGGCCCCGACGACTGGAAGTCGCTGACCTGGGCGCAGGCCGCCGAGCGCGTCTACGCGATCGCGGCCGGCCTCATCGAGCTGGGCGTGCGGCCGGAGCAGCGCGTGGCCCTGGCCTCCTCGACCCGCCTGGAGTGGATCCTCGCCGACCTCGGCATCATGTGCGCGGGCGCGGCGACGACCACCGTCTACCCGCAGACCAACGCCGACGAATCGGCGTACATCCTCTCCGACTCCGAGAGCCGGGTGCTGATCGCGGAGGACGCCGCGCAGCTCGCCAAGGCGAGGGAGAAGAAGGCGGAGCTGCCCGACCTCACCCATGTGGTCGTGGTCGACGCGGCCGGTGCGGACACCTCCGAGGACTGGGTCCTCACCCTCGACGAGCTGGAGCGCCGGGGCGCGGCCCGCCTGGAGCAGGACCCCCAGCTGATCAAGGAGCGGGTCGGCGCGCTCACCAAGGACCAGCTCGCCACCCTCATCTACACCTCCGGCACCACCGGCCGGCCCAAGGGCGTCCGGCTCCCGCACGACTGCTGGTCGTACATGGCCAAGGCGATCGCCGCGACCGGCCTGGTCACCAAGGACGACGTGCAGTACCTGTGGCTGCCGCTCGCGCACGTCTTCGGCAAGGTGCTGACCTCCGGCCAGATCGAGGCCGGGCACGTCACCGCCGTCGACGGCCGGGTCGACAAGATCATCGAGAACCTGCCGGTCGTCCAGCCCACCTACATGGCGGCCGTCCCCCGCATCTTCGAGAAGGTCTACAACGGCGTCGCCGCCAAGGCCCGCGCGGGCGGCGGAGCCAAGTACAAGATCTTCCAGTGGGCCGCCGGGATCGCCCGCGAGTACGCCAAGGTCACCCAGGACAACTTCAAGCGCACCGGCACCGCGAGCGCCCCCGCGGGGCTGCGCACCAAGCACGCCGTCGCCGACCGGCTCGTCTACGCCAAGATCCGCGAGGCCTTCGGCGGCCGCCTGCGCGCCTGCGTGTCGGGCTCGGCCGCCCTCGCGCCGGAGATCGGCTACTTCTTCGCCGGGGCCGGCATCCACATCCTGGAGGGCTACGGCCTCACCGAGTCCTCCGCCGCCTCCTTCGTCAACCCCGGCGAGGCCTACCGCACCGGCACCGTCGGCAAGCCGCTGCCCGGCACCGAGGTGCGCATCGCGGACGACGGCGAGATCCTGCTGCGCGGCCCCGGGATCATGGAGGGCTACCACAAGCTGCCCGAGAAGACCGCCGAGGTGCTGGAGGCCGACGGCTGGTTCCACACCGGCGACATCGGCGAGCTGTCGCCCGACGGCTATCTGCGCATCACCGACCGCAAGAAGGACCTCATCAAGACGTCCGGCGGCAAGTACATCGCGCCGGCCGAGGTCGAGGGCCAGTTCAAGGCGGTCTGCCCCTACGTCTCCAACATCCTGGTGCACGGCGCCGACCGGAACTTCTGCACCGCGCTCATCGCCCTCGACGAGATCGCGATCACGGAGTGGGCGAAGGAGAACGGCCTGGAGGGCAAGCCGTACGCCGAGATCGTCGCGGCGCCCGCGACCGTCGAGATGGTCGACGGTTACGTCAAGCAGCTCAACGAGGGGCTCCAGCGCTGGCAGACCATCAAGAAGTTCCGTCTGCTGCCCCGCGACCTCGACGTCGAACACGGCGAGATCACCCCGAGCCTGAAGCTGAAGCGGCCGGTGGTGGAGCGGGAGTACAAGAACCTGATCGAGGAGATGTACGAGGGCTCGCGCGAGGCGTAAAGCCCGGGGCGGCGCTGTCCGTGCCCGCGAATGTCCGAAGACGTCCGGTTTCCGTTCGGCTTCCGGTCGTCTTCGAACGTTCGCCTAGCACGGTTCTCACCCATCGCGACCCACTTCGGTAACTCCGTGCTTATGGGCGGGGCCGGTCTGTCACTCTGTCGGCATCGACTGCGAGGAACTCGCACGAACTGCCCGGGGAGACGTCCATGGGGGCCATTCCGACGCAGCGGGAGACCGCCTCCCGCGCCGGCGCGGAGCCTGCGCACACCGCCCAGGAGTGCGCGCGGGCACGCGTGAGCCTGCTCGGCAGCTCCCTGGCGCCGGGCGCCGCCCGCGCGATGGCGCGGGCCGCGCTCGCCGACTGGTCCGCGCTCCGCCTGCCCGGCACGGAACAGCTGACGGAGCACCTCGTCGCCGACGCCCTGGTCGTCGTCAGCGAGCTGGTCACCAACGCCGTGGTGCACGCCGGCACCGACGTCGACGTGGTCCTCCGGTTGGAGGAGACGGGCGCGCTCGTCGTCGAGGCCACGGACCAGCACCCGTCCCGTGCGCCGAGGAACACCGACCCAGAGATGCCGCACGATCCCGCCGAGTACGGGCGCGGCCTGCGCCTGGTCGCCGCGCTCGCGGAGGCGTGGGGCATCACCTACCGCCCGGGCATCAAGACGGTGTGGGCGCGATTGTCGGCCGCGGGCACGGACACCGCCGGGCAGCCCGAGGCGTACGCCGGAGGGTGCGGAGCGCGACGCCCCGAGCCGCCGGGCACGCGGACGCCGGGGGAGGGGACGGGCGGGGCGGACGGCGAAGGCGCCGGGGGCGGTGCGTCCGGCGCGTCTGGTGAGGCCGTGGCGTCGGGCGAGGCCGGTGATGCCCGGGAGTCCGGCGAGTCCGGCCAGTTCGGTGCGTCCGGCGAGGACGTGAGGGTCGGCCTGGGGGACCGGACGGCCGCCCACGTGCCCCAGGGAGGCCCGAGCGGCCACGGCACCGGTCAGGACGGCCCGGACGCGGACGGCCTTGGGAAATCGGACGGCCCCGCGCTGGGCCCGGACCGTCGGACGGCCGCTCCCGGCCGTGCGGCCGCCCCGGGCGCGAACCAAGACGCGGGCCAGGGCGCGAACCAAGACGCGGGCGCGACCCGCGACCGCGGCGGGTGTCCCGGCCGGCCGGGCCGGCCGCGGTGGCCCGACCCGTGGGACGGCACCGCCGGGACCGCCAGGCGTGGTGTCCGCGACCGCGAGTGGCTGGGCCGCGGCGCGCTGTCCTTCCTCGCGGAGGCCTCCGACCTCCTGGCCGGGCAGCTCGACGAGGATCTGGTCGCCTCCCTCACCGGCCAGCTGATCGTGCCCCGGCTCGCCGACTGGTGCGGGGTGTGGCTGGAGGACGAGTCCCTGGGCCGGGGCGCCTGGACCGACGACACCGGAGCGGCCGTGGGCGCCCGGCTGGCCCGCGTGTGGCACGCGGGCGAGGGGCACCTGGACGAGCTGCGCGCCGCCCTCGAGAAGGACCCGCCCCGCCCGCGCGACCCCTGGCGCTCCGGCCCCGTCGGCCATCCCTGGCCCGGCGACGCACTCGGCCCGGACGGTAGGCACGGCACCGCGCTCGCCTACCGCCTGGTCGCCGGAGGCAGGCCACTGGGCACCCTGGTCATCGGACGGGCCGACAGCTCGGGCGCCGCCCCGCACGCCTCGGACGACCCGGACGACCCCGACACCCTCGACACTCCCGGTTTCCCCGACGAGATCACCGGCCTGGTCGAGGATCTCAGCCGCCGGGTGGCGCTCGCCATCGGCGCCGCCCGCCAGTACGCCCGGCAGGCCACCATCAGCGCCGTACTCCAGCGCGGCCTGCTGCCCGGCGCCGTCGCGGAGATCCCCGGTGTGCGCAGCGCCCTCGTCTACGAACCGCGCGACAAGGGCGGCCCCAGCGGCGACTTCTACGACCTCTTCCCGGCCGGTGACGGCCGCTGGTGCTTCGCCGTGGGCGATGTCCAGGGCAAGGGCCCCGAGGCCGCCGTCGTCATCGGGCTCGCCCGGCCCTGGCTGCGCCTGCTGGCCCGCGAGCAGTACGGCGTCCCCGACGTCCTCGACCGTCTCAACCAGCTCCTCCTCGACGACGCCACCGAGGCCGCCGACGCCGCCGCCCGCGCGCTGGTCGCCGCGGGCGGCCCACCGGTTGCCCCGGGCGACGGACCGCAGACCCGCTTCCTCTCCCTGCTCTACGGCGAGCTGGTTCCCTTCGACGGCGGCGTCCGCTGCACCCTCGCGTCCGCCGGGCACCCGCTGCCGCTGCTCCTCGGGCCCGACGGCACGGTGTCGGCCGTCGCGCACCCGCAGACCCTGCTCGGCGTCGTCGAGGACGCGACCTACGTCAGCGAGACCTTCGAGCTGCGGTCCGGGGACACCCTGCTGTGCGTCACGGACGGGATCACGGAGCGGCGCAGCGGCTCCCGCCAGTTCGACGACGGCGACGGTCTGGCCACGGCACTGGCCGGGTGCACGGGCCTGGACGCCGAGCTGGTCGCCGAGCGCATCAGGCGGCTGGTGCACGAGTTCGGGCCCAGGCCCCCGGAGGACGACCTGGCCCTGCTCGTGCTCCAGGCCGAGTAGCCGAGCGGCAGCCGGACAGCCGGGCAGCCGGTCGCTCGGGCAGCCGGTCGATCGAGGAACCGGGTAACCGCGGCCGTACGGGACAATGGAACGCATGCCCTCCGCACTCCCCGACGGCGAGCCCGTCCCCGCCGACGGTGCCCTGCCCGTGTCCGCGCTCGCCGGGGCCGCCGACCGCCCCCTCGGTTTCTACCTGCACGTCCCGTACTGCGCGACCCGCTGCGGCTACTGCGACTTCAACACCTACACCGCGACCGAGCTGCGCGGCACCGGCGGCGTCCTCGCCTCCCGCGACAACTACGCCGACACGCTCGTCGACGAGGTCCGCCTGGCCCGCAAGGTGCTCGGCGACGACCCGCGCGAGGTCCGCACGGTCTTCGTCGGCGGCGGTACGCCCACCCTGCTGGCCGCCGGGGACCTGGTACGGATGCTGCGCGCGGTCCGCGACGAGTTCGGCCTGGCGCCGGACGCGGAGATCACGACGGAGGCCAATCCCGAGTCGGTCGACCCGGCCTATCTCGCGGCGCTCCGCGAGGGCGGCTTCAACCGGATCTCCTTCGGCATGCAGAGCGCCAAGCAGCACGTCCTGAAGATCCTGGACCGCACCCACACGCCCGGCCGCCCCGAGGCCTGCGTCGCCGAGGCCCGCGCGGCCGGCTTCGACCACGTCAACCTCGACCTGATCTACGGCACCCCCGGCGAGTCCGACGACGACTGGCGGGCCTCGCTGGACGCCGCGCTCGGCGCCGGACCCGACCACGTCTCGGCGTACGCCCTGATCGTCGAGGAGGGCACCCAACTGGCCCGGCGCATCCGGCGCGGCGAGGTCCCGATGACCGACGACGACGTGCACGCCGACCGGTACCTGATCGCCGAGGAGACCCTGTCCGCGGCGGGCTACGACTGGTACGAGGTGTCGAACTGGGCCACCTCCGACGCGGGGCGCTGCCTGCACAACGAGCTGTACTGGCGGGGCGCCGACTGGTGGGGCGCGGGACCCGGCGCGCACTCCCACGTGGGGGGCGTGCGGTGGTGGAACGTGAAGCACCCGGGGGCGTACGCGGGGGCGCTGGTGGCGGGGAAGTCCCCGGGCGCGGGGCGCGAGGTCCTGACGGACGAGGACCGGCGGGTCGAGCGCATCCTGCTGGAACTGCGCCTGCGGGAGGGCGTCCCGCTGGCGCTGCTGCGGGACGCGGGGCTCGCGGCCTCGCGGCGTGCGCTGTCGGAGGGGTTGCTGGAGGAGGGGCCGTACGTGGCGGGCCGCGCGGTGCTGACGCTGCGCGGGCGGTTGCTGGCGGACGCGGTGGTGCGGGACCTGGTGGACTGACCAGGGTTTTCTCGCCCCCGCCGCCCCTTCCCGTCCCGACCCCGGGGGCGCTGCCCCCGGACCCCCGCTCCTCAAACGCCGGAGGGGCTGGGTTTGCTCACGCCGTCACGAAGTCGATCAGCTCCTCTACTCTCCCCAACAACTCCGGCTCCAGGTCCTTGTACGACCCCACCCGGGCCAGGATCGCCTGCCACACCGCGCCCGTGTTCTCCGACGGCCAGCCCAGCGCCCGGCAGACCCCGGTCTTCCAGTCCTGGCCGTGGGGGACGCGGGGCCAGGCATCGATCCCCACCGACGACGGCTTCACCGCCTCCCAGATGTCGATGTACGGGTGCCCCACGACCAGCGCGTGCTCGCTCGTCACCGCCTCCGCGATCCGCCACTCCTTCGAACCCGGCACCAGGTGGTCCACCAGGACGCCCAGCCGTGCGTCCGGGCCCGGGGCGAAGTCCGCGACGATCGACGGCAGGTCGTCCACGCCGCCCAGGTACTCCACGACCACGCCCTCGATGCGCAGGTCGTCGCCCCAGACCTTCTCGACCAGCTCGGCGTCGTGCCGCCCCTCGACGTAGATGCGCCCGGCGCGCGCCACCCGTGCGCGTGCGCCGGGGACGGCGACCGAACCGGACGCCGTACGGGAGGGGCGCGCCGGACCGGAGGAGGACGGCCGTACCAGCGTCACCACGCGGCCCTCCAGCAGGAAGCCGCGCGGTTCCAGCGGGAAGACCCGGTGCTTGCCGAAGCGGTCCTCCAGGGTCACCGTGCCCGCCTCGCAGCCGATCACGGCGCCGCAGAACCCGGTGCCGGGCTCCTCGACCACCAGGCCGGGATCGGCCGGTACCTCGGGAACGGGCTGCGGTTTCTTCCACGGAGGGGTCAGGTCGGCGGAGTACTGGCGCATTCTCCCGACGATACGAGGAACGCCCGCCCCGTGATCAACGCGACACGCCGAACCGGGCGGCCAGCGCGTCCCGTTGGGCCCGGACGAACGCCGCGTCCACCACCGCTCCGTGACCGGGGACGTACAGCGCGTCGTCGCCGCCCAGGTCCAGCAGCCGGTCCAGGGCGGCCGGCCAGCGCGCCGGCACGGCGTCGGGGCCCGCCTGCGGCTCGCCGGACTCCTCGACCAGGTCGCCGCAGAAGACGACCACCGGGGCCCCCGGCGCCAGCGCCAGCACCGCGAGATCGTGCCCGGTGTGTCCCGGGCCCACGTCGGCCAGCAGTACCCGGCGGCCCCCGCCCAGGCCGAGTACGCGCTCACCGCGGACCTCGTGCCGGACGGGGACGAGCGCGTGGGCCGCCTCCGCCGCCCGCCGCGCGTCCAGGCCCTCCGCCACCGCGTCCGCGCGCAGCGCCTGCCGCCCCTGTCCGCCGGGCGCGAACAACGCGTGGGTGCCCACCGCGCCGTACACCTCCGCGTCCGGGAAGGCCGCGGCGCCGAAGACGTGGTCGAAGTGCGGGTGGGTCAGCGCGAGATGTGTCACACGGCGGCCGGCCAGCCACCGCGCCGCCTCGTGCAGCCGGGCGCCCTCGTCCAGGCTCGACCCCGCGTCCACCATCAGCGCCGCGTCCGCGCCGAGGACCAGCCCCGCCGTGCAGTCCCATCCCGGCAGCCGGCACCGCCCCACTCCGTCCGCCAGCCGCTCCCAGCCCAGCTCTTCCCAAGTCACCGTCACGGCGACGACGCTAACGGCTTGGTCCCGGCCTTGCCGGGGGCGTACCCCACGGCCGTACACTGGGCCGGGGAAGTCTGGCACTCGCGAGCCATGAGTGCCAGGACAGACAGGCCGGAAACGGGCGGACGGACAGCTGGAGGTGCGCGCCGATGCTCAGTGAACGCAGGCTGAAGGTGCTGCGCGCCATCGTCCAGGACTACGTCGGCACCGAGGAACCGGTCGGTTCCAAGGCCCTCACCGAGCGGCACAACCTCGGCGTCTCCCCGGCCACCGTGCGCAACGACATGGCGGCCCTGGAGGACGAGGGGTTCATCGCCCAGCCGCACACCAGCGCCGGGCGCATCCCGACCGACAAGGGCTACCGGCTCTTCGTCGACAAGCTGGCCGGCGTCAAGCCGATGACCGCGCCCGAGCGGCGTGCCATCCAGAACTTCCTGGAGGGCGCCGTCGACCTCGACGACGTGGTGGCCCGCACGGTGCGGCTGCTCGCGCAGCTCACCCGGCAGGTCGCCGTGGTGCAGTACCCGTCGCTGACCCGTTCGACGGTGCGGCACGTGGAGCTGCTCTCGCTCGCGCCCGCGCGGCTGATGCTGGTGCTCATCACGGACACCGGCCGGGTCGAGCAGCGGATGGTCGACTGCCCGGCGCCGTTCGGCGAGGCGTCGCTGGCCGATCTGCGGGCGCGGCTCAACAGCCGGGTCGCGGGGCGCCGTTTCACGGATGTGCCGTCTCTGGTGGAAGATCTGCCGGAGGCCTTCGAGGCCGAGGATCGCGGTACGGTCTCCACCGTGCTCTCCACTCTCCTGGAGACGCTGGTCGAGGAGAACGAGGAGCGGCTGATGATCGGCGGCACCGCCAATCTGACCCGCTTCGGGCACGACTTCCCCTTGGTGATCCGGCCGGTGCTGGAGGCACTGGAGGAGCAGGTCGTGCTCCTCAAGCTGCTCGGCGAGGCGAAGGATCCGGGCGTGACCGTACGGATCGGTCATGAGAACGCCCACGAGGGACTCAACTCAACGTCCGTCGTGTCGGTCGGCTACGGTTCGGGCGGCGAGGCGGTTGCCAAGCTCGGCGTGGTCGGACCGACCCGCATGGACTACCCGGGAACGATGGGAGCGGTACGCGCAGTGGCACGGTACGTCGGACAGATCCTGGCGGAGTCGTAGGTGGCCACGGACTACTACGCCGTACTCGGCGTGCGCCGCGACGCTTCCCAGGACGAGATCAAGAAGGCGTTCCGGAGGCTCGCCCGCGAGCTGCACCCGGACGTCAACCCCGATCCGAAGACCCAGGAGCGGTTCAAGGAGATCAACGCCGCCTACGAGGTGCTGTCGGACCCGCAGAAGAAGCAGGTCTACGACCTCGGCGGCGACCCCCTCTCGCAGGCCGCCGGCGGTGGTGCGGGCGGCTTCGGCGCGGGTGGCTTCGGGAACTTCTCGGACATCATGGACGCGTTCTTCGGTACGGCGTCGCAGCGCGGGCCGCGCTCGCGCACCCGCCGGGGCCAGGACGCGATGATCCGCATCGAGGTGGAGCTGGACGAGGCCGCGTTCGGCACGACCAAGGACATCCAGGTCGACACCGCGGTCGTCTGCAACACCTGCAACGGCGAGGGCGCGGCGCCCGGCACCTCGGCCCAGACGTGTGACATGTGCCGCGGCCGCGGTGAGGTCTCGCAGGTCACCCGGTCCTTCCTGGGCCAGGTCATGACCTCGCGCCCCTGCCCGCAGTGCCAGGGCTTCGGCACCGTGGTCCCGACCCCGTGCCCGGAGTGCGCCGGCGACGGCCGGGTCCGCTCCCGGCGCACCCTGACCGTGAAGATCCCGGCCGGTGTCGACAACGGCACCCGGATCCAGCTCGCGGGCGAGGGCGAGGTCGGCCCCGGCGGCGGTCCCGCCGGTGACCTGTACGTCGAGATCCACGAGTTGCCGCACTCGACCTTCCAGCGCCGCGGCGACGACCTGCACTGCACGGTCACCATCCCGATGACGGCGGCGGCCCTCGGCACGAAGGTGCCGCTGGAGACCCTCGACGGCATGGAGGAGGTCGACATCCGTCCGGGCACCCAGTCCGGCCAGTCGATCCCGAAGCACGGCCGGGGCGTCACCCACCTGCGCGGCGGCGGCCGCGGCGACCTCATCGTCCACGTCGAGGTCACCACCCCGGGCAAGCTCGACCCCGAACAGGAACGCCTCTTGCGCGAGCTGGCCAAGCTCCGCGGCGAGGAACGCCCGACCGGGCAGTTCCAGCCGGGGCAGCAAGGGCTGTTCTCGCGGTTGAAGGACGCGTTCAACGGGCGCTGAGGCGCGGCTCGGCGGCCGGTGGAGGCCCCTCCGGGGATGCGGATGCTCCTGGCGTATGCCGACGGAAGCCCGGATTCGGACTTGTGTGGAGGACGTGACAACATGCCGTCATGTCCTCCGCACTGACCGATCTCTTCCCCTACCCGATCGTGCAGGCGCCCATGGCGGGCGGCGTCTCCGTGCCACGGCTCGCGGCCGCGGTGTCCGAGGCGGGCGGGCTGGGCTTCCTGGCCGCGGGGTACAAGACCGCGGACGGGATGTACCAGGAGATCAAACAGCTGCGGGGACTGACGAGCCGCCCGTTCGGCGTCAACCTCTTCCTCCCGCAGCCGGAGACGGCCGACCCCGCCGCAGTCGACGTCTACGCCCACCAGCTGGCCGGCGAGGCCGCCTGGTACGAGACGGAGCTGGGCGACCCCGACTGCGGCCGGGACGACGGCTACGACACCAAGCTCGCCGTACTGCTGGACAACCCCGTACCGGTGGTGTCCTTCCACTTCGGCGTGCCGAGCCGTGAGGTCGTCGACTCCCTGCACCGCGTGGGCACCTTCGCCCTGGTCGGCGCGACCACCGCGGACGAGGCCCGGGCCGTCGAGCAGTCCGGCGCCGACGCGGTGATCGCCCAGGGTGTCGAGGCCGGCGGCCACCAGGGCACCCACCGGGACAACCCGGAGACCGGCGGCGCCGGCACCGGACTGCTGTCGCTGGTCGCCCAGGTCCGGGAGGCGGTGAGCCTGCCGATCGTCGCCGCCGGCGGCATCATGCGCGGCAGCCAGATCGCCGCGGTCCTCGCGGCCGGCGCGAGCGCCGCCCAGCTCGGCACCGCCTTCCTCGCCACCGCGGAGTCCGGCGCGCACGACCTGCACAAGCAGGCGCTGACCAACCCGCTGTACGTCCGCACCGAACTCACCCGGGCCTTCTCCGGCCGCCCCGCCCGCGCCCTGGTCAACCGCTTCCTGCGCGAGCACGGCCCCTACGCCCCCGCCGCCTACCCCGACGTGCACCACCTCACCGCGCCGGTGCGCAAGGCGGCGGCGAAGGCGGGCGACGCGCAGGGCATGGCGCTGTGGGCGGGACAGGGCCACCGGATGGCCCGGGAACTGCCCGCCGGACAGCTGGTGGAGGTGCTGGTGGCCGAACTCGCCGCCGCCGGGACAGCGTTGTCGGGGTTGTCGGGCTACGCGACGGGAGGCGGCGCACGATGACGGCACCGGTGTTCGTGGCCGACTCCCTGCGGCCCCAGGACCTGCCCGCGGGCGAGTACGTCCTCGACGGCCCGGAGGGGCGGCACGCCGTCTCGGTGAAGCGGCTGCGGGCGGGCGAGGACGTCGTCCTCACCGACGGGAACGGCCGCTGGGCCGAGGGCGTCGTGAAGGCCGCCGAGGGCAAGGACCGCCTGGTCGTCACCGTCGTGGACGGCGTGCGCGAGGAGCCCGCCGAGCAGCCCCGCATCACCGTCGTCCAGGCCCTGCCCAAGGGCGACCGCGGTGAGCTGGCCGTCGAGACGATGACCGAGGTCGGGGTCGACGCCATCGTGCCCTGGGCGGCGTCCCGGTGCATCACGCAGTGGAAGGGCGAGCGCGGCCTGAAGGCGCTCGGCAAGTGGCGGGCGACGGCCCGCGAGGCGGGCAAGCAGTCCCGCCGGGTCCGCTTCCCCGAGGTCGCGGACGCGGCGACGAGCAAGCAGGTTGCCTCACTTCTGGCCGAGGCCGACTTCGCCGCCGTACTCCACGAGAGCGGCGAGGAACCCCTGTCCGCCGTCGAACTCCCCGCCACCGGCCACATCGTGCTCGTCGTCGGCCCCGAAGGCGGCGTCTCCCCCGAGGAGTTGGCCCTGTTCGCCGAGGCCGGCGCGGGGCCCTACCGGCTGGGCCGCAGCGTCCTGCGCACCTCCACCGCGGGCACCGCCGCGACCGCCGTGCTCCTGGCCCGCACCGGCCGCTGGTCCTGACCCGCCCGGTCAGCCGTCGACGGCGGCGACCACGGCCGGGAACATGTCCCAGCCGTCCAGTTCCACCGGCCCGTCCCCGCGCCCGGGCAGCAGCCCGCGCCCCCCGGCCTCCTCGACCAGCACTCGTGCGGCACCGGGTTCGCGCAGGTTGAGCAGGTGGCCCCGGCCGTCGCCCACGCAGCCCTCGTACCAGTGGTCGCCCTCGGTGGTGTACCGGCCGGAGTCCGGGCCGCCCGGCCGGAACACGAACCGCACCCGCACGCCGTCGCGGTACAGCGTCAGCGCGTCCCGCCAGACGCCGTCGCGCCCGCGTTTCTGCCGGTGGTTCCACAGCCAGGTGGTGTGCTCGTCCACGACGAGCCCGCGCTGCCCGCGGTCGTTGCCCATGGCGCCCACGGTAGTGAGGAGTGGCCGTATGCGCCCTACCGCCGGTCCCGGTGCGGTGGCAGGCTGCCCTCCATGGGGGCTTTGAGACGGATTCGGCGCATGGCTCCGGTGGTCGTCGGCTCGGTCGCCGTCGTCGGCGGGCTCGTCGCGTGCGAACCGGGCGGGCTCAGTTCCGCGTCGGTGGCGTACACGACCGACCAGACCGTGACCCGTGAACTGGAGCGGCAGAAGGCGGAGGTGCGCTGGCTCACCTGCACCGCCTCCTTCGGCGACCGGGGCACCACCGCGTCGGCGACCGAGGAGGCCGTCGCCTCCGTCCACTGCGAGGGCAGGACGGACGCCGGCCAGGACATCACCGTCGACGGCAAGGTGACCCGGGTCGTCGAGGGCGCCTGCGTGCGCGGGAACCTGACCGCGAAGGTGGACGGCAAGGAGTGGTTCCGGGTCAAGGGGCTGGGCGACTGCGACGCCACCAGCGCCCCGCCCGCGAACCGGCCCTCCCCGAACGGACCGGGGCCCACCGTGACCGTCACCCGGACCATCTGGTGCCCGGACGACCCGCACTGCCGGCCGGTGGAGGGCAAGTAGCCCACCGCCGGCGGGTCAGGGGTGCCCGGCGGCCGGGAAGTGATCCAAACCTCTGTCGGCGGGCGGCGCCCCTGCATAGGGTATGGGGGTGACTCAGCCCGCAGCGCCTGCCTACCTCCGCTTTCCGCACCCGCACGGCGAGTTGGTCGCCTTCACCGCCGAGGACGACGTGTGGCTCGCCCCGCTCGACGGCGGCCGGGCCTGGCGGGTCAGCGCCGACAACGTGCCGGTGAACCACCCGCGGATCTCGCCCGACGGCACCACGGTCGCCTGGACCTCCACCCGCGACGGCGCCCCCGAGGTGCACGTCGCGCCCGTCGACGGCGGCCCCGCCCAGCGCCTCACCCACTGGGGCAGCATCAGGACCCAGGTCCGCGGCTGGACCGCCGACGGCCGCGTCCTCGCCCTCAGCACCTACGGCCAGGCCAGCCTGCGCCGCAGCTGGGCCCGCGCCGTCCCGCTCGACGGCGGACCGGCGGACACCCTGCCGTACGGGCCCGTCGGGGACGTCGCCCGGGGCCCGCACACCGTGCTGCTGTCCGCGCCGATGGGCCGCGAGGCCGCCTGGTGGAAGCGCTACCGGGGCGGCACGGCGGGCAAGCTGTGGATCGACCGCGAGGACGACGGCGAGTTCGTCCGTCTGCACGCCGACCTCGACGGCAACATCGAGTACCCCTTCTGGGTCGGCGACCGGATCGCCTTCCTCTCCGACCACGAGGGCACCGGCGCCCTGTACTCCTCCCTCGCCGACGGCTCCGACCTGCGCCGGCACACCCCGGATGGGGGCACCTCCCGCTCGAGCGAAGCCGAGAGTGGGGGAGGCTTTTACGCCCGGCACGCCGCCACCGACGGCACCCGCGTCGTCTACTCGTCCGCCGGTGAACTGTGGACGCTGGACGACCTCGACGGCGCCGAGCCGCGCCGCCTGGACATCCGGCTCGGCGGCGCCCGCGTCGACCTCCAGCCGTACCCGGTCAACGCCGCCCGCTGGTTCGGCTCCGCGTCCCCCGACCACACCGCGCGCGGCAGCGCCGTCGCCGTACGCGGCGGCGTGCACTGGGTCACCCACCGCTCGGGACCCGCCCGCGCCCTCGCGGCCACGCCGGGCGTACGCACCCGGCTGCCGCGCACCTTCCGCGCCGACGGCGAGGAGTGGGTGGTGTGGGTGACGGACGCCGAGGGCGACGACGCCCTGGAGTTCGCGCCCGCCACCGGCCTCGCCCCCGGCGCCACCGCACGGCGCCTGGCCGCCGGACAGCTCGGCCGGGTGCTGAACCTCGCCGTGGCCCCCGACGGCAGCCGCGTCGCCGTCGCCTCGCACGACGGGCGGGTCCTGCTCGTCGAGCGCGAGAGCGGCGAGGTCCGCGAGGTCGACCGCAGCGAGGACGGCGACGCGTCCGGGCTGGTCTTCTCGCCGGACTCGGCCTGGCTCGCCTGGTCCCACCCCGGCCCCGACCCACTGCGCCAGCTCAAGCTCGCCAACACCACCGACCTGTCGGTGAGCGAGGCGACCCCGCTGCGCTTCAAGGACTACTCGCCCGCCTTCACCCTGGACGGCAAGCACCTCGCCTTCCTCTCCACCCGCTCCTTCGACCCGGTCTACGACGAGCACGTCTTCGACCTGGCCTTCGTCGAGGGCGCCCGGCCCTACCTGATCACCCTCGCGGCGACCACGCCCTCGCCCTTCGGCCCGCAGCGCCACGGCCGGCCCTTCGAGACCCCGGACCGCGAGGAGACCCCCGACAGCGAGGGCACCCCCAGCACCCGGATCGACATCGAGGGCCTCGCCGACCGCATCGTGCCCTTCCCGGTGGAGGCCGCCCGCTACTCCCGGCTGCGCGCCGCCAAGGACGGCGTCCTGTGGCTGCGCCACCCGCTCACCGGTGTCCTCGGCGCCTCCCGCGCCACCCCGGAGGACCCCGACCCGAACACCGAGCTGGAGCGGTACGACCTCGCCCAGCAGCGAGTCGAGCACCTCGGCGGCGACGCCGACCACTACGAGGTCAGCGGCGACGGCAAGCGGGTGCTGCTGTGGACCGACGGACGGCTCAAGGTCGTCCCCAGCGACCGGCGGGCCTCCGGCGACGAGGACAGCGACACCAACGTCACCGTCGACCTGGGCCGGGTCCGCCAGAGAGTCGAACCGGCCGCGGAGTGGCGGCAGATGTTCGAGGAGACCGGCCGCATCATGCGGGACCACTTCTGGCGGGCCGACATGAACGGCGTCGACTGGGACGGCGTGCTCGACCGCTACCGGCCCGTCCTCGACCGCGTCGCCACCCACGACGACCTGGTCGACCTCCTGTGGGAGGTGCACGGCGAACTCGGCACCTCGCACGCCTACGTCACCCCCCGCGGCGGCCACGGCTCCGGCGCCCGGCAGGGCCTGCTCGGCGCCGACCTCTCCCGCCACGAGGACGGCACCTGGCGCATCGACCGGGTGCTGCCCTCGGAGACCTCCGACCCCGACGCCCGCTCCCCGCTCGCCGCGCCCGGGGTCGCCGTGCGCGCCGGGGACGCGATCGTCGCGGTCGCCGGGCAGGCCGTGGACCCGGTCACCGGTCCCGGACCACTGCTCGTCGGCACGGCGGGCAAGCCGGTCGAGCTGACCGTCTCCCCGGCCGGCGGCGGCGAGGTGCGGCACGCCGTCGTCGTCCCGCTCGCCGACGAGGAGCCGCTGCGCTACCACGCCTGGGTCGCCGACCGGCGCGCCTACGTCCACGAGAAGTCCGGCGGGCGGCTCGGCTACCTGCACGTCCCCGACATGCAGGCGCCCGGCTGGGCCCAGATCCACCGCGACCTGCGCGTCGAGGTGGCCAGGGAGGGCCTGGTCGTCGACGTCCGGGAGAACCGCGGCGGGCACACCTCCCAGCTGGTGGTGGAGAAGCTGGCCCGGCGCATCGTCGGCTGGGACCTGCCGCGCGGCATGCGGCCGACCAGCTACCCGCAGGACGCGCCCCGCGGGCCGGTCGTCGCCGTCGCCAACGAGTTCTCCGGCTCGGACGGGGACATCGTCAACGCGGCGATCAAGGCGCTGGGGATCGGGCCGGTCGTGGGCGTGCGCACCTGGGGCGGCGTCATCGGCATCGACAGCCGCTACCGGCTGGTCGACGGCACGCTGATCACCCAGCCGAAGTACGCGTTCTGGCTGGAGGGTTACGGGTGGGGCGTGGAGAACCACGGCGTCGATCCGGACGTGGAGGTCCCGCAGCGTCCGCAGGATCACGCGGCTGGCCGCGACCCCCAGCTGGACGAGGCGATCGCGCTGGCGCTGGCGGCGCTGGAGGAGACCCCGGCGAAGACACCGCCCACGTTGCCTTGACCGCGGGGCGGGCGGCGGGTGGGGCGCCTGCCCGCAGCCACGGCGGCGGATACGATGCCCACAGAAGATCACCGGTGTGAGGAGAGCCAAGTGACTGGCGAGGCACAGGACGACTGTCTGTTCTGCAAGATCGTCGCAGGGCAGATTCCCGCGACGATCGTCCGCGAGACGGACACCACCGTCGCGTTCCGGGACATCAACCCCCAGGCCCCCACCCACGTCCTGGTGATCCCCAAGGCGCACCACAAGGACGCCGCCGCGCTCGCCGCCGAAGCCCCGCAGCTCGCCGCCGACGTCCTGCGCGAGACCCAGGCCGTCGCCGACGACGAGAAGCTGGACAGCTACCGCATCGTCTTCAACACCGGCAGCGGCGCCGGACAGACCGTCTGGCACGCGCACGCCCACGTGCTCGGCGGCCGCGGCCTCGAATGGCCCCCCGGATAGTCCGGCGCACCCCACCGTGTCCGTACGTGAACTCGTCGTCCTCGGCACCGCCAGCCAGGTCCCGACCCGGCACCGCAACCACAACGGCTATCTGCTCCGCTGGGACGGCGAGGGCATCCTGTTCGACCCCGGCGAGGGCACCCAGCGCCAGATGCTGCGCGCCGGGGTCGCCGCCCACGACCTGAACCGGATCTGCGTCACGCACTTCCACGGCGACCACAGCCTGGGCCTCGCCGGGGTGATCCAGCGCATCAACCTGGACCAGGTCCCGCACGAGATCACCGCCCACTACCCGCGCTCCGGGCAGCGTTTCTTCGAGCGCCTGCGGTACGCCACCGCCTACCGCGAGACCGTCGCCCTCACCGAGTCCCCGGTCGCCGCCGACGGCCCCCTCGCGGTCACCCCCGCCTACACCCTGGACGCCCGCAAGCTGTCGCACCCCGTCGAGTCGTACGGCTACCGGCTCACCGAGCCCGACGGCCGCCGCATGCTGCCCGACCGCCTCGCCGCGCACGGCATCAAGGGCCCCGACGTCGGCCGCATCCAGCGCGAGGGCTCGCTGAACGGCGTCGCGCTCGACGAGGTCAGCGAGGTCCGGCGGGGCCAGCGGTTCGCGTTCGTCATGGACACCCGGCTGTGCGCGGGCGTGCACGCGCTCGCCGAGGGCTGCGACCTGCTGGTGATCGAGTCCACCTTCCTCGACGAGGACGAGACCCTCGCCACCGACCACGGCCACCTCACCGCCGGTCAGGCCGCGCGCGTGGCCCGGGACGCGGGCGTACGGCACCTGGTCCTCACCCACTTCAGCCAGCGCTACTCCGAACCCCAGGCGTTCGAGCGGCAGGCGCGCGCGGCCGGTTACCAGGGCGAGCTGACCGTGGCCCGCGACCTCACCCGCGTACCGGTTCCGAAACGTCGGTGAAGCCGCCGTACGATGCTCTGATGCCCCTGCCCAAAGCTGAACTGCACCTGCACATCGAAGGCACCCTGGAGCCCGAGCTGGCCTTCGCGCTGGCCGCCCGCAACGGCGTGTCCCTGCCGTACGCGGACGAGGACGCGCTGCGCGAGGCGTACCGCTTCGAGGACCTCCAGTCGTTCCTGAACCTGTACTACGAACTGATGGCCGTGCTGCGCACCGAGCGGGACTTCGAGGACCTGGCCAACGCCTACCTCGCCCGCGCCGCCGCCCAGGGCGTCCGGCACGCCGAGATCTTCTTCGACCCGCAGGCCCACCTCGCCCGGGGCGTGGAGATGGGCACGGTCGTGGAGGGGCTGTGGCGGGCGCTGGGCGCCGGCCGCGAGAACCACGGTGTCTCCACCCGGCTGATCCTCTGCTTCCTGCGCGACGAGTCCGCCGAGTCGGCGATGGCGACGCTGGACGCCGTGAAGCCGTACCTGGACCGCATCACCGGCGTCGGCTTGGACTCCGCCGAGGTCGGCCACCCGCCCGTGAAGTTCCGCGAGGTGTACGAGGCCGCCGCCGCCCTCGGGCTGCACCGGGTCGCGCACGCGGGCGAGGAGGGGCCGCCCGCGTACGTCGTCGAGGCCCTCGACGTCCTCGGCGTCGAGCGGATCGACCACGGGCTGCGTTCCGTGGAGGACCCGGCGCTGGTCGAGCGGCTGGTGCGCGAGCGCGTCCCGCTCACCCTGTGCCCGCTGTCCAACGTGCGGCTGCGCACCGTCGACACCCTCGCCGACCACCCGCTGCCCGCGATGCTCGACGCCGGGCTGATGTGCACGGTCAACTCCGACGACCCGGCCTACTTCGGCGGCTACGCGGACGACAACTTCGACGCCGTGCGCCAGGCCCTCGGTCTCACCGAGGAGCGGCTGCGGGAGCTGGCCCGCAACTCGTTCCTCGCCTCCTTCCTGGAGGACGAGGAGGAACTGCGGGCGCGGTACCTCGCGGAAGTCGATGCGTACGACTTCCCGACGGCGTAGGACTCAGCCCGTCCCGGACCCCGGTGTGGCCGCCGCCTGCCGGGGTCCCGCCGTGTCGTAGGCGCCCTGGACGGCCACCGCGGGGGCCGCCACGTCGATCTCCACGACCGGCTGCTCCACGGCGCCGACCTCCGGCACCGCACCGCTCGGCGTACCCGTGGTGGCGGCGACCAGCGCGGCCGGGGTGCCGCCGCGGCGGCGGATCGCGCCGGACAGCAGCGGACGTCCCGCGGTGTGCAGCGCGACGGCGGTCATCGGCGCGGCGACCAGCAGCAGACCGGCGGCCAGCACCAGCCCCATGCCCGGGTAACCGGCCCGCGCCGACAGGACACTGCCGGCCAGCGGCCCGGCCGCCGTGCCCAGCGAGGACGCCGAACCGACCAGCACCGCCCACCGGCCGCGCGGGTCGAGCGAGGCGGCGAGGCCGATCAGGTACGACAGCACGACCGGGTAGACGGTGTTCCAGGCGATCTCCCCGGTCGCGAAGGCCGCCGGGGTCGTCGCCGACGCGCTGACCGCGATGCAGCCCGCGATAAGCACCGTGCCGGCGCCGACCGGCATGGCCCGCCCCAGCCGCGGCCCGAGGGCGCCGGCCACCAGTACCCCGACCAGCCCCGCGCCCAGCGCGACGGCGAAGACCAGCCCCAGGGTGGCGTCGCCCAGGCCGGCCTGGGTCAGCCCGATCCGGCCGCTGACACCCCACAGGGAGTTCTGCGCCAGGGACCAGCACAGCACCGTGGCGGCCAGGACCAGTCCCGAACGGCGGTGCGGGAGCGGGGCGGTGGTGTCGGTGCCGGGCGTGGCGGGGGAGGCGGCCTCCGCGCCCGGCAGGCGGCCGGTCAGCGGCCACACCGCCAGCGCGGTCAGGGCGATCGCGGCCAGCGGCAGTCCGTGCGCCCGGCCCAGGTGGGGCACCGTCAGGTACACCGCGCCGGCCAGCGCGGACACGCTCAGCAGGCCCATCGTGGAGGCGCGGTGGGGATCCTTCTCGGCGGCGATCCGGGTCGCGGCGACCGTGGTGGCCGTCCCCGAGCCGAAACCGCCCACGACCGCGCCGACGACGACGGCCGGGACGGCGGTGGTGAGCGCGGCGGCGCCGTACCCGAGGACGGCCAGCGCGAGGCCGAAGCGGGCCGGCGTCCGGGCGCCGAGCCGCTGCACCCGGGAGGCCAGCAGGAAGCCCGCGGTCGCCGAACTCAGCAGCAGCGCGCTGCCGACGGCGCCCGCCTGGGTGGCGGACAGCGCGAGGCCGGTGTCGAGTCTGCCGACGGTGGTGGGCAGCAGATACGGAGGCAGGTACCCGGCCGTGAAAAGGGCGACGAGGGGCCAGGGGGTGGTGCGGGGGGCGAGCACGGGCGTTCCCAGGGCATGCGAAAGGGACGGTGGGGAGGGAGGGGGCGACGACCGTCGACTGACCGGATCGCGCGGGCAATTTGTATCAAGCGCGGGGAGGCCCGAAGCAGGCGAGGGGGTGTGTTCTGGATCACATACCCGTTTGGGGGGTTCGAGGCTGGGTAGTAGCGAGCGCTAACGCCAGTGAACCGAGCCGCCTCCGGCCGGAATTGTCGCCTCCAGTTTGGCCCTGATCTCCCGCATCACCGCCACGATCCGCGCCTCGTGACCCGGCGTCAGCCGCGCCACCGGCACCGAGCAGCTGATCGCGTCCAGCGCCGGGACCTCGTAGCGCAGCGCGAAGCCGAAGCCGACGATGCCGGGCACGCCCTCCTCGCGGTCCACGGAGTAGCCGCGCTCCCTGGTGCGGGCGAGGTCGGCCGCCAGGGATTCCCTGGTGGTGTGGGTGTGGGGGGTGAAGGCCTCGTACGGGCCCTCGGGCAGCTCCGTGTCCGGCCGCTCGGCCAGCAGCGCCTTGCCCAGCGCGCCCACGTGGGCGGGCAGCCGGCGCCCCACCCTGCTGATCGTGCGCAGGTATTCGTGCGACTCCCGGGTCGCCAGGTACGCCACGTCGTGCCCGTCCAGCCGCCCCAGGTGGATGGTCTCGCCCAGCGCCTCGGACGCCTCGTCGAGATACGGCCGCACCGCCCGCACCCGGGGGTCGGAGTCCAGGTAGCTGGTGCCGGTGAGCAGGGCGTGGATGCCGATGCCGTAGAGGGAGCCGGTGACGTCGGTGCGGACCCAGCCGCGCGAGATCAGCGTCTGGAGCAGCGCGTACATCGAGCTGCGGGGCACGCCCAGCCCGTCCGCCAGCTCCTGGAGCCGGGCCGGGCGGTCGCCGCGGGCGGCCAGCACCTCCAGCAGTTCCACCGTGCGTGCCGCGGACTTCACCTCGCGGACACCACCTGCCGCGCCACCTGTCGCGCCACCTGTCTCCGACATGCGCCGATCGTAATCCGACGCCGCCGACCCATTGACGCCCCAGGGGCACCTCTCTACTCTCCATCTTCATACGTGGATGACATCTACATACGGAGACAGGAGACGGTTGAGATGACGAGCGTGGGCACGAGTGCGGGCACCGATAGCGGCGCCGCCCGGGCGGCCGTGGTCCGACGGCTGCGCGAGGGGATGGCCCACAGCGTGCTGTCCTTCCCGCTGACCAGCTTCCGCGACGACGGTTCGCTCGACCCCGACGGCCACCGCGCCTACGTCGCCGAACGGCTCGCCACCGACCCCGGCGCCGTCTTCCCCGCCTGCGGCACCGGCGAGTTCTTCTCCCTCGACGAGGACGAGTACCGCCAGGTCGTCACCATCACCGTCGAGGAGAGCGCGGGCCGGGTGCCGGTCGTCGCCGGGACCGGCTACGGCTGGGCGCAGGCCCTGCGGTTCGCCCGCATCGCGGAGGAGGCCGGGGCCGACGCCCTCCTCGTCATGCCGCACTACCTCACCGCCGCGCCGCAGGACGGCCTGGTCGCCCAGGTGGAGCGGATCGCCGCCGGCACCCGGCTGCCGCTCATCGCCTACCAGCGCGGCCAGGTCGCCTACACCGCCGAGTCCGTCCGGCGCCTCGCCAGCGTCCCCGGCGTGATCGGCCTCAAGGACGGCCACAGCGACCTCGACCGCCTCCAGCGCTCGGTCCTCGCCGCCCCCGAGGACTTCCTCTTCTTCAACGGCGCCGCCACCGCCGAGGTCCAGGCCCGCGCCTACGCCGCCGTCGGCGTCCCCGCCTACTCCTCCGCCGTGCACGCCTTCGCGCCCGAGATCGCGAACGCCTTCCTCGCCGCCCTGCACGGCGGCGACACCGGCACGGTCGACAAGCTGCTGCGCGACTTCTACGTCCCGCTCGTCGAACTGCGCGACCGCGTCCCCGGATACGCCGTGTCCCTCGTGAAGGCGGCCGCCCGGCTGCGTGGCTGCCCCGTCGGCCCCGTGCGCGCCCCTCTCACCGACCCGTCGTCCGCCGACCTCGCCGAACTGAAGACCCTGCTCACCACCGGACTCGACCTCGTAGGAGCCGCCCTGTGACCCGCGACCTCACCATCACGGCCGTCCACCTGACGCCGATCCTGGTCGCCGACCCGCCCCTGCTCAACACGCAGGGCGTGCACCAGCCGTACACCCCCCGCCTGATCGTCGAGGTGGAGACCGCCGACGGTGTCACCGGCGTCGGCGAGACCTACGGCGACGCCAAGTACCTGGAGCTGGCCCGCCCGTTCGCCGACAAGCTGGTCGGCCGTCAGGTCTCGGACCTCAACGCCCTGTTCACTCTCGCCGACGAGGTCGCCGTCGACTCCTCCCGGGTCTCCGGGCAGGTCGACGTCGGCGGGCTGCGCGGCGTCCAGACCGCCGACAAGCTGCGCCTGTCCGTCGTCTCCGGCTTCGAGGTCGCCTGCCTCGACGCCCTCGGCAAGGCACTCGGACTGCCCGTGCACGCCCTGCTCGGCGGCAAGGTCCGCGACGCCGTGGAGTACAGCGCCTACCTCTTCTACAAGTGGGCCGGCCACCCCGAGGGCGTGGCCGGCGAGAAGGACGACTGGGGCGCCGCCCTCGACCCGGCCGGAGTCGTCGCCCAGGCCCGCGCCTTCACCGAGCGGTACGGCTTCACCTCCTTCAAGCTCAAGGGCGGCGTCTTCCCGCCCGAGGAGGAGATCGCCGCGATCAGGGCGCTCGCCGAGGCGTTTCCCGGACACCCCCTGCGCCTGGACCCCAACGGCGCCTGGTCCGTGGAGACCTCCCTCAAGGTCGCCGCGGAACTCGGGGACGTCCTGGAGTACCTGGAGGACCCCGCGCTCGGCACCCCGGCGATGGCCGAGGTCGCCGCGAAGACCGGGGTGCCGCTCGCGACCAACATGTGCGTGACGACGTTCGCCGAGATCCAGGAGGCGTTCACCCGGGGCGCCGTGCAGGTCGTGCTCTCCGACCACCACTACTGGGGCGGACTGCGCAACACCCAGCAACTGGCCGCCGTCTGCCGCACCTTCGGCGTCGGTGTCTCCATGCACTCCAACACCCACCTGGGCATCAGCCTCGCCGCCATGACCCACGTGGCGGCCACCGTGCCGAACCTCCACCACGCCTGCGACTCCCACTACCCCTGGCAGTCCGAGGACGTGCTGACGCGGCGGCTCACCTTCGACGGCGGCAAGGTCGTCGTCTCCGACGCCCCCGGTCTCGGCGTCGAACTCGACCGCGAGCGCCTGGCGTTCCTGCACCGGCGCTGGCTCGACGACGACGGCACGCTCCGCGACCGCGACGACGCGGCGGCGATGCGGGTCGCCGACCCCGGGTGGGTCACCCCGTCCGTCCCCCGCTGGTGAACCGTCCCCGTCGGTGACAGCCCCTTTCCCCGACCCCTTCCCCCCGACCCCTTCCCCGTCCCCTGCCACGACCGGAGCCGCTCGTGTCCGCCGCAGCCAGTCCCGAGGTGCATTCCCCCGCCGTACAGTCCGCCGTCCGCAAGATCTTCCGCCGTGTGGTCCCCCTCTTCTTCGTCATGTTCGTGGCGAACTACATGGACCGCGTCAACCTGGGTTTCGCCCAGGACGAACTCCGTGCCGACGTGGGCCTGTCGGCCGCCGCGTTCGGACTCGGCGCCGGAATCTTCTTCATCGCGTACGCCATCTTCGAGGTCCCCTCCAACGTGCTGATGGAGCGGTTCGGGCCCAAGGTGTGGCTCACCCGCATCATGATCAGCTGGGGCGTCGTCGCCACCGCGATGGCCTTCGTCAACAGCGTGGAGATGTTCTACGCCCTGCGTTTCCTGCTCGGCGTCGCCGAGGCCGGCTTCTTCCCGGCCGTCATCTACTACTTCAGCCGCTGGCTCCCCGACTCCCACCGGGGCCGGGCCACCTCGATCTTCCTGATGGGCTCCGGCACCGCCACCGTCATCGTCGGCCCCGTCTCGGGCGCGCTGATGGAGATGCACGGGATCTGGGGCCACGCGGGCTGGCAGTGGATGTTCTTCATCGAGGGCGTCTTCTCCGTCGTCCTCGGCTTCGTCGTCTACCGCTTCCTCGACTCGGGCGTCGAGCAGGCGACCTGGCTGACCGACGAGGAGAAGTCCGGCCTGGTCGCGGCCATCGACGCCGAGCAGGAGGAACGGGACGCGCGGCGCGGTGGGAAGGCGGCCAAGGTCTCCCGCTGGAAACTGCTCGCCGACCCCCAGATGCTGCTCTTCCTCTGGATCTACTTCGCCATCAACGTCGCCCTGTACGCGGTGACCTTCTGGCTGCCGTCGATCGTGGACGACATCGGCGGCGTGAGCGACTTCCAGGTGGGGCTGCTGACCGCCGTGCCGTGGCTGTGCGCGCTGGTCGCCCTGTTCGTCAGCGGCCGTGTCTCCGACCGCATCGGCAAGCGCCGGCCCGTGCTGGTGGTCCTGCTCCTGCTCGGCGGCAGCGGCACCCTGCTGGCCGTGTTCGTCTCGCCCTGGGTCGGGCTCGGCGCGCTGTGCCTGGCCGCGATGGGCTTCAAACCGGCCTCCCCGGTCTTCTGGACCATCCCGCAGAGCTACCTCGACGCCCGTGCCGCGGCCCCCGGCATCGCGCTGATCAACTCCATCGGCAACCTCGGCGGGTTCGTCGCCCCCACCGCCTTCGGCATCATCGAGGACACGACCGGCTCGACCAAGGGCGGCCTGGTCGGTCTGACCGTCGTCGGCTTCCTGGCCGCGCTGAGCGTGCTGCTGGTGCGCGGCGGCGGGCGCAACGACCGCGTCCGCACCCGGCCGGCCGGGGCGGCGGCGGCGCCGGCCCCGGAGACCGGTCCGGGCGCCGCCCGGACCGCGCACCCGGGACCGGCCACGGCCTGACGCCACGCGGCCGGCACCGTCGCACTGTCGGTGGCTTGGTGCACACTGGCGGGGTCCGCATCATGCCAGGGAGCGCACCGTGACAGCGTCCACCGTGTCCACCGACGTGCCCGACGTGCCCGTCATGCCGGCCGACGAGAGAACGCACCGGCACGTCCCGCCCGAGGGATCGCACCGCGACCCCCAGGTCGATCCCCTCGCCGGTCTGCGCACACCGCAGGGCCCGCCCTGGGACGTGTACCTGACCGGCACCGTCTTCCTCGACGTGATCTTCACCGGGCTCGACTCCGCCCCGGTGCGCGGGACCGAGTCCTGGGCGCGGGGGATGGGGTCGAGCCCGGGCGGCATCGCCAACATGGCGACCGCCCTGGCCCGCCTCGGCCTGCGCACCTCGCTGGCCGCCGCGTTCGGCGACGACCACTACGGCGACTACTGCTGGGACGCCCTGTCCCGGGGCGAGGGCATCGACCTGACCCCCTCGCGCACCGTGCCCGGCTGGCACTCGCCGGTGACGGTCTCCATGGCGTACGAGGGGGAGCGCACGATGGTCTCGCACGGCCACGAGCCGCCGCCCGAGGAACCGTCCCCCGACTGCCCGCCCCGCGCCCGCGCGGCCGTCGCCTCCCTCACACCCGGCGTCAGCGCCCCCTGGATCGCCCAGGCCGCGGCACGCGGCACCCGGGTCTTCGCCGACGTCGGCTGGGACGACACCGGCGCCTGGGACCTGGCCGCGCTGCCCGACCTGGCGCACTGCGAGGCGTTCCTGCCCAACGCGGAGGAGGCCATGCGCTACACCGGCGCCACCTGCCCCCGCGCCGCCGCGCACGCCCTGACCGAGCACGTGCCGCTCGCCGTGGTCACCCTCGGCGCGGACGGCGCCTACGCGGTGGACCGGCGCACGGGGGAGAGCGCCGAGGTCCCGGCCATCGAGGTCGAGGCCCTGGACCCGACCGGCGCGGGGGACGTGTTCGTCGCCGGGTTCGTCACCGGCACCCTGGCCGGCTGGCCGCTCGCCGACCGCCTGGCCTTCGCCGGGCTGACCGCCGCCCTCTCCGTCCAGGAGTTCGGCGGCTCGCTGTCGGCGCCGGGCTGGTGCGAGATCGCCACCTGGTGGCGCGAGGTCCAGTCCCTGGAGGACCAGGACCCGGCCGCCCTCAGCCGCTACGCCTTCCTGACCGGCCTCGTCCCGGACGACCTGGTGACACCCGCACCGTGGCCCCTGCGCCGAGCCGTCCCGACCATCGGCTTCCGCCCCCCGACCCCCTGACGCCCGCGCTCAGAACCCGAGCCGTCGCAGCTGCTTCGGGTCGCGCTGCCAGTCCTTGGCGACCTTGACGTGCAGGTCCAGGCTGTGTCGATGTGCGGCTACCGCCGCGTGGCGGCGTTCCTGGCGGGGCGCGGGTGCGCCGACGGGCCGGTCGGCCGCTTCACGCACCCGGGCCCGCAGAACCCGGGCCCGCAGAACCCGGGCCCGCAGAACCCGGGCCCGCAGAACCCGGGCCCGCAGGAGCCAGGCGCGCTCAGAACCCGAGCCGTCGCAGCTGCTTCGGGTCGCGCTGCCAGTCCTTGGCGACCTTGACGTGCAAGTCCAGGAAGACCGGCGTGCCGAGGAGGGCCTCGATCTGTTTGCGGGACTTGATGCCTACGTCCTTCAGGCGCTTGCCCTTGGGGCCGATGATGATGCCCTTCTGGCTGGGGCGCTCGATGTAGACGTTGGCGTGGATGTCCAGGAGCGGCTTGTCCGCGGGGCGGTCCTCGCGCGGGAGCATCTCCTCGACCACCACCGCGATGGAGTGCGGCAGCTCGTCCCGCACGCCCTCCAGCGCCGCCTCCCGGATCAGCTCGGCGACCATGACCTGCTCCGGCTCGTCGGTCAGGTCGCCCTCGGGGTAGAGCGCCGGACCCTCGGGCAGCAGCGGGGTGAGGAGGTCGGCGAGCAGGTCCACCTGCTGGTTCGCCGTGGCGGACACCGGGACGATCTCCGCCCAGGTGATCCCCAGCTCCTTGCCCAGCTGGTCGACCGCGATCAGCTGCTCGGCCAGCGTCTTGGAGTCCACGAGGTCGGTCTTGGTGACGATCGCGACCTTCGGGGTCTTCCTGATCCCGGCCAGCTCCTTGGCGATGAAGCGGTCGCCGGGACCCAGCTTCTCGTTCGCCGGCAGGCAGAAGCCGATCACGTCCACCTCGGCCCACGTGGTGCGCACCACGTCGTTCAGCCGCTCGCCCAGCAGCGTGCGCGGCTTGTGCAGCCCCGGGGTGTCCACCAGGATCAGCTGGGCGTCCTCGCGGTGCACGATGCCCCGCACCGTGTGCCGGGTGGTCTGGGGGCGGTTCGAGGTGATCGCCACCTTCTGCCCGACCAGAGCGTTCGTGAGGGTGGACTTGCCCGCGTTGGGACGGCCCACGAAGCAGGCGAAGCCGGCCCGGTGAACAGCCTCGGCCGGTTCTTCGGATGACTGGGTACGAACGCTCATGGCGCCCATTGTCCCTGATCCCCGGAGCCCCGCCGTACCACGGTCGTCCGCCGGGCCCGCGAGCGTCAGCCGGCGCTCACCGTGGCCCGCACCGTCCCGTCCGGCGAGGCCACCAGCACCGGGGTCTGGGGCCCGCCCAGATCCCGCACCGCCGCCCGGTCCTCCTCCGACGCCGCCCCGGACTCGGTCACCACGGCCGCCGCCTCCAGCGACTTCGCGCCGGACGCCACCGCCATCGCCACCGCCGTACGCAGCGCGCTGAGCCTGAGGGAGTCCAGGGCGACCGTACCGGCGACGTAGGTGCGGCCGGTCTCGTCGCGGACGGCCGCGCCCTCGGGCACGCCGTTGCGGGCGCGGGCCGAGCGGGCCAGGGTGACGATCTTGCGGTCCTCGGGGTCGAGGTCGGGAGTCTCGGTCATGGGGTGAGCATACGGAGCCCCGCCGGACGCCCGCCCGCTCACCCCGTCACCGGCCACTTCACCCCGCCACCGGGTACATCGCCCCGCGCCGGCCCTCGGGCGAGGCCAGCCACTCCAGCTTCGCCGCGGTGTTCACCTCGTCCAGCGGCGTGTGCAGCACGATCGTCAGATCCGGCCGCGCGGGCACCTGGAGCGCCGTCGACTCCAGGCTCAGCAGACCGACCAGCGGATGGTCCAGCTCCTTGCGGATCTGCCCCGCGGCCTCGATGTCCCGTTCCTCCCACAGCGCGGCGAACTCGGCACTGGCCTCCTTCAGGTCCGCCAGCACCTGCTGGAAGCCCTCGTCGTCCGGGTTGGCCGCGCAGGTCGCGCGGAACTGGGCGACGACCGTGCGCGCGTTGTGCTCCCAGTTGCGGGCGCGGGAGCGGTAGAGGGGGTCGGTGAAGAAGTCGAGGATGCAGTTCCACGTCGTCTCGGGCCGCATGCCCAGCACCATCGCGGCCGCGTCGTTGTACAGCACGCAGTTGTAGTACCGGTCCATGATGTGCGCCGGATACGGCATCCACGTGTCGATCAGGCGCCGCAGCCCCTCGCACATGTCCCGCTTCGCCGGCTCCACCTCGGCGGCGGGCGGATTCAGCCCGGCCAGCACGTACAGGTGGCGCCGCTCGGCGTTGCCGAGCCGCAGCACCCGGCCGACCGCGTCCAGCACCTGCGGGGAGACGGAGATGTCGCGGCCCTGCTCCAGCCACTGGTACCAGGAGGCACCCACCCCGGCGAGCACGGCCACCTCCTCGCGGCGCAGCCCCGGCGTCCGGCGCCGCGCCCCGCCGTCCGGCAGACCGACCTCGGCCGGGGACACCCGCGCCCGGCGGCTCATCAGGAACTCACGCAGCTCACTGCGGCGCCGGTCCCGGCCCGCGGTCCCGGTCCTCGTG
The DNA here is from genome assembly GCF_055575415.1 of Streptomyces sp. NPDC034099. Taxonomy (NCBI): domain Bacteria; kingdom Bacillati; phylum Actinomycetota; class Actinomycetes; order Kitasatosporales; family Streptomycetaceae; genus Streptomyces; species Streptomyces sp. NPDC034099. The sequence goes on along the minus strand of NZ_JBVISR010000002.1, from coordinate 314,638 downwards.
ATCACGTCCGGCACGTACGTACTCCCCCCGTAGGCAACCCGCCGGTGCCTGGTGGTGGCACCACCAGAACAATCGGCGTCTCCCCACAACTATTCCGGGGGCCCGAGGCTCATGTCCATGGCGATCGACACCACCCCGACTTCCACTCCGGCCCCCGTGGCGGCGGAACCGTCCGCTCCACGGCTCTCCGCCCGCGACCGGCTGGTCCTGTTCGTGCTCTGCGCGGCCCAGTTCATGGTCGCGCTCGACTTCTCCGTCCTGAACGTCGCCCTGCCCGTGCTCGGCGCGGACCTCGGCATGAGCACCTCCGCCCTGCAGTGGGCGGTCACGGCGTTCGCGCTGCCCTCCGGCGGCTTCCTGCTGCTCTTCGGCCGCATGGGCGACCTCTACGGCCGCCGCCGGCTCTTCCTCGCCGGGCTCGCGCTCTTCGGCGCCGCCTCCCTGCTGGCCACCTTCGCCTGGGACCCGGCCTCCTTCCTCGCCGGACGCGCCCTCCAGGGCCTCGGCGCGGCGGCCATCGTCCCGACCGGCATGTCCCTGCTGACCACGACCTTCCCGGAGGGCCCCGCCCGCGACCGCGCTCTCGGCATCTCCGGCACCCTGCTCTCGCTCGGCTTCACCGTCGGCATGGTGGCCGGCGGCGTCCTGACCGACCTGCTGAGCTGGCGCTCCACGATGGGCCTGCTCGCCCTGTTCGCCCTGATCGTGCTGCCGCTGGCCCCGCGCCTGCTGCCCGAGTCGCGGACCCCGGAGCGGCCCCGCCTCGACGTGCCCGGCGCGGTCACCGTCACCGGCGGCCTGCTCTCCCTGATCTACGCCCTCACCACGGCCGCCGAGCACGGCTTCGGCCGCACCGACGTCCTCGTCACCCTCGGCGCGGGCCTGCTGCTCCTGGCCGCCTTCGCGGCCGTCGAGTCCCGCACCCCCCAGCCGCTGGTCTCGCTGCCGATGCTGCGCCGCCGCACGGTGGCGTGGGGCAACCTGGGCGGGCTGGTCACCTTCTCGATGATGTCGACGGTGATCTTCGTCCTCACCCTGTACCTCCAGGAGATCCTGCGCCTGAGCGCCTTCGAGACCGGCCTGGTCTTCGGCGTGCAGGGGGTGCTCTCGGTGGTGGCCGGTTCCTTCGCCCCGCGCGTCATCGGCCGCTTCGGCGCCCGCCGCACCCTGGCCGGCGCGCTCGCCGGGCAGGGCCTGCTGGGGCTGCCGCTGCTGGCGATGGGGGAGGGAAGCTGGTCCGTGGTCCTCGCCACCGCCGCGGTCTCGCTGGCCAGCATGTGCCACCTGGGCGCGATCATCTCCTACGGCCTGACCGTCACCTCCGGCGTCCCCGACGAGGAGCAGGGCCTGGCGACCGGCCTGGTCACCTCGACCCAGCAGGTCGGCATCACCGTCGGTATTCCGCTGCTCGGCGTGCTGGCCACCACCGCCACGGACCTGCGCGCCGGCGTCCACACGGTGCTAATCCTGGACGCGGCGATAGTGCTGGCGGCCGCCGTCCTGGTCGCGGTGGGGCTGCGGGTGGCCCGGGCGGGCTCAGGGACGGTCGAGGCGGAGCCGGTCGGCGCGCGGTAGCCCGGCGACGACCAGGTCGTACGAGTCCTCGACGAGCTCCCGGACCACCCGGTCCGGGAGTCCGCCGTCGGGTCCGCCGCCCACCGTCACCGTGTTCCAGTGCCGCTTGTTCATGTGCCAGCCCGGGACGATCAGCTCCGGATGCTCGCGCCGCAGCCGGATCGCGTCGTCCGGGTCGCACTTGAGGTTGACGGTGAGCGGGCGCCCGTCCAGCGAGGTCAGCGCGAACATCTTCCCCAGCACCTTGAAGACCGAGGTCTCCGGGTTGAAGGGAAAGTCCTCCACCGCGGCGTTGAAGGACAGACAGAGGTCGCGCAGCTCACCGGGGGTCATTCCGACACCGTCTCCTCGGCCGGCTTCGCCGCGGCGACCGGCTCCACCAGCACCGTCACGATCTTGTTCCGGCGGCCCGCGGCGGCCTCCGCCGTCAGCCGCAGCTCCCGGCCGTCCGGAAGCTCCACGATCGAGGACGCCCCGGCGATCGGGACGCGGCCCAGCGCCTTGGCGAGCAGACCGCCCACCGTCTCCACGTCCTCGTCGTCGTACTCGTCCAGGCCGTACAGCTCGCCCAGGTCGCCGATGTCCAGGCGCGCGGTGACCCGGAAACGGTCCTCGCCCAGCTCCTCGACCGGCGGCAGCTCCCGGTCGTACTCGTCGGTGATCTCGCCGACGATCTCCTCCAGGATGTCCTCGATGGTGACGATGCCGGCCGTGCCGCCGTACTCGTCGATGACGACGGCGACGTGGTTGCGCTCCTTCTGCATCTCGCGCAGCAGGTCACCGGCGTTCTTGGTGTCCGGCACGAAGGACGCCGGGCGCATCGCGGTGGAGACCAGGTCGCTCTCCGCGTCCCGGCTGATGTGCGTCCTGCGGACCAGGTCCTTCAGGTACACGATGCCCACGATGTCGTCCTCGCTGTCGCCGGTGACCGGTATGCGGGAGAAACCGGAGCGCAGGGCGAGGGTGAGGGCCTGCCGGATGGTCTTGTAGCGCTCGATGACGACGAGGTCGGTGCGCGGCACCATGACCTCCCGCACCAGCGTGTCGCCCAGCTCGAACACCGAGTGCACCATGCGGCGCTCCTCGGCCTCGATCAGCGACTCCGCCTCGGCGTAGTCCACCAGCGCCCGCAGCTCCGCCTCCGAGGCGAAGGGGCCCCGGCGGAAGCCCTTGCCGGGGGTGAGCGCGTTGCCGATGAGGATCAGCAGCGACGGGATCGGGCCCATGATCCGGGCCAGCGGCAGCAGGACGTACGCCGCCGCGGTCGCCGTGTTCAGCGGGTGCTGGCGCCCGATGGTGCGCGGGGACACCCCGACGGCGACGTAGGAGAGCAGCACCATCACCGCGATGGCGATGACCAGCGCCTCGCCGGTGCCGTCGAACTCCCTCAGGCAGGCGTACGTGACCAGCGCGGCGGCCGCCATCTCGCAGGCGACGCGGACCAGCAGCGCCACGTTGAGGTAGCGCGTCGGGTCGGCGGCGACCTGGGCGAGCTTCTCGCCGCCCCGGCGCCCGGACCGGACCGCCTCCTCGGCACGGAAGCTGGAGACCCGGGCGAGCCCCGCCTCCGCGCACGCGGCCAGCCAGGCGACCACCACCAGGGCGACGGCGCCGGCGACGAGCGGGAGGCTCATGAGACCGTCGGGGCCGGGGACGGGCCGGTCAGGCCCCGCTCCGCACGCCAGCCGTCCACGATCGCGGCCTGCAGACCGAACATCTCGGCCTTCTCGTCCGGCTCCTCGTGGTCGTACCCGAGCAGGTGCAGCACCCCGTGGACGGTCAGGAGCTGGAGTTCCTCGTCCATGGAGTGCTGCGTCGGCGCGTCGGTGCCCTGCTGGGCGGCGACCTCCGGGCAGAGCACGATGTCGCCGAGCAGCCCCTGCGGAGCCTCCTCCTCGTCCTTGGACGGCGGGCGCAGCTCGTCCATCGGGAAGGACATCACGTCGGTGGGACCCGGCAGGTCCATCCACTGGATGTGCAGCTGCTCCATGGCGCCGGCGTCCACGACGATCACCGAAAGCTCGGAGAGCGGGTGGATGCGCATCCGCGCGAGCGCGTAGCGGGCGATGTCGAGGATCGCCTGCTCGTCGACCTCGGTTCCGGACTCGTTGTTGACGTCGATCGACATGGTCGTGCTGGTCTACTTCCCCTTGGTCTTGGCACCGTGTCTCGGTGTCCGGCCGCCGTTGTGGCCGCCGTTCTCGGTGCCGTTCCTGCTGTCGTACTGCTCGTAGGCGTCGACGATACGGCCCACCAGCTTGTGCCGGACGACGTCCTGCGACGTGAGCCGGGAGAAGTGGACGTCCTCGACGCCCTCCAGGATCTCCTGCACCTGCCGCAGACCCGACTTCGTGCCGCCGGGCAGGTCGACCTGGGTCACGTCACCCGTGATCACGATCTTCGACTCGAAGCCGAGCCGGGTGAGGAACATCTTCATCTGCTCGGGGCTGGTGTTCTGGGCCTCGTCCAGGATGATGAAGGCGTCGTTCAGCGTGCGGCCGCGCATGTACGCAAGCGGCGCGACCTCGATCGTGCCCGCCGCCATCAGCCGCGGGATCGAGTCGGGGTCGAGCATGTCGTGCAGTGCGTCGTACAGCGGGCGCAGATACGGGTCGATCTTCTCGTACAGCGTGCCCGGCAGGAAGCCGAGCCGCTCCCCGGCCTCGACCGCGGGGCGGGTCAGGATGATGCGGTTGACCTGCTTGGACTGCAGGGCCTGCACCGCCTTGGCCATCGCCAGGTAGGTCTTGCCGGTGCCCGCGGGGCCGATGCCGAAGACGATGGTGTGCTGGTCGATCGCGTCGACGTACCGCTTCTGGTTCAGCGTCTTGGGGCGGATCGTGCGGCCGCGCGAGGACAGGATGTTCTGCGTGAGCACCTCGGCCGGGGTCTCCTGGCCGTCGCTCTCCCCGTTCTCGCTCGCCCTGAGCATGGCGATCGAGCGTTCCACTGCGTCCTCCGTCATCGGCTGCCCGGTGCGCAGCACCAGCATCATCTCGTCGAACACGCGCTGTACGAGGGCGACCTCATGGGTGTCCCCGACGGCGCTGATCTCATTGCCCCGGACGTGGATGTCGGCCGCCGGGAAGGCCTTCTCGATCACGCGCAGGAGGGAGTCTCCGGAGCCCAGTACGGTCACCATGGGGTGCTGGGCGGGGACGCTGATCTGTGCTCTCGCCTGCCCCTGCGCGGGGGCGTGGCCTGAGGGTGTCTGAGTCATGGGCCGGCGCTCTAGGCCTGCTCGTCCTCCTCTGCGGCGTGCGCCGCGTGACGGGTGTGTCTGCTGACTCCAGCGTACGACTCCCCGCCGACAGCACCGAGGGGTTTATCCGACCGGTGTCCGCCGCTGCTCGGCGAGCAGCTCCCGGAACCAGCCGTAGGACGCCTTGGGGGTGCGCGCGAGCGTCGTGAAGTCCACGTGGACCAGTCCGAAGCGGCGGGCGTACCCCTCGGCCCACTCGAAGTTGTCCAGGAGCGACCACACGAAGTAACCGCGCACGTCCACGCCCGCCTCGACCGCCCGGTGCAGGGCGCGCACGTGCCCGTCGAGGTAGGCGATGCGCTCCCGGTCGTCGAGGCCCTCGTAGGAGCAGCCGTTCTCCGTGATCACGACCGGCGGCAGGCGGTCGCCGTAGCGGTCGCGGAAGCCGGTGAGCAGCTCCGTCAGCCCCTCCGGGACCACGGGCCAGCCGAAGTCCGTCTGCGGTCTGCCTTCGATCCGGCGCACCGAGAAGGGCAGTTCGGCCGGGAGCGTCACCCCGCCGAACTCGATCTCCGCACCCTGCGGGGCGCCCACCCGGGTCGGCGCGTAGTAGTTCACGCCGTACCAGTCCAGCGGCTCGGCGATGATCTCCAGGTCGGCCCCGACCCTTTCGGCGGAACCGGGCATGAGGTCGCCGATGCCCTCCGGGTACCGCCCGGTCAGGAGCGGGTCGGCGAACATCCGGTTCAGCAGGAGGTCGTAGAACTCCGCCGCCTCCCGGTCGGCCGGGTCGTCAGAGGCGGGCCAGGTCGGGCCGTGCGAGTTGGCGATCCCGACGTCCGTGGCGCCGGACGCGCGCAGGGCCCGTACGGCCAGGCCGTGGGCGAGGAGCTGGTGATGGGCGGCCGGGAGGGCGTCGAACAGCAGTTCGCGGCCGGGGGCGTGGACGCCCAGGGCGTGGCCGAGCAGGGTGTGCTCGGCGGGCTCGTTGAGGGTGATCCACTTGCCGACCCGGTCGCCGAGGCGGCCCGCGACGGCCGACACGTACTCCGCGAACCGGGCGGCCGTGTCCCGCTCCAGCCAGTCCAGGCGCGCCGGCAGGTCCCAGTGGAAGAGCGTCGGCACCGGACGCACGCCCGCCGCGCACAGCTCGTCCACCAGGCGGTCGTAGAAGTCGAGGCCGCCGGGGGAGTCCACCCGGGGCCAGGAGACCGAGAAGCGGTACGCGTCCACGCCGAGGTCCGCGAGCAGGGCGACGTCCTCGCGGTAGCGGTGGTAGTGGTCGCAGGCCACCGCCGCCGTCGAGCCGTCCTTCACCCGGCCGGGTTCCGCCGTGAAGGCGTCCCACACGGACGGCCCCCGCAGCCCGGCCGCGCCCTCGATCTGGTGCGCGGACGTGGACACGCCCCACAGGAAGCCGTCCGGGAAGCGCGGCATCGCGTCAGTCGCCATGCGCGGATCATCCGTACCGCCGGTAAGGGAAGTCAACGCCCGTGCACGGCAACCGACTTACGCACCCTCCTTCAGCACCCGCGAGATCAGCCTGCGCTGCTCGTCGGTGAGCCGGGGATCGGCGGCGTACACCGTCCTCCCGTCCACGGTGAGCTGGTAGCTGAACCCGTCCGGCACGCTGACCGGCGGGGTGTTCCGGCCGTCGGCGACCGCCCGCTCGGCCAGGGCGTGCCACTCGTCCGCGTCGGGGCGTCCCGCGGTCTCGACCTCCGCGTGGCGTTCGATGCCCGCGAAGCCTCCTGTGCGCCTCACCTGAATCCGCATGGACCCGTGTCTAGTACGGAACTACGGCGTCCGCACCCCGACCCGCTCCCAGGCCTTGCGGACCGCCTCCAGCTCGTCCGCGTCGCCGTAGCGCTCCCGGGCGGCCTTGAGCGTCAGCGTCGCGAAGTCCGCGAACAGGGCGTCCTCGGCCAGCTCGCCGCCGGTCAGCACGTCGTACCAGATCTGCCCGGCCCGCTCCCAGGCGTGCCCGCCGAGGGCGGTGGCGAGGAGGTAGAAGGCGTGGTTGGGGATGCCGGAGTTGATGTGCACGCCGCCGTTGTCGCGGCCGGTGCGCACGAAGCCGTCCATCGTCGCGGGCTGCGGGTCCTTGCCGAGCACGTCGTCGTCGTAGGCCGTGCCCGGTGCCTTCATGGAGCGCAGCGCCTCGCCCGTGACGCGGGGGGCGAGCAGCCCGGCGCCGATCAGCCAGTCGGCCTCGGCGGCGGTCTGGCCCAGCGAGTACTGCTTGATGAGGGAGCCGAAGACGTCCGACACCGACTCGTTGAGGGCGCCGGGCTGGCCGTAGTAGGTCAGGTTGGCGGTGTGCTGGGTGACGCCGTGGGTCAGCTCGTGGCCGATCACGTCCAGGGCGATGGTGAAGTCGAGGAAGATCTCGCCGTCCCCGTCGCCGAAGACCATCTGCTCGCCGTTCCAGAACGCGTTGTTGTACTCGCGGTCGTAGTGCACGGTCGCGTCCAGTGGCAGGCCCTGGCCGTCGATGGAGTTGCGCCGGTAGACCTTGAGGTAGTGCTCGAAGGTGGCGCCCAGGCCCGCGTAGGCGCGGTTCACGGTGGCGTCCTGGCCGGGGTCCTCGCCCTCGCCGCGCACCTGGCGGCCCGGCAGGTCGGTGCCGTGCCGGGCGTCGTAGACCGTGCGCTGCGGCTTCTCGGGCTCGGCGCCCGCGCGCGGCGCAACGGAGGGGGCGCCGATGACCGTGGTCAGGCCGCGGCGGGTGCGTTCGAGGGCGTCGCGCTGGAGGGTGCGGCGGGCCGGACCGGCGAGCACCGGGTCCGCGTTCCGGGCGAGCCGGTCGAGGACGTGGGGCGGCACGATGGTGCAGAAGACGGGCTGGAAGCCCCCGTATGTCGTCATGTCCGGCACTTTCGCACTGTGTGACCGCACTGTCACCACCCGCGACCACGATGGGTGCAAACCGGCGCCAAGCTGTCCCCACGGCCGGGCCGGGAGTGGTATACGGCACTTTTTGTCCCGGTTATCCCCTCGGTCCCGCATACTGATACGGACCCGCGTGACCCGCGTGACTCGGCTATGGTGCTGGGCATCATGCGATTCGGGCTGCTTCTCCTTAGCTGCCGCGGCGAGGGCCTGTAGAGGCCGACTCCCTCCCCGCGGAGCTTGGTGGTGCCGTCGGCCGTCCTTCCGGACACGCGGACGACGCGGACACCGCCGAGATCCGCGGACATCACGAGGAGCCCACGCCATCATGGCCAACCGCCAGCAGCCCAGCCCCATGCCGACCGCCAAGTACCGCGGCTACGAGCAGGTCGACCTCGCCGACCGCACCTGGCCGGACCAGCGGATCACCACCGCTCCCCGCTGGCTCTCCACCGACCTGCGCGACGGCAACCAGGCACTGATCGACCCCATGTCGCCGGTCCGCAAGCGCGCCATGTTCGATCTGCTGGTCAAGATGGGCTACAAGGAGATCGAGGTCGGCTTCCCGGCCTCCGGCCAGACCGACTTCGACTTCGTACGGTCCATCATCGAGGACCCGGACGCCATCCCGGACGACGTCACCATCTCCGTACTGACCCAGGCCCGCGAGGACCTGATCGAGCGCACGGTGGAGTCCCTGAAGGGCGCCAAGCGGGCCACCGTCCACCTGTACAACGCGACCGCCCCCGTCTTCCGCCGGGTCGTCTTCCGCGGCTCGAAGGACGACATCAAGCAGATCGCGGTCGACGGCACCCGCCTGGTCATGGAGTACGCCGAGAAACTGCTGGGCCCCGAGACGGAGTTCGGCTACCAGTACTCGCCGGAGATCTTCACCGACACCGAGCTGGACTTCGCCCTGGAGGTCTGCGAGGCGGTGATGGACACCTATCAGCCCGGTCCCGGCCGCGAGATCATCCTCAACCTGCCCGCCACCGTGGAGCGTTCCACGCCGTCCACGCACGCCGACCGCTTCGAGTGGATGGGCCGCCACCTGTCCCGCCGCGAGTACGTCTGCCTGTCCGTCCACCCGCACAACGACCGCGGTACGGCGGTCGCGGCGGCCGAGCTGGCGGTCATGGCCGGCGCGGACCGCGTCGAGGGCTGCCTGTTCGGGCAGGGCGAGCGCACCGGCAACGTCGACCTGGTCACCCTGGGCATGAACCTGTTCTCCCAGGGCGTCGACCCGCAGATCGACTTCTCCGACATTGACGAGATCCGTCGTACGTGGGAGTACTGCAACCAGATGGAGGTCCACCCGCGCCACCCGTACGTGGGCGACCTGGTCTACACGTCCTTCTCCGGCTCCCACCAGGACGCCATCAAGAAGGGCTTCGACGCCATGGAGGCCGACGCGGCCGCCAAGGGCGTCACCGTCGACGACATCGAGTGGGCGGTCCCCTACCTGCCGATCGACCCCAAGGACGTCGGCCGGTCCTACGAGGCGGTCATCCGCGTCAACTCGCAGTCCGGCAAGGGCGGCATCGCCTACGTCCTGAAGAACGACCACAGCCTGGACCTGCCGCGCCGCATGCAGATCGAGTTCTCGAAGCTCATCCAGGCCAAGACCGACGCCGAGGGCGGCGAGATCACGCCGACCGCGATCTGGGACGTCTTCCAGGACGAGTACCTGCCCAACCCGGACAACCCCTGGGGGCGCATCCAGGTGGCCAACGGGCAGACCACGACCGACCGCGACGGCGTCGACACCCTCACCGTCGAGGCCACGGTCGACGGCACGGAGACCACCCTGGTCGGCACCGGCAACGGCCCGATCTCGGCGTTCTTCCACGCGCTGCAGGGCGTGGGCATCGACGTACGGCTGCTGGACTACCAGGAGCACACGATGAGCGAGGGCGCCTCCGCGCAGGCCGCCTCCTACATCGAGTGCGCCATCGGCGACAAGGTGCTGTGGGGCATCGGAATCGACGCGAACACCACGCGCGCCTCGCTGAAGGCCATCGTCTCCGCCGTCAACCGCGCGGCTCGCTGACCAGCCGAATCAGCGGTTTGAGGTCCCGCCCGCCGGAAACCGGTGGGCGGGACCCCGTCATATACCGGCCATATATCTGTGATGGTCACGGAAAGGTCTCGTCCTGGGTACTGACTCCACGTCGGTGATGTGGCTAACATCACGCCAGCGCGACGATGCTGTCGCGCCGTTATGGAGGTGCGACGTGCTGCCTGGACAGGGACGAACCAGCCGAGCTGCCCGGCTGCCACGCATCCTGGGCACCCGCACCGCGTGGACGCCCGTGGGCGACGGCGAGTTCTTCTGTCCCGGCTGCGGCGGCGACCGCAACTACACGCGGCTCACCGGCCGTCGGCGCTTCACCCTGCTCGGCGTGCCCGTGCTGCCCCGCGGCGAGTCCGCGCCTACCGTCGAGTGCGCGGCCTGCCGCCGCCACTACGGCACCGACGTCCTCGACCACCCGACCACCACCCGTTTCTCCGCGATGCTCCGCGACGCCGTCCACACCGTCGCCCTCGCGGTCCTGACCGCGGGCGGCACCTGCTCCCGCACCTCGCTGGAGACCGCGACCGTCGCGGTGCGCGCGGCCGGCTTCGAGGACTGCACCGAGGACCAGCTGAACGCGCTCGTCGAGGCGCTGGAGGCGGACACCGGCCGGGTCCGCGGCGAACCCTGCGTGCCGGGCCTGGCGATAGAACTGCACGAGGCGCTGGACCCGCTGGCACCGCACCTCGCCGCCGTCGGACGCGAGTCGATCCTGCTGCAGGGCGCCCGCATCGCCCTGGCCGACGGCCCCTACACCCCCGCCGAGCGCGACGCCCTGGCCACCGTCGGCGCGGCCCTGACCCTCTGCTCCGACGACGTGACCCGCCTCCTGGAGTCCGCGGGCACGCCCTCCTAGTCCGGCGCGAGGTCCAGCCGCATGATCTGGCGGTGCATGCCCGGGCCGAAGTAGTCCGGACGCAGTCCGCCGTCGGGTTCCTCGGGGCGGAAGCCCAGGGAGCGGTAGAGGAAGATGGCGGCGAGGTTGGCGGGTTCCACGGTGAGGCGGACCAGCTGGATGCCGTCCCGGCGCAACCGGCTCAGCACCTCCCGCATCAGCTCCCGGCCCAGCCCGTGGCGGCGCCGGTCCTGGGTCACGCACAGCCCGAGTATCCAGCTGTCCGCGCCGAGCGTCCGGGTGGCCGCCAGCACGTAACCGCGCAGCCGGCCCGTGCCGTCGTCGAGGACCAGGAAGTGCTCCTCGTACATGTCGAAGAGCTGGCGCAGCAGGAAACCGGGATAGGCGAAGTCCTGGAAGACCTCCTCGTCCAGCCGCCGCAGCTCCGGCAGGTCGGACTCCCGTGCCGTGCGCAGGTCCAGTGGCAGGTCGTCCGGCGGCAGGCCGGGGCGGGTGAGCTGGTCGTGGTGGTCGAGGGAACGTTCCAGCGGTTCGGCGGTCATGCAACCCCCTGGTCAGACTGCGTCAACTCGTGGACACCCGCCCCGCTCACGATCGAGTGACGGACTCATGTGGCGGCCGGTGTCGGCTTCTGGCTAGAGTGAGCGTCCAACTTCCCTCATGCAAGGGCGAGTTCGAGTGTGCGACCATGCGCCCGACGTGCGCCGGGCGGATGAGGATGGCGTATTCACCCACTGTTGCGTAGTGGCCGTGTCACTTACCGTGAACGGTAGTGGGGGTTTGTCCAAAATCGAATGGAACGTGGCAGGGTGACTATGGATCGCAACGCCGACGCGCCTTGGTCGAAGTTCGATCCAGAGGTGTACGTCGACAACAACTACCGGACACCCCTCGAAGTGGACCTGCTGATCGTCCGGTTGATGCGCGACTACTTCACCCGCTGCTTCGAGGGAGCCCCCCCGCGCTCCGCGCGCGGCATCGACGTCGGCGCCGGGGCGAACCTGTACCCCGCCCTGTCCATGCTGCCCTGGTGCGAGGAGCTGCTCCTGCTGGAGTACGCCCACCCGAACGTCGAGTACCTGGAGAAGCAGGTCGCCCCGGCCGGGTACGACATCGCCTGGGACCCCTTCTGGGACGTGCTGCGAGAGGTTCCCGCCTACGCCGCCGTCGAGCCGAGACCGCGGGTCAGCGAGATCGTCGGCGTGGAGCGCGGCAACCTGTTCGACCTGGAGGGCGGGGACCGGCGCTGGACGCTGGGGACCATGTTCTTCGTCGCCGACTCCATGTCCGAGGCGTCCGAGGAGTTCCACCGGGGCGTGCGCTGCTTCATGAACGCGCTCGGCGAGGGAGCGCCGTTCGCCGCCGCCTTCATGAAGGAGTCCGTCGGCTACCGCGTCGGCGCACACGACTACCCGGCCTACCGGGTGAACGAGGAAACCGTCCGACTGAGCCTGGAGCCGTTCACCGCGGAGCTGGAGATCCACGATCTGCACCACTCGGTGCGGCCGGGGCACGAGGGAATGCTCCTCGCCCTGGGACGGCGCAATTCGGCGATTGCCGCCCCGTAGGAACGGGGACATGCTCAACGGGGACCATCGCAACGGGGACATGCCGAACACAGGGCAACGAGGTCTGTACGAGGGGTGCGGGGATGCAGATCAAGCCACGCCAGCACCTGCTGGACATCTGGCAGGCCATGGCCCGTCATTCGTTCGACGACGGCAAGCTCGTCCGGGGGGACACCGACGGACTGAGCAGCGTCGCGGACGCCGAACGCCTGCTGTGCCTGCTGTATCCGGCCACCGAGGTCCCCGCCTTCCGGCTCGACCAGCCGGACACCACCGAACGTGACGTCCTGCGCGCCCTGGAACGGGTGGGCAGCCGGCTGGAGATCCCGCCCAACCTGATCGCCGCGCTGACCCAGTTCATGCGCACCCACACCGGCACGGACGACAGCCCCACCTTCTCCGGCGGCCACTACTTCCGCCCCTCCGAGCCCGACGGCACGGTCAGCCACGAACAGCGCCAGCTGGGCGTGGTCGACTCCTACTCCATGTCCGTCACGCTCTGCCTGGCCACCCTCGGCTTCCTCAAGGTCTACGAGGGCACCACCACCCGGCCCGAGGTCCTGAAGGCGATCGCCGAGCTGCGGGAGGCCACCAACGCCCGGCTGACCTCCGCGATGGTCAGCCTGCTGCGGTCCTTCTCCGTGAACGTCTTCGACTCCGAGTCGGAACAGGGCAAGCGGCTGATCCAGGTCATCGGCCAGGGCGGACAGTCCGACCGGATCGTCCTCCAGCAGTTCTCCCGCCGCTTACGCCCGCTGCGCGCCACCATCATCGAGAGCCTGTCGAGAGGCATCCAGGTCGACGAGGGCATCCGCGACGAAAGCCAGCTCTTCGAGTGCGGCTGGGCCTGGGGCATCGTCAAGGACGCCCCGAAGATCACCGACCTGACCGTCGACGTCCCGGGCCAGCCCGACGGCATCGCCGACCGGCTGCCCTACGTGTACTTCACCGTCGTCGCCCTCGACGGCATCCAGGACCTGTTCTCCGACCGCACCCTCACCCTCGGCCTGCTCGACGAGGACCAGCAGAAACTCGCCGAGATGCTGCGCCTGCGCTGGGAGCTGAGCCAGCAGTACTGGTCCGCGATCGCCCGTTTCGGCGGCGAGCGTTGGCCCCTGGAGGACCTGCCCTGGCAGACCACCGGACTGCGCCTGGAGTCCGAGTACTTCTCCCTGACCGTCGCGGCCATCCTCGTCCACGACCTGGTCCGCCGGAAGGCGACCGACGACGACCTCACGCGCACCGTCGCCATCATGGAGCGCCTCGCCGACCGGGGCCGGGTCACCAGCCGCATGACCAAGAGGGACCCGACCCTCCGGCTGCACACCCCCGGCGTCACCATGCCGCTCGCCGGGTCCGAGCGCGCCGGCGGCCAGCTGCTGTGGCGGATGACCGACTTCTCCGCCCAGCTCCTCAAGCGGATCATCCAGCTCGCCGTACTCTCCCGGAACATCGGCGCCCAGGACCGCCTGCTCCGCCTCGCCGAGCAGTCCTTCGAGCACCTGTGGAAGCGGCGCATCGACGAGGACGAGGGCGCCGGCCTCTGGGACAACATCCAGGCCGTCTACCCCGACGCCCAGGACGCCGGACTGCGCATGTCCTGGAGCATCACCGAGCGCGTCACCGAATGCCTGGTCGCCGCCCGCATCCTGTACGAGCAGGAGCCCATCCGCAGCCCCGAACTCGCCGAGCTGGCCCGGGAACTGCTCAGTGAGGCCACCCACCTGTTCGGCCGGGAGCAGCTGGAGGCGTCCGCCGCCGCCGACGGAGCCAGAGCCAGGGCCATGCGGAGCATCGAGAGCCGCCTCGACCACGCCCGCAGCCTGGTCGACGAACGGCCCGCGACCGCCTTCGCGCTGGCCCTGCCCGTGCTCCAGGAACTCGACACCCTGGCCCAGGCCAGGGGCGCCGCCGCCCAGGAGGTGTGAGCGTGCTGGTCTTCGCCGCCTCCGACAAGGGAGGCACGGGACGCTCGGTGACCAGCGCCAACCTGGCCTACCAGCGCGCCCTCACCGGTGACCACGTGGCCTACGTCGACTTCGACTTCGGCTCGCCCACCGCCGCCGCCGTCTTCGACGTGCCCAGCGCCATGCGCGGCACCGAGGAGCGCGGCCTGCACTCCTACCTGGAGGGCGACACCGCGGACCCGGTCCGCATCGACGTCTGGCGGGAGACCGAGCACCCCCTGCTGCGCGCCCGCCCCAACCAGTCCGGCCGCCTGGTGCTGTTCCCCGGCGACGCGGGCGGCGGCGAGTTCGCCACCGGCGAGGAGGCCCTGGAGCGCTGCGTCGACCTGCTGCTCAAGCTCAACGGCGAGTTCGACGTCATCTTCGTCGACCTCAGCGCCGGCCGCAGCTACGCCGTCGACATGGTCCTCGACGCCACCGCCCACCCCCGGATGCGCAACGTCCCCTTCCGCTGGCTGGTCTTCCACCGCTGGACCCGCCAGCACGTGATCGCCGCCTCCGGACTGGTCCACGGCGAGCACGGCATCATCGGCGGCGGCGTCGAACGCGGCCACGACGAGGACACCCTGCGCGCCGCGATCCGTTTCGTGCGGGCCGCCGTACCCGACCCCGAGTCGCCGCTGTGGTCCCAGGGCTCGACCGCCCAGGCCACCTGGATGCAGGCGTGCGACGAGGCGCTGCGCCGGCTCGCCGCCGAACAGCGCATCGGCGACAGCGTCGTCCTCGGCATCGTGCCGCTGGAACCCATCCTCCAGTGGCAGGAGCAGCTGATCACGGAGGAGGACGTCCTCTCCACCCAGATAGCCAACAAGGAGACCCTGGAGGCGCTGGAGGAGATCGCCCGGCGCCTGACGGACGACACCCACTGGGGGCGGCTGTGACGGAGCCCGTGTTCCGCGAGACCGCCGCCGAGCCGCGCACCCAGTCCGTGCCGCTGGCCCACCTCTCCGTGGAGCTGGGCCACCTCTACATGGAGGACTTCGAGGCCGGACCCGAACGGCTGCGCGCGCACTTCGCCGAAGTACGGCCCTGGGTGGAGGCGGCCCGCACCGCCGCCACCGCCCGGGCCGGCGGCAAGCGGGCCCGGATCAGCACCTGCTTCCTCATCGACGACTACTTCACCCGCTTCTCCACCCCCGCCGAGGTCGTCCCCATGCTCCTCGCGGAGGCCGAGCGGGCCGGACTGAGCGTCGACTACCTGGCCCGCGAGTCCGGCTGCGCCGTCACCGGCAAGGTGCCCGTCGCCGAGGCGGTCGCCGCCCGCATCGTGGAGTCGCCGCCGCCCGGCAGCTACGGCCTGCGCCCGCCCGCCGCGCAGACCGGCTGGCTCGCCAACGGCGAGCGCAGTCCCGTCGCCCGCGCCCCGCAGGCCATGAAGCGGGCCGTGGCCTGGCAGCCCCCGCACGAGACCGCGGCCCGCCGGCACTCCGTCTTCCTCGACGTCGAGCTGTGGAGCGACGACGCCGACGGGCAGCGCCTGTGGTCCTGCCCCTTCCTCGCCGCCGTGTGGCAGCTCGCCCGCCTCGGACTCCTGCGCAACGAGGGCGAGGCCGTCCTGGCCCCCCAGCCGCACACCGCCACCGGCTTCCCCGACAAGTGGGACGAGCTGCCCACCCTGCTGAAGCTCAACGAGCGCGCGGACCCCTTCGCCGCCTACCGCACCTGCTCCGTCCTGCCCACCCGGTTCCTCCCCGTCGAGCACGCCGTCCGCGTGATCCTCGACCAGATCGAGGTCGAACCGGGTGCACTGGCACAGGTCGCCGACCGCTCCGGGAAGGAACGCATGCCCGTCCCCGACTCGGTCGCCGACCGCATCTCCTACGTGTACTACTCGGGGCCCTGACATGGCGCCGCGGCAGAGCACCCCGCCCGCCGTCCTCGCCTGCGGCGAGATCCGCACCTGCCTGCTGCCCGCCCGGCAGGCCCTCGACATCCGTTCCGCCGCCCAGCTCCTCGGCCTGCGCGCCGACGAACGCGTACTGCTCTCCGAGCGCCCCGGCCTCTACGCGCGTTCCCCCGAGACCCTCACCGGCGTCGACTGCCCCCTGCCCAGCGCCAACGGCGCCCGCGTCCGCGCCGTCGGCACCGTCACCGCGCACGCCGCGCTCACCGAGGGCCGCGTCCTGCAGACCTCCGCGCACTGCCGCCTGCCCGGCACCGGACCCGACCAGCGGCGGCCCTGGGGCGAGTATCTGGTGCGGCCCGGAGTCGTCGAGCCGCTCGGCAGGCTGCCGCACGAGGCGGTCGCGCAGGGCGTCCTCGGCGGCCCGCGCCACGGTGACCTCGACGTCGGACTCATCGCCGACGGCCTGCTCACCCGGGTGCTGCGCCACCCCCTGCTCGACCAGCGCCCGCCCTTCCGCTCCCGCCCCACCCGGCTGCGCTGGGCGGCCCTGCCCGCGGCCCCGGGCGAAGGTCCCTCGCTGGAACGGTTCACCCTCGCCGAGGACGAGCTGCGCACCGTGCGCCTGCGCGTGCCCGAGGGCACCACGGGCGCCGAACTGGCCGCGCTCTGCGACGACCTGGCCCTGCACGACTGGCTGCTCACCACCGTCGTCCGCATGCTCGACGGCCTCCGCCTCGGCGCCGGAGCCGCCCACGACGCCGGTGCCGTGGTGCGGACGCTGCGCCCGGCCGTCGACCACCTGCTCCACCTGTGGATGCCCGGCGCCCGGGTCGGCCGCGAACTGGCCGCGCTGTGGGACCCGTTGGAGGAGCGCCCCGGCTTCACCCGGCAGTGGCAGGCCCTGGTGCAGCGCATCCGCGACCAGCTGACCCTGCACGCCATTCCCGCAGCCCACCGGGAGGTGGAACCGGCTCCCTGACCGAGCCCGCCGTCCGGCACGCGCAGCACCGCACGCCGGTCACCGCACGCACATCCCCGCACGATCCGACGCGTATCCCAACGGGGGGAGAGAGCGAGATGAGCACGGCACAGTCACCCCGACCCGACGGCACGCCCCGCACGACCAACCCGATCGACCCGAGGGGGGAGTCCCCCTGGGCCCGCACGCTGCTGGTCGCCCTCGTCGTCGGCGGCCTGTTCTGGAGCGTCGCGGCCATCCTCGACCCGGACAACGGCACCCTGAGGCAGTTCGTGGCCGCCGTGCTCTGCGCCGCCGCCGCGCTCGCCGTCCAGTACGTCCTCGGCCTGGCCCCGCGTCCCGGACCCAACCGGCTGGAGGAGCACACCCGGCGGGTGGAGGACGCCCTGGCCGAGAACACCGCCGCCGTACGCGACGGTCTCAGCCGGTACGACACCGAGCTGAAGTCGGGGCTGACCCGGCACACCGAGGACGTCAAGCAGCTGGTCGAGACGCACGTCACCCAGGTCGACCACCGGTCCGCCGAGGCCGCGCGCCCGCTGGACCCGGTCCGCATCGACAGCGTGCCGGACCTGGCCAAGGGCTTCGCCGACGTCCTGCTGCCCAGCCCCTCCATCCTGCACACCTTCGTCCATCTGGAGATGTCCCGGGTGGTCGGCCACATGGCGGACCTCACCAACCTGAGCGCCGAGTGCCCCGGCGAGAACCACGACTGGATGCTCACCCTCACCAAGGCCGCCGAGCAGTCCATCCTCGCCACCAGCACCTCCGTCGACCGGGAGTTCTGGACCAGCGAGCCCGCCGGCCGCTACCTCGACGCCCAGCAGGCGGCCATCGACGAACAGGGCGTCGCGGTACGCCGCCTGTTCCTGCTGGAGAGCGCCCGCGAACTCGACGACCGGCTGCTGCGGCTGTGCGAGGAGCAGGAGCTGCGCCGCATCGACGTCCGTGTGGCGGTCCTGCCCGAACTGCCCCCGCACCTCCAGCGCGGCACCACCAACGACTTCATCCTCTACGACGAGGAGGTGTCGTTCGAGATCGAGCAGGACCTGCGCGACGTCAACGTCCGCACCCGGCTCACCGCGCGCCAGGACTACGTACGGGACCGGCTCAAGCGCTTCAGGGAACTCTGGGACGCGGGCATGGGCCTGCGTGAACTGGAGGTGCGCGTCGACGACGAGGAGGACGGCAACTGGATGGTCGACCGGGGCTGACCACCGCCGTACTCCCCGGGGAGTAACGGCGGCCCCGCGTCTCCCCGGGCAGTAGCCCGGGGCTCGCCCTCACGCCCGACGCGTCGCCGCCCCGCCGGCGGAAGTCTGGAGACCCACCCAGACATCCACCGGAGGGAGGCCCGTCAGATGGGGGCCACTACGACAGGCGCGGGGCGGCGGCGGGCCGTGCCCTGGCTGGTGCTCGGACTGTGGATCGCCGTGCTGGCGATCGCCTCGCCGTTCGCGGCGAAACTCGGGGACGTGCAGCGCGACCGCGCCGTCGACTACCTGCCGGCGAGCGCCGACTCGACGCAGGTCGCCAAGATCCAGGAGCGGCTGCCGGGCGGCGAGGCCACCGAGATGGTCCTCGTCTACCACCGCGACGCCGGGCTGACCGCCGCCGACCGCAGGACCGCCGCCGAGCAGGTCGCCGAGATCGCCCGTGCGCACGAACTCACCGGGCGCCCGACGGGCATCCCGTCCAAGGACGGCACCACCCTCATGTACCCGGTGGCCTCCAACGAACCCGGCACGGACGAGAAGGCCCGCGACGCACTCGTCAACGAGGTGCGGGACGTCGCGGAGGGCGGAGACGGACTCGGCGTCGAGGTCGGCGGCGAGGGCGCGCTCGCCACCGACGCCTCCGAGGTCTACAACTCCCTCGACGGCCCGCTGCTCTACACCACCGCCGCGGTGGTCGCCCTCCTCCTGATCCTCATCTACCGCAGTCCCTTCCTGTGGCTCGTCCCGCTCGCCGTCGCCGGAATGGCCGACTACCTCTCCATGGGCGTCGCCTACGGCCTCAACCAGATGTTCGGCACCGCCGTCTCCGGCCAGTCCAGCGGCATCATGACCATCCTCGTCTTCGGCGTCGGCACCGACTACGCGCTGCTGCTGGTCTCGCGCTACCGCGAGGAACTGCGCCGCGTGGAGCGGCCGTACGACGCCATGCTCGCCGCCCTGCGCGGCTGCGGCCCCGCCGTGCTCGCCTCCTCCGGCACCGTCGCCGCCGGGCTCCTGTGCCTGCTCACCGCCGACCTCAACTCCAGCCGGGGCATGGGCCCGCTCGGCACCGTCGGCGTGCTGTGCGCGCTGGCCGCCATGCTGACCCTGCTCCCCGCGGTCCTCGTCCTGCTCGGCCGCCGCGTCTTCTGGCCGCTGGTGCCCCGCTACGGCAGCACCCCCAAGGCCCGCAGGTCGCTGTTCTCCGCGATGGGCAGCTCCGCCGAACGGCGGCCCCGCACCGTCCTGGCGGGCGGCGCCGTCCTGCTCGGCGCGCTCGCGCTGGGCGCCTTCGCCCTGCCCGGCAGCATCAAGCAGGAGGACTCCTTCACCACCCGCCCCGAGGCGATCGCCGCGATGGAGACGCTCGCCGACGCCTTCCCCGAGTCCGGCACCCAGCCGATCACCGTCATCAGCCCCACCGACCGCGCCGACGCCGCGCTCACCGAGATCCGCGCCACCGACGGCGTCGAGAGCGCCGAGGCCGGCCGCAGCGGCGGAGGCTGGACCGAGCTGACGGTCCTGGCCTCCACCCCGCCCCAGTCCGCCGCCGAGACCGCCACCATCGCGGAGCTGCGCGACAAGCTCGACGGCTCCCACGTCGGCGGCCCCAGCGCCCAGCAGATCGACCTGGAGGACACCAACGCCCGGGACACCGCCATCGTCGTACCGATCGTGCTGCTCTCGGTCCTGCTGATCCTCACGGTGCTGCTGCGCTCGCTGGTCGCGCCGCTGATCCTGGTGGCCGCCGTCGTCGCCGTGTGGGGCGCGGCCCTCGGCATCGGCGGGCTCGTCTTCGGCCCCCTCTTCGGCTTCGAGGGCACCGACCCCGGGCTCGGCCTGCTGTCCTTCGTCTTCCTGGTCGCCCTCGGCGTCGACTACGGCATCTTCCTGATGCACCGGATGCGCGAGGAGGCCCTGAGCGGCGCCGGACCCACCGAGGCCGCCCTCTCCGCGCTGCGCACCACCGGCGGCGTCATCGCCTCGGCCGGACTGGTCCTCGCGGCCACCTTCGCCGTGCTCACCAGCATGCCGATGGTGCAGCTGGTCGAGCTGGGCTTCGTCATCGCGGTCGGCGTCCTGCTCGACACCTTCCTCGTCCGCACCTACCTGGTCACCAGCGCGAGCGTCGCGCTGCGGCGCCGGGTGTGGTGGCCGGGGCGGCTGTCCCGGGAGCCGGAGGGAGCGGCGCCGACGGGAGAGCGCGAACCCGTCGGTGTCTGAACCGCCGAACAACCGGAGTGCACCCCTCCCCTCCCGGAGGGGCGCACCCGCCACGGAGGATGGACGCGTGCAGCCGACCACGACGACAGCGACGACGCCCGGGCGGACCGCCCGGACCCGCAGGGGCGAGCGGATCATCGCCGCGATCAACCGCGACCCGCTCACCGCCCCCCACGGCACCCGCAACGACGCCGTGCTCGCGGGAGTCCTCCTCCTCGGGGCCGTCTGCCTGGCGCTGTTCACCGACGAGGGCCGCCGCCCGGACGCCCTGGGCTGGACGCTGCTGGTCGCCGCGCACGTCCCGATCGTGTGGCGGCGGCGCCATCCGCTGCTGGTGCTGGCGGTGCTGTTCGCCGTGGTCGGGCCGTACCACGCGATGGAGAACAACCACACCGCGGTGGGTCCCGCCTCCTACGTGGCGCTGTACACGCTGGCCGTCACCGGCCGCCCCCTGCGCACCATCGTGACCGGCACCGTGGTCCTCACCGCGTCGGTGAGCGTCATGCTCACCGTCAACACCCACCAGGCCATCGAGCTGATCCGGATCTCGGGCTGGGTCATCGCCGTCCTCTTCTGCGGCATCGACGTCCGCTACTACCGCCAGTACGTCGCCTCCATCGTGGAGCGCGCCGAGCGCGCCGAACGCACCCGCGAGGAGGAGGCCCGGCGCCGCGTCGCCGAGGAACGCCTGCGCGTCGCCCGGGACCTGCACGACCTGCTGGCGCACAGCATCACCCTCATCGGCGTGCAGACCTCGGTCGCCGCCCACGTGCTGACCGCCGACCCCGAGCGCCTGGACCGGACGGCCGTCGCCAAGGCCCTCGACGACATCGCCGAGACCTGCCGCTCCGCGCGCGGCGAACTGCGCACCACCCTCGAAGTGCTCAGGGCCCAGGACACCACCGGCGTCCCCGACGCCCGCGGCCCGCTGCCCGGCCTGCACGGCCTGTCCGACCTGGCGGAGAGCGCCCGGCTCGCCGGAGCGCGGGTGGACCTGTCGGTGGCCTCCGGCGACGTCCCGCCCGCGGTCGGTGCCGCCGTCTACCGCATCACGCAGGAGGCGCTGACCAACGCCGTACGGCACGCGGGGCCGAAGCCGTCCGTGCGCGTCGAGGTGCGCGCCGGGCCGGGCGTCCTGCGCCTGTCCGTCACCGACGACGGCACCGGACCCGACCCGGCCGGTACCCCCGGCTTCGGTCTCGTCGGCATGCGGGAGCGGGCCCGCAGCGTGGGTGGGACACTCGACGCCGGACCGCGGCAGGACGCCGCCGGCTTCGAGGTGACGGCGGTCCTGCCGACCCCCGCCACACCCCTGACGACGACCACGACGATCACCTCGGAGAGAGCCGGATGACGATACGCGTGCTGCTGGCGGACGACCAGAACCTCGTCCGCGCGGCGTTCGCCCTGCTGGTGGCGTCGGCCCCCGACATGGAGGTCGTCGGTGAGGCCGGCACCGGCCGCGAGGCCGTGCAACTGGCCCGCGCCTCACGCGCCGACCTCGTCGTCATGGACGTCCGCATGCCCGACCTGGACGGCATCGAGGCGACCCGGCTGATCGCCGCCGACGAGGACCTGGCGGGCGTGAAGGTGCTGGTCCTCACCACCTACGACACCGACGAGAACATCGTGGAGGCACTGCGCGCGGGCGCCTCCGGATTCCTGGTCAAGGACACCAAGCCCGCCGAACTCCTGGACGCCATCCGCACGGTGACGGCGGGCGACGCCCTCCTCTCACCCGGCCCGACGGCCCGCCTGATCGAACGCTTCCTGCGCAGCCCCTCCGTCCTCCACCCGCCCGGATCCGGCCCCGACTGCCTTTCGGACCGGGAACGCCAGGTCCTCACCCTGGTGGCCCGGGGCCTGACCAACACGGAGATCGCCGAGGCCCTGGGCCTGAGCCCGCTCACCGCGAAGACCCACGTCAGCCGCATCATGGGCAAGCTGGAGGCGAGGGACCGGGCCCAACTGGTCATCGTGGCGTACGAGTCGGGCCTGGTCACGCCGGGCGCGGATCAGCCGCAGTAGACGTCCCGGCCCGGCCGCTGCCCGGTCGCCAGGAACCGGGAGACCGTGGCGTCCCCGCAGGCGTTGCCGTTGGCCAGGTAGGCGTCGTGCCCGGTGGAGTCCACGGTCACCATGACCGCGCGCCGGCCGAGGGCTTCCCGCATCCGCAGCGCGCCGGAGTGCGGGGTGTTGACGTCCCGCTCGTTCTGGACGAGCAGCACGTTGGACGGCCCCCGGTCGGTGATCCGCACCGGCGCCTCGCGCGGCGGGTACGGCCAGGCCGCGCAGAGCATCGCGTTGCGGGGCATCCCGGCGGTGAGCGGATACTTGGCGCGGCTCTCGGCGACGTCCTTCGCGTACCCGGCCGGGTCCGTGGGCCAGGCCACGTCGTTGCAGAGCACCCCGGCGCCCACGGCCGCGACGTTCTGCAGCACCGCCTCGGGCGGCGCCTGCGGCGCGGGCGGCACGGTGCCCTCGGCCGCGGCCCGCATCAGCCTGGCGAGCGTCGGGTAGCGGCTGGGGGCGGCGAAGCTGTCCAGCATGGTCTGGCGCAGCACGTTGCCGTTCAGCTCCTCGGGATTGGCGCCGGGCCACGGGATGGGCTCGCGGTCCAGCCGGGCGGCGAGGCTCAGGAACATCGGCCGTACGTCGGCGGCCCGGTCCGCCACGCGGTCGGGATTGCCGGGCTCCGACGCCCACGCGGCGAAGTGCGGGAAGGTGTCCTCGACCCCCTGCTCGTGCGCCGCGAGCCAGGCGCGGTTGACGCGGGCCGGGACGGGGTTGTCGACGCTGTCCAGCACGAACCGGTCGGTGCGGTGCGGGAACAACTGGGCGTACACCGCCCCGACATACGTCCCGTACGACACGCCCCACGCGGAGATCCGCCGCTCGCCCAGCGCGGCCCGGAGGCGGTCGATGTCGCGGGCCTCGTTGGCGGTGCTGAGGTGCTTGATCAGCTCACCGCCGTTGCGCGCACAGGCGTCGGCCATGCGCCGGGCGGTGGTCATGTTCCCGTCCACCGAGCCGTCGGGGGCGGGCCAGGGCCGGAGCTTGGAGGTGGCGAGGTCGCCGTACTCCAGCCCGCAGCTGACCGGAGTGGACGGCGCGAGCCCGCGCGGGGCGAACCCGATGAGGTCGTGGGTGTCGCGGACGTCCTGGGGGATCTTCTGCCCCTTCCCCGAGGGGTCGTTCAGGCTCGACCCGCCCGGCCCGCCGGCGATGAGCAGCAGGGCCCCGCGCCGGGCGTCCGGCTTCTCGGCGGGGATGCGGGAGACGGCCATCTCGATGCGGGGGCCGTCGGGGTCGGCGTAGTCCATCGGCACGTCGAGGGTGGCGCACTCCTGCCGGGGGTCGAGACCGGCGCCCTCGCAGGCGGACCAGGTGAGGACTTCGGGTGCACTCCCGCCCGCCGCGGAGGCGGTCACCGGAGCGGTGACGCCGAGGAGGGCGGTGGACACGCCGACGATGGCGGCGTTGCGGATGCTTCTGCTTCGCTTGCGCTGCGTCATGGGAGGAGCCTCGCGGAAGCCCTGGGGCCGTCACATCCGGGCAACAACCCGATATTTACGGGGGGTTACCCCCTAGGGAGCGCCGCGCGGGCTAGGGGAGGGTCACGTTGCTCTCGAAGTTGAGCCAGGCGAGGGAGGCGATGGTGCTCATCGAGGGGCACAGCTCCCGCAGCTTGGCCGAGTCGGTCTTGGGCGGCGTGGAGCCCATGCCGTAGCAGCCGAGCTTGCGGACGGTGTTCACCGCCTTCACCACCTGCCTCGCGGAGTCCTCGACGTCGGTGTACTGACCGTCGGGGAAGTCCCGCTCGATGCTCTCGGCCATGGCACCGGCGAGCTCTCCGGCAGCGGTGAGGTCCGCTCCGCACCCGGGGTCGTCCCAGGCGACGTGGCTGCACATCGGGGAGCTGCTCATGCCGTAGGCGACCCGGTAGGCCGGCATCAGCTCCGCCGGGGTCGCGGGCTTGTCGGAGGAGGCGGCCGCCGACGGCTGGGCCGAATCCGCCTGGGCGGAGGAAGCGGCCCGGGTCGGTTTCCGGTCGTCGGCCGCCTGCCCGTCATCGCCGCCGCAGGCGGACAGCGTCAGGACCGTCGCGACGGCTGCGGACAGGGCGAGGGCGGATCGGCGCGTGAACATGGGGTTCACTCAAGCGCCGGACCAGTTGTTCAGACACCCGGTTCGCAGGACTGAACAACGGTGCGGACGAACTCCGTCCAGGCCGCCGACCCGACGACGATCACGGGACCGTCGGTCACCTTGCTGTCCCGGAGGGGTATAACGCCGGGGACACCGTGGGCGACTTCGAGGCAGTTGCCGCCGTCGCCGTTGCTGTACGTGCTCTTGCGCCAGCGGGCGTCGCTCAGGTCGTACTCGCGCATCGTCTGAATTCCTCAGCCGCCGATCGGACCAGGGCGAGGGACGCCTCCGGCGACAGTGCGGCGCCCCTGATCAGATCGTAGGCTCGGCGGGCACGGTGCACCACCGCCGGATCGTCCAACAGGCTTCCGGAAAACGATGTCTCTGTATAGGCGGTCGGTGGGGCGTCCACGAACTCCATGAGCCGCAGGGAGCCGCTGTTGGCCGGGGCTCCCGCGGAGAAGGGGAGGACTTGGAGCAGTACCTTGCGTTCGGCAGCCAGCACGCTCATGTGTTCCAGCGTCTGCGCCGTCACTTCAGGACCACCGACAGGCACGTGGAGCACGGTCTCGTGCACCACCGCCCAATACACGGGGCGTGTAGCGTCGTCGAGGATGCGTGACCGTTCCATGCGGGCCGCAACCCTGTCCTCGATGAACTCGTCGGCCGCGAACGGATGTGTCGCCAGGGTCAGAGCCCTGGCATAGGCGGGTGTCTGGAGGAGCCCGGGAATCACGGTCGGTTCGAAGTCGCAGACCGTCGATGCCAGCCGCTCCAGCTCGACCACCCCGGCGAAGTAATCCGCATACCGCGGATCATCAATCAGCTTCCTGCACAGGCGCTCGAAAATACCGTCGGTTTGCAGCGCCTCGTCGATCCGCTGGGCCACGTCCAACTGTGGTTTCCGAATTGCCTGTTCGAACTGGCCGATGTAGCCCCCGGAGACGAATACCCGCGCGCCCAGCTCCACTTGGGTGATTCCGGCGTCCTCTCGCCGACGTTTCAGTTCCGTTCCGAAGAACTCCCACGCGGCCTGCCGTGAACCATTGGCCATGACCAACCCCCCTGCGCTGACCCGCACTTGTAGTGCACGTACTCCTGCCGAGTGTAGGCACGTCGCGGCATTCTGGGGACACGAAGAGTGAAACCGTAAAGGGAAGGGAACGCCATGGAAGCACGGCACTCGGCGCTCTGCGTCGAAGGAGCGGAGGACACGGTGAAAGAATTGCGCGCGGCGCTCGCGGAGGCAGGAATTACTCTGCCCTCACTCGGGCTCGACCCGGTGAGTCTTGCGCGGGAGGCACCGTGCCCACTGGTCGAATTGGGCCGGTGTTCCGTGGAGACCGCGCGGCGCCTCGCGGCGGTACTGCGATGACGACGACGCCGCCCGTCGGGGTCTACGCCGTGGACACCCGCAGTGGACGGGTCGGTGTCGTCATGGGGCACGAGGGGCCGTACGTGCAGATGCGGCCGTACGGCGGCGGGCGGGAGTGGGACGCCGAGCCGGGTGACGTACGCCACGCCACCCCGTCCGAGCGGCTCAGCGCGGCGACGGCGTACACCAACGCCCGGAGCCGTGGCGAGGTCCCTTGAAGCATGCGCGAGAATGGGCGGCATGAGTCTGTTCCGCGACGACGGCATCGTGCTGCGCACCCAGAAGCTGGGTGAGGCGGACCGGATCATCACCCTGCTCACGCGCGGTCACGGGCGCGTACGCGCCGTGGCGCGCGGGGTGCGGCGCACGAAGTCGAAGTTCGGCGCCCGGCTGGAGCCGTTCTCGCACGTGGACGTGCAGTTCTTCTCGAAGGGCAGCGAGCTGGTCGGGCGCGGACTGCCGCTGTGCACGCAGAGCGAGACGATCGCTCCCTACGGTGGCGGGATCGTCACCGACTACGCTCGGTACACCGCCGGGACCGCCATGCTGGAGACGGCCGAGCGGTTCACCGACCACGAGGGCGAGCCGGCGGTGCAGCAGTACCTGCTGCTGGTCGGCGCGCTCAGGACCCTCGCCCGGGGCGAGCACGCGCCGAACCTGGTGCTCGACGCGTTCCTGCTGCGCTCGCTGGCCGTGAACGGGTACGCCCCGACCTTCGGGGACTGCGCGAAGTGCGGCCTGCCCGGTCCGAACCGGTTCTTCTCGGTCGGCTCGGGCGGTTCCGTCTGCGTCGACTGCCGGGTGCCCGGCAGCGTCGTACCCTCGCCGCAGGCCCTGGAACTGCTCGGGGCGCTGCTGGCAGGGGACTGGGGGACGGCGGACGCGTGCGAGCCGCGGTACGTCCGGGAGGGGAGCGGGCTGGTGTCCGCGTACCTGCACTGGCACCTGGAGCGCGGTCTGCGCTCCCTGCGCTACGTCGAGAAGTCCTAGCAAGACAGCAAGACAGCAAGAACTGCACGAGGAGACGAGAGACACATGGCCGTACGCGGGATTCTGGGGCGGCAGCGCCGGGAGTACAGGACGCCGGAGCCGCACCCGTCCGGTGCGCGGCCCCCGAAGCTCGGCGAGCTGGTTCCGGAGCATGTGGCGATCGTCATGGACGGCAACGGACGCTGGGCCAAGGAGCGCGGGCTGCCGCGCACCGAGGGCCACAAGGTCGGTGCCGAGCAGGTCATGGACGTGCTCCAGGGCGCGATCGAGATGGGCGTCGGGAACATCTCCCTGTACGCCTTCTCCACCGAGAACTGGAAGCGCTCGCCGGAGGAGGTGCGGTTCCTGATGAACTTCAACCGCGACTTCATCCGCAAGTCCCGCGACACCCTCGACGAGCTGGGGGTGCGGGTGCGCTGGGCGGGGCGGATGCCCAAACTGTGGAAGTCGGTGGCCAAGGAACTCCAGGTCGCGCAGGAGCAGACCAAGGACAACGACCGGCTCACGCTGTACTTCTGCATGAACTACGGCGGACGGGCCGAGATCGCCGACGCGGCGCAGGCCCTCGCCGAGGACGTACGGGCCGGGAAGCTCGATCCGTCGAAGGTGAACGAGAAGACGCTCGCGAAGTACCTGTACTACCCGGACATGCCGGACGTGGACCTGTTCCTGCGGCCGAGCGGGGAGCAGCGGACGTCGAACTACCTGATCTGGCAGAGCGCGTACGCGGAGATGGTCTTCCAGGACGTCCTGTGGCCGGACTTCGACCGGCGCGACCTGTGGCGGGCCTGTCTGGAGTTCGCCTCCCGCGACCGCCGCTTCGGTGGCGCCATCCCCAACGAGGAGCTTCTGGCCATGGAAGGCCGCAGTACCCAGTAAGCCCCGGGCGGCAAAACCAGCCCGTCTGGGGGTACCCCCTCTGGGGGAGTTTGAGGACGAGGCCGTTCAGGCCGATACGGGGCCCGGGGGCATCCCCGGCCCCACCCGCTCAACCGCCGGAGGCCACCGCACAGTCGGCGCAGGTGCCGAAGATCTCCACCGTGTGGGCGACGTTGACGTAGCCGTGCTCCGCCGCGATGGCCTCGGCCCACTTCTCCACCGCGGGGCCCTCCACCTCGACGGCCTTGCCGCAGGCGCGGCAGACCAGGTGGTGGTGATGGTCGCCGGTGGAGCAGCGCCGGTAGACGGACTCGCCCTCGGCGGTGCGCAGGACGTCGACCTCGCCGGCGTCGGCGAGGGACTGCAGGGTGCGGTAGACCGTGGTGAGCCCGACCGCGTCGCCCTTGTGCTTGAGCATGTCGTGGAGCTCCTGCGCGCTGCGGAACTCCTCGACCTCCTGGAGGGCGGCCGACACGGCAGCCCGCTGCCGGGTGGCGCGGCCCTTCACGGGCGGTCCAGCGGTGGTCACTGGATTCCTCCTCACGTCTTCGCGGCTTGCCGGGCCATTGTGCCAGCCCGGTTCGCCCGCGGTCAGACGCCGACCTCGTCGGCGGCCCCCCTGGTGGCCGGAATCTTGCACTCCGCCGGATCCGCGGCAGGTTGCGCGGCGGCGAGTGCCCGCGCGCGTCGCCGGGCCAGCGGGGCGGCCAGCACGCTCAGCAGGATGAACGCGCCGATGGTGAGCAGCACGATCGTCGCGCCGGGCGGCACGTCCTGGTAGTACGAGGTGACCGTGCCGCCGATGGTCACGCACACACCGAGCGCGACGGAGACCGCGAAGGTGGCGGCGAAGCTGCGGGTGAGCTGCTGCGCGGCGGCCACCGGGACCACCATCAGCGCCGACACCAGCAGCAGGCCGACGACGCGCATCGCGACCGTCACCGTGACCGCCGCCGTGACGGCCGTCAGCAGGTTCAGCGCACGGACCGGCAGGCCGGTGACCCGGGCGAACTCCTCGTCCTGGCTGACGGCGAACAGCTGTCGGCGCAGGCCGACGGTGACGAGGACCACGAAGGCGGCCAGCAGGCAGATCGCGGTGACGTCGGACTCGGAGACCGTCGACAGGGAGCCGAAGAGGTACGAGGTGAGGTTGGCGTTGGAGCCGCCCGGCGCGAGGTTGATGAACATCACGCCGCCCGCCATGCCGCCGTAGAAGAGCATGGCGAGGGCGATGTCGCCGCGGGTCCTGCCGTACCAGCGGATCAGCTCCATGAGGACCGCGCCGAGGACGGAGACCAGCGTCGCCATCCAGACCGGGGACCAGGAGAGCAGGAAGCCGAGGCCGACGCCGGTCATCGCCACGTGGCCGATGCCGTCGCCCATGAGGGCCTGGCGGCGCTGGACCAGGTAGATGCCGATGGCCGGGGCGGTGATGCCGACCAGGACGGCCGCGAGCAGCGCCCGCTGCATGAAGGCGTAGTTCAGGATTTCCATGGTCGTCGCCTTCTCAGCTCAGCAGGCCGGTGCGGATCGGTTCGGCGCCCGCGGGTGCGTGCGGGTGGACGTGGTCGTGGCCGGGCAGCGCGTGCTGGCCGACGGCCTCGGGCGGCGGGCCGTCGTGCAGGACGCAGCCGTCGCGGAGCACCACGGCCCGGTCGATCAGCGGCTCCAGGGGGCCCAGCTCGTGCAGGACGAGGAGGACGGTCGCCCCGGCCGCCACCTGCGCCCGCAGCGTCTCGGCCAGCACCTCCTGGCTGGCCAGGTCGACGCCCGCCATCGGCTCGTCCATGATCAGCAGTTCGGGTTCGGCGGCGAGCGCGCGGGCGATCAGCACGCGCTGGTGCTGGCCGCCGGAGAGGGCGTTCACCGAATCCTTGGCGCGGTCCGCCATGCCGACCAGGCCGAGGGCGCGGCGTACGGCCTCGTGGTCGGCCTTGCGCAGGACGCCGAAGCGGGCCCGGGAGAGCCGGCCCGAGGAGACCACCTCGGTCACCGTGGCCGGGACGCCGCCCGCGGCCGTGGTGCGCTGCGGGACGTAGCCCACGCGCGCCCAGTCGCGGAAGTGGCGCCTGGGGGTGCCGAACAGCTCGATCTCCCCGTCCGTGACCGGCACCTGGCCGATGATCGTGCGCACGGCCGTGGACTTGCCCGAGCCGTTGGCGCCGAGCAGCGCGACCACCTGGCCGCGCCGCACGGTGAGGTCGATGCCACGCAGGACGGGGCGTGAGCCCAGCTCGGCGCGGACGCCGCGCAGGGATATGACGGACTCGTCGCTCACGATGTCCTCCGTAACGATCGAACTGCGGGTGGTACTGCTTACTTGGCGCCGAGGGCGGTTTCGAGCGCCTTGAGGTTGGACTCCATGACCCCGACGTAGTCCTCGCCCTTGGACTTGTCGGTGATGCCCTCCAGCGGATCGAGGACGTCCGTCTTCAGGCCCGCGTCCTTGGCGAGGGTCTTCGCGGTCTTGTCGGACACCAGTGTCTCGTAGAAGACGGTGGTCACGCCGTCGGCCCTGGCCTCCTGCTGGAGCTCCTTGATCCGGGCGGGGCTGGGCTCGCTCTCCGGGTCGAGGCCGTTGATGGCCTCCTGGGTGAGGCCGTAGCGCTCGGCGAGGTAGCCGAAGGCGGCGTGGTTGGTGAAGAAGACCTTGGTGGCGGTGTTCTTCAGGCCGTCCTTGTACGCCGTGTCCAGGCCGCTCAGCTTCTTCGCCAGCGCCTCGGCGTTCTTGCGGTAGTCGTCGGCGTGGTCCGGGTCGGCCTTCTCGAAGGCATGGGCGACGCCCGCGGCGATCTCGGCGTACTTCACCGGGTCCAGCCAGACGTGCGGGTCGAGCGCGTGCTCCCCGCCCTCGGCGTGCTCCTCCTCGGCGTGCTCGTCCGCGTGCTCCTCGCCGCCGTGGTCGTGCTCCACGTTCCCGTGGTCCTCGAGCTTCGTCAGCGAGGCCGCGTCGATCTTGGTCTTCACGTCGGACTGGCCGACGGCCTCGTCCACGGCCGGCTGCAGGGACTTCAGGTAGAGCACCGCGTCAGCCTCGCCCATCCGGGCGGTCTGCCTGGCGCTCAGCTCCAGGTCGTGCGGCTCCTGGCCGGGCTCGGTGAGCGTGGTGACGTTCACGTGGTCCCCGCCGATCTGCTCGGCGAGGTACTCCATGGGGTAGAACGACGCGACGACGTCGAACTTGTCGGTATTGCCCGCCGCCGAGCTGTCGCTGGAGCAGGCGGAGAGGGTCCCGAGGCCGAGCGCGGTGGCCGCGGTGACTGCTATGCCGGAGATACGGCGTCGTCGTACGTTCATGACACTCATTTTCAACAAATATGGAAACCGTTGTCAACAAGCGGGCGATTCCGCAGCTGGGAGGCCCCGATTTGGCCGAGGGGCGGCCCACGCCGGTAACCTGAAGCATTCTCTGGAAGCATCTCGCTTCGTCGCCCGTCGTCGTAATGAAGAGAGCACCGTGGCCGCCGACAAGATCGACACCATCGTCAGCCTGAGCAAGCGCCGTGGCTTCGTATTCCCGTGCAGTGAGATCTACGGCGGTCAGCGCGCCGCCTGGGACTACGGTCCGCTGGGTGTCGAGCTCAAGGAGAACCTCAAGCGCCAGTGGTGGCGCTACATGGTCA
The DNA here is from genome assembly GCF_055575415.1 of Streptomyces sp. NPDC034099. Lineage (NCBI taxonomy): Bacteria > Bacillati > Actinomycetota > Actinomycetes > Kitasatosporales > Streptomycetaceae > Streptomyces > Streptomyces sp. NPDC034099. The sequence goes on along the minus strand of NZ_JBVISR010000002.1, from coordinate 283,223 downwards.
CCTCGCGCGAGGACGTCGTCGGTCTCGACTCCTCCGTGATCCTGGCCCCCGAGGTCTGGGTGGCCTCCGGTCACGTCGCCACCTTCACGGACCCGCTGACCGAGTGCACCTCCTGCCACAAGCGGTTCCGCGCGGACCACCTGGAGGAGGCGTACGAGGAGAAGAAGGGCCACGCCCCCGAGAACGGTCTGGCCGACCTCAACTGCCCCAACTGCGGCAACAAGGGCACCTTCACCGAGCCCAAGCAGTTCTCCGGTCTGCTCTCCACCCACCTCGGCCCCACCCAGGACAGCGGCTCCGTCGCCTACCTGCGGCCCGAGACCGCCCAGGGCATCTTCACCAACTTCGCCCAGGTGCAGACCACTTCGCGCCGCAAGCCGCCGTTCGGCATCGCCCAGATGGGCAAGTCCTTCCGCAACGAGATCACGCCCGGCAACTTCATCTTCCGCACCCGCGAGTTCGAGCAGATGGAGATGGAGTTCTTCGTCAAGCCGGGCGAGGACGAGAAGTGGCAGGAGTACTGGATGGAGCAGCGCTGGAACTGGTACACCGGTCTCGGCCTGCGCGAGGAGAACATGCGGTGGTACGAGCACCCCGCCGAGAAGCTCTCCCACTACTCCAAGCGCACCGCCGACATCGAGTACCGCTTCCAGTTCGGCGGCAGTGAGTGGGGCGAGCTGGAGGGTGTCGCCAACCGGACCGACTACGACCTCTCCTCGCACGCCAAGGCCTCCGGCCATGACCTCTCCTACTATGACCAGGAGGCCCAGGAGCGCTGGACGCCGTACGTCATCGAGCCGGCGGCCGGTGTCGGGCGCGCGATGCTCGCCTTCCTGCTCGACGCGTACATCGAGGACGAGGCGCCGAACGCCAAGGGCAAGCTGGAGAAGCGCACGGTGCTGCGGCTCGACCCGCGGCTGTCCCCGGTGAAGGTCGCCGTGCTGCCGCTGTCCCGCAACCCCGACCTGTCACCGAAGGCGAAGGGGCTGGCGCAGGCGCTGCGGCAGCACTGGAACATCGAGTTCGACGACGCGGGCGCGATCGGGCGCCGTTACCGGCGTCAGGACGAGATCGGGACGCCGTTCTGTGTGACCGTCGACTTCGACACGCTGGACGACAACGCGGTGACCGTTCGCGAGCGGGACACCATGAAGCAGGAGCGTGTGTCGCTGGACCAGATCGAGGGGTACCTCGCCTCTCGGCTGGTTGGCTGCTGAACGTCCGTTTGCGTTGAGGTACCAGGGGGCTCCGCCCCCTGGACCCCCGGGATCCATGCCCACCCACCACCCGACTCGGTCGGGCGGGGGGTGGGCGTTTCGGCGTTTCGGGGGCCTGTATTACAGGCTCAGCCCCCGGCTCAGCGGCCCTGCAGGGACTTCACGTTGTCGCCGAAGGTCCAGTTCTTCGCGCCGTCCCAGTTGAGGGACCAGGTCATCAGGCCCTTGAGGGAGCCGTTGTAGTGGTTCCAGGCCTGGGAGACCAGGGACGGTGACATGTGGCCGCCGCCCGCGCCGGGCTGGGCGGGCAGGCCCGGGACCTGCTTGTCGTAGGGCACCCGGATCGTCGTGCCCTGGATGACCAGGCCCTTGTTCAGGCAGTCGGTCTGGGCGGTGAAGCCCTGCACGGTGCCGGCCGCGTAGGAGTCGCCGGAACAGCCGTACATGCTGCCGTTGTAGTACTGCATGTTCAGCCACCACAGGCGGCCGTTGTCCGCGTACTTCTTGATGATCGGCAGGTACGCGCCCCAGATCGAGCCGTAGACGACGCTGCCGCCGGTGACGTACGCCGTCTCCGGGGCCATCGTGAGGCCGAAGCCCGCGGGCATGCGGGCCAGTACGCCGTCGATGACGCGGATCAGGTTGGCCTGGGACGTGGAGAGCTGGTTGATGTTGCCGCTGCCGGTCAGGCCGGTCTCGATGTCGATGTCGATGCCGTCGAAGTTGTACTTCTTGAGGATCGGCACGATCGTGTCGACGAAACGGTCCGCGACCGCGGTCGAGTTGAGGTCGATGCCGGCCGTCGCGCCGCCGATGGAGAGCAGCAGCGTCTGCCCGGACGCCTTGGCCGCGCACATCTCGGCGGGCGTCGCCACCTTCACGCCCGCGTCCATGCCGTCCTCCCACAGCGCCGTCCCGTCGGAGCGGATCACCGGGAAGGCCGCGTTGAGAACGTTGTAACCGTGGGCGGCGATCTGGGGGTTGGTGATCGGGGTCCAGCCGAAGGGCGGGTGGACGCCGTTGGCGGCGCCGTCCCAGTTCTCCCAGTAGCCCTGGAGGACCTTGCCGGCGGGCTTGGACTTCACGGCGCAGGTGTCGGCGGCCGGGGCGGGGGCGGTGCCGGTGGGGGCGGCGGACGCGGTGGCGACGCCCAGGGGGACCAGAACGGTGGCCGCCAGTGCGGCGGTCAGTGGACGGAACGTGCGGCGGATCATGCCGGGCCTCCCGGTGGGGGTTCGGTGAGGGGGAGTCGACTTGTGTCGTAGGCATGACAGTGGTTTGGTCCAGACCTTTCGTCAAGAGGTCTGGACCAAGTGGCGGGTGTGGATCGGGTGGTCGTCAGGCGATCGTCCGGGGGAGGCGCAGGCTCAGCAGGCCGGTCAGGGCAACCGCCGCCAGTTGCACCAGCAGCGTCGTCACCAGGGCGTCCCGCATGCCCATGCCCGGGGTCAGCGACAGGAACAGCGTGCCCAGGGTGGCCACGCCCAGGGCCAGCGACGACTGCTGGGTGGTGACCATGACGCCACTGCCCACGCCGGCGCGTTCGGCGGGCACCTCCGAGAGGACCAGCCGGAGGACGACCGGGAGCTGGAGCGCCTGGCCCGCGCCCGCGACCGCCGCGCCCGGCAGGAGTTCGACCAGGCCGAGGTCGGGCCAGGAACGCCACGCGGCCAGCGTCATCAGGGCCAGGCCCAGCCCCTGGAGGGCGGCGCCGGTCGGCACCACGCGGGTGCCGTAGCGGGTGACCAGCCGGGGACCGGCGAGGGAGAAGAGGAAGAACACCACCGCGAGCGGGGCCAGGGCCAGACCCGCGGCCACCGGGCCCAGACCCGCGCCCTGCTGCAACGCCACCGCGATGACGAACATGAAGCCGCTGAAGCCGATCGAGAACGGCACGATGAGCAGCAGGCCGCGGCGCAGCGACACGATCGCGAACAGGCTCGGCGGGACCAGCGGCGTACGGCCCGCGCGGTCCGCCCGGCGCTCCACCGCGAAGAACGCCGCCGCCACGAACGGGAACGCCGCCAGCGACAGCCAGGTCCACAGCGGCCAGCCCGCCGCCCGGCCCTCGGTGAGCGGGACCAGCAGGGTCAGGATCGAGGCGGCCAGCAGGAAGGTGCCGGGGACGTCCACCGGCTCGGGGTGCGCGGAACGGGTCTCCGGGACCGCGCGGGCGGCGAGGAACAGGCCCACGAGGACGACCGGGACGTTCACCAGGAAGACGGAACGCCAGCCGGTGCCCGCGATGTCGGCGGCCACCAGGACGCCGCCCAGGATCTGCCCGGCCACCATCGACAGGCCGGCCGTCGCCCCGTACAGGCCCATGGCCTTCGCACGCCGGGGACCGGAGGTGGTCGCCTGGATGGTCGCCAGCACCTGCGGCAGCATCGCGGCGGCCGAGGCGCCCTGCGCCACCCGTGCCGCCACCAGCGTCCAGGCGTCCGGCGCGAGACCGCAGGCCAGCGAGGTCAGCCCGAAGGCCGCCATGCCGCCCAGGAACAGGCGGCGCCGGCCGAAGAGGTCGCCGAGCCGGCCGCCCAGGACCAGCAGGACGGCGTACGCCACCCCGTACCCGGCGACGACGAGTTCCAGGACCGCCTCGCTCGCGGAGAGGTCCGCGCCGATGGTGGGCAGGGCGACGTTGACGATGAAGAAGTCGACGAGCGGGAGTGCCGCGGCCAGCAGCACCGTGAACAGTCCGAGGCCGCCGAGCGCGGGTGGCGCCGGGGGTGCCGTACGGACGGGACGTGAAGTGATGGTTTCGGTCACGTGGTCGAGCCTGCGACCCTTTCCAGGGTGGTACCAGAGTCTCTTTATGCTGGTAGTAGAAGTACCTGGCAACAGGGTTCGGGACGCGGCACCATGGAGGCATGACGACCACGACGGGCCAGGAGACGGCGGTGCAGTCCCCGCCCCGGGACACCGGCTCGGAGATCCGGCGGCACGAACTCGCCGCCTTCCTGCGCAGCCGCCGCGAGCGCATCGCCCCCGAGCAGGTCGGGCTGCCCCGCGGACGCCGGCGCCGGACCCCGGGGCTGCGGCGCGAGGAGGTCGCCCAGCTCTCGGCCGTCGGCGTCACCTGGTACACCTGGCTGGAGCAGGCCCGGGACATCCAGGTCTCCGTGCAGGTCCTCGACGCCCTCGCCCGCGCCCTGCTGCTCGACCCCACCGAGCGCGCCCACCTCTTCCGGCTGGCGGGGGCCGTCGACCCGACGCCTGCGACGGTGTGCCCGGCCATCACCCCGGCGGTGCGCGCCCTGCTCGAGCAGTTCGAGCCGTATCCCGCCTGTGTGCAGAACAGCCGGTACGACATCCTCGCCCACAACCGGACGTACGGGCTGCTGCTGTGCGACCTGGAGGCGGTACCGCCCGAGGACCGCAACTGCATGATCCTCTGCTTCACCCACGAGGACTGGCGGTCCTCGATCGTGCACCTGGAGGAGACCCAGCGGCTGATGGCGGCGCGGTTCCGCGCGACCATGGCCGGACATCTCGCCGAGCCCGCCTGGAAGATGCTGCTCAAGCGGCTGCGCACCCAGTCGCCGGACTTCCGCGAGGCCTGGGAGCGGTACGAGGTGGTCGCGCACCGCGGCAAGCGCAAGGAGTTCCTCAACCGGTACGTAGGCCGGATCCGCGTCGACCACACCGACCTGTGGCTCGGACCGGAACCGGGGCCCCGGATGGTGACGTACGCCCCGGCCGACGAGGTCTCCCGGGAGCGGCTGGAGAAGCTGCACGCGATCGCCCTGGAACGCGGACCGACATCGTCCGGATGAGTGCCCGAGGTGCGGGAACCCGGAGATGTGCGGAAGGTGATGTTCCCAGGCCTTCCACGGGCCCGGGGTTCCCACAGCACGGACAGGGCGAGGACGAAGAGTCATGGCTGAGCAGAAGTCGGCGCGGACACTTCCGCGGCCGTTGCACGCGGCCGCTTCGGCGGTGCGGAAGGTGCCGGGTGCCGGGACGGTGGGCAGGGCCGCCGAGGGCGCGCTGGACAGGATCGGGGCGGTGTCGCCGCGCGGGCGGCGCGTGCTCGTCTACACGGGCGCCGGGGTGCTGGGCGTCGCCGGACTGGTGGAGTGGCCGGTGGCCGCCACCGGAGCGGCGGTGGCCTGGCTGACGCAGCCGCGCGGGCAGGACCGGAACGGGAGCGCGGGCAAGGGCGGTGACGCGGGGGAGGCCCGGGGCGCCGCGGACACGAAGCCCGACCGGACGCCGGCCCGGAAGACCACCGCCAGGGCGGGCGCGTCGAAGACGGGCACCGCGAAGGCGGGTACCGCGAAGAGTGGTACGGCCGGCGCGGCCGGGACGAAGGCGGCCGCGGCGAAGCGGACCACCGGCGCCAAGAAGGCCGCCGCCAAGTCCACGGCGAGCAAGTCCACCTCAGGCAGGTCCGCCGCCGCGAAGAAGTCCACGGCGAGCAAGTCGGCCGCCGCCAAGAAGACCTCCGCGAAGAAGACCTCCGCGAAGAAGACCTCCGCGAAGAAGACCGCGTCCCCCACTCGGGCCAGGAGCCAGTCGGGGACCAAGGCGTCCTCCAGTCGGCCCTCCGCCTCCGGCGGCAGCCGCGGCCGCGGCCGCAAGACGGCCGCCGCGTCGCGCACCCGCTCGTCCGGCTGAGGGAGCGCCATGGTCGGTGGACTGCTGACGCGTTCCCAGGACGCCGTCACGGGGCTGGTGCTGGCCGGTCCCCGGCTGCTCGCGCGCGGTACCGCGCCCGCCGTGGGCGCCGCGGCCGGAGCGGCGGCGGGCACCGCACGGGCCGGTGTGCGCGGCGCCGACTTCGCGGCGCGGGCGGCACGGGTGGCCCGCGCCGCGCTGCCCGGCGGATCGCCGGGCTGGCGGGCCGGAGCCCGGGCCCACCTCGCGCTGCGGCCCGCCGCCACGGACGAGGTACGCGCGGCGGGCGGTACGGAGCGCGTGGCGCGGCGGGTGGCGGCGGCACTGGCCGAGCACCCGGACGTCCTGCTCGCCTACTGGGACACCGGTCTCGCCAGACTCGTGGTGACCGCGACCGAGGACACGCTCACCGACCGCGTCGTGGACCACGCCACCGAACTCGCCGAACGCCACGGACTCACCCGGGCGGACCAAGCCGCCCCCGCCGCCGCGGACGACCCGGTGGACGAGACGGACCACCCCGGCGACCCGGCCCCGGTACGGGTCGCGGCGACCGCGCTCGCAGCCGACGTGCTGGGCATCGCCGCCGCCGTGACCGGCGCGCGGCTGCGGCTGCCGCCCACGCCCCGCCTGGTCACCGCCGTGGCGACGCTGCTGCGCGAGAACCCGGCCTTCCGCGCCTGGCTGGGCGAGCGGCTGGGCGAGCACCGCATGGACGTGGCGCTGGCCGCCGCCAACGCCGCCGTCCACGGCGCCGGGCAGAGCCCCACCTCGCTGGTGCTCGACGGGGCGCTGCGCGCCTGCCAGCTGACGGAGGCGGTGGCGCGCGGGGCCGCCTTCGAGGTCGTGCACGACCAGCTGTGCGTCCCCGGCCGGGACAGCCTGCCCGCCGCACCCGCGCTGCGTCCGGCGCCGCGCACCTCACCGGCCCAGGACTACGCCGCCCACGCCTCGGCGGGAAGTGTGGCGGGCGCCGCCGCGACCCTGCTGGTCAAGCACGACGTGGCCGAGGCGGCCGAGGCGCTGCTCGCCGGTTCGCCCAAGGCCGCGCGCTACGGGCCCGCCGCCTTCCACGCCGTACTGAGCGCCGCGCTGTCCCGCACCGGCGTGCTCGTGCGCGATCCCGGGCGGCTGCGGCAGCTGGAGATGGTCCGCACGGTCGTGCTGCACCCCAGCGCGCTGCGCGTGCCGGACGCGGGCGCCGACCCGTGGACCGAGGACGTGCTGGACGCGGCGCGGCGCGCGGGACTGCGCGTGGTCATGGTCGAGGACCCGGCGCTGGCCGACTTCACCGGCCTCGCCGACCAGGTCGTCGCCGCCCGGCGCCCGCTCGCGGACGTCGTGGCGGAACTGCGCGCCGAGGGCGGCGTCCTCACCGTCGTACGGCCGCTGCCCGGCGACGACGACTCCGTGTCGGCCGGGCTGCTCGCCGGGGACGTGGCCGTCGCGCTGGCCGACGCGGACTGCCCGGTGGCCTGGGGCGCGGACGTGCTCGCACCGCAGGGGCTCGCCGACGTGTGGCGGGTGCTGCGGGCGGTGCCGGTCGCGCGGGCGGTCGGGCGCCGGTCGCAGACGCTGGCCCGGTCCGGGGCCGCGCTGTCCGGACTGCTGGTGGCGGTCGGCGAGGCGCGCGGCAGGAGCCGGGGCGGCGTGTCGTCGCTGCTGGGGATGCGGCACGCGCCGGTGGACGCGAGCGCGGCGGTGGCGCTGCTGTCCGGAACGCGGGCCGCGATCGGCGTGGCGATGGCCCGCGCCCCGCACCCCCGGGCCCGGGTGGCGTGGCACGCGCTGGACCCGGGCGACGTACGGGACCGGCTGGAGCGGGAGCGCGAGCCCGAGCCGACCGCCGTGGAGCAGGCCACCGCCCGGCTGCGCGCCGCCGCCGACCGGGCGGGCCGGGTGCCCGTGCTGGCCCCGGTCCGCTGGTCGTGGCAGCTGGCCCGCGCCGTACGCGGGGAGCTGGACGATCCGCTCACCCCGGTCCTCGCGGTGGGCTCGGCCGCCTCCGCGATCCTCGGCTCGGTCGTCGACGCGCTGCTCGTCGTCGGCGCCCTCGACCTGAACGCGCTGGTCGGCGGCTTCCAACGGCTGCGCGCCGAGCGGGCGCTGTCCGGGCTGCTGGCGGAGCAGAAGCAGAAGGCCCGGGTCACCGAGGAGCAACTAGGCCCGGACAGCGCGGAGTTCGCGAGGGAGGGTGAGCCGCGGATCGTGGACGCGGCCAAGCTGCACCCCGGCCACGTGATCGAGCTGAAGGCGGACGACGTGGTACCCGCCGACGCGCGGCTGCTGTGGGAGGACGGCCTGGAGGTGGACGAGTCGGCGCTCACCGGTGAGTCGCTGCCGGTGGACAAGTCGGTGGATCCGTCGCCCCGCGCCCCGGTGGCGGAGCGGTTCTGCATGGTCTTCGAGGGCACGACCGTGGTGGCCGGGCGGGCCCGTGCCGTCGTCGTCGACACCGGCGAGCACACCGAGGCCGCGCGGGCGGTGGCGCTGGCGGCCCGTACACCGTCGGCGGCCGGGGTGCAGGCCAGGCTCCAGGAGCTGACCCGCAAGGCGCTGCCGCTCACCCTGGCGGGCGGGGCCGCCGTGACCGGGCTCTCGCTGCTGCGCGGGGCGCCGATCCGGCAGGCCGTCGCCGGTGGCGTGTCGGTGGCGGTGGCCGCCGTGCCCGAGGGGCTGCCGCTGGTGGCGACGGTGGCCCAGCTCGCGGCGGCCCGCCGCCTCAGCCGCCGGGGCGTCCTGGTGCGCACCCCGCGCACACTGGAGGCGCTCGGCCGGATGGACACCGTCTGCTTCGACAAGACGGGCACCCTCACCGAGAACAGGCTGCGGCTGTCGCGGGTCGCGGGCACCGACGGCACGGTCCGCAGGGTGGGCGAGGCGGAGACCGCCGGCACCGTACGGGTCGCCGCGCGCGCCTGCCCCCGGCTGAACGGCGACGGCGCCCGGCCCACCCACGCCACCGACGAGGCCGTCCTGGACGCGGCCGGGGACGACCCCGACTGGACGCAGGAGGAGGGACTGCCCTTCGAGACCTCCCGCGGCTACGCCGCCGCCGTCGGACGCGAAGGCGGCAGGGGCCCCGCCGTGCTGGTGGTCAAGGGCGCCCCGGAGACGGTGCTGCCCGCCTGCGCCGACCTGCCGGCGCACACCTCGGAGGTGGCGCAGCGGCTGGCCGGCGACGGACTGCGCATCATCGCGGTGGCGCGGCGGACCCTGGCCAAGGGCGAGAAGGCGGCCGACGTCCTCGAACGGCAGCCGTCGAAGCTGGAGTTCGCCGGACTGCTCGCGCTGGCCGACGTGCCCCGCGAGACCTCCCCGGCGCTGGTGCGCGGGCTGCGCGAGGCGGGCGTACGGCCCGTGGTGCTGACCGGCGACCATCCGCAGACCGCCCACGCCATCGCCGTCGACCTGGGCTGGCCCGAGGACGCGGTCGTGGTCACCGGCGACGAACTCGCCGCCGCCGACCGCACCGCGCGCTCCCGGATGCTGCGCGACGCGGACGTGGTGGCCCGGGTGGCGCCCGAGCAGAAGCTCCAGGTCGTCGAGTCGCTGCGGGACGCCGGGCGGGTCGTCGGCATGGTCGGCGACGGCGCCAACGACGCCGCCGCGATCCGGGCCGCCGACATCGGCGTCGGCATCAGCGCCCGCGGCTCGGCCGCCGCCCGCAACGCCGCCGACCTGGTCGTCACCGGCGACGACCTGCTGGTCCTGGTGGAGGCGGTGCGGGAGGGCCGGGCGCTGTGGCACAGCGTCGCCGACGCCATCGCCATCCTGATCGGCGGCAACGCGGGCGAGGTCGGCTTCGGCATCCTCGGCACGGTGCTGGGCGGCGCCGCCCCGCTGTCCACCCGCCAGATGCTGCTGGTCAACCTGTTCACCGACCTGTTCCCGGCGATGGCGGTCGCGGTGACGAAGACCGGGGACCCGGAACAGGAGGCCGCCGACGCGGGCGCGCCGCTCGGTACGGCCGTGCTGGGCGAGCCCCTGCTCCGGCAGATCCGGCACCGGGCGCTGACCACGGCGCTGGGGGCGACCGCGGCCTGGCTGCTCGGCCGTTTCACGCCGGGCACGGAGCGCCGCGCGACGACCATGGCCCTGTGCGCGGTCGTCGGCACCCAGCTCGCCCAGACCCTCGCCGACCGCCGTGACAGCCGCCTGGTCCAGGTCACCTCCCTCGGCTCGGCCGCCGCCCTGGTCGCCCTGGTCCAGACCCCGGGCGCCAGCCGCCTCTTCGGCTGCACCCCGCTGGGGCCGGTCGCGTGGACGGGCGTGGCCGCGGCGATCGCGCTGGCGCTCGCGGGGCAGCGGGCGCTGCCGGGCGTGGAGGACGCGATCGTGAAGTACTGGCCGAAGATGGCGGAACGGCTGCCCGCGGTGACATCCGGTGCGGCGCCGCAGGACGCGAGGGGATGACGCGCGCGGGTTGGCCGTCGCCGACCGAAGGGCGCGTTCGTGCTTCCCCCCGGACGAGATCCGGACGCCCCTGGGCGCACACGACGCCCCGGACCACCGGGAACGGCCCCGGGACTTCGACCTGGGTCTCCGCGCGCCGCTCGCCCTCCTCACGGGCGCGCCGGATCGGGAGCCGGCCGGACGGCGGACTCCGCGGCGGGCCCGAGCGGGGAGTTCGTGACGTCGCTGGACGAGGTGTGCACGCCCGGCCCCGACGCCGGTGGACGAGGACCGGGCCTTCGCGGAGACACTCGCGGCGCTCGGACACGACGACGCGCACGATGAGGGCGACGCGGGCGGCGAAGAAGTGCCGCTGGTCTGGCCCGACCGGTACTTCGACTACGTCTGAGGCCGCCGTCAGGCCCCCGTCCGTGCCGCCTCCCGCACCTCCGGCGACGCCAGGCGCTCGGCCGTGCGCTCCGCGGTGCGGCGGGCCCAGCGGCCGCTCGTGACGGCGCCCAGGACGAGGACCGCGAGGCCGCAGGCGGCCAGGATCCACCAGCCGGGGCGGGCGGCGGAGACGAAGGTGTCGCGGTACGACGAGGCGCCCACGCCCGCCGCCAGCACCGCGCCGACGATCGCCACGCCGAGCGTCTGGCCCAGCTGGCGGCTGGTCGAGGCGACGGCGGCCGCGACCCCGGCCTGGGCGCGGGGCATGCCGGAGACCGCGGTGTTGGTGATGGGGGCGTTGACGAAGCCGAAGCCGATGCCGAACAGGACGTAGCCGAGGAAGAGCGTGACGTCGGAGGTCTCGGCCTCGAAGGCGGCGAACAGCGTCCCGCTGACCGTCAGCGCGCCGCCCGCGATCAGCAGGGGCAGGCGCGGCCCCCGGCTGCCGACCAGCCGCCCGGAGAGCGGGGCGCACAGGAAGGTCGGGACGGCCATCGGCAGCATCCACAGGCCGGCCTCCAGGGCGCTCAGCCCGCGCACGTTCTGCAGGTACAGCGTGGACAGGAAAAGAAAGCCGCCCAGCGCGGCGAAGGCGCTGACCGCGATCACGGTGGCCCCGCTGAACGGCGCCGACCGGAAGAAGCGCAGCTCGATGAGCGGGTCGGCGCGACGGGGCTCGTGGACGAGCAGGCCGACCAGCGCGGCGAGGGCCAGGACGGCGTAGGGGAGCACGCTGGTGAACCCGGCGTTCGGCGCCTCGATGATCGCGTACGTCAGGGAACCGAACAGCACGATCACCATCACCTGGCCCAGCGGGTCGGGGCGGCGGGCCTTCGGCGCGCGGGACTCGGGGACGAAGCGGAGGGTGAGGAGCAGGGCGGCCAGGCCCACCGGCAGGTTGACCCAGAAGATCGAGCGCCAGCCGACCGATCCACGAGCACCCCGCCCACCAGCGGCCCCGCGGCCATGGATATGCCGACCACCGCGCCCCAGACGCCGATCGCGCGGGCGCGCTCGCGCGGGTCGGTGAAGGTGTTGGTGATGATCGACATCGCGACCGGGTTGAGCATCGAACCGCCCACCGCCTGCATCATCCGGAAGACGATCAGCGAGGACAGGTCCGGGGCCAGGGAGCACAGCAACGAGCCGAGGGTGAAGAGCACCAGGCCGGTCATGAAGACCCGTTTGCGGCCGATCCGGTCGGCCGTGGAGCCGGCCAGCATCAGCAGCGCGGCCAGCACCAGCGTGTACGCGTCGATCGCCCACTGCAGGCCCGACGTGCTCGCGTGCAGGTCGCGCTGCATGGACGGGAGGGCGACGTTGAGGATCGTGTTGTCGATACTCACGATCAGCAGGCTCATGCAGCAGATGGCGAGCACGAGCATGCGGCGGCGATGGGTGAGCTCCGGCATGAACTCCAGCCTACGCCCACTTCGATAGTGCGTCTAACTAATGACCGATGCATGGTCTTCGTCCACAGGGCGCGACGGGCACGGCCCCGCGTGCGTGACAATGGGGGAATGTCCACGCTCACCACGCCCGCCCCCGAGATCACCGCCGCGCCCTTGCGGATCGGCCCGCACACCGTCGCGCCGCCCGTGGTGCTGGCGCCGATGGCCGGCATCACCAACGCGCCCTTCCGCACGCTGTGCCGGGAGTTCAGCGGCGGCAAGGGCCTGTTCGTGAGCGAGATGATCACGACCCGGGCGCTGATCGAGCGCAACGAGAAGACCATGCAGCTGATCCGCTTCGACGCGACCGAGACCCCGCGCTCGATCCAGCTGTACGGCGTCGACCCGGTGACCGTCGGCAAGGCCGTCCGCATGATCGCGGAGGAGGACCTCGCCGACCACATCGACCTGAACTTCGGCTGCCCGGTCCCGAAGGTGACCCGCAAGGGCGGCGGCTCGGCGCTGCCGTACAAGCGGAACCTGCTGCGCGCCATCGTCCGCGAGGCCGTCACCGGTGCCGGCGGCCTGCCCGTCACCATGAAGATGCGCAAGGGCATCGACGACGACCACCTCACCCACCTCGACGCCGGCCGTATCGCCGTCGAGGAGGGCGTCAGCGCCATCGCCCTGCACGGCCGCACCGCCGCCCAGCACTACGGCGGCACCGCCGACTGGGACGCCATCGCCCGCCTCAAGGAGCACGTCCCGGAGATCCCCGTCCTCGGCAACGGCGACATCTGGTCCGCCGAGGACGCGCTGCGCATGGTGCGCGAGACCGGCTGCGACGGCGTCGTGGTCGGACGCGGCTGCCTCGGGCGGCCGTGGCTCTTCGCCGACCTGGTCGCCGCCTTCGAGGGGCGCACCGACTCCTTCGTGCGGCCCACCCTGCGCGAGGTCGCCGACGTGATGGTCCGGCACGCCACGCTGCTGGGGGAGTGGATCGGCGACGAGGCGCGGGGCGTCATCGACTTCCGCAAGCACGTGGCCTGGTACCTCAAGGGCTTCGCCGTCGGCTCCGAGATGCGCAAGCGGCTCGCGATCACCTCCTCCCTGGAAGCACTGCGCGCCGGACTCGACGAACTCGACCTCGACCAGCCCTGGCCCACCGGCGCCGACGGCCCCCGCGGCCGCACCTCCGGCAACAACCGGGTGGTCCTGCCCGACGGCTGGCTGAAGGACCCGTACGACTGCGCGGGGGTCGGCGAGGACGCGGAGCTGGACACCTCCGGCGGCTGATCAGCCCTGGGTGGGGTGCGGGACGGAGCCGTACGCCGTCAGGAAGCGGTCGCGGAAGGAACTCATCCGCCACACCGGGGCGTCCTCGGCCGGCTTCAGCCCTTCCGTCCAGTTCCAGTCGTCGATCGCGTCGAGCACCTTCGGGTCCTTGGCGACGATGGACACCGGGACGTCGCGGCTGGCCTTGTCCCCGCTGACGCGGGCGAGCGGCTGGTGGTCGCCGAGGAAGACGAGGACGGTGTCGTCGGTGCCGTAGCGCTCCAGCCACTGGGTGAGGCTGGTGACCGAGTACTGGATCGACTTGCCGTACTCCTCCTTCGAGCGGGCCGAGTCGGTGATGATGTCGGACGCCTTCACGCCCGCCGCCTCGATCCCGTCGTACACCGAACCGTCGCCGACCTCGTCCCAGCCGACCATCCTCGGGACCGGGGCCCAGGGCTGGTGGCTGGAGGTGAGGATGACCTCCGCCATCAGCGGCCTGTCGCGCTTCCTGCCGTGCTCCAGGCGCTGGAACGCCTCCAGTGCGTACTGGTCGGGCATCGTCGACCAGCTGAACTTGGGCCCCCGGTAGCCCACGTCGGAGGCGTCGTAGACCTTGTCCAGGCCGTACCAGTCCGCCTCCGGCCAGGCCTTCTGCACGCCCGGCATGACCCCGACCGTGTCCCAGTCGCCGGTCTTCCCGAACGCCTTGGTGAGCGTGAGGTGGTCGCCCGCGGTCACGGTGCGGTAGCGCTGCTGGTTGTCCACCCACAGGCCGGACAGGAAGGTGGAGTGGCCGAGCCAACTGCTGCCGCCGTACGTCGCCGAGGTCAGCCAGCCGCTGCGGGCGTGGAAGCCCGCCTTCGCCAGCGCCCCGGTGCTCGCGTCCAGCGTCCGGCCGACACCCGGTGCCATCACCGGGTCCTCGATGGCGCTGCGGCCGTAGCTCTCGATGAACGTGAAGATCATGTCCTTGCCGCGCAGGTCCGGCACCAGCTCGGCGCCGGGCGTGGCGCCGAAGCGGTCCGCCTTCGCCTCCTTCGCGAAGGCCGCCTCGTCCCGCAGCGTGTCCACCACCCGGTGCGCCTGCGCCTCGGCGGCCCGGGAGGCACTCGTGGTGGCGACCGGCACGCCGAAGGTCTGCACACCCAGCGCCACGCAGGTCATCCACACGGTGGCCGCCATCAGCGCGCCCCGTGCCGCCCGCTCCCGGTGCGCGGCGAGCAGCTCGCCGAGCCGGACCGCCGCGAGCGCCATGACCACCAGCAGTGAGGCGGCCAGCACCACGGCGCCCACCGCGGCCCAGGTCGCCGCCGCCCCGCCCATCGAGTCCGCCACGAACGACTGCGCGTCGTCGAGCAGCCCCCAGTCCAGGACCAGGTTGAAGCTCCGGCCCAGGTACTCGGTGAAGCCCATGTCGAGCAGGTTCAGCACGGTCAGCGCCCCGAGGGCGGTCCCGAACAGCGCCGCCGCCACCAGGCGCGGCACGCGGGGCAGGCAGAGCAGCAGCACCGCCGCGACGACCGCCTCCGCCGGGATCCGCGCGAAGCGGCTGGGCTCCACGGCGACGAGGGTGTTGGGCAGCAGCAGCGCCCCGAGAACCAGAATGGCCGAAAGGGCCGTGGTGACCCGGCGGACGACGCGGGCGGCGCGCGGGTGCCGGGTGCGCCAGGCGCGCCGGCGGGCGAGGCGGGCCCAGAGGGGCCTGAGGGCGTCGAGCGGGGCGGGAGCGGGTGTGTCGGGGCCGTCGGGAGCGTCGCCGGTGGGGCGTGGCGGCCGGCGGAAAGGCGTGATGACGGGCACCCGAAGGTCCTTCCGTGCGAAACCCGGTGGACGGCGGGCCCCGGCGAGGGGGCCGGGACCCGCCGGACTCTCGTACGTCCGGCACGAGCGGTCCGTTCACCGGTCCGCATGGTGAAATCCGGCGGTCTGTGGGAGCGTGATTCTCGCCACCTCTGATAGGAGTGGCGCTCAGATGAGCGGATCTTGAGCGACTCCACTTCTCCAAGGTGTGGCACTGAGTGCCACACCTTGATCGTTCATCGATCGAACTCAAACGTGGAGAATGCCGCTCGAATGAGCGATGGAAGTCGTACCGAAGAGTTCATTCATTCAAGAAGTGAAAACACAAGCGGTCGGTCGCTTGCCAAGCCTTGACTTTCGATCCGCTGGCGGACGAGTGGTTACGGGCGCGTGACGCGCAAGTGGACGTACCCAGGTGCCTTTGATCTGGGTACATTCCTCGCCGTCAGGGCAGCCACCGCGTCCTCGAGGAGTCGAGACCCGTGTCGGAAAACAAAGATCCCCAGGTAGCGAACGCAGCGAAGTTCGTTTACGACTTCACCGAGGGCAACAAGGACCTCAAGGACCTCCTCGGCGGCAAGGGTGCCAACCTCGCCGAGATGACCAACCTGGGTCTCCCGGTCCCTCCGGGCTTCACGATCACCACCGAGGCCTGCAAGACCTACCTCGACAGCGGTGAGGAGCCCGCGGCCCTGCGGGACGAGGTGAGTGCGCACCTCGACGCCCTGGAAGCCAAGATGGGCAAGAAGCTCGGCCAGGCCGACGACCCCCTCCTCGTGTCGGTGCGCTCCGGAGCCAAGTTCTCCATGCCCGGCATGATGGACACCGTCCTCAACATCGGCCTCTCCGACAAGTCGGTGCAGGGCCTGGCCAAGCAGGCCGGCGACGACCGCTTCGCGTGGGACTCCTACCGCCGCCTGATCCAGATGTTCGGCAAGACCGTCCTCGGCGTCGACGGCGACCTCTTCGAGGAGGCGCTGGAGGCGGCGAAGACGGCCAAGAAGGTCGCGGTCGACACCGAGCTGGAGGCCGCCGACCTCAAGAAGCTCGTCACCAAGTTCAAGAAGATCGTCAAGACCGAGGCGGGCCGGGACTTCCCGCAGGACCCGCGCGAGCAGATGGACCTCGCCATCAAGGCGGTCTTCGACTCCTGGAACGGCGAGCGCGCCAAGCTCTACCGCCGCCAGGAGCGCATCCCGCACGACCTGGGCACCGCCGTCAACGTCTGCTCCATGGTCTTCGGCAACCTCGGCCCCGACTCCGGCACCGGCGTCGCCTTCACCCGCGACCCCGCCTCCGGCCACCAGGGCGTCTACGGCGACTACCTCCAGAACGCCCAGGGCGAGGACGTCGTCGCCGGCATCCGCAACACCGTCGCGCTGGCGGAGCTGGAGCGGATCGACAAGAAGTCGTACGACCAGCTGATGCAGATCATGGAGACGCTGGAGAACCACTACCTGGACCTGTGCGACATCGAGTTCACCATCGAGCGCGGCCAGCTGTGGATGCTCCAGACCCGCGTCGGCAAGCGCACCGCGGGCGCCGCCTTCCGCATCGCCACCCAGCTCGTCGACCAGGGTCTGATCGACGAGGCCGAGGCCCTCCAGCGGGTCAACGGCGCCCAGCTCGCCCAGCTGATGTTCCCCCGCTTCGACGACGAGGCGAAGGTCGAGCAGGTCGGCCGGGGCATCGCCGCCTCGCCGGGCGCGGCGGTCGGCAAGGCCGTCTTCGACTCGTACACCGCCGTCAAGTGGTCCCGGTCCGGCGAGAAGGTCATCCTGATCCGCCGCGAGACCAACCCCGACGACCTGGACGGCATGATCGCCGCCGAGGGCATCCTGACCTCGCGCGGCGGCAAGACCTCCCACGCGGCCGTGGTCGCGCGCGGCATGGGCAAGACCTGTGTCTGCGGCGCCGAGGAGCTGGAGGTCGACACCAAGCGCCGCCGGATGACCGTGCCCGGCGGGCACGTCGTCGAGGAGGGCGACGTCGTCTCCATCGACGGCTCCTCCGGCAAGGTCTACCTCGGCGAGGTGCCGGTCGTGCCCTCCCCGGTCGTCGAGTACTTCGAGGGCCGCATGCACGCGGGCGCCGAGGACGCCGACGAGCTGGTCGAGGCCGTGCACCGCATCATGGCCTTCGCCGACCGCAAGCGCCGGCTGCGGGTGCGGGCCAACGCCGACAACGCCGAGGACGCGCTGCGGGCCCGCCGGTTCGGCGCCCAGGGCATCGGCCTGTGCCGCACCGAGCACATGTTCCTCGGCGACCGGCGCGAGCTGGTGGAGCGGCTGATCCTGGCCGACAGCGAGGCCGTGCGCGAGGAGTCCCTCAAGGAGCTGCTGCCGCTCCAGAAGCAGGACTTCGTCGAGCTGTTCGAGGCGATGGACGGCCTGCCGGTCACCATCCGCCTCCTCGACCCGCCGCTGCACGAGTTCCTGCCCGACATCACCGAGCTGTCGGTGCGCGTGGCGCTCGCCGAGTCCCGGCAGGAGCCGCACGAGAACGAGCTGCGCCTGCTCCAGGCCGTGCACCGGCTGCACGAGCAGAACCCGATGCTGGGCCTGCGCGGCGTCCGCCTCGGCCTGGTCATCCCCGGCCTGTTCACCATGCAGGTCCGCGCCATCGCGGAGGCCGCCGCCGAGCGCAAGGCGAGCAAGGGCGACCCGCGTGCCGAGATCATGATCCCGCTGGTCGGCACCGTCCAGGAGCTGGAGATCGTCCGCGAGGAGGCCGACCAGGTCATCGCCGAGGTCGAGGCGGCCACCGGCGCCAAGCTCAAGCTGTCGATCGGCACGATGATCGAGCTGCCGCGCGCCGCGCTGACCGCCGGTCAGATCGCCGAGGCCGCGGAGTTCTTCTCCTTCGGCACCAACGACCTGACCCAGACCGTGTGGGGCTTCAGCCGCGACGACGTCGAGGCCAGCTTCTTCACCGCCTACCTGGAGAAGGGCATCTTCGGCGTCTCCCCGTTCGAGACCATCGACAAGGACGGCGTCGGCTCCCTGGTCGCCGCCGCCGCGAAGGCCGGCCGCGCCACGCGTCCCGACCTGAAGCTCGGTGTCTGCGGCGAGCACGGCGGCGACCCGGAGTCGGTGCACTTCTTCCACGAGGTGGGTCTGGACTACGTCTCCTGCTCCCCGTTCCGGATCCCGGTGGCCCGCCTGGAGGCGGGCCGGGCGGCGTCGCTGTCGAAGGGCAGCGACCACCGCTAGTCCCCGAAAGGGACCCTGATGCCCCGGAGCCGCCGTCTGTCACCCGACCACCCTCACCGATCGGCGGCGGCTCCGGTCCACGAGAAGGCGGCACCCGTGCGGGGGTGCCGCCTTTTGTGACACGTTCAACGGTGTGAATTCCCGTGTGCTGAGCAGCAGCAAGCTGTCAGCAGAGTTGGAGGGCCCTGGCAGCGGACAGCGGCCGACACCCGGAACGGTGGTTGGATGACGCAGACGGAGCACCGGGACACGGTCGGCACGGCCACCCGGGACGGAACCGGCGACAGAACCGCCGACGCGGTGCCGAGCCCCCGGACCGGCGCCCGGGAGACGGTCCCCGAGGCCGGGCCCCCGGTCCGCAGGAACCGGCTCGCGGCCCTGGACGGACTGCGTTTCCTGGCCGCCCTGTCCGTGGTCTTCTTCCACTTCGTCGGTCAGGTGCCCTCCACGATGCAGACCATCTGGGACCGCCCCGTCGAGGACGTCTTCCCCGAGGCCCACGGCTACTTCGCCTACGGCCGGCTCGGTGTCGAACTCTTCTTCCTGATCAGCGGTTTCGTCATCTGCATGAGCGCGTGGGGCCGCACCCCGCGCGACTTCTTCATCTCCCGCGTCACCCGGCTCTACCCGATGTACTGGGCGGCCGTCGCCATCACGGCCTGCGTGATCTACTTCGCCGACAACCCGTTCGGTCACCCGCCCCCGCGCGTGCTCTTCGCCAACCTGACGATGCTCCAGACCCCGCTCGGGGTGGAGCACCTCGACTCCGTCTACTGGACGCTCTGGCCCGAGCTGTGCTTCTACCTGACGTTCGCGGTCGTGGTGTGGAAGGGCCTGACCTACCAGCGCGTGGTGATCTACTGCGGCCTGTGGACGGTCGCCGCCGTGCTCGCCCCCAGCGCCGACATCCACCTGCTCACGCTGCTGACGAACCCGCCGTCCGCCCCGTACTTCATCGCGGGCATGGCCTTCTACCTGATGCACCGCTACCGGCCGACCCCGCTGCTGTGGGGCATCGTCGCCATGTCGTGGCTGGTGGCGCTGCACTACCTGCTGACGCCCGACGGGGGCCGCCTCAACTGGGACTCCTGGCAGCCTCACCGCGCCTGGCTGGTCGTGGTGATCACGGTGTTCTTCCTGCTGATCGCCGCCGTCGCGCTCGGCTGGACCAGCCGCGTCCGCTGGCGCGGGCTGACCGTCGCGGGCACCCTGACCTTCCCGCTGTACCTGCTGCACGACGCCATCGGCGTCAACATCCTGCACCGCTTCGGCGACCGGGCCCACCCGTGGGTCGTGGTCTGCGTCACCGTCGCCGCCCTGGTCGCGCTCTCCTACGTCGTGCAGCGGTTCGTGGAGCGCCCGGTGGCCCGGGCCGCACGGCGCTGGCTGAGCAGCGCCGCCTTCAGCCTCAAGACGCCGGAGCCCCGCCGCTGAACCGACGGGGCTCCGCGCGCCGCACGCGGGGTCAGGCGGCGCCGTCACCCCGGCGCCGCCGCGCGGCCAGCAGCAGTCCGCCGCCCGCGAGCACGACGATCCCGCCGCCCGCCGCGAGGTACGGCGTGCTGTCGTCGCCGCCGGTCTCGGCCAGGTCGGTGCCCTGCTGCCCGGCGGCCTCGTCCCCGCCGCCCTCCTCGCTGCCGGAGTCCTTGCCGCTGCCGGAGCCCGCCGCGTCGTCGGTGTCCTTGTCGTCGGCGGGCACGAAACCGGCCGGCGGCTTGTCGCAGCCGACGCCGTCCTTGTCGCGGTCCAGGTGCTCGCCGTAGTGCTCGTCACCCTTCTTGATGTTGGAGTACCCGGCGTCGTACGCCTCGGTGCAGTTCTTGAACGGGTGGGCGCCGTCGTGCGCCTGGGCGGCGGCCGGCAGGGCGGCCAGGGCCAGCGCGGCGACGGTCACGGCGGCGGGCTTGCGGAGCAGCTTCATCGAGAGTCCCGGGAATGGTGTGGAAGAGCGGATGTGAGGTGACGAAGCTATTGAGGTGACCGAGAAGTGGTGGAGATATGAAGGACTCGTGATGGGAACGTGACGTGACCGGACGGTAGCTCTCCGCTCAGGCCCGCCGGGCGCGTACGGTGAGAGAGGTCCCGACCAGCGAAGGAGCCGCGGATGACCGGCTGGAGCACGGGCGACATCCCCGACCTGGACGGGCGCGTCGCCGTCGTCACCGGGGCCAACGGCGGCCTCGGCTACGTGATCGCCCGGGAGCTGGCGCGCAAGGGCGCGTCCGTCGTGCTCGCCTGCCGCAGCGCCGAGCGGGGGAACGCGGCCGTGGCACGCCTGCTCGGCGAGGTGCCGTCCGCCGCCGTGGAACCGGCGCGGCTGGACCTCGGTGACCTCGCCTCGGTCCGGGAGTTCGCCTACGGGCTGTCGTACGAGCGGGTGGATCTCCTCGTCAACAACGCCGGGGTGATGGCGCTGCCGCACAGCACGACGGTGGACGGCTTCGAGACCCAGTTCGGCGTCAACCACCTGGGGCACTTCGCCCTCACCGGGCTGCTGCTGCCCTCCCTGCTGGCCGCGCCCGGAGCCAGGATCGTGACCGTCTCCAGCTTCCTGCACGTGCTGGCCAACGTCGATCCGCGCGACCTCAACAACGTGCGCCGCTACGGGCGCTGGACCGCCTACGCCCGGTCGAAGTCCGCCAACCTGCTCTTCACCCACGAACTGGCGCGCCGGCTCGCGGCCCGGGAGGGCGCCTCCGACGTACGCGCGGTCGCCGCCCACCCCGGGTACGCGGAGACCGGGCTCCATGCCGCCGGGCCCCGGGCCGAGGGGCGCCGGCTCGCCGAGCGGCTGGCGCGGCTCGGGAGCCGGGTCGTCGCCCAGTCCCCGGAGGCCGGCGCGCTGCCCGTCCTGTACGCGGCGACCGCGCCCGGCGTGCCCTCCGACTCCTTCACCGGCCCGTCCTTCGCGATGTGGCGCGGGACGCCCGCACCGTCCTGGCGGGCGTCCTGGACCACCGACGACGCGATGGGGGAGCGGCTGTGGGCCGCCTCCGAGCGGCTGACCGGGGTCGTCTACGAGCCGCTGCTGCCCTGAGGGGCTCCGGGGCCGCCCACGCCCGAGTCCTCCACGGCCACGCCGAACGGGTCAGGCGGCCTTCACCTCGTACGCGTCCACCCGGATCGCCGCGTCGTCCAGGCACTCGCCGGTCGTGAGGTCGAAGCGCTGCTTGAGCAGTGGGGAGGCGACGAACGGGCGGCCCCGGTGGGTGCCGGTCAGGCCGCGGGAGAGGACGGCCGCGCCGGTGAACGGGTCCCGGTTGTCGATGGCGTACAGCCCGCCGTCCCGGTCGCGGAACAGGGCGACCTGGCCGCCGTCCGGGAGCAGGGCCGCCACGCCCCGGCCCGGGAGCAGGACGCCGAGGTCGCAGGCGGTGAACCAGTCGTCGGTCAGCCTCAGCCGCACCTTCAGGTCGGTCGTCTCGGGTGCCAGGGACTCGGGTGCCAGGGTCATCGCCGGGTGCTTCCTTCCAGGAGGTCGTCTTCCGAGGGGCGCCGCAGGCCGATGTCCAGCAGCGGCAGGTCGGGCTTCATCTGGTCGCGCTCGGGCACGAAGCCCACGACCGGGTCGGGGGTGTCGGGCGCGTTCACGAAGGACACGAACCGCGCCAGCTTCTCGGGGTCGTTGATGGTCTCGGCCCACTCGTCCCGGTAGTGCGCGACGTGGGCCCGCATCAGGGACTCCAGCTCGTCGCAGATGCCGAGCGAGTCGTGCACCACCACGTCCCGTACGTGGTCCAGGCCGCCGGGGATGCGCTCCAGCCAGGTGGAGGTGCGCTCCAGCTTGTCGGCGGTGCGGATGTAGAACATCAGGAACCGGTCGATCAGACGGACCAGTTCGGCGTCGGAGAGGTCCTGGGCGAGCAGGTCCGCGTGGCGCGGAGTGGCGCCGCCGTTGCCGCCGACGTACAGGTTCCAGCCGTTGGAGGTGGCGATCACCCCGAAGTCCTTCGACTGGGCCTCGGCGCACTCGCGGGCGCACCCCGAGACCGCCGACTTCAGCTTGTGCGGGGACCTCAGGCCCCGGTAGCGCAGCTCCAGGTCGATCGCCATCCGCACCGAGTCCTGGACGCCGTAGCGGCACCAGGTCTGCCCCACGCAGGACTTCACCGTGCGCAGCGACTTCCCGTACGCGTGCCCCGACTCGAAGCCGGCGTCCACCAGCCGCGCCCAGATCAGCGGCAGCTGCTCGACGCGGGCGCCGAACATGTCGATGCGCTGACCGCCGGTGATCTTCGTGTAGAGCCCGAAGTCCCGGGCGATCTCGCCGATGACGATCAGCTTCTCCGGCGCGATCTCGCCGCCCGGGATGCGCGGGACGACGGAGTACGAGCCGTTGCGCTGGAGATTGGCGAGGAAGTGGTCGTTGGTGTCCTGGAGCGCGGCCTGCTCGCCCTCCAGGACATAGCCGCTCGCGCCGATCGCCGGGGCCAGCGAGGCGATGATCGAGCCGACCGCCGGCTTGCACACCTCGCAGCCCTCACCGCCCCGCGCGCCGTCCCGGCCGTGCCGGTCGAGCAGCTCCCGGTAGGAGGTGATCCGCAGGGCGCGGACGATCTCGTACAGCTCCTCGCGGGTCTGCGCGAAGCAGCCGCACAGCCCCTTGTCGACCTCGACGCCGCTCGCCTCCAGCTCGGCGGTGACCAGCTGGCCGAGCACCTTGACGCAGGAGCCGCAGCCGGTCCCCGCCTTGGTGCACTTCTTCACCTCGGGCACGGTCGTGCAGGAGTGCTCCGTCACCGCGCCGCGGATGGTGCCCTTGGTGACGTTGTGGCAGGAGCAGATCACCGCGTCGTCGGGCAGCGCGGCCGGGCCCAGCTGGACCGGGGCACCGGCACCGGCGGGCAGCACCAGCGACTCCGGGGAGACCGGCGGGACCGAGCCGGTGAAGGCCCGCAGGGTGCCGTACGCCTCCGCGTCGCCGACCAGGATGCCGCCGAGCAGCGTGCCGTCACGGCCGACGACCAGCTTCTTGTACAGGCCCGCCCGGGAGTCGGAGTAGACGACGTCCAGGCAGTCCTCGGCGGTGCCGTGCGCGTCGCCGAAGGACGCCACGTCCACGCCGAGCAGCTTCAGCTTGGTGGACAGGTCGGCGCCGGTGAAGGACGCTTCCTCGGCCGCGATGGTCGCCGCCGCCGTCTCGGCCTGCTCGTACCCCGGCGCCACCAGCCCGTACACCCGGCCGTCGGCCGCCAGCGCGCACTCGCCGATCGCGAACACGTGCGGGTCGGTGACCGTGCGGCACCGCTCGTCGACGCTGATCCCGCCGCGCTCGCCGACCGCGAGTCCGCAGTCCCGGGCCAGCTGGTCGCGGGGGCGGACACCGGCGCTGAACACCACGAGGTCGGTGGCGAGTTCGGAGCCGTCGGACAGCTTCATGCCGGTGACGGCGCCCGCCTCGTCGACCACGATCTCCTGGGTGCCGACGCCCGTGTGGACCGACAGGCCCATCTCCTCGATGGTGCGCAGCAGCGCCGCGCCGCCGCCCTCGTCGACCTGCACCGGCATCAGGCGGGGCGCGAACTCCACGATGTGCGAGGTGAGTCCGAGGCCCTTCAGCGCCCCGGCCGCCTCCAGGCCGAGCAGCCCGCCGCCGACCACGGCACCGGTCGTGACGTTCTTCGCGTACTCCTCGATGGCGAGGAGGTCCTCGATCGTCCGGTAGACGAAGCAGCCCTCGGCGTCCTTGCCGGGCACCGGCGGGACGAACGGGTAGGAGCCGGTGGCCAGGACCAGCACGTCGTACTCGACGACCAGCCCCGAGCGGGCGGTCACCTTGCGGGCCTCCCGGTCGACGGTCTCCGCCGGGTCCCCGACGCGCAGCTCGATGCCGTGCTCGGCGACGAAGACCGGGTCGGTCATCGACAGGTCCTCGGGGGTCTTGCCCGAGAAGTACGAGGTGAGCTGGACGCGGTCGTAGGCGGGGCGCGGCTCCTCGCACAGGACGACCACGCGGTGCGTGCCGGTCAGGCCGCGCTCGGCGAGGGCCTCCAGGAAACGCTGGCCGACCATGCCGTGGCCGACCAGCACGATCGTCGGGGTGTGCCCCGGGGTGGCGGTCATCAGGAGCCTCCGTCTTGGGTGAGCAGGTGGAGCAGGGGGCCGCCGTCGGAGG
Organism: Streptomyces sp. NPDC034099; assembly: GCF_055575415.1. Taxonomy (NCBI): domain Bacteria; kingdom Bacillati; phylum Actinomycetota; class Actinomycetes; order Kitasatosporales; family Streptomycetaceae; genus Streptomyces; species Streptomyces sp. NPDC034099. The sequence continues at coordinate 258,745 of NZ_JBVISR010000002.1, read as the reverse complement.
GGAGCGGCTCTGCTCCCTCCCAGGCGCGCGCCAGCGCGCCGACGGTGCCGAGTTCGCCGACCAGGACCCCGCCGACCAGCCGGTCGTCGCGGACGACGACCTTGCGGTAGGTGCCCCGGGTGGCGTCGGCGAGCTGCACGACGTCGTCGCCGGGGCGGGGGTCGGTCTCGCCGAACGCGGCGAGGTCGAAGGGGCTGTCCGGCCCGCCGAAGGGGCCGTCCGGCCCGGTGAGGGTCAGCCGGGTCAGCGAGCGGGTGCCGGTGTAGCGGGGGGCTGCCGCGCCGCTCCCCGTGCCGTCCCCGGCGAGCAGCCCGGCGAGCGCGTCCGCCTGTTCGAGGGCGGGCGCGGCCAGCCCGTACACGCGTCCCGCGTGCTCGGCGCAGTCGCCGACGGCGCGGATGCGCGGGTCCGAGGTGCGCAGCTCGTCGTCGACGAGGACGCCCTTGCCGACCTCGAGACCCGCCTCCCGCGCGAGCCCGACCCGCGGCCGGACCCCGCACGCGAGCACGACCAGGTCGGTGCCGAGGGCGTACCCGTCGCCCATCTCCACGGACCGCACCGCCCCGCCGACGCTGCGCACGTCCCGTACCCGGCACTCGGTGTGCACCTCGACGCCGAGACCCTCCAGGTGCCGCCGCACCAGCGCGGAGGCCGCCGGGTCGAGCTGCCGCTCCATCAGCCGCTCGGACTGCTGGGCGAGGACGACCTGGGCGCCGCGCACGGCCAGCGCGCGGGCGGCGGACACCCCGAGCAGCCCGCCGCCGATGACGACCGCCCGCGCCCCCGGCCGTACCGCCTTCGACAGTCCGAGGCAGTCGTCCATCGTCCGGAACGCGTGCACGCCCTCGGGCAGCTCGTGGTCCGGGGAGAACAGGCCGCGCAGGGGCGGCAGCACGGCGTTGGAGCCGGTGGCCAGCACCAGCGTGTCGTAGGCGATCACCGAACCGTCGGCGCACCGCACGGTCCGCCCGGCCCGGTCGACGCCGGTGACCCGGCCGCGCAGCAGTCCGGCGGGCGCCGGCAGGGCGATCACCTCGGGGCTGTACCGTCCGGCCAGCACCTCGGCGAGCAGCACCCGGTTGTACGGACGGTGCTCCTCGTCGCCGAGCAGCAGCGCGGGCGTGCCCAGCTCACCGAGCCGCCGGGCGAGCGTCACGCCCGCGAGTCCGGCGCCGATCACCACCACACGCGTTTTCGAGGTCATGGCACCGAGCGTGCGGTGCGGGTGTTACCCGGTGGCATCCCTTCTGTTTCCCGCGGGGAACGCTGCCCTCAGCGGGGGCGGCCGGGCCGTGTGAGGGGCGACCGGGGCGTGTCAGGGGCTGCGGACGGGCGCGGCGGGAACCTCAGAAGTCCCTCATCTCGATGGACGGCACACTCATCCCGTCCATAAGGTCATGATCATGCCCGACATATCGCTGACCACGGTCGTCCTGCTCTGCCTCGCCGCACTCGCGGCCGGCTGGATCGACGCCGTGGTCGGCGGCGGTGGCCTCCTGCTGCTGCCCGCCCTGCTGCTCGGCCTGCCCGCCGGCACCCCGGCCGCGCACGCGCTGGGCACCAACAAGGCGGTCGCCATCGTCGGCACCACGGGCGCGGCGGTGACGTACGCCCGCAAGGCGCCGGTGGACGTGCGCACCGCCGTACGCATCGGCCTGGCGGCGCTGGCCGGATCGTCCGGCGGGGCGTTCTTCGCGGCCGGGATGAGCACCGAGGTGCTCAAGCCGGTGATCATGGTGGTGCTGCTCGCGGTCGCGGCCTTCGTGATCCTGCGCCCCGCCTTCGGCACCGCGCCCGCCACCGGCCCGGCCACCCGCCGCCAGATCCTCGCCGCGATCGGCCTCGCCGGCCTCGGCATCGGCTTCTACGACGGCCTGATCGGCCCCGGCACGGGCACCTTCCTGGTCCTGGCCCTCACCGCGCTGCTCCACCTGGACCTGGTGACGGCGTCCGCCACCGCCAAGATCGTCAACTGCTGCACCAACGCGGGCGCCCTCGCCACCTTCGCCTGGCAGGGCGCGGTCCTGTGGCAGCTGGCCGTCCTGATGGCCGCCTTCAACCTGGCCGGCGGCATGTTCGGCGCCCACACCGCCCTCAAGAAGGGCAGCGGCTTCGTCCGCGTCGTCCTGCTGACGGTGGTCTTCGCCCTGGTGGCGAACCTGGCGTACGAGCAGTGGGTGGCGTAGCCCCCGCCCTCCGGCCCACGCCGCGGGCCGGAGGGCGGGGCGGCGGGGTCAGGACCGGACGATGCGGCGCACGTTGTCGACGTCGCCGCAGCCGTCCTTCAGCAGGCGCTCGCGTTCCTCCAGGAAGGCCGCGCCCAGCTCCTCCCGCCGCTCGGCGGCGACGTTCTCGCGCGCCCCGTTGAGGATGGTGCGCTCCTCCTCGTCGGCGTGGTGGGTGACGGCCTCCACCAGCTCCTCCAGCTTCGAGTCCCACTCCTCGGAGCCGACCTCCTCGACCTCCAGGAGGGCGAGGAGCGCCTCGTTGCCCTCCTCGTGCTCGTGCTCGCCGTGCTCGACCTCGTCGTCGTCGATGTTCTTGTACCGCTTGAGCGCCGGGTAGACCTTGGCCTCCTCGGCCTCCGCGTGCGCGATCAGCAGGTCGGCGAACTCCCGCAGGGCGGCCGCGCGGTCGGCCTCGACGCTGCGCATCAAACGGAAGAGGTCCTCCATCTTCCGGTGGTCGCGGAGGATCAGTTCGACAACGTCCCGGGTTTCGGCCATGACTGGACACCGTTCTCTCATGAAGTCGACGTGCGAGCACCGGATACCCCGAACCGCCCCGTCGCAACGGCCCGGGACGCGGGAAAGCCGGGGCACTCACGGACCGACGGACCGACGGACCGCTCGACCACCGCCGTCGCCCGCCGCCTCCCGGGCGAGTGCCCCGGCGCCCTCGCCGTGCCCCCCTCGCCGTGCCGCGCTCCCCGTCCCCTTCGGCCCCCCGGCGGTCACCGGCTCCCGGTGAGGTGGGCGAAGACGACCACGTTGCCCTGGTAGCCGGTACTGCGTGAGTAGGGGCCGCCGCAGGTGATGACGCGCAGTTCGGGGCGGTCGGCGGCGCCGTAGACCTTCTCGTCGGGGAAGGCGTCGGCGGCGTAGACCTCGACCGCGTCCACCGTGAACACCGCGACGCCGCCGTCGCGCCGGTCGACCTCGATCGTCGCGCCCTTGGCCAGTGCGCCGAGCCGGTAGAAGACGGCGGGGCCCTCGGCGTTGTCCACGTGGCCGGCGACGATCGCGGTGCCCGTCTCGCCGGGGGTGGTGCCGGCCTCGTACCAGCCGGCGAGGTTCTTCTTCTCGGCGGGCGGCACGTCCAGGCTGCCCGTCCCGGTCAGGCCCAGGCCCGTCAGCGGGGCGTCCACGCCGATCGCCGGGATGCGGACGCGGTCCGGCGGGGAGGGCGGCAGCGCCGGTGCGGCGGCGCCCCGGCCGGCCGGCCCGGTCCGGTCGGCGGTGCCGGACTGCGCGGCCGACGGCTGCGGCGGAGCGTCGGTACCGCCGCCGCCGAGCAGCAGCCAGCCGCCCGAGCAGAGGGCGACCGCGGTGACGGCCGCTATCGCGGTGTCCTTGACCCTGCGCATGACGTCCCCTCTCCCTCGCGTCCCTGGGAACCCCGGCCCCCTCCGGGCCGCGAGGGGCGTCGGACCCGGAGGGGGTGGGGAAGTGCGGTACCGGCGGACGGGCAGCGGAGGGTGCCCGTCAGATCCCGTCGCCTCTCGCCCGGCGATGCAGGAGCCAGGTACCGCCCGCGGCGGCGACGGCGAGAGCCGCCACGCCGGCCGCGGTCTGCACGGGATCGGGGCCAAGAGCGCCGCCGACCCCCGTCTTCACGCTTCCTCTGGGGTACACCTGCTCGGCGGCCGAGGTGAGCGTGACCACCAGGTCGCCCGTCACCCGCCGCTCGTCGTCCCCACAGGTCGCGACGATCTCGTACGTCCCCGGCTGCGCGCTCGGCGGCACTTCGAAGTGCCCCGTCGCCCCGCCCTCGCCCGTGCCCGGCGCCAGCGGGAACGCGCCCGCGCCGACCGCGCTGGCGTCCCCCGCCGCCGCGCCACCCTTTCCGCACACCGCGGTCGTCACCACGGCCCGCTCGCCCGGCACGACCGAGGACGGATACACCGCCAGGCCGCCGGTGACGACCCTCTCCCCGGCGTACACCGGGGCCGCGGTGGTCAGACCGACGGCCGCGGCGGCGAGCGCGGTACCGGTCAGCAGGCGGGCGGTACGTCGCATCGGTGCTCCTTTGAGCTCTTCGGTGGCCCCTGCCCTACCGAGGAAAGTGGCACCGGGCCCGGCCCGCCCCCCGAGCGGGTGTGAACGGGTGACCGGTGCCGCCGGACGAGCCCGGGAGCGGGGCGGCTTGACCTCAAGCAAACTTGAGGTACCAGGCTCTCCCGCATGGACACAACGACCGCACCGCTCCGCGTCACCCTGCTCGTCGGCAGCAACCGCCACGGCCGCTTCGGCCCCGTCGTCGCCGACTGGCTCCTGGACCACCTCCGGGCCCACGACGACCTGGTCCCCGAGGTGGTGGACGTCGCCGGGACCGACCTGCCCACGACCCTGGCCCCGACCCCGGAAACGACCGCCGCGCTGGCGGAGATCACCCCGAAACTGGCGGACGCCGACGCGTTCGTCGTGCTGACCCCCGAGTACAACCACTCGTTCCCGGCGGGTCTGAAGAACGTCATCGACTGGCACTTCACCGAGTGGCGGGCCAAGCCCGTCGGCCTGGTCTCCTACGGCGGCCTGGCCGGCGGTCTGCGGGCCGCGGAGCACCTGCGCCAGGTCTTCGCCGAACTGCACGCCGTCACCGTCCGCGACACCGTCTCCTTCCACAACGCGGGCGCGTCCTTCGACGACGAGGGCAGGCTCAGGGACCCGTCCGGCCCGGACGCGGCGGCCAAGACGATGCTCGACCAGCTGGTGTGGTGGGGGCGGGCCCTGCGGGAGGCGAAGGAGCGGCGGCCCTACGACGGCGCGTGAGACGCCGTCGGACGCCGTAGGACGTCATAGCCGCGGACGCCATAGGAGCTTCCTATGGCAGCCGCTGCAATTTCGTCTTTGCCTTCCCTCAATTTCCGGACCTACCGTGTGGAGGTAATCATGCGAAGGTGAAAGGGAAAACGCCATGGCCGCGAAGGAAAACGTGTCGGAAAACAGGGAACTCGCGGGAAAGCGGGCCCTGGTCACCGGCGGTACGCGCGGAATCGGAGCGGCCGTCGTGCGCCGGCTCCTGGACGCCGGCGCCGAGGTGATCACGACCGCCAGGTCGGCGACGGGCCCGGCGCCGGAAGGGGCCGGCTTCGTGCAGGCGGACGTGCGGACCCTCGCCGGCGCCGAGGCGCTCGCCGGGGCCGCGCGGGAGGCGCTCGGCGGGGTGGACATCCTGGTGCACAACGCGGGCGGGGCGCGGCCCCACAAGGACGGCCTGGTCATCCCCGACGAGGAGTGGCTGGACACGCTGAACCTGAACCTCCTCGCGTCGGTCCGGCTGAACTCGCTCCTGGTACCGGGCATGCGGGAACGTCGCTCGGGGGCGATCGTGCACATCTCCTCGGCCGCGGTCGCGCCCCCCGCACCCCCGTTCCTGCACTACCAGGCGGCGAAGGCGGCGCTGGACAACTACAGCGCCGGACTGGCCGCGACGCTGGCCCCCTCCGGCGTCCGGGTCAACACCGTCAGTCCCGGCCGGACCTCCACCCCCGGCGGGGAGGAGACCCGGGAGCACTGGGCGAGCCTCGACGCCGGACCCGCCGCGAGCGGCACCGCCCCGCTGGGGCGCGACGGCCTGCCCGACGACATCGCCCACGCGGTGCTGTTCCTCGTGTCCGACCGGGCGGGCTGGGTGACCGGGACCAACCTAGCCGTGGACGGCGGGGAATATCCCAGGAGCTGACATTCCGGGGGTCGGCCTCCGAAGAAATGTGAAGCTGGAAAAGCCTGCGAAAAAGGGGTCCGGAAATGGGTATGTACAGCAACAAGAATGTAGTGATCACGGGTGGCGGCAGTGGAATGGGTTTCGCGATGGCGGAACTGCTGGTGCGCGGCGGAGCCCGCGTCGTGATCACCGGCCGTTCGCAGGCCACGCTCGACACCGCGCGGGAGCGGCTCGGCGAGAACGCGGTGGCCGTCCGCGGCGACGTGGCCTCACTGCCGGACCTGGACGCTCTCGCCGACCGCGTGAAAGCCGAACTGGGCACGGTCGACGCCCTGTTCGTCAACGCCGGCGTCGCGACCCTCACGCCGCTCGCGTCGACGACCGAGGAGGCGTACGACGAGCTGTTCGCGATCAACGTCAAGGGCGCCTGGTTCACCGTGCAGAAGCTCGCCCCGCTGCTGAGCACGGGCGCCGGCGTCGTCCTCACCACCTCGGTCGCGAACGTCGTCGGCATGGCGGACACCAGCGTCTACGCGGCCGGGAAGGCGGCGCTGCGCTCGATGGCCCGCAGCTTCTCCCGTGAGCTGCTGCCCCGCGGCATCCGGGTCAACGCGATCAGTCCCGGCCCCGTCGACACGGGAGCCCTGGACGCGACGATGACCGCCGAGGAGGCCGAGCGGTTCAAGGCGGAACGGGTCGCGGACAACCCCATGCGGCGCTTCGGCACCCCCGAGGAGATCGCCCGGGCCGCCGCCTTCCTCGCCTTCGACGCCACCTACACGACCGGCGCCGAGCTGGCCGTGGACGGCGGCGTCACCCAGCTCTGAGCGAACCGGTACCAGGTCTCCTGCCGCAGGAACTCCAGCAGCGCCGTCTCCGCCGGGCCCGCGCCGGGCCGGACCGCGGCGACGACGGGCTGGGACACGGCCGGGGACACCGGGCGCACCAGGTGCTCGTGACCGGGCGGCACCGCGGACGCCGGGACGAACGTCACCCCGAGGCCGTGGGCGGCCCAGCGCACGGCCGTCGCCGTCTGGGAGACCCGGGCGACGGTGGTCGGGGCGAGCCCGTTCTCCCGCAGCACCTCCACCAGGACGCCGTCCAGGGCGCTGGCGGGGTCGAACCGCACCCACGGCTCCCGCTCCAGGTCCCGCAGCGCGACCCGGTCCGCGGCGAGCTGCGGGTGTCCGGCGGCCAGCACCACGACGAACTCCTCGTCGCCGAGGTGGTGGCCGTCGTACAGGCCCTCGTCGCACGGCCCGGCCATGATGGCGAGGTCCAGCACGCCCCCGCGGGCCAGCCGCTCCAGCTCGGTGGGGTTCGGCTCCTCGAAGACGGTGACCTCCAGGCGCGGGAAGCGGCGGCGCAGCGCGCTCAGGGCGCCCGGCAGCTGCCGTGTGCCCAGGCCCATCTGCACCGCGACCACCACCTCGCCCGCCAGCTCCTCGGCGCCGGCCCGCGCCGTCGCCCGCGCCCGGCGGGCCGCGTTCACCGCGATCTCCGCGTCCCGCAGGAAGGCGCGGCCGGCCACGGTGGGGACGAGACCGGCCGGGGTGCGGGAGAACAGCTCCACGCCGAGGTCCCGCTCCAGACCGCGGATCTGCTGGGACACCGAGGGCTGGGCGACGCGCAGCGCCTCGGCCGCGGCCGTCACCGAGCCCTCCTCGGCGACGGCCAGGGCGTACTCGAACTGCCTCAGGCTCATCGGCTTCCGTCCCCTCGTTCGTGCTCTCGCCGCAAGCGTAAGCGAGCGCGGCGGGGACGGGCGCCGGACGACCGGGGGTCAGCCCACGTCCACCGCGCTCCACGCCGCGCCGACCGCGGCGTACTCGGCGCTGTCGGTGCCGTACAGGTCACCGGCCGCGCTCAGGGTGGCGGCGCGGGCGCCCGCGTAGTCGGTGGACGAGGTCATGTAGACCGTCAGCGCCCGGTACCAGATGTCGCCGAGCCTGTCCCGGCCGATCCCGGAGACCGTGGAGCCGTCGCAGGTCGGGGAGGAGTAGGCCACGCCGCCCACGGTCCGCGCGCCGCTGCCCTCGGCCAGCAGGTAGGCGAAGTGGTTGGCGACGCCGGAGGAGTAGTGGACGTCCAGGTCGCCCAGCGAGGTGCTCCAGCAGTCGGCCGAGCTGCCGTCCCTGCTCGGCCGGTCCATGTAGCGCAGGGCGTCCCGGCCGAAGCCGTCCCGGACGACCTTCTCGCCGATCAGGTAGTCCCCGGGGTCGGCGGAGTTGTCCGCGTGCCACTCCACCAGGGCGCCGAAGATGTCCGAGGTCGCCTCGTTCAGGCCGCCGGACTCGCCCGAGTACGTCAGCGCCGCCGTCTTCGACGTCACCCCGTGCGACATCTCGTGCCCGGCGACGTCCAGCGAGACCAGCGGCCCGAAGGTCGTCCCGTCACCGTCGCCGTACGTCATGCAGAAGCAACCGTCGTCCCAGAAGGCGTTGTTGTACCGGGTGCCGTAGTGCACGCGGTTGTACGAGCCCTTGCCGTCGCCCGCGATGCCGCTGCGCCCGTGGACGTCCTCGTAGTAGTCCCAGGTGGCGTCGGTGCCGTACTGCGCGTCCACCGCTGCCGAGGCGCGGTCGTCCGCCTTGCCCGTGCCCCAGTGGTCGTCGGCGTCGGTGAACAGCGTCGCGGGCGCCCGCACCAGGCAGAGGGTGAGGAAGCACAGGTCGGTCTGATTCTCCGCGTCACCCGTGTACGTGCCGCCGCGCGTCGCGTCCTTGAGCTGGTACGACGACCCGTTCCGCGTCGTCTCCAGCGGCACCGTGCCCCCGTACAGCGACTTCCCGTCGCCGGAGGCCGACTCGACGGTGTCCCAGGCGTCGATGCGGGCGCCGGTGCCCGCGTCGGTCAGCACGGTGCGCGCGACCGGGTTGCCGAGGGAGTCCAGCGCCGCCGTGTCGGTCCGCCAGGCCAGCTTCGGGGCGCCGTGCAGGGCGTCGACGACCAGCTCGGACTTGGCGGTGAGCCTCTTCAGCAGCTCGCCCGGGTTGGCGGCGCGCAGCGCGTTCGCGGCCAGGTCGGCGGCCCTGGGCGCCGACAGCTTCGGGGTGACGGTGGGCAGGGAGAGCGGGGTGTCCGTCGCGCGGTCGGCGCCGCGGAAGCCGCCGTCGGGGGCGAGGTGGACGACGAAGTCACCGCCGAGGACGGGAAGTTGCCGGTAGGTGCGGTCGTAGCGGACGTGCTGGGTGCCGTCCTCGTCGACGATGACGTCGCGGACCTCGGTGTCCTGGACGTCCGTCAGGTCCAGGGCGGCGGCGTGGTCCGACAGGGCCGCCGCCGCGTGGTCGAGGGCGGCGGCCGGGGTCGGGCGGCCGGCGGCGGTGGCGCCGGGGGCGAGGGCGGCGATGAGCAGGGTCGCGGTGGTGGCGGCGGTACCGGCCAGGACAAGACGGGAACCGTTGACGTGCCGTATTCGGCTCATCGATCTCCTCGGTACGGGCGCGCCTCTCGGCGCTTGCGGGCGCTGGTGCCTGACTCGGATTCAAGAACCCGGGACATGACATGTCCATAGCGCTCACGTGGAGATCATGGGAGGAGAGGATGACGCCGCTAGGACGTCACCGTTTCCACCCGCACCGCGCACACCTTGAACTCCGGCATCCGCGAGGTCGGGTCCAGGGCCGGGTTGGTCAGCGTGTTGGCGCGGCCCTCGCCGGGCCAGTGGAAGGGCATGAACACGGTGTCGGGCCGGATGCCGGTGGTGATGCGGGCCGGTGCCACCGCCCGCCCCCGCCGGGACACGACCGCCAGCGGATCGCCCTCGGCCGCCCCCAGCCGCGCCGCCAGCCGCGGGTGCAGCTCCACGAACGGGCCCGGCGCGGCGGCGTTCAGCTCGGCGACCCGCCGGGTCTGCGCCCCGGACTGGTACTGCGCCACGACCCGGCCGGTGGTCAGCAGCACGGGGTACTCGTCGTCCGGTTCCTCGGCGCTCGGCCGGTGCGTCACGGGCACGAAACGGGCCCGGCCGTCCTCGGTGGCGAAGCGGTCGAGGAACAGGCGCGGGGTGCCCGGGTGGGACCCGGCGTCGTCGCCCGCGGGCGGTGCCGGACACGGCCAGAACACGCCGTTCTCCTCCGCCAGCCGCCGGTAGTCGATCCCGGAGTAGTCCGCCGGGCCGCCCGCGCTCGCCCGCCGCAGCTCCTCGAAGACCTCCTCGGGCCCGGTCGGGAAGCCCTTCTCCACGCCGAGCCGCCCGGCCAGACCGTGCAGCACCTCCAGGTCGCCGCGCACCCCGTCCGGCGGCGTGATCGCGCGCCGCCGCAGCAGCACCCGCCCCTCCAGGCTCGTCGTGGTCCCCGTCTCCTCCGCCCACTGCGTCACCGGCAGCACCACGTCCGCCAGTTCGGCCGTCTCGGAGAGCACCACGTCACAGACGGCGAGGAAGTCCAGCGACCGCAGCCGCCCCTCGACGTGCGCGGCGCGGGGCGCCGAGACGACCGGGTTGGACCCCATCACCAGCAGCGACCTGACGTCCGTGCCCAGCGCGTCCAGCAGCTCGTACGCGCTGCGCCCCGGGCCGGGCAGCGCGTCGGGGTCCACGCCCCACACCTCCGCGACGTGCCGCCGCGCCGCCGGGTCGGTCAGCTTGCGGTAGCCCGGCAACTGGTCGGCCTTCTGGCCGTGTTCGCGCCCGCCCTGCCCGTTGCCCTGCCCGGTCAGACAGCCGTACCCCGACAGGGGCCGCCCGGCCCGCCCGGTCGCCAGGCACAGGTTGATCCACGCGCCCACCGTGTCCGTGCCCTTGGCCTGCTGCTCGGGCCCGCGCGCGGTGAGCACCATCGCCGCCTCCGGCGCGCAGAACAGCCTTACCGCCTCCCGCAGTTCGGGAACGGACACCCCCGTGATCCGCTCCACGTGCTCCGGCCAGTGCGCCATCGCCGCCGCCCGCGCCTCCTCCCAGCCGGACGTGCGCTCCTCGACGTAGGCCTCGTCGACCCGGCCCTCGGCGACGACCAGGTGCAGCATGCCCAGCGCGAGGGCGAGGTCGGTCCCGGGCCGGGGCGCGAGGTGCAGGTCGGCCTGCTCGGCGGTCTTGGTCCGGCGCGGGTCGACGACGATCAGCGTGCCGCCGTTCTCCCGCAGTTCGGTGAAGTACCGCAGGGACGGCGGCATGGTCTCCGCCGGGTTCGACCCGACGAGGATCACGCACCCGGTCCTCGGGATGTCCTCCAGCGGGAACGGCAGCCCCCGGTCGAGCCCGAAGGCCCGCGTCCCGGCCGCCGCGGCCGACGACATGCAGAACCGCCCGTTGTAGTCGATCTGCGAGGTACCGAGCACCACCCGGGCGAACTTGCCCAGTGCGTACGCCTTCTCGTTGGTCAGCCCGCCCCCGCCGAACACCCCGAGCGCGTCCGCGCCGTACCGGGCCCGCGTGCGCTCCAGGTTCCCGGCGATCCGGTCCAGCGCCTCGTCCCAGCCGGCCGGCACCAGCGCGCCGTCGTCCGACCGCACCAGCGGCGAGGTCAGCCGCGCGCCCGGCGCGAGCACCTCCGGCGCGGTACGGCCCTTGCCGCACAGCGCGCCCCGGTTCACCGGGAAGTCCGTCCGCTCGGACACCTCGACGGTCCCGCCCTCGACGGGCGTCAGATTCATTCCGCACTGCAGGGCGCAGTACGGGCAGTGCGTGGGCGTGGGTGTGGCGGTGCCCGGGGCGGCGGTGGTGTGCGTGCCGGTGTTCTGCATGCCGCCCAGCCTGCGGCTTGCGTGTTACGCGGCCGGACGGCGCCCTGTTACGCCGCGGGGACGGCGACCTCCCCGCCGCCGCGCGGGCACGGTGAGGGACGCGTCACCCGGCGCCGGCCAGGGCCCGCGCCACCCCCGGCTCCTTCGGGCCGAGGAAGTGCGGGTCCGGCTCGAAGACCGCGTCCAGCGCCGCCTTGCCCGCCGCGAGGATCTCCCGGGCGCCCCCGTAGTACCAGGTCACGTCGTGCGCGTCGTCGACCCCGACGCCGTACGAGGCCACCCCCGCCTCCTGGCACAGGGCGACCGCCCGCCGGATGTGGAAGCCCTGGCTGATCAGCACGGCCCGGTCGACGCCGAAGATCCGCTTCGCCCGGACGCAGGAGTCCCAGGTGTCGAAGCCCGCGTAGTCGCCGACGATCCGCCCGTCGGGCACACCGTGGCGGACCAGGTAGGCGCGCATGGCGTCCGGCTCGTCGTACTCCTCGCGGCTGTTGTCCCCGGTCACCAGCACCACCTCGATCCGCCCCGCCCGGTACAGCTCCGCCGCCGCGTCCAGCCGGTGCGCGAGGTACGGCGACGGCTCCCCGTCCCACAGCCCGGCCCCGAAGACGACGGCGACCTCGGTGCGCGGCACGTCGGCGGCGGTGCGCAGCCGGTCGTCCGTCACGACGTGCAGCCACGCGGCGGGCAGCAGCGCCAGCACGCACCCGGCCATCACCGCCCGGACCAGCCGCCGCTGCCCCTTCCGGGTGCGCGGCAGACGCGGTCTGCGAAGTCTCGGGCGGCGCATCGGACGGTCCCCTCCCCGGTCGGTCCCTGCCAGAGGGGACGCCCGGGCGGGCCGTCCGGTTCACCCGGCACCGCTCACACGAGGGGGACGGTGCCGTGTGGACCGACGGAAAATCCCCGTGACACCCACGCAACGGGACGGCAACGTCCGGCGGCCACCCTCGGTGCATGACGGCGATGACAGTGACGAGCAACAGGACCACAGCGGCCACCGGCGGCACCCCCGCCCTGGTCGTCGTCGCCCACGGCAGCCGCGACCCCCGCGCGCTCGGCACCGTACGGGCGCTCCTCGACCGGGTCCGCGCCCTGCGCCCCGCCCTGCCGGTGCACCTGGGTCACATAGAACTGAACGCCCCGCTCCTCCCCGACACCCTGGCCGCCCTCGGCGACGCGGAGGCGGTCCTCGTACCGCTGCTCCTCAGCCGCGGCCACCACGTCGAACGCGACATCCCCGACATGGCCGCCGCCTCCCCGGCCCGCACCCGCGTGGCCGCCCCGCTCGGCCCGCACCCCCTCCTCGTGGACGCCCTGCACGACCGCCTCACCGAGGCCGGCTGGCCCGCCCACGCGGGCCCGGAGCACGCCGTGGTCCTCGCCTCCGCGGGCTCCCGGGCCCCGGCCTCCCGCACGGACACGGCCCGCACGGCAGCCCTCCTCGCCGCCCGCCTGGGCGTCCCGGTCGTCCCCGCGTACGCCTCGGCGGCGTCCCCGACGGTCCCGGACGCGGTACGTACCCTGACGGCCCGGGGCCACCGCCGGGTGGCCGTCGCCTCCTGTTTCACGGCCCCGGGCCGCTTCGCGACCGAGTGCACGGCAGCGGTCCCGTGGATCGCCTCCGCCCCCCTGGGCACCCACCCGTCGATGGCCCACCTGCTCCTGCACCGCTACGACCGTGCCCTTGGAAGTGGCAGTGCGAGGAACGCGGGCAAAGGGGCGCGGGGAACGGCGCGACCAGCCACAACGCACGCCGCACTCGCCGGATAACCGCACCAGGCAGACGAGTGGGCACCCACCTGTCATACCTTCCCCTTACTGTTCATGACATGGAAGGCACCGCACCCCCCACCCCGTACGACCCCACGTCAGTGGCCCGCTACGCCCCCGAACCCGACAAACGCCCCGGCCGCACCGCCTTCCAACGCGACCGCGCCCGCATCCTGCACTCCGCCGCGCTGCGCCGCCTCGCCGGGAAGACACAGGTCGTCGCGCCGGGGGAGGGCAGCCCCGTCTGGGACGCCAGCCCCCGCACCCGCCTCACGCACTCCCTGGAATGCGCCCAGGTCGGCCGGGAGCTGGGCGCCGCCCTCGGCTGCGACCCGGACCTCGTGGAGGCGGCCTGCCTCGCGCACGACCTGGGCCACCCGCCCTTCGGGCACAACGGCGAACAGGCTCTCAACGCCTTCGCCGAGGACTGCGGTGGCTTCGAGGGCAACGCCCAGTCGCTCAGGCTCCTCACCCGCATCGAGCCCAAGCGGTTCACCGAGGACGGCTCCGTCGGGCTCAACCTCACCCGCGCCACGCTCGACGCCGCCACCAAGTACCCGTGGCCGCGCGGCGCCCACCCCCGCGACCCCCTCTCGCCGAAGTTCGGGGTGTACGACGACGACCGGTCCGTCTTCGAGTGGCTCCGCAAGGACGCCCCCGGCGCCCGCACCTGCTTCGAGGCGCAGGTCATGGACTGGGCCGACGACGTGGCGTACTCCGTGCACGACGTCGAGGACGGCCTGCACGCCGGGCACATCGACCCGAACTGCCTGCTCGCCGACCCCGAGCGGGAGGCCGTGTTCGACGCGGCCGTCGGACGGTACGTCCCCGCCGGCACCGACCACGCCGAACTCGCCGCCGCCCTCGACCGGCTCCTCGCCCAGGACTGGTGGCCGCACGGCTACGACGGCTCGGCGGTCGCCCAGGCACGGCTGAAGGACGCCACCAGCCAGCTCATCGGCCGCTTCTGCCTGTCCGCCGAGGCCGCCACCCGGGCGGCGTACGGCGGCGGCCGGCTCACCCGGTACACCGCCGAGCTGGTCGTGCCCCGTGCGACCCGCATGGAGTGCGCCGTCCTCAAGGCGGTCGCCGTCCGCTACGTCATGCAGCGCACCGAGCAGGAGCGGCTCCGCGCCGACCAGCGGATCGTCGTCGCGGAGCTGGCCGAGGCGCTGACCGCCCGCGCCCCCGACGGGCTCGACCCCCAGTTCCGCGCCCTGTTCGACGCGGCCGCCGACGACCGGGCCCGCAAACGGGTGATCGTCGACCAGATCGCCTCCCTCACCGACGCCTCGGCCCGCTCGCTTCACGCCCGCCTGACGGGGCATCCATGAGACTGGCGGCGGGACAGGCGTGACCCGGCAGGCCCCGGGCGCCCGGATCGCGGCACCCGGGGAGCCCCGGGTGCCCGAATCGCGGCACTTCGTGGCCTGATCGGGTCACTGCCCCTTCCCGCACCACGCCGCGTGCGGGACGCTCGCATGTGGCGGCACCCTGACGAGGAGGCAAACAAGTGGTCGACGCGGATCAGACATTCGTCATCGTCGGAGGCGGCCTGGCCGGCGCGAAGGCGGCCGAGACACTCCGCACGGAGGGCTTCACCGGCCGGGTGATCCTCGTCTGCGACGAACGCGACCACCCCTACGAGCGTCCGCCGCTGTCCAAGGGCTACCTCCTGGGCAAGGAGGAGCGCGACAGCGTCTTCGTCCACGAGCCCGCCTGGTACGCGCGGCACGACATCGAGCTGCACCTGGGCCAGACCGTCGTCGCGATCGACCGCGCCGCCAAGACCGTCCACTACGGCGACGACGGCACCCACGTCAGGTACGACAAGCTGCTCATCGCGACCGGCGCCGAGCCCCGCCGCCTGGACGTCCCCGGCACCGACCTCGCGGGCGTCCACCACCTGCGCCGCCTGGCCCACGCCGAGCGCCTCAAGGGCGTCCTCGCCTCCCTCGGCCGGGACAACGGGCACCTCGTGATCGCCGGCGCGGGCTGGATCGGCCTGGAGGTCGCCGCCGCGGCCCGCGAGTACGGGGCGGAGGTCACCGTCATCGAGCCCGCCCCGACCCCGCTGCACGGCGTCCTCGGTCCCGAGCTGGGCTCCGTCTTCGCCGAGCTGCACGAGGCGCACGGCGTCCGCTTCCGCTTCGGCGTGAAGCTGACCGAGATCGTCGGCCAGGACGGCATGGTGCTGGCCGCCCGCACCGACGACGGCGAGGAGCACCCCGCGCACGACGTGCTCGCCGCGATCGGCGCCGCCCCGCGCACCGCGCTCGCGCAGGCCGCCGGGCTGGAGATCGCCGACCGCGCCCACGGCGGCGGCATCGTCGTCGACGACCGGCTGCGCACCTCCGACCCCGACGTCTACGCGGCCGGTGACGTCGCCTCCTTCCACCACGCCCTCTTCGGCACGAGCCTGCGCGTGGAGCACTGGGCCAACGCCCTCAACGGCGGCCCGGCCGCCGCCCGCGCGATGCTCGGCAAGGGCCTCGCCCACGACCGCGTGCCCTACTTCTTCACCGACCAGTACGACCTGGGCATGGAGTACTCCGGCTGGGCGCCGGCCGGGTCGTACGACCAGGTGGTGATCCGCGGGGACGCGGCGAAGCGGGAGTTCATCGCCTTCTGGGTGAAGGAGGGCCGCGTGCTGGCCGGGATGAACGTCAACGTGTGGGACGTCACGGAGCCGATCCAGCAGCTGATCCGCTCGAAGACCCCGGTGGACACGGAGGCCCTGGCGAACCCGCACGTCTCGCTGGAAAGCCTCGTCGCATAGCTGTCGTACCGTCGCCGTAGACTTCACGCGTGGCAGGACGGATCAACGACGAGGACGTGAAGGCGGTACGGGACGCGGTCCCGATCGACGCCGTCGTCTCGGAGTACCTCCAGCTGCGCAACGCGGGCGGCGGCAACCTGAAGGGGCTGTGCCCGTTCCACGACGAGAAGTCGCCGTCCTTCCAGGTCAGTCCGAGCAAGGGGTTCTTCCACTGCTTCGGCTGCCAGGAGGGCGGCGACACCATCACGTTCGTGATGAAGATCGACCACCTCACCTTCTCGGAGGCGGTCGAGCGCCTGGCCGGCCAGGCCGGCATCACCCTGCGCTACGAGGAGGGCGGATACAACCCCTCCCACCAGCGCGGTGAGCGCATCCGCCTGGTCGAGGCCCACAAGATCGCCGCGCAGTGGTACGCGGAGCAGCTGGCGACCGGCCCCGAGGCGGACACCGGCCGCGCCTTCCTCGCCGACCGCGGTTTCGACCAGGCCGCCGCCGAGCACTTCGGCGTGGGCTACAGCCCCCAGGGCTGGGACCACCTCACCCGCTACCTGCGCGGCAAGGGCTTCAGCGACAAGGAGCTGCTGCTCTCCGGCCTCTCCCAGGAAGGCCGCCGCGGCCCCATCGACCGCTTCCGCGGCCGCCTGATGTGGCCCATCCGCGACATCGGCGGCGATGTCGTCGGCTTCGGCGCCCGCAAGCTCTACGAGGCGGACAACGGCCCGAAGTACCTGAACACCCCCGACACGGCGATCTACAAGAAGTCCCAGGTCCTCTACGGCATCGACCTGGCCAAGAAGGACATCGCGAAGGCGTCCCGCGCCGTGGTCGTCGAGGGCTACACCGACGTCATGGCCTGCCACCTCGCCGGGGTCACCACCGCCATCGCCACCTGCGGCACCGCCTTCGGCGGCGACCACATCAAGATCCTGCGCCGACTGCTGATGGACAACGGCTCGGCCCGCGTGATCTTCACCTTCGACGGCGACGCGGCCGGGCAGAAGGCGGCCCTGCGCGCCTTCGAGGACGACCAGAAGTTCGCCGCCGAGACCTACATCGCCATCGCCCCCGACGGCATGGACCCGTGCGACCTGCGCCTGGCCAAGGGCGACGACGCGGTCGCGGACCTGGTCCAGCCGCGCACCCCGCTCTTCGAGTTCGCGCTGCGCCAGATCGTCTCCCGCTACGACCTGGACACCCCGGCCGGCCGCGCCTCGGCCCTGGACGAGGCCGCTCCCGTCGTCGCCCGGATCAAGAACAGCGGCGCTCAGCACGAGGTCGCCGTGCAGCTCGCGGGCATGCTCGGCATCCTCGACACCCAGTTCGTGGTCAAGCGGATCGCCCAGCTGGCCCGCTGGGCCCGCGACCGCGGCGGCAAGGGCCCCGCCCCCGACCAGCGGCAGCGCGGCGGCACCCCGCAGCAGCAGGCCGGACCGACGCGGAACACTCCCCGGGGCCCCGCCCTCAACCTCCGCAACCCGGTCTTCGCCACCGAACGCGAGCTGCTCAAGCTCGCCCTCCAGCGCCCCGAGCTGGTCTCCCCGGCCTTCGACGCGTACGGCGTCGACGAGTTCACCGCCCCGCCCTACGCCGCCGTACGCGAGGCGATCATGGAGGCGGGCGGCGCCGAGTTCGGCGTCCAGGACCCGCAGGACTACCTGGTCCGGGTCCGCGAGGCCGCCCCCGACGACGCCGTCCGCGCCATGGTCACCGAACTCGCGGTCGAGGCGATCATGCTGCACCGCGGCGTGAAGGGCGTCGACGAGATCTACGCGGGCGCCCAGCTCGTCACGGTCCGCCGCCGCGCCGTCGAGCGCCGCATCCGCGACATCACCGGCCGCCTCACCCGCCTCTCCGGCCACGGCGACCCCGCCGAACTGGCCGCCGTACAGAACGAGCTGTGGATCCTCCAGCAGTACGACCAGAAGCTGCGCGAACACGGCGCCGCCGCCCTCTAGGACCGGCCGGGGAACACCCGCGGGTAACCCGTCGGTCACGGGCCGGACGCAAAAAGTCACCGCACGCCCCTCGTGGCGGTGATGTGTCGTACCCCACACTGGGGGGCGGTACCTGAGTGCACGCGTGCGAGGCGGACGGCGGTGAGCGAGCCGGCTCCGCCCCCGTCGTACCGCCGCCGGCCCCCGCCGGCCGCGTCCATCCTGGAGGTCGCCCCCGTGCAGACCCGGACCCTCACCCAGACCGACACCGGTACCGGCGGCGCGGAACCGGACGCGGAGCGCGGTGTGCTCGTCGCGATGCCCGGGCAGCCCGGTGCCGGGGCGGCCGGGCACCACCCCGGCGCCCCCGCGGACGTGCCCGAGCCCCCGGAACCGCCGCCGCCCACCCGTACGGAGTCCGGCGGACCCTCCTCCGACCTGTTCCGGCAGTATCTGCGCGAGATCGGGCGGATCCCGCTGCTCAGCGCGGCCGAAGAGGTCGACCTCGCCCGGCGCGTGGAGGCCGGGCTGTTCGCCGAGGAGAAGCTGCGGCGCAGCCCCGGCCTGGACGACCGCCTCGCCCTCGACCTCGACCGGCTGGTCGTCATGGGCCGCGTCGCCAAGCGCCGCCTGATCGAGGCCAACCTGCGGCTGGTGGTGTCGGTGGCCAAGCGGTACGTCGGCCGCGGCCTGACCATGCTGGACCTGGTCCAGGAGGGGAACCTGGGCCTGATCCGGGCGGTCGAGAAGTTCGACTACGCCCGGGGCTACAAGTTCTCCACCTACGCCACCTGGTGGATCCGCCAGGCCATGTCCCGCGCCCTGGCCGACCAGGCCCGCACCATACGCGTCCCCGTGCACGTCGTGGAGCTGATCAACCGGGTCGTCCGCGTCCAGCGCCGGATGCTCCAGGAACGCGGCTACGAACCGACCCCGCAGGAGGTCGCCGCCCACCTGGACCTGGCCCCCGAGCGCGTCGGGGAGGTGCTGCGCCTGGCCCAGGAGCCGGTGTCCCTGTACGCCCCGGTCGGCGAGGAGGACGACGTCGCCCTCGGTGACCTCATCGAGGACGGCGACGCCGCCAGCCCCGTCGAGTCGGCCGCGTTCCTGCTGCTGCGCCAGCACCTGGACGCGGTGCTCTCCACCCTCGGCGAACGCGAACGCAAGGTCGTCCAGCTCCGCTACGGCCTGGTCGACGGCCGCCCCCGCACCCTGGAGGAGATAGGCCGCCTCTTCGGCGTCACCCGCGAACGCATCCGCCAGATCGAGTCCAAAACCCTCAACAAACTCCGCGACCACGCCTACGCGGACCAGCTGAGGGGTTACCTGGACTGACCCCCCTCCTCACCCCACCTCAGCCACAGCCTCGGCGAACTGCGCCTTGTACAACCGCGCGTACGCGCCATCCGCGGCCAACAGCTCCGCATGCGCCCCCTGCTCCACGATCGCCCCGTCCTCCATCACGAGAATCGTGTCCGCGTCCCGGATCGTCGACAGCCGGTGCGCGATCACGAACGACGTCCGCCCGTGCGCGAGCTTCGCCATCGCCTTCTGGATCAGCACCTCCGTGCGCGTGTCCACGGACGACGTCGCCTCGTCGAGGACCAGGATCACCGGGTCGGACAGGAACGCCCGCGCGATGGTGATCAGCTGCTTCTCACCCGCGCTCACCCCCGTGCCCTCGTCGTCGATCACCGTGTCGTAGCCGTCGGGCAGCGTCCGTACGAACCGGTCGGCGTGCGCGGCCCGCGCGGCCTCCTCGATCTCCCCGCGGGTGACCTCCCGCGAGGCCCCGTACGCGATGTTCTCCGCGATGGTGCCGCCGAACAGCCAGGTGTCCTGGAGCACCATGCCGATGCCGGCCCGCAGCTCGTCCCGGGACATCTTCGCGATGTCGACGCCGTCCAGGGTGATCCGGCCGCCGGACACCTCGTAGAACCGCATCAGCAGGTTGACCAGCGTGGTCTTGCCCGCGCCCGTCGGGCCGACGATGGCGACCGTGTGGCCGGGGTCCACCTTCAGCGACAGGTCCTCGATCAGCGGCTTCTCCGGGTCGTAGCGGAAGGACACGTGGTCCAGTTCCACCCGGCCGCGCAGGTCCTCGGGCCGGGCGCCCGGGATCGGGTCCGTCGACTGCTCCTCGGCGTCCAGCAGCTCGAAGACCCGCTCCGCCGACGCCACGCCCGACTGCACCAGGTTCGCCATCGACGCCACCTGCGTCAGCGGCATCGAGAACTGCCGGGAGTACTGGATGAAGGCCTGCACGTCACCGATGGACAGCTGGCCCGAGGCCACCCGCAGCCCGCCCACCACCGCGACCAGCACGTAGTTCAGGTTGGACACGCACATCATCAGCGGCTGCATGATCCCGCTGTTGAACTGCGCCTTGAACCCGGCCTCGTACAACGCGTCGTTCTGCTCGGCGAACTGCTGCGCCGACTCCTCCTGCCGCCCGAACACCTTCACCAGCGCGTGCCCGGTGTACATCTCCTCGATGTGCGCGTTCAGCTGCCCCGTCGAGCGCCACTGCTGCACGAACTGCGGCTGCGACCGCTTGCCCACCCGCGTGGCCACCAGGAACGACAGCGGCACGGTCACCAGCGCGACCAGCGCCAGGATCCAGGAGACGTAGAACATCATCGCCAGCACGCCGATGATGGTGAGCAGCGAATTGATCAGCTGGCCCATCGACTGCTGGAGCGTCTGCCCGATGTTGTCGATGTCGTTGGTGGCGCGGCTGAGCACCTCGCCGCGCTGACGCTTGTCGAAGTACGACAGCGGCAGCCGCGACAGCTTCGTCTGCACGTCCTCGCGCAGCCGGAACATCGTCCGGTTCACCGCGCGGTTCACCAGCCGCGTGGCCACCGCCATCAGCAGTCCGGCCACCGCGAACGTCGCCAGCGCCAGGAGCAGCACCTCGCCGACCGCGCCGAAGTCGATGCCCTGGCCCGGGGTGAAGTCCGTGCTGCGGAGCATGTCGGCGACCTTGCCGTCACCGCGCTCCCGCATGGCGGCCAGGACCTGCTCCTTCGTGGCCCCGGACGGCATGTCCCGCCCGACGATGCCCGCGAAGACCAGGTCGGTGGCCCGGCCGAGGATCTTCGGCCCGACCACGTTGAGGCCGACGCTGACGACCACGCACGCCAGCAGCGTGAACAGCGTCGCCCGCTCCGGCCGGAACTGGGCGACGAGCCGTTTGCTCGACCCCTTGAAGTCCATCGAACGCTGGTCGGGGCCGCCCCCGGCCATCATGCGACCCGCAGGCCCTGCCATCAGGCAGCCTCCGCTTCCGTCAGCTGGGAGAGCACGATCTCCCGGTAGGTCTCGTTGTCCGCCATCAGCTCGTGGTGCCGGCCCACGCCGACCACCCGCCCCTCGTCCAGCACGACGATCCGGTCCGCGTCCCGGATGGTCGCCACCCGCTGCGCCACGATCACCACGGTCGCCTCGGACGTCTCCCGGCTCAGCTCGGCCCGCAGCGCCGCGTCGGTGGCGTAGTCGAGGGCGGAGAAGGAGTCGTCGAAGAGGTAGATCTCCGGGCGCTGGACCAGCGTCCGGGCGATGGCGAGCCGCTGGCGCTGTCCGCCGGACACATTGGTGCCGCCCTGCGCGATCGGCGCGTCCAGCCCGCCCTCCAGCTCGGAGACGAAGTCCTTGGCCTGCGCCACCTTCAGCGCGTGCCACAGCTCCTCGTCCGTGGCGTCCGGATTGCCGTAGCGCAGGTTGGTCGCCACGGTGCCGGCGAAGAGGTACGGCTTCTGCGGCACCAGGCTCACGACCTTGGCCAGGGTCTTCGGGTCGACGGTCCGCACGTCCACCCCGTCGACCAGCACCTGGCCGTCGGTGGCGTCGAAGAGCCGCGGGACCAGCCCCAGCAGCGTCGACTTGCCGCTGCCGGTGGAGCCGATGACGGCGGTCGTCTCACCCGGCCTGGCCACCAGGTCGATGTTCCTGAGCACCGGCTCCTCGGCCCCGGGGTAGCGGAAGCCCGCCTCCCGGATCTCCAGGTGCCCGTGCCGGCGCAGCTCGGTGACCGGCGCCAGGGGCGGCACCACGCTGCTCTCGGTCTCCAGGACCTCCTGGATGCGCTCGGCGCACACCTCCGCGCGCGGCACCATCATGAACATGAAGGTGGCCATCATCACGGACATGACGATCTGCATGAGGTAGGCGAGGAACGCGGTCAGGTCGCCGATCTGCATCCCGCCGCTGTCGATCCGGTGGGCGCCGAACCACACCACCGCGATCGACGACAGGTTCACCACCGTCATGACCACCGGGAACATCAGCGCGAGCAGGTTGCCGGTGCCGAGGGCCACCTCGGTCAGCTCGGTGTTGGCCTTCCGGAAGCGCTGCTGCTCGTACTCGTCGCGCACGAAGGCGCGGATGACGCGGTTGCCGGTGATCTGCTCGCGCAGCACCCGGTTCACCGTGTCCAGGCGCACCTGCATCTTCCGGAACAGCGGGCGCAGCCTCCGCACGATCAGCGTGACGCAGATCGCCAGCACCGGCACGACCCCGAGCAGCACCCCGGACAGCGGCACGTCAAGGCCGAGCGCCATCACGATGCCGCCCACGCACATGATGGGCGCCGACACCATCAGCGTGAACGTCATCAGGGCCAGCATCTGGACCTGCTGCACGTCGTTGGTGGTCCGGGTGATCAGCGAGGGCGCGCCGAAGTGGCCCACCTCGCGCGCCGAGAAGGACTGCACCCGGTCGAAGACGGCACCCCGCACGTCCCGGCCGAGGGCGGCCGCGGTGCGCGCGCCGTAGAAGACGGCACCGATGTTGCAGACCACCTGGGCCAGCGAGATGCCGATCATCAGGGCGCCGTAGCTCAGGATGTAGCCCGAGTCACCCTTCACGACGCCCTCGTCGATGATGTGCGCGTTCAGGGTGGGCAGGTACAGGGAGGCGCAGGTCTGCAGGAACTGCAGCGCCACCAGCAGGGCGATGGGTTTCTTGTAGGGCCTGAGATAGGTCCGCAGTAGTCGTATGAGCACGCTGGGTCTCTCGGAGTCGGCGACAGGGGCCGCGGTTGGTTGCCCCTGGCCCCTATCGTCGAACACTCCACCCGCGTTACCTCAACCGATTAACCCAAGAGCACGGCAAATTCCGGCCTACGGGCGGTAAGCCTCCGTTTCACAGCGCGCCCGGGTGCGTCTGCTCGCGCACCGACACGTACTGCTGGCGCACGGCCTGCCCCACCGCCAGCTCCTCGCCCGGCTCCAGGACCTGCGCGACCGCGCCCTGCCAGACCGGGGGAGTGCGCGGGTCCAGCGTGCCCTGGGAGACGCCCAGCGCCCAGGCCGCCTGGCGGGCCGAGCCGATCGCCGCGTAGTCCGCCGGCTGCGGCACGACGACCTGCGTGCCGAACAGCGCCGGTGCCGCCGCCTGCACGGCCGGCAGCTCGGCCGCCGCACCGAGCAGGAACACCCGGCGTACGTCCACGCCCCGGCCGCGCAGCACGTCCAGGGCGTCGGCGAGCCCGCACAGCATCCCCTCGAACGCGGCCCGCGCCAGGTGCTCCGGCCGCATCGACTCACGCCGGAGACCGGCCAGGGTCCCGGCGGTGTGCGGCAGGTTCGGCGTCCGCTCGCCCTCCAGATAGGGGAGCAGCACCAGCCCGTGCGATCCCGGCGTCGACTTCATCGCCAGCTCGGACAGGCTCTCCAGGTCGGGCACCCCGAGCAGTTCGGCGGTGCCGCGCAGGGCCCGTACGGCGTTCAGGGTGGTGACGACCGGCAGATGCATGCCGGTGGCGTCCGCCAGGGCGGTGATCATCCCGGACTGGTCGACGAGCGGCTCGGTGTGCACGGCCATCACGGACCCCGACGCGCCCAGCGACACCACCGCGTCACCGAGGCCGATCCCGAGCCCGAAGGCGGCGGCCTGGGTCTCGCCGGTCCCGGCGGAGATCAGCAGCCCCTCCGGCGTGGTGCCGGCCGCGTCGGCCGGGCCGATCACCTCCGGCAGCACCGCCTGGTGCCCGAGCGCCAGCTCGACCAGATCCGGCCGGTAACCGCCGGTCGCCGCCGACCAGTACCCGGTGCCCGACGCCCCGCCCCGGTCGGTGGTCCGCCGGGCCGGCCGCCCGAGCAGCTGCCACACCAGCCAGTCGTGCGCCTGGAGCAGTACGGCGGTCCGCGCGGCGGCCTCCGGCTCGTTCCGCGCCAGCCAGCGCAGCTTCGTCACGGGCTGCCCGGCCTGCGGCACCGTGCCCACGGACTGCGCCCACACCTCACGCCCGCCGAGCGCGTCGATCAGGTCGGCCGCCGCGACCTGGGAACGCTTGTCGCCGCCGACCATGGCCGGGCGCACGGTGTTGCCCTGGGCGTCCAGCGGCACGACCGAGTTGGCCTGCGCCGAGACGCCGATGGCCTGCACGCCCTCGAGGAGCCCGCCGCCGGCCGCCTCCCCGAGGGACAGCAGCCAGGCCTGCGGATCGACGTCCGCGGGCCGGCCCCCGCCCTCGGGGCTCTCCAGCGGGTGCGGTGCGTAGCCCTGGCGCAGCACGGCGCCCGTGTCCGAATCGCAGACGACGATACGAGTGAAATCGGGCGAACTGTCCAACCCGGCGACTATCCCCATACCCGAAATTCTGCCGCACCGGCCACGGTGCCCGTACCGGGACCTCAGGTGTTGCTGGTGCCCCAGTCGTCGGGACCGCTGCCGTTGCTGCCGCGTTCCCGCAGCGAGCGGACCCGGTGGGCGACCGAGTCGGGCATCCGGTCACCGACCTTGTCGCTCACCACGTGGTAAGCCTTGTCGGCGAAGTGCCTGCCCTGCTGGGCCGCGGACTCCGCGGTGTTGCGCACGGCCGGGTTCTGCGCGACCTGCTGCGCGGACTTGCGCAACTGCTCGTAACGCTCCCGCCCGGCCTTCGTGCCGAGCACGTAACCCACCGCTAGTCCGACGACGAACGTGAGCCGGTAACGCATGGCGGCCACCCTTCCCTTCACTGGCTCCGGGGTGCTGGCGAGTACCGATTGGCGGAGCACCCCCCTGCTTGCGCTAATGTATGTGTCGCAGCGAGCGCGCGCCCCCTGGCGAATACCCAGGAAGACGCGTTCGATGCGACACCGACATTCCTCGGTAGCTCAATTGGCAGAGCAGCCGGCTGTTAACCGGCAGGTTACTGGTTCGAGTCCAGTCCGGGGAGCTCGGTCCTCCGTAGCTCAATTGGCAGAGCAGCCGGCTGTTAACCGGCAGGTTACTGGTTCGAGTCCAGTCGGGGGAGCGCCGTGAACGAGGACCCTCCGGGGTCCTTTTTCATGTGCCCCTCAGGTGGTCTCAAGTCCCGGGAACCACGCGGCACGCTGCGGAGTCTTCAAGGTCATGAAGGCAGCCGTGGAAGCCGACCATCCGAGGCAGGAGATCGTATGAGCGGCTATGCTGCGGCAGACGGCGCGCACACATGTACGTGACACGCCGCTATGGGGCGGTAGCTCAGCCGGTTAGAGCAGCGGACTCATAATCCGTCGGCCGTGGGTTCGAGTCCCACCCGCCCCACTCATGCCCCTCTTCGCAGGAACGTTCTCGCCTGCCCGGGAGCCCGCGCCCTCGTGCCGCAGACGTCGGTCGGCGGTCGCCTCGGGGATCAGCTCGCCCTTCCAGACCTCCTTGCCGTCCTCGTCGTAGGCCGTCACCTCGCTGGTGCCGAAGCGGTAGCGGGTCCCCTGCGGCAGGAAGTCCACCACGTAGCCGTTCTCGGACTCCCTCGCTTCCGTGGGGTCGCCGTAGGGTTCGCCGTCCTTCATCCTGGCGAAGTGGAAGACCTTGCCCGACGTGGTCCGGCAGAAGGCGTAGTCGGCCGCCGACGGCGGGCTCCGGGCCCTCGTCGTGTGGACGGTGCGGACGCCCCCCGGCCGTGCCGGGCGGTTGAACAACTGACCCGGTGGGGTCGGGCCCGCCGCTTTCCCAGGTGAGAGGCGTCACCGGCCTTCCGGGGCCTCCTCGACGTTTTCGACGTCGTCCTCGCGCTCGCCCTCCGCCTGGGAGGGAGTGGTGTGCGGCACGTCCGGGGTGTCCGGTTCGTCGTCGCGCTCGCCCTCGGCCTGGGACGGGGTCGGCTCGCTCATCGTGGTACCTCCTCCTGCGGGGTGGTCACGGCACGGGTACCCCCGTCCGGAGACCGGCACCCTGCGTCCGCTAGAGCGGGGCCCACCACGTGACCGTCGTCCCGCGCCCCTCTTCCGGGCCGCCCTCGCCGTCGTCGACGACCCGCAGGCGCACCCCGTCCCGGCCCCCCGGCGAGGGGGCCGGCACCTCCACGGTGACCTCGACGCGGGAGACGCCCGGACGTGCGGACGCGTCGGCCAGGGCGTCGCGCAGGGCGGAGAGCAGGCGGTCGGCGACCCGGTCGGGCACCCGGATGTCGACGGCACCCCTGAAGTGCGTCGACGGTGCGACACCGAGCCGGGCGGCGGCGGAGGCGGTCTCCCGCAGGACCCGGCCGCGCAGGCCCGTCGGAGGGCCGGCCGGGGGCTGCTGGAGGGTGAGGATCGCGGTGCGGACCTCACGGACCGTGGAGCGTAGTTCGTCCACCGCACGGCCGAGGATGTCGCGGACGTCGTCGGCGCCCGGCCGGCGCTGGGTGGACTCCAGCATCATGCCGGTGGCGAACAGCCGCTGCACCACCAGGTCGTGCAGGTCGCGGGCGATGCGGTCGCGGTCCTCGTAGACCGCGAGCCGCTCCCTGCCGCGCCGGGCGTCGGCCAGGACGAGGGCGAGCGCCGCCTGCGAGGCGAACTGCGTCGCGAGCAGCCGTTCCAGGTCCGTGTACGGGCGTCCGCCGCGCCGGCGGGGCAGGGCGAGGGTGCCGATGAGCCGGCCGCCCGCCCGCAGGGGCAGCATCATGCTCGGCCCGAACCGGTTCCGCACATGGGTCGTCATCCGGGGATCGGTCGCCGAGTCCTCGATGAACACCGGCTCGCCGCCCAGCAGTTGTTCCAGCACGGGGCTGCCCGGCGCGATGGTCGCGCCGACCATGCCGTCCGGGTCGTCGGGCGTCGAGGCGGTCACGATCGCCATGCCGCCCTCGGCGGTCGGATGCAGGATGACGCCCGCGGAGGCGCCGGCGAGCAGCCGGGCCCGCTCGGCCACCGTGGTCAGCGCGTCGCCGGCGCCCTCCTCGGTGAGCAGCGCGGTGGTGACGGCCGCCGCGCCCTCGATCCAGCGCTCGCGCTGCCGGGCCGTCTCGTACAGCCGGGCGTTGCCGATCGAGACACCGGCCTGCGTGGCCAGGACCCGCAGCAGCTGCTCGTCCTCGACGGTGAACGGGGCGGCGCCGGGCCGTCCGGCCAGCCGCAGCTCGCCGAACTCCTCGTCCCGCACGTGGATCGGCACCCGCAGCAGGGGCTCCGTCTCCGGTACGGGACCCGGGCCCGGGGAGCGGATCTCGGCGAAGCCGCTCTCGCCGGGGTCCGCGACGACCAGGGCCGCGCGGCCCGCGCCGGTCAGTCCGGCGGCACCGTCCACGATGTGCCGCAGGACGGTGCGCAGGTCGAGGGCGGTGCCGACGTCCAGGAGGGCTTCGAGGAGACGGGCCAGTCGGGGCGCGGGCTGCGCGGTCATGCGTCCGGCTTCCTCGGCTTTCCTGCGCTTCCCCCCTGCTTCCTCTGCTTCCTCGGTCCTTCGGGCGTCAGTCGGCGTCGGCGTCGGCGGTCGTCGGGTGCAGGACGAGCGGCTCGACCCGGCCCTCCAGCATGCTGCCGAGGCCCTGGACCGCACACACGTCGGGCCGCTCCGCGATGTGCACCGGCATACCGGTGGCCTGGCGCAGCATCTGGTCGAAGCCCGGCAGCAGGGCGCTCCCTCCGACCATCATGATCCCGCGGTCGGCGAGGTCCGCGACCAGGTCGGGCGGGCAGTCCCGCAGCACCTTGCCGATGCCGTCGAGCACGGCCGTCAGCGGCGTCTGGATGGCGTTGCGCACCGTGGCGGTGTCGACCCGCACACTGCGGGCCAGCCCGGTCGCCACGTCCCGCCCGTGGATCTCGGTGGACGACGGCCCCTGCGGGGTCAGCCCGTTGCCGGACAGGGCGAGCTGCAGCGGGCGCACGGACTGGCTGGGCAGCACCAGCTCGTGCTGGTGGCGCAGCAGCTGCACGATCGCGTGGTCCACGGCCTCGCCGCCCACCGGGATGCGCTCGGCGGCCACGATCGAGCCGAGGGAGAGCACCGCGACCTGCGTGGCGTGCGCGCCGCACACCATGATCATGGTCGCCTCGGGCTGCTCCACCGGCAGTCCGCAGCCGACCGCCGCCGCGATGAGCGTGTCCACGAGCTCCACGCGGCGCGCGCCGAGCCCGACCAGCGTCTCGATCGCCGCGCGCTGGGACAGCGGATCCGCGTCGTGCGGGGTGCAGACGGCGGCCCGCAGCCGGGGCTTGCGGCGCAGGTTGCGGCGGATCCGGTCGCCGAGCAGGTGGCGCAGCATCCGCTGGGCCATCTCGATGTCGACCACCGTGCCGCCGGAGACCGGTCGCACGACGCGGATGTAGCCGGGGGTGCGGCCGGTCATCTTCTCCGCGAACTCGCCGACCGCGATGAGCGCGCCCGTGCGGGTGTTGACCGCCGCGGCGGACGGCTGGTCGACGACGAGCCCGACCCCCTTCACGTAGACCCGGGTCCGCGCCGCGCCCAGGTCGACGGCGAAGTGGCAGCGGCGCAGCGCCTCCAGACTGGCGGTACTGGCGGTCATGGCGAATCCTCCCGAGAGCGCGGACCGTGCGGAGCCGCCCGGTGGACGGCCTCCTGGCACCGATCGTGCGGCCCGTCGCGGGCGGGCGCCCGCTGGAGGGGGCCGTGAGGGGGGCCGCTGAACGGGGGGCGCGCGGAGCGTTCGCGGTTCTCGGCGGCTGTAAGCAGGTTCACCGGTTCTCGGCGGCGCTGAGTACGTTCAGCGGTTCTCGGCGGCCGTGAGCAGTGGACGCAGGTCCGGTACGAGGAGTACCCGGGCGTCCGCCGCGGCCAGCTCCCGCCGGGCCCCTTCGTCGCGCCCGTGGCCGATGAACGGCAGACCGATCACGCGGGCGGCGGACTGCTCGGCGACGGAGGAGCCGACCAGCACGCAGTCGCCGGCCGGGGCGCCGAGCCGGTCCAGCGCCCGGTGCAGGACGTCCGGGTCGGGCATGAGGCGCGTGAGGTCGGCGCCCCTGCCGTGCACGTCACCCGGCAGCGCGGCCAGCAGGCCGCGTCGTCTCAGGTACCCGGTGACCGGCTCGGGGGCCCGGTCGGTCACCACGGCGGTGGGCACGCCGCAGGTGCGCAGCGCCCGGACCAGCCGGTCGGCGAGGGGCGTCGGCTGCGCGGTGCGGGCCGCCCGCGCCTCGTGCCGGTCGAGCCGGACCCGTACGGCGGGGGCGAGCCGGTGGCCGGCGAGCGCCCGGACGAAGTCGAGCGTGCCGGCGTACCCGTCCGTCGTGACCCGGGGCAGCGGGACCCCGGCCAGCGCCTCCTCGGGATCGCGCTCCTCGACGAAGAGCCGTGCGATGTCCAGGAGCACCTCCCGCTCCGCCGCCGGCCGGTACAGCCGGGCCAGCACGTCGTCGAAGCCGAGCAGCACACAGCGGGCACCGGCGATCAGGTCCGTGGGCGAGTACGCCGCCCGGCGGGACCGGGCTCCGGTGGCGCCGTCCGCCCCGCCGCCCGGCGCCTCCTGTGGGGCCTCGGCGCCGTCGACCAGGTGGTACCAGCCGGTGTCGTCGGGCAGCGGGCGGAAGAGGTCCGGTGGGAAGGCGGGTCCGTCCTGGCCCTCCTCGCACACCTCGTCGTAGTAGAAGGAGTCGGAGAGGACGACGACCGCCCGCGCGGTGGAGGCGGCGAGGACCGTGCCGGCCGATCCGGCGTCGGCGCGGCCCAGCGGCTGTTCCCCGGTCCCGTCCAGCCGGAACTCCACCTGCCAGAACTCCGCCCGCAGCCGCGCGCCGTCCAGCCGCGCGCCGTCCAGGCGGGCGAGCAGCCCGGGGAGCCCCGTCACGGTCGCCCTCAGGAGCGGCGCGGCCTCCGCACGCGGCGCCAGCAGCACCAGCAGACCGCCGTGGTCGTCCAGGAGTTCGTAGGCGGCGCCGTCCGTGCCGCTGTCCGCCAGCAGGTCCGCGACCACGGCGTGCAGGGCCGCGCGGGCGTCGTGGCCCACCGGATCTCCGGGGGTGCCCGGGCCGTCGGCGAAGGCGTAGCGGGCGCAGCAGCGGAAGTCCGTGTCGAGGTCGTCGTCGCCCCCGTCCGGTTCCTGCTCCGTCTCGTCGGCCTCCGGCTGCCAGGTTCGTTCCTCCGCGGCGGTTCCCTCTTCCGCCCCTTCCTCCTCGGCCTCCGCCGCGACCGCCGCCTCGTCCCCGGCCCGTGCCGTGTCGTGCTCCGCGTCGTCCGCCGGCAGCGGCGTCCACAGGTCGTCCTCCGTGGGGAAGGGGCCCTCCGGCAGCTCGTCCGGCGCGGACACGGCGGACGCGGTGCCGTCCGGGCCGTACGGGCGCTGCCCGTACTCCGACCACGGCGTGTCGTCCGCCGGTGCGGTGTGCTCCTCGCGCAGCTCCCGGCCCAGTGCGGTCAGGGCCGGGCTGCGTCCGCCGGACAGCTCGTACTCCTCGTACACCTCCAGCGCCTCCTCGCTCCGGCCCTGGCGGCGCAGCGCGATCAGGTACAGGCGGCGGAAGTCCTCCCGGTGCGGGTGGGCCCGCAGCAGGCCGGCCAGTTCCGTGGCGGCCCGGTCGTACTCGCCCAGGGCCAGGTCGAGTTCGGCGCGCCTGGTGTGCAGGGCGAGCCGCAGCCGCAGCAGGCGGGTGCGGGCGGTGCGGGCGGCGGGGCCGGGCACGTCCGCCAGCGGCTCGGCGTCGCGCCACAGCGCCAGTGCCTCGGTGACCAGGCCGTGGGCCTCGGTGAGCGCGTCCCGCAGACCGGCCGCGTCGGCGCGCCGCACCAGCTCGTCGCAGCGCACCAGGTCCAGGTCGTCGGCGCTGGTGTGCAGGGCGTAGCCGTGGGCGGACTTCGCGAGGACGCCCGGGCCCAGGGCGTCCGCCAGCCGCGTCGCCAGCCGGGCCACCTCGGCCCGCGGGTTGCGGGGCTCGTCGCCCGGATCCCACAGCCCCCACCGCAGCTCCTCGTGCGTCACCGTGCGGCCGTGCTTGAGCAGCAGCATCGCGAGGAGCGCGCGCGCCTCGGGGGCGGGGCCGGACGAACCGTCCGGCAAGCCGACCCGCAGCGGGCCCAGGGCGCGGTACCGGCGCGGCCGGTACGCCTCCTTCGCCCGGGTGAGCAGGTGCGGGTCCGCGAGCAGTTCGAGACCGCGGGCCTGTGCCTCCGACGAGGACGACATCAACTGGTCGAAGGCGTGCGCGTAGTGGATGCGCAGGGCGGGGGGCAGCCGGTCCAGGCGGCGCGAGTCGATCGGGACGGTCGGGCGCGAGGCCCCCGACGTCAGCCGCAGCAGGATGTCGCACAGGGCGCGCAGGTCCGCGGAGCGTCTTCCCGGGCCCGAGGCCAGACCCGGTTCGAAGAGGCTGAGCAGGACCGTGCCGTCCGGCAGCAGGACCACCCGGGACGCCTCCAGGCCGCCGTGCGCGAGGCCCGCCCGGTGCAAGGCGGTGAGCGCCCGTGCCAGCTGCGCGCCCACCGACACCGTCAGCGGCACCGGCAGCCGCCGGTCGTCGGGCCGGGTGAGGGCGCCCAGCGCTATGCCGTCGAGGTGCTCCATGACGACGTACGGGACGTCGTCCTCGATGCCCGCGTCGAGCACGGTCACCAGGTTGGGGTGGGAGATCCGCGTCAGCAGGCCCGCGTTGCGCAGGAAGACCCGGCGTGCGGCCGGATCGGTGTCCGCGTCGTGCAGCCGGATCGCCACCGTCCGGTTCGTCGGCGCCGGGTCCGGCGTGGTCCGGACCGGTCCGGTGTCCTCCGCCAGCCAGATCCTGCCGGACGGGGTGAGCCGGCGCGTGGGCCGGTAGCGGGCGCCCAGGGCGGGCGGGAAGGGCGACGGGACGGCCGGCCGCTCCCGCACCGTCAGCTGCCGGGCGCTCTCCTCGCTGATCGCCGCGAACGACTCGCCGGCGTCGGCCCGCTCGGTGCCCTCGCGGGAGGGGATCAGCGCCCGGAACTCGCCGGGCGAGCGGCCCGCCCGTTCGTCGATCAGGCCGCCGGTGCGCAGCAGCAGTTCGTGGGTGCGGTTGCGGGCCGTGCGGGGCAGCCCGCGCAGGAGCAGCTCGCGTACGCCGGGGCGGAAGGCGTAGGAGCCGGGCGGCCCGGGGACCGTGGTGAGCAGTCCGCCGAGGATGACCTCCGCCAGGTGCTGGGGCCGCGGGTCCGGCTCCACCGCGGCCTGCACCAGCCGCATCACCGGCAGGTCGGGGCGGCCGAGCGCGAGGTGGCCGGCCAGCCGGTAGGCCTGCGGGGAGGCGCTGGCGCGGAAGCGCAGGACGAGTTCCTCGGCGGACAGCCGCGCGAGGTCGGTGCGGTCGTCGGCGTCGGCGGGCAGCGGGCGGTGCAGCGCGGCGGCGGCGCCCGGGTACGGGGTGCCGCCCGGACTCGCCACCAGCGCGGCCCAGTTGGCCAGCCACTCGGGCCCCGGCTCCAGCACGGGGACGTACGCCGTGCCCTCGGGGGCCCGGGGCGCGGCGCCGTCGTACGGCGTGAAGGCGAGCGAGGCGCTGGGCGCGGCCCGGTGCGGGGCGGACAGCCGGCCCGGGACCGGCGGCAGGGCCGTGTCCCGCCACAACTGCTCGGGCAGCGGCTGGAGCACGGCCAGCGGAGTGCGGCGCGCCCAGCCGCGCAGCGTGTCGAACCAGCGGGTGCCGGCCCGGCCCTCGCGCCACTGCGGTCCCATGCAGTCGCTGATCAGCAGCATGACCGTACGGCCGTCGGCGGGGATCTGGGCTCCGTCCCCGCGGACCGTGCCGTCGGGTTCGGCGCGGTGCAGGGTGACGGTGCGGAAGACGCCCGACTGGGCGAGCGCGGCGTGCAGTTCGCGGACCAGGGGCTGCCAGACGGGCATCGTGGGGCCCGCGTCGTGCACCAGGTGCAGGCGCAGCCACCGCTCCCGTACGGGGCGCAGTACGGGCAGCCACCACTCGGGTCCGGCGCCGAGGCGCGCGATGCGGTCGGCGGTCGCGGACTCGTCCACCTCGTGGCCGACGGGCGCGTCGCTGCGGCGCTTCAGCGGACGCAGGGAACGCTGCAACGCCAGCGGGTGGCGCAGCATCGGCGGTGCGGGCGCGAGCAGGGCGCTGTGCGGCTGGGCCGCCGAGGTGCCCGGCGCCGGGGCCGGGGACGGCAGGCGCAGGGGTGTGCGGGGGACCTCGGACGGGGGAGGGGGTCCGGCGGGCCGGCCGTCCCGGGAGCGCCGCCCGTCCCGCTCCCGGTCCCGGTCGTCGGGCCGGCGCCGGTCCACTCGGCGGTCCGGGTGCTGCTCGGGGTCGGCCGCACGGGCCGGGGGCGGCTCGTCAGGCCGCGTCCCGGGCGCCGGGTCGTCCGGCGGGTCCGCCGGGTCCGGCGCCGGGGGCTCCATCCGCCCGGCCAGCCACAGGAGTTCGGCCAGCTCCAGCGGGGTGGGGCGGGCGCCCGTGGCCGTCGCCCGGCCGAGGATGTCGGCGAGGCGGGGCAGGGGCTCGGGGTCCGGTGCGCCGGGGCGGTCGGTGGGCATCAGAAGGCGTCGGGCTGCGCGGACCGGCCGAGGTACGGCATCAGCTGCTCGGCCAGCTCGTCCAGGGAGTCGGCGCCCAGACCGGAGGAGCGGGCCAGGTAGATGGCGTTGAGCAGCTGGTCCGTCGCCAGTTCGCCGCTGCCCACCCGGGACAGGAACCGGTGGATCAGCTGACGCGCGTACCCGTCGGGCTCGCCCAGGTGGGCGCGGACGATCTCGGCGAGGTGGTCGTCGTCGGGCTGCCGCAGCCGCAGCGAGACGCAGCGGCGCAGGAAGGCGGGCGGGAACTCGCGCTCGCCGTTGCTGGTGAGGACGACGAAGGGGAAGGCGTTGCAGCGGACCCGGCCGCGCTCCACCGGCACCCGCCGGTCGGCGCCGTCGATCAGGACCTCGGCGTGGCCGTCGGGTGTGTCCCGGGAGGCCCGGACCAGTTCGGGGATCTCGTACTGGCCCTCCTCCAGGACGTGCAGCAGGTCGTTCGGCAGATCGAGATCGCTCTTGTCGATCTCGTCGATCAGCAGGGCGCGCGGTCGGGCGTAGGGCAGCAGGGCGGTGCCGAGCGGGCCCAGCCGCAGGTGGTCCTCGACGCCCGTGGCGGGGGCGTCGGACGGCTGCGCGGTGTGGCGCGCCGCGTACAGGCGGGAGAGCGGGTCGTAGGTGTAGAGGCCGTCGCCCAGGGTGCTGCGGCTGGTGATGTTCCACCTGAGGACCGGGCCGAGCCGCAGCTCACGGGCGACCGCGTAGGCCAGGGACGACTTCCCGGTGCCGGGCGGCCCGGTGACCAGCAGCGGACGCCGCAGGTACAGGGCCGCGTTGACCAGCTGCACCGTGTCCTCGGTGGCCTGGTAGGTCGCGGCCCGGTGGGCCCGGTCGGGCGAGGCGGCCGCGGCGTCGTCGTCCGCGTCCGGCGGATCGAGCACGGGAGTGCCGTCGAAGGCCCGCCAGGGCGGCGGCGGGGGCAGCCGGGTGATGCCGTCGTGGGGGGCAGGCGCGCCGGTGTAGACGGGCCACAGGGGCATGGGTTCTCTCCGGGCGGTCGGTACGGCGGTCGGTTCGTCATGGTCGTGGTTCGGCGTCGTGGGTCGGTGCATGGGCGCGGCGGGCGGCTCAGCCGACCGGGGAGTGGAGCAGGGCGGGCGGCTCGGCGAAGCAGCGGGGGTCGTCCCACAGGAGCTGGACGTCCCGCGCCCAGTGCTCGTCCGGGGCGTCCGCCGCGTCCGCCGTCTCGCGCAGCTCCATGACCAGGCGGGGGAGTTCGGCCGGCGGCACGCCCGCCACGGACGCCGCCAGCTCGTCCAGGAACGCCGTGCCGGCGCAGCGGCCGTCGGGTCCCTCGTCGCCGGGGCAGTCCCGGCGCGGCCACAGCAGCACCGGGACCGGGAGGTTGAGGCCGACCTCGAAGTACTCCGGCGCGGCCGAGGGCGGGGTGGCGAAACCGGCCAGCTCCGCGTCGTCCCGCAGCCGTTTGCGCAGCCCGGCCGGGCGCTCCCGCAGGCCGCAGTCCACGCGGTGCAGCCTGCCGCCCGGACCGGAGCCGAGCCTGCGCCACTTCTTGCGCAGCTGGTGGCGGAGGCGTCCGCTGCGGTGGCGGTACCGGTCGGTCACCACGAGCGGGTAGGCGCAGCCCAGCGGCGTGGAGTCGTCCTCCCCGCACTCCCAGTGCGCCACCGGTTCGTTCAGCCACTCGCGCGGGAGCACGAAGGTGAGCAGTTCGTCGGCGCCCGGGTCGAGCTGGGTGAACGCCTCGTCGATGCGCTCCTGGACGTAGGAGCGCACCGCGCCGCGGGCCAGCCGGCGCGAGCCCACCGGGCGGCGCTGACCGTCCCGGTAGGCGGACACCTCGACGGTGAGCTGGTCGGCGCCGGCCCCGCTGTGGTCGATCTCCACGACGATGGGGGACCAGGTCGCGGGGCGCGGCGGCGGGGCGTGCAGCCGCTCCGCCAGCCGGTCGGCGAACCGGGCCACGGCCGCCGGGTCCGGCACCTCCCACTGCACATAGGCGGCGGCCTGCCGCAGGGAGGCGAAACCGCCCTCCGGCAGCGGCGGGTCGAAGGCGTCCATGGCGGAGACGTACAGCCGGTTCGGGTCGCAGTCCAGGCCGCCCTCCTCGGCCCGGCGCACCAGCGCGTACAACCGCCTGCGGGCGTCCGCCCGGTGGCCGGGGGTGGGCACCAGCTCGCCCAGCTCCGGCCAGTAGCGCGCCATGACCTCGACGGGCAGCATCCGGCCCACCCGTACGTCCCGGGCGCCCGCGACGGCGGAGACCATGCCGACGACCGTGCCGTCGGCCAGCGTCAGCGCCGCGCCGCTGAACCCGGCGGCCAGCGGCTGCCCGTGCGCCGTGAGCGCCTCCAACTGGACCCACTCGTCGGAGATGAGCGGACCCGGCAGGGCCCGGTAGGAGGCGAGCATGCCCTCGTCGTACCCCTTGGGGAAGCCGTAGGCGATCAGTTCGGGGACGGGCGCGGTCCGCTCCGTGCCGGGCGGGGCGAAGGCGGCGGGGGTGAGCGGCACCTCCCGGTCCAGTTCCAGTACGGCCAGGTCTCCGAGGTCGGCGGCGCCGTCCCGCCAGCCGCCGTGCACGGCGACCGTGCCGGACAGCTCGCCCAGCTCCCGGCGCCCCGGGAAGGTCACCGTCACCGGCGCGCGGTCGGCCCACCGGACGACATGGGCGCAGGTGAGCAACCGGCGGGCGGAGACGAGGAATCCGGCACCGACCTCCTTGCCGCACTCGACGCGGGCGTGCCACGCGGCACCGCTCATGACAGCGCGGCGGCGTCCGGGGTCTCGGGACGCGTCGAAGCGGGCTCCGGCTCGGAGCGGGTCGGGGACGGCTCGGGCGACCAGCTCAGCTTCACCACCAGATGGCCCTCCGCCGAGCCCTTCGCGATGACCGCGCCGGCCTCCGCGCTCAGCTTCACCCCGAACTCCAGCTCCACCGCGTCGGGTCTGAGCGAGCCGTCCCGGAAGACCCGCAGCGCGGACGAGGCCGCCGCCCGCACGCCGTCCAGCGAGTCCTCGAAGGTGCGGGCCGCGCGGGCCGGGCCGTCGCCGCGCGAGACCAGCCGGGCGCCGTCCTCGTCCTCGACGCCCTCGACGACCACCCGTACGCCGTCCTCGGTCTTGAACTCGACCAACCCGTCCATGACGCCGCTCGCTCCCCGTGTGCCGTACGTGTCCGTGCGCGGCACCATTGTGACGGACGGTACTCGGCCGTGTCCCGCCCCGCGCCGCCGGTCCGTCCGGCCGCTGGCGGAAACCCGCCAGGGCGACTAACCGCCGCCCCTGGTCAACTTCCTTGCCCCACCGGCCCCCTGAGACTGCTCACAGCACTCGTCACAACAATCTACGACGACACGAAGAGAGACGTGGATGAGCACAGGACCAGTCAGACGTGGGGCGACCCTCCTGTCGGCGGGGCTCGTGATCGCGCTGCTGCCGGCCGGGACGGCGGCGGCGCAGGATCCGCCCCCCGACCCGGCGCACCCCCCGGCCGCGGCCGCCCGCACGGCCACCGCGGCCGGCGCGGCCCGCACCGTCACCCTCGTCACCGGCGACCGGGTGACCGTCACCGAGCTCGGCGGCGGCCGGAAGACCGTCACGGTCGAGCGGCCCGAGGGCGCCACCGGGGCCGTGCGCACCAGCAGTTCGGGCGGCCGGACCACCGTCGTACCGGACGAGGCCCTGCCGTATCTGCGCGACGGCAGCCTCGACCGACGGCTCTTCGACGTCGGTGAGTTGCTGAAGCAGGGGCTGGCCGACAGCGAGACCGGCGAGCTGCCGCTGATCGTGACCTACGCCAAGGGCGCACGGGCCGCCACCCCGCGAGGCGTCGAGCGGACACGGTCGCTGCCCAGCGTGCGCGGGGCCGCCGTGGAAGCCGGCAAGGGGCGTGAATTCTGGCGGGAATTCACCCGTGGCGGCGCCGGTGTCGACGGGGTGTGGCTCGACGGGCGGGTCACCGCGGCCATGGCCGAGTCCAACGCGCAGATCGGCACGCCCGCGGCCTGGGAGGCCGGACTGACCGGCAAGGGCGTCACCGTGGCCGTCCTGGACAGCGGCGTGGACGCCGGGCACCCCGACCTCGCGGGGCGGATCGCGCGGAGCCGGAGCTTCATCCCGGGCGAGGAGGTCGCCGACCGGCACGGCCACGGCACGCACGTCACCTCCACCGTGGGCGGCAGCGGCGCGGCCTCCGAGGGCAAGGAGAAGGGCGTCGCGCCCGGTGCCACGCTCGCGGTGGGCAAGGTCCTCGACGACGGGGGCTCCGGCAGCGAGTCGGAGATCATCGCGGGCATGGAGTGGGCCGCCCGGGACGTGGACGCCGACATCGTCTCCATGAGCCTCGGCTCCACCGAACCCAGCGACGGCACCGACCCGATGGCCGAGGCCGTCAACACCCTCTCCCGCGAGACCGGCGCCCTGTTCGTGATCGCGGCCGGGAACACCGGCGCCCCGTCCTCCATAGGCTCGCCCGGCGCCGCCGACGCCGCCCTCACCGTGGGTGCCGTCGACTCCGCCGACCAGGCCGCCTGGTTCACCAGCGCCGGGCCCCGCTACGGGGACAACGCGCTCAAGCCCGACCTGTCGGCCCCGGGCGTCGGCATCCTCGCCGCCCGCTCCCGGCTCGCCGAGGGCAGCGGCGACTACACCAGCATGGACGGGACGTCGATGGCGACGCCGCACATCGCCGGGGTGGCCGCGCTGCTCGCCGAGGAGCATCCCGACTGGAGCGGCGCGCGGCTCAAGGACGCGCTGATGTCCACGTCGAAGGAACTGGACTCCTCCGTCTACCAGACGGGCGCGGGCCGGGTCGGCGTGCCGGACGCCGTCGACGCCGACCTCACCGCCACCGGCAGCGCCGACCTGGGCTTCTACTCCTGGCCGTACGCGTCGAACGAGCCCGTCACCAGGACGCTCACCTACACCAACGACTCCGACGCGCCGGTCGAGTTGAAGCTGTCCGTGCGCGGCGCCCCCGAGGGCGTCGCCACCCTCGCCGACACCTCCCTCACCGTGCCCGCGCACGGCAACGCCGCCACCACGGTCACCGGTGACGGGTCCAAGGCGCCCGTCGGTACCACCGGCGGGCAGATCGTCGCGGCCGACGCGCGCGGGAAGACCCTCGCGCACACCGCGTTCGGGCTGGTCAAGGAGGACGAGCGGTACACGCTCACCGTGCACGTCAAGGACCGCTCCGGCGCCGCGACCCCGGCCGACCTGACCGTCCAGCGGCTCACCGAGGGCGTCGACCCCGTCCCCGCGCACGTCCCGGACTCCGGCACCCTCGAACTGCGGCTTCCGCGCGGGACGTACAGCCTGTCGTCCTTCCTCGACGTGCGCGGCAGCCACGGCGCCGACTCCCTCGGCCTCGGCTTCCTCGCCGCACCGGAGGTCGCCCTCGACCGGGACCGCGAGATCACCCTGGACGGCCGCGAGCTGCGCGAGATCCGCGCCGGGGTCGACAGGCGCACCGAGACCCGGCAGCTCCTCATGGAGTACGACCGCAGCGCGAACGGCTCCGACCTGTTCGGTGCCGTCCAGGTGCCGCTGACGTACGACAGCATTTTCGCCGCGCCCACGAAGAAGGTCACCCAGGGCGACTTCGAGTACCGGACCGTGTGGCGGCTCGGCAAGCCGCTCCTGGAGGTCAAGGGGATCGGCGAGGCGACCGTCCAGTCCGGCGGCACCCTGATCGAGGGCCGCACCCGGCTGCCCCTGGTCGACGTCGGGGACGTCGGGGCCGGGCCCTTCCCGGGCGGCGTCCGCGGCAAGGCGGTCCTCGCCCGGCTCACCGAGGGGACCGAACCGACCGCGCTCGCCCGGGCCGCGCAGGACGTGGGCGTCAAGGCGCTGTTCGTCACCGATGACGCGCCGGGACGGCTGATGGCCTGGTGGGGCACCGACGACAACGCCGACCGGCCGCTCCAGATCGCCACGGTCTCCGCGGCCGACGCCGCCCGGCTGCGCAAGGCCGGACGGGCCGACATGACCGGCACCCGCGACACGCCCTACGTGTACGACCTGTCCGAGGGACACAAGGGTGCCGTGCCCGACCGGGACCTCGCCTACGAGCCGGTCCACCGCGACCTCGCCGTGCTGCACACCAGGTACCACGGCGACGAACCGTCGAGCGGCGGCGAGTTCCGGTACTCGATCACCGACACCTTCCCGATCGGCCTCGGCTTCCGGGAGCGGATCGACTACCCCGCCGAACGCACCGAGTACGTGTCCACCGGGCCCGGCCAGCTGTGGCACGAGACCGTGACGAGCGCCGGTGAGGCGCTGGAGGAGCGCGGCGGACTGGTCGCGTACCGGGGCGGCTCGCGCGCGGAGCTGAACTGGTTCAAGCCGGTGTGGCACCCCTACCTCGGCACCGGGCTCGGCTGGGGACAGCAGCGCGCCGGGAACCGGCTCCAGTTCAACGCGCCCGGCTGGGGCGACTCGGGACCCGACCACACCGGCTTCGGCGACGTGTGGAGCGAGGACAGCGGCATGTCGCAGACCACGTCGGTGTACCTGGACGGTGAACTGGCCGACCAGGGGCCGAGTTCCGCCGCGTACGTGTGGGACGCGCCGGCCGACGAGCACACCTACAGGCTCGTCACCGACACCGCGCTGGACGCGGCCCGCTGGCCGCTCGCGACGAAGGGCCACGCCGAGTGGACCTTCCGGTCGGCGGCCACGCCGGACGACCGGTGGACCTTCCTGCCGCTGATCAACCTCTCCTTCGACGTGGACACCGACCTCGCGGGGAAGGTGCGCGGCGGGAAGAAGCTGCGGGTCGGGCTCGGCGCCGGGTACGTGGCGGGCGCCCCGGACACCGGCACGATCGGCGGCGGGAAGCTGGAGGTGTCGTACGACGACGGGACGACCTGGCAGCGGGTCGGGCTGCGCGGCGGTGACGGGAAGGCGTCCTGGCACGGGACGCTGAGCGTGCCGCGCGACGCCGGGCACGTCTCGCTGCGGGCCTCCGCGCGCGACGACCGGGGCGGCTCGGTCACCCAGGAGATCCTGCGGGCGGTGGCCGTGCGGTAGACCGCCTCCGTTCGCCCGCACGCGGACGGCGCCGCCTCCCTGGGACGGGGAGGCGGCGCCGTCGGGTTCTCGGACCGTCAGACCAGCCAGCCGACGAAGTGGACGAGGCCGGCGAGGATGTCGGTGAGAAGGTTCATGATCGTGCAGCTCCTTGCGCTGTTCAGGTGCGGGACCCGCCGGGCCCCGCCGGGACGTACTCGGGACATGTGCGTCGACTACGGTCTGCAGCCCGTCGCTCGCACCCCGTAAGTATCGGTGGTCCCTGCAGTCACATACGCTCTTCAGAGCGACGATCACCTGTTCCAGGGAACAACTGCTCGCTTGTTCGGATCACGCCAAGCCGGGTCAAGTCCTGCGGGCGCAGCCGCAGTTGACCGGCCGTCGACTCGACCTCCTGCGGCGGGCGCTTGAGGATCGCCGCCGCGTGCTCCGGCGCGATGACGGAGAAGTAACTGTCCGGGGTGGCCCAGGTGCTGCCCGGCGCCGCCAGGGCCAGCGCGCCGCCCGAGCCGCCCTCGCCGATCACCAGCGTGGTGACCGGCGTGCGCACCGAGGCCACGGCGCCGAACAGGTCCGCGACCGCCGGACCCACCCCCTCCCGCTCCGCCTCCGCGTCATTGGCCGCGCCCGGCGTGTCCACCAGGGTCAGCACCGGGATGCCGAGCCGGTCCGCGAGGTGGAGCAGCCGGGTCGCGGTGCGGTACCCGGCGGGCCGGGTCGCCGTGCCCGTCTGGGCCGCGTACGCCACCGTCCGCCCCGCGTGGGTGCCGAAGCCGCACAGCATGCCCTCCGGGTCCCGGCCGCCGCAGCGGTCGCCGGACAGGGCGACGCGGTCGGTGAAGTAGGCGTCCAGGTACGCCCCCGCGCGCGGACGTCCGGGCGCCCGGGCCCTGCGCACCGCGTCCCAGCCGTCGGCCGGCAGGTCCCGCGCGCCCAGCGGTTCCGGCACCGGCGCCGGATCGCCGGACGGTGCCGTCAGCAGCCGCAGCCACCGGCCCAGCGTCGCGCGCAGCTCCCCGGGCGGTACGACGGCGTCCACGCTGCCCGCCGCCAACTGCGCCTCGGCCGTGTACGCGGCGGGGTCGGCGTCCGGCGGCCGGACCCGCGACCCGGCGAAACCGACCTGCGCGCCGGGCAGGGCGAGGACCACGTCGGCGCCCGCGCCCAGCGTCGCCCAGCCGCCGCCGGTCGCCGGGTCCCGCACCACCGCGATCTGCGCAAGACCGGCCGCCCGGGTGAGCGCCGACTCCCGGGCGACCCGCTGGAGCTGGGTCAGCGCGAGCATCCCCTCCTGCATCCGGCTGCCGCCGGTCGCGACCAACGGCACCACCGGCAGCCGGTGTTCACGGGCGTGGGCGTACGCCGCCGCTATCCGGTCGCCGGTGCGGCCGCCCAGCGAGCCGCCGAGGAAGCCGAACTCGAAGGAGACGAGCACGGCCCGGGTGCCCTCGACCCGGCCGGTGCCGCAGACGACGGACTCCGTCTCGCCGGTGCGCTCGGCGGCGCGGGCCCGCGAGGCGTCGTAGCCCGGCCAGCCGAGGGGGCCGTCGGGGTGCCACGCGCCGTCCGGGTGGGGGAGTTCGGTGAAGGTGGACCCGTCGGTGACCAGGGCGAGGAACTCCCGCGCGGTCGGGCGCTCAGTCACGGTCCAGGGCCCGCTTCATGATCTTCCCCATGTCGTTGCGGGGCAGCGCGTCGAGGTACCGGACCACGCGCGGCCGCTTGTGCGGGGCGAGCCGCCCGGCGACGTGGCCGGCCAGCGCGTCGAGGGCGGGCGGCGCGGCGGGGTCGGCCGGGACGATCCAGGCCACGATCCGCTCCCCGAGGTCGGGGTCGGGCTCCCCGGTGACCGCGGCCTCCCGCACCCCTGGGTGTTCGAGCAGCGCGTTCTCGATCTCGCCCGCCCCGATCTTGTACCCGCCGCTCTTGATCAGGTCGGTGGCCTTGCGGCCCACGATGCGCACATAGCCGTCGGGGTCGCGCACCGCCATGTCGCCGGTGCGGAAGAAGCCGTCCGCGGTGAAGGCGGCGGCGGTGGCGTCGGGGCGGTTGAGGTACTCGGTGAACAGGTTCGGGCCGCGCACCTGGATCTCGCCGACGCTCTCCCCGTCGA
Source organism: Streptomyces sp. NPDC034099 (assembly GCF_055575415.1). Lineage (NCBI taxonomy): Bacteria > Bacillati > Actinomycetota > Actinomycetes > Kitasatosporales > Streptomycetaceae > Streptomyces > Streptomyces sp. NPDC034099. Next base: position 215,897 of record NZ_JBVISR010000002.1, on the reverse strand, counting down.
GCGCCGCGATCGGCGTGCCGTCCTCCTCCACCAGCCGCAGTTCCACGCCGGGCAGCGGCACGCCCACCGTCCCGGCGCGCGGCTCGCCGTCGGCGCGCACGCTGGTGTTCATCAGCGTCTCCGTCATGCCGTACCGCTCGATCACCCGGCGCCCGGTGGCGGCGGCGATGCGCTCGTGGTCGTGCACCGGCAGCGCGGCCGACCCCGACACCAGCAGCCGCGCCCCGGACAGCGCCTTCACCAGCTCCGGGTCGCCGGGGAGCGTCTCGGCGATCCGGTGGTACATCGTCGGCACCCCGAACAGCATGGTCGCGCCGTCGTTCAGCTCCCGCGCCGCGCCCTCGGTGGAGAACCTGCCCAGGTGCCGCACGGACCCGCCCCGGCGCAGCGGGCCGAGGATGCCGAGCACCAGCCCGTGCACGTGGAACAGCGGCAGCCCCTGTACGAGGACGTCGTCACCGGTCCACCGCCACGCGTCCGCCAGCGCGTCCAGGGTCGTGGCCAGCGCCCGCCGGGGGATGACGGCGCCCTTGGGCGGGCCGGTGGTGCCGGAGGTGTAGACGACGAGCGCGGGGTCGCCGTCGTCGGCGCGGTCCTCGGGGACGGTCCCGCGGGCCCGCACGTCGACGTCGACGCGCTCCAGGGCGCCCAGGGCGGGCGGGAGTTCGGCGCCCGGGGGCGCCAGGACCAGGGAGGGCGCGCTGTCGGAGAGGATGTGCGCCAGTTCCTTGTCGCCGGACTTCGGGTTGAGCGGCACGGCCGGGACCCCGGCCAGCAGCGCCGCCACCACGGCCACCGCCGTCTCCATCGCCGGGGTCGCCCAGACCGCGACCCGGCCGGCGCCGCCGATCCGCCCGGCCGTGGCGCCCGCCGCTGCGGCGAGTTCCGCGTACGTCAGGGAGCGCTCGCCGAACCGCAGGGCGGGCCGGTCGGCCGGAGCGCCGGTCGGGGCCGGGGAGAGGGCCGGGAAGAGAGAGGACACGCGAAGTACTCCTTAGCTGTCGCCCGGGAGCTGTTGCCCGAGTGCTGTCGTTCAAGGCTGCCGGATCACGCCGGATCGCGCCGGATCGCGCCGGGTCCGCGAGGTGGGCCTACCCGAATCCGGGCACCACCAGCACGAGCCAGGCCAGGGCCGGCACGGCCGCCACCACGATCCCGCCGTAGACCATCAGCTGGCGGAAGAAGCGATCGCGGTCCACGTCCGGGGCCGCGGCCAGCACCAGCGCGCCGTTCGTAGAGAACGGGCTGACGTCCACGACCGTCGCCGACACCGCCAGCGCCGCCACCATGCCGACCGCCCCGATCTCGCCCTGCGCGAGGAAGGGCACCGCCAGCGGGATCAGCGCGCCCATGATGCCCACGGAGGAGGCGAAGGCCGACACGATGGCGCCGATGTAGCAGAGCAGTACGGCGGCCAGCAGCGGGACGCCGATGCCGCCGACGCCCTCACCGGCCCAGGTGATGGTGCCCATCTCCTCCAGCACGCCGACGTAGGTGAGGACACCGCAGATCAGCAGCACCGTGGACCAGGCGATCTCGCCGACGGCGCGGCGGCTGTCGTCCGGCCAGGCGGTGCTCAGTACGACGGCGAGGGTGACCGCGGTCAGACCGGCGTCCAGGTCGAAGCCGAGGACGGCCACGACCAGGGCGACCAGGGCGACCAGGGTGGCGATGCGGGCGGGGGTGAGGCGGACGCCGGTGCCCCCGGCGCCGCCGGTCTCCCGGTCGGGGCGGACGGCCACGGCGGCGGGGGCGGTGCCGCCGGTGCCCGCGTCCGTGCCGGTGCCCGCGTCCGTACCGGGGCCCGTGCCCGTGCCGGTCCCGGCGGCGGCGTCCGTGCCGGTGGGTTCCGCGTCCTTGCCCGGGGTGCCGCCGTCCTCCGGCGCCACCGCCCCGCGCGCCCACAGCTTCCGCCCGCCGAGCACCGCGAACAGCACGGCCGCGATGAGGAGGTTGGCGACCAGGGAGGCGAGGAAGAGGCCGATCTCGCTGCCGGGGAGCTTCTCCCGCTCCACGATGCCGTTGACGATCGAGCCGTAGATGCTGATCGGAGAGAATCCGCCGGCCTGCGCGCCGTGCACCACCATCGTGCCCATGAGCAGCGGGCTGATCGAGTACCGGGTGGCGAAGCTCAGGGCGACCGGCGCCACGATCGCGACCGCGGCCGGGCTGACCGCGCCGATCGCCGTGAGCGCGCCGGTGAGCGCGAACATCACCCACGGGATCAGCGCCACCCGCCCCCGCACCAGCCGGACGGCCGCGTGCACCAGCCAGTCGGTGGTGCCGTTGGCGCGGGCGATGGCGAACAGATACGTGACGCCGACGAGGACGACGAACAGATCACCGGGGAAACCGGCGAAGATGCCGTCCGCGTCGAGGTCAGCGACGAGCGTGCCCACCCCGAACGCGGCGGCGAAGGCGAGCGCGCCCATGTTGACGGAGCGGGTGGTGGCGATGACGAACACCACGACGAGGACGAGGATCGAGATGAGTTCGGGGGACATGCGGGGGCTCCCGAGTGCTGACCTGACTGCCTGTATGAGTGGTCGAGTGGCTGAGCCACTTGGAGTGGTGCGGTTGGCTGGTCAGCGTGGGCCCGGCCGGGGGCCACGTCAAGAGGTCGCGCAATAATTGGCTCAGCCACTCGTCCACCGGGCCACCGTGGGTCCCGGTGCTACGCTCCCGGCGAGAGGGGGGATCTCATGACCGACGCCCTGCGGCCCATGACCAAGCAGCGCCTGTACGAACAGGTGCTGGAGCGGCTGCGCCAGTACGTCACCGACGGCGGCCTGCGGGCCGGCGACCGGCTTCCGCCCGAACGGGACCTCGCCCAGCGCCTCGGCGTCAGCCGCGCCTCGGTGAAGCAGGCCATCGTGGTCCTGGAGGTCCAGGGCCTGGTGGAGGCGCGGCACGGCGGCGGGACCTATCTGGTCCGGGACAGCCTCGACGTCGAACCGGTCGAGAAGATGGTCGAACGCCGCCGGCGCCTCCCGGACGTGCTGGAGGCCCGCGAGGCCCTGGAGACCAAACTCGCCGAACTGGCCGCCGAGCGCCGCACGGAGGACGACCTCGCAGCCATGCGGTCCGCGCTGGACGTGATGGCCGAGGAGATCGACGGGGGCGGGCACGGCGTCGAGGGGGACCGGCTGTTCCACGCGGCGGTGACGGCGGCGGCGCACAGCAGCCTGCTCGCCGAGTTCATGCGCTCCATCGCCCACCAGATCGCCGAGAGCCGCACCGAGTCCCTGCGTCAGCCCGGCCGCCCCGGCCGCTCCCTGGCCCAGCACCGGGCGATCCTGGACGCGGTGGCCGCCCGGCAGCCCCGGCAGGCCGCCACCGCGATGCGCCGCCACGTCCGTACGGTCGCCAAGGTCCGCCTGCTGGACTGGGACCCGGAGGACGAACGCTGACCGGGTGACGCGGGGCCCGCGTCACCCGCCGACGGCCGTGCGCTGCAACAGCCCCCAGGTGAACTCCGCGACCACCTCGTGCCGTACGCCGTCCCGGTCCGGGGCGGTGAAGGCCAGTCCCCACCGGGTCGGGGCCGAGCCCTGGAGCGGCCGGGCGGGTGCGAAGGCGCGGGCCGCCTCGTCCACCGTGCAGGACCAGGGCGTGAGGTCGTCCAGCGTGCGCAGCTCGGGCCCCTTCGCGCCGGGAGCGCGCACCAGCCACTCGTTCCAGACGACGCCCTTGTCGGCGACCAGCACCTCGAAGCGCAGGTCCGGCCACAGGGGCAGCGCCCACCGGCGTGCCTCGCACTCCAGGTCGCCGATCCGGCGGGGCGCCACCGACTCCGGCTCGCCGAGGACCGAGCGGTACCGCGAGGCGGCCGAACGGGACCGGGGAGAGCGGAGCATCGCCTGCCAGCGCCTGTTGGCCTCGCGCATGTCCGCGACCGAGGCGCCCAGCTCACGGCGGGCGTCCTCCACCGGGCCGGGGTTGTGGTCGGCCATGCGGCGCAGCAGGACCAGCTGGAAGTCGCGCGGGGTGAAAGGTCCTGCGGGCTGCTTTCCGGTCGGCATGGCGACCATCATCGCGGACCGGGGGCCCGACGGGGCCGGGGGAGCGGCCGGAACCCGCCCATTGCCCAGGCAAACGCGATATGAGTAGCCTGTGTTCGTTATTCCGACCGCCTGTTGAAATCTCGAACATACTCAGGGAGGGGGCTGGACATGGGACGCCTCGTGCCGGCCGTGACCCGGGCTCTCGACATACTGGAGCTCTTCCTCGACGGGGACGGCACGCTCTCCGCCCCCGACATCGTGCGCAGGCTCCAGCTGCCGCGTACCACCGTGCACGAGCTGGTCACCACGCTCGCCGCCCGCAAGTACATCGTCCCGGTCCCCGGGCAGTCCGGACGGTACCGGCTCGGCGTGCGTCCGTACCAGCTCGGCGCCCGCTACGCCGAGCACCTCGACCTCGCCGCGGAGGGCCAGCAGGTCGCCCGCACCGTCGCCGAGACCTGCGACGAGACGGTGCACGTGGCGATCCTGGAGGACACCGACGTCATCTACATCGCCAAGGTCGACTCCACGCACGCGGTGCGCATGGTCTCCGCGGCCGGGCGCCGGCTGCCTGCGCACTGCACGTCCGTCGGCAAGATGCTGCTGGCCTCCCTGCCCGAGCCGGAGGTCGCCGCGCGCTTCCCGGACGGTGCCGAGCTGACCGCGATGACCCCGAACAGCATCACCGACCCGGCCGCCCTGCGCGAGGCCCTGGCCGCGATCCGCGCGCGCGGCACCGCCGTGGAGAGCCGCGAGTCCAACCCGGACGTCTCCTGCGTGGCAGCCCCGGTCCGCGACCGCACCGGCCGCGTCGTCGCCGCGCTGTCGATCTCGGTGCCCATGATCCGCTGGAGCGAGGAACGCCGCGCCGAACTGGAGCAGCTGGCCGTCAAGGGCGCCGCCGACCTCTCCGAGCGGCTCGGCCACAGGAGCGCGGCATGACGACGAGCGGCACGGCCTTCGAAGTGGCCGTCCACGAAGAGGCGACCCTCGGCGAGGGGCCCACCTGGGACCCTGCGACGGGCCGCCTCCTGTGGCTCGACATCCTGAACTCCCGCGTGCACACCTACGACCCGGCCACCGGCCGGCGCACGCTGCGCCGCACCGACCAGCACGTGGGCGCCGTCAAGCCCCGCGCGGGCGGCGGCCTCGTCCTCAACCTGCGGGACGGGATCGGCCTGATCGATCCCGACGACACCTTCCGCTGGCTGCACCGGGAGCCCGTCCCCGGCCGCCGCGGCAATGACGCCGCCGTCGCCCCCGACGGCAGCCTGTGGGCGGGCACCATGCGCTACGACGAGGCACCGGGCGGGGGCGCGCTGACCCGGTTCACCGGCGACGGCACCGCCGAGACCGTCCTCGACGACGTGACGGTGAGCAACGGCACCGGCTGGAGCCCCGACGGCACGCTGATGTACTACGCCGACACCCCGACCCGCCGTATCGACGTCTTCGACGTCACCGCGGACGGCATGGTCGCCAACCGCCGCCCCCTGGCCGTGATCGAGGACGGCGCGGGCTTCCCCGACGGCCTGTGCGTCGACGCCGACGGCTGTGTGTGGACCGCCCTGTGGGACGGCGGCGCGGTCCGCCGCTACACCCCGGCCGGTGACCTGGACCGGGTGGTCGCCCTCCCCTTCCCGCGTGTCACGGCCTGCGCCTTCGGCGGCCCGGACCTCACCGACCTGTACCTCACCACCGCCCGGGTCGGTCTGGCGGCCCCGCACCCCCTGGCGGGCTCGCTGCTGGTGGTGCCGGGCGCGGGGCGGGGGGTGGCGCAGCCGGCGTTCGCGGGGTGAGCGGCCGCCGCGGCACCGCGGTGCCGACCCGGCCGTCGGCTCACACCCCCGTGCGGTCGAGCCCGGCGAGCACCTCGCGTTCGCCGGGCGTGAGCGGCGGCCCGGTCAGCAGCGGGAGCGGCGGCCCGGCGAGGGCGGCCAGGACCGCCGCCGGGCGGAACATGCGGGTCGGGGGGGTGCGCATGCTGGTGACGTCCCAGAGCGCGGAGGCCGCCGCGTAGTGGGAGGTCGCCGCCCTCGTCATGCGCCGCGTGTACGCCGTCACCGCCCGGTCCGCGATCCCCGGCCGCCCGCCGCCGCGCGTCCCCGGGTAGAGGACGTCCTGCCCGACGGCCATGGCCCAGGCCGCGTCCACCGTGCGCGCCGCGCCCCGCAGCACCCGCCGGGCCAGGCCGGGCGCGTCGAGCCCGGTGGCCCGGTCCAGCTCCCGGCCCAGGACGCGGGCGCCGAACGCGGCCACCGACATGCCCTGCCCGTAGGCCGGGTTGAAGGTGCCGAGCGCGTCGCCGAGGACCACCAGGCCCTCCGGCCAGTGCGGCGCCTTGTCCAGGTAGTGCCGCACATTGCTGGTGGACCGGCTCAGGTGCACGTCGGTGAGCGGTTCGGCGCCGGAGATCAGCCGGCCGACGATCGGGTCCGGCAGGTCGAGCGTGTACCGCAGGAAGCCCTCGGGATCGGCCGGCGGCTCACCGCCGCGCGTGCCGCCGCAGCTGACCAGCCAGCGGTCCCCCTCGACCGGCATGACCATGGCGCTCCGGCCCGGCCGGGACACATAGGGGTCGGCCTGCACGATCGTCAGCGGGAACCGCTCCGCCCCGGCCGGTACCCGGTACACGCGCGAGGCGTTGACCAGCCCCGAGTCCACCGTCCGGGTCCGGACGCCGGACAGCCCGAGCCCCTCCAGCCAGGAGACGATCCGCGTGCCGCGTCCGCTCGCGTCGACGACCAGGTCGGCGTCCAGGTCCGCCTCAGCGTCGGGCCCCGAGACCCGCACGCCCCGCACCCGCCCCGCGGACCCGGTCAGCCCGACCGCGGCCGCCCGGCGCACCTCGACCCCCGTGTGTTCGAGCACCGCGGCCCGTACCGTCCAGTCCACCAGCGCCCGGGTGCAGGTGAGCATGACGGGCCCCTCGCGCCGCCACCGGCGCAGCCAGCCCTCGGAGGTGTGGGCCAGCATGCCCGAGCTGAGGGATATCTCGTGCGCGCCGGCCGCGAGCAGCCGTTTGCGCAGGCTGACGCCCGGCACGATCTCCTCCATCGCGGTCAGCCCGCCGGGCATGAGCAGGTGCGCGTGCCGCCCCTGGGGCAGCCCGCGGCGCTGACGGGGACCGTCGGGCAGCTCGTCGCGGTCCAGCACGACGACCTCCTCCACGCCCGCGTCGGCCAGTACGGCGGCGGCCAGCATCCCGGCCAGTCCGGCACCGACGACGACAGCTCTACGCGACATGGGGCTCCTCGGGTTCGGTCAGGGTTCCGGTCAGGGACGACGGGTTCGCGCCGCCGGGCGCGGTGGCCGGGCCGGGCGGGCGGTGCAGTGCCTGGGACAGTTCCACCAGTCCGCTCGGGCCGGGCACCTCGGTGGCGTGCAGCCGGTAGGACCCGGTGGCGTCGGGCGGCTCCTCGTGGGCGGCGGCCCGGCGCGCCGCGTCGGCGAGCATCGCCGCCTCCGCCGCCAGCCGGGCCTCGTGGGGGGAGCGGCCCGCGCGCAGGGCGGCGTCCCGCGCCCGTTCACGGACCCGGTGGTCGAAGTACGGCGCCAGGGTGAGCAGGGCGTCGTGGATGGAGACCTCACGCCACTGGAGCCGGGCCCGGGGCAGCTGCCACCAGGCGGACGGCTGCCGGGGCGCCGTGGACACCGACCTCACCAGCGACCACAGCGGACCCAGCCGCCGGTAGTCGTCCAGCCCCCGCCAGTGGGCGAGCACGGACGGCAGCAGCCTGGGCAGGGCGAAGCCCACCGAACACACCAGTGCCGCCAGCGACGCCATCGGCGGGGCCACCGTGGTGGACAGGAAGTCCAGGTCGTGGCCCGTCCACCGCGCCGCCACGGCCGTGTACTTGGTGAGCTGGAACCCCACCAGGTCCAGCAGCGCGCCGAGCAGGATGAGCCGCAGCCCGGCCCGCAGCAGACCGTCCACCTCACGGCTCCACTTGAGGCAGACGGCGCACATCACCAGCATCGCCGCGCTGTGCCCGAGCAGGTACAGCAGGATCATCTCCCGCATGAACGGGGTGCCCGCGTAGTACGTGTCGAGGTCGGTCAGCCGCTCGGTGTCCGCGTCGGCGAGCAGGAACAGCACGACGATGGCGGCCACCAGCAGACCGTAGGCGGCCATGCTGCGGATCACCGCGCGCCGCACCACCGGCCGGGGGCCGCCCCGCCAGTTGATCAGCAGCACCAGCACCGCGCAGCTGTACGCGGAGAGCATGCCGTAGGTCAGCGGGGCCCCGAAGTTGGTGACGCCGGTGAGTTCGTTGACGGTGCGCAGGGTGGCCGGGGCGGCGCACACGAAGACCAGGGCACCGAGGACGATCGCCACGCAGGTGGACAGGGTCAGCGGATTGCTCACGGCGGTGCGCGGACGGCGGAACAGCAGGACGGAGGTCATGCCGAACACCAGGGCCGCCAGGTAGACGACGAGACTCACGTCCGACCACTCCTCTCGTGCGGGACCCGTGCGTCCCGGCCGTGCCGGGCGCCCGCGCGGCCGGCCGTGTCCCCGTCGTGCCCGTCGCCGGACCCGCCGGCCGTCACGCGGTGCCCGCCGTCGTCCTGCCGCTCGGCACGGCGGACGCGGCCGGTACCCGTACGGCGCCGGCGAGCACGTCGGCGATCCTCGCGAGGGTCGCCGGGTCCGGTGACGGGGCCAGGGGGCGACCGGTGCCGACGCCGGGCGGCGACACCGTCCCGGGCTCGGCCTCGAGCCGCAGCGCGTCGACGATCACGGCGGCCCAGGCCCTCGCCCCGGCCAGCCCGGGATCGCCCGTCGCCGCCAGCGTGTCGGCGCGGGTCCGGTCGTACAGGTCCCGGTCGCAGTACGCGTCCAGGAGACCGAGTGCGTTGTGGATGCTGGTCCGGCGCCACATCAGGCGGGTGGCGGGCGAGGCGAACCGAGGGCGCGGCAACCGCAGCGCCCGGCGGACCAGCAGATCGTCCAGGGCCCGCTCCAACGGCCCGAGCCGGGCGTACGCGCGCCCCGCCCGCCGCCACTCGGCCACCCGCGGCGTCACCAGCGGCACCAGCACTCCGACGACCACCAGCAGGGCGCCGAGGCCGGCGGCGGCCGGGGAGACCGTGGTGCCGAGCGCCGGCCAGTCGTGCCCGGACCAACGGGCGCTCACCGCGACCAGCTTGGCGACGCTGTAACCGGCGCCGCACAGCGAACCGGCCCCGATCAGCGCCAGACCGGCCCGCAGCCCGCCGCGCACCTGCCGGGCCCAGCGCAGCGCGGACACGGCCGTGACGGTCACCGCGGTCAGGTGCGCGACCAGGTACAGCACGATCATCTGGGCGAGGAACGGGGTCGTCGCGTAGTAGGTGTCCAGATCGGTGCGGCGCTCCACCGGCGCGTCGCCGAGAGCGAAGGTCACCGCGATGCCGAGGACCACGGCGGCGTAGGCGAGCGTCCACCGGCGCGCGGTGCGGCGCACCCGGGGACCGCCGCGCCAGTGGACGACGAGGACCTGGGAGGCGGCGCAGTACCCGGTGATCGCCGCGTAGGTGACCGGCGCCGCGAGGTTGGGCACGCCGCTCAGCCGGTTGACGGCTCCGACCGTCGGCGGCGCCCCGAGCAGGAAGCAGAGCCCGGCCAGTCCCAGCACCGCGCAGATGGCCCGCAGATACGGATCGTGCCGGTGCCGCAGCAGGTCGGGGGCCCGCACCGCGAGACCGAGCCAGAGCGCACCGCAACTCAGGTAGTTGATGAGGCTGTTCATCTGGTCGTCCCGCGGTAGTTGAGCGCGGCCCCGATGCGGCCGGCGAGGCTCTGCGGGCTGGCCGGACCGCCGCCCTCCGCGGCGAACACCGAGTCGGTGGAGGCGTCCAGCCAGGTGCGCAGCCGGCTGCCCATCAGCATGCCGAAGCGGTCCGCCTCCTGTTCCTCGGCCAGGGAGAAGTCGGTGCGCGCGGCCACCGGCCGGGGCCGGTCGCCCGCATCCGCCCCTTCCTCCGCCCGACGGCGGCTCATGTGCCACACCTCGTGGCAGAGGATCACGATCTGGTGCCAGACGGCCGCGCGTTCGTCCACCACCACGTCGTCGTGGCTCTCGCGCTCCAGCCACAGTCCACTCGCGGTGTGCGGCGGGAACGCCGCCCGGTGCACGACCACCTCCCGTCCCCGCCACGCGCTGACGGAGGCGACGAGTGCCTCGAACAGCACCTCGGGGTCCGCCGGCACGGCCACCTGGATGGGGTCGATGAGGGCGTCAGCGAGACGACGCATCTCCTTCCTGGTACGCACCGCTGTCTCCTCGTTCCCCCGGCCGTCCGTCGGTCACCCCTGCAATATGCCAAGACGCGCGGCCTCCGGGCCAGTTCCGGGGACCCGCCGGTCGGCGAGTGGCCGGGACGTTTCCCCGTGACGTCCCCGCTCTCTGTGAAGTCCGGGCCGATCCTGTCCGAACCATTGACGCGCAAGCGCTTCCCACCTACGTTCCCGTTCGAAGTTACGGGCAGCATTCGAAATACCGAACGACAACGTCCGAATGACGACAGATGGGGCAGGGCATGGGACGACCTGGCCTGAATCGCAGGCACTTTCTGGCCGCGGCCGGCGGTCTGACGGTCGCGGGCAGCTTCGGCTTCGCGGCACTCGGCACCGGCGCCGACGCGCTCGCCTCCGGCGCGGACACCCGGGTCCGCTACTGGAACCTCTTCAGCGGCGGCGACGGCTACAACATGATCGCGATGCTGGACTCCTTCCGTAAGGACAACCCCGGCATCGACGTGAAGGACTCCACCCTCCAGTGGGGCAGCCCCTTCTACACCAAGCTCGCCATGGCCGCCGCCGGCAACCGCGCGCCCGACCTCGGTGTCATGCACCTCGGCCGCGTCACCGGCTTCTCGCCCGGCCGCCTCCTCGACCCCTGGGACCCCGCACTGCTCGCCAAGTACGGCGTGCGCAAGGAGGACTTCAACCCCGAGCTGTGGAAGCGCGCCGTCATCGACGGCAAGCTCTACGCGCTGCCGCTCGACATCCACGTCCAGCTCTGCTTCTACCGCAAGGACGTGCTGAAGAAGGCGGGCCTGCTCGGCGAGGACGGCCGGATGGTGCCCGTCACCTCCACCGACGAGTGGTTCGACGTGCTCAAGGAGGCCAGGAAGGCCACCGCGAAGGGGCTGCAGACCATCGGGCTGTGGCACAACGACCAGAACTTCCAGTGGTGGTTCTTCGTCGCCTTCTACACCCAGCTCGGCGGCACCTGGTTCAACGACGCCAAGACCGAGGTCACCTTCGACACCGACAAGGCCGCCCAGGTCCTGGAGTTCCTGCGCAAGCACGTCGCCGACGGCTACGCCAACCCCGCCTTCGGCGGCAACGCGGGCGCCGAACAGTTCGTCAACGGCTCCCCGTTCGCCTGGGAGGGCAACTGGTCCGTGCCGGTCTTCGACACCGCGAAGCTCGACTACGGCGCCACCCCGCTGCCGCCCGTCTTCGGCAAGCGGGCCACCCACGCCGAGTCCCACTCCTTCGTCCTGCCGCACCAGGCCGGCCGCGGCGGCGCCACCAACGAGGGCGCGCACCGGCTCGCCGCCTACGTCGTCAAGCACGCCCGGCAGTGGGCGGCCGGCGGGCACATCCCCGCCTACACGCCGACCCTGTCCACGGCCGCGTACAAGAAGCTCCAGCCGCAGAACGAGTACGTCTCGGCCATGGACCACCAGGCCACCGAGCCCAAGGTGTGGTTCGCCGGGTCCACCGGCATCCTCGCCCAGCGGGTCGGCCCGGTCGTCGTCTCCTCGACGACGGGCTCGGCGGCGCCCGAGGCCGCCGCCCGCCAGATGAAGGGCACGCTCACCGAACTGCTCGCCATGAAGAACCCCATGGACGGCCGCACCGCCGCACAGGGAGGCAGCGCCGCATGACCGCCACCAGCGCCGAAACGATCATCCGCCCGGCGCGTGCGAAGACCGCCGCCGACAGCGCCGGCGTCCGCCGCGGGCAGGGCTTCCAGCACGGCGGCTGGTTCGTCGCCCCGTTCCTCGCCCTCTTCGCGCTCTTCGTGATCTGGCCGCTGCTGCGCGGCCTCTACCTCAGCTTCACCGACGCCAACATCTCCGGCGACAGCGCGAGCTTCATCGGCCTCGACAACTACCGCGAGGCCCTGAAGGACCCGCTGATGTGGGACGCGCTCGGCCACAGCGCGTACTTCACGCTGCTCGTCGTGCCCTGCATCACCGTCCTCGCCTTCCTCCTCGCGATGCTGGCCCACCACATCGAGCGCGGCAAGTGGCTGTGGCGGCTCTGCTTCTTCCTGCCGTTCCTGCTGCCGTCCACCGTCGCCGGCAACCTCTGGCAGTGGCTGTTCAACCCCGGCACCGGCATGGTCAACCACGTCTTCGGCCTCGACACGCCCTGGCTGACCGACAAGGCGTACGCCATGCTCGCGGTCGTCATCACCACCCTGTGGTGGACCGTCGGCTTCAGCTTCCTGCTCTACCTCGCCGCGCTCCAGGGCATCCCCGCCCACCTCTACGAGGCCGCCAAGCTGGACGGCGCGAACGCCTGGCACCGCACGGTCCACATCACCCTGCCGATGCTGCGCAACATCACCGGCCTCGTCCTCGCCCTGCAGATCCTCGCCTCCCTCCAGGTCTTCGACCAGGCCGTCGTGATGCAGGACTTCGGCCCCGGCCCGGAGGACTCGACCCGCACCTTCGTGCAGTACACGCTCGAACAGGGCTTCACCAGCTACCGCGTGGGCTACGCCTCCGCGATCTCCATCATCTTCTTCGTGCTCATCGCGGCCGTCGCCCTCGCCCGGATGTGGCTGCTGCGCAACCGTGAGGAGGGCGGCCGATGACCACCGCCACGGCGCAGACGACCCGGACCACCAGGCCGCGCAGGGCCTGGACGCCCGCCCAGATCGTGCTCACCCTGCTCGGCACCGCCGTCGCCGCGGTGTTCCTCGCCCCGCTCGCCTGGGCCCTGTTCACCTCGCTCAAGTCGGAGACCGAGGCGGTCGAGGTGCCCACGCACTGGCTGCCCGAGGACTGGACCGGCCAGGCCTGGAAGGCCCTCTTCGAGACCGGCAACATCACCAACTGGTTCGTCAACTCGCTGGTCGTGTCGGTCTGCGTGACGGCGATCGTGCTGCTGGTCGCCGCGCTCGCCGGATACGGCTTCGCCCGCACCGAGTTCCGGGGCAAGGGCGTCCTGATGGGCGTGGTGATGACGGGCCTCATGGTCTCCCCGGCCGTGCTCGGCGTCCCGCTGTTCACCAGCGTCCAGCAGATGGGGATGGTCGACACCTACTGGGGCATGATCCTGCCGCAGTGCGCGCCCGCCGCCATGGTCTACATCCTCTACAAGTTCTTCCAGGGCATCCCGCGCGAGCTGGAGGAGGCCGCCTTCATCGACGGCGCCGGCCGCTGGCGCGTCTTCTTCACGATCATCGTGCCGCTCTCCCGCCCCTCGCTCGCGGCGGTCGGCATCTTCACCTTCATCAGCTCCTGGAACAACTTCCTGTGGCCCTACATGGTCACCAACAACCCCGACCTGATGACCATGCCGAACGGCATCGCGACCGTCATGAACTCCTACGGCATCCAGTGGGCCCAGCTCATGGCCGGCGGCCTGATGGCCGGCCTGCCGCTGATCATCGTCTTCGTCTTCTTCCAGCGCCAGATCGTGGCGGGCGTGGCGCACACGGGCCTGGCCGGCCAGTAGCGCGCCCCGTACGCCGACACGTCACCCCCCGAAAGGAAAAGATGCGCACCGCCCGCTTCACCCTCGACCCCGCCTTCACCGTCGGCGCCGTCAACCCCCGCCTCTTCGGCTCCTTCGTCGAACACCTCGGACGCTGCGTGTACACCGGCGTCTTCGAACCCGGCCACCCCACCGCGGACGCCGAGGGCCTGCGCCAGGACGTGCTGGAGCTGGTCAGGGAACTCGGCGTCACGGCCGTCCGCTACCCCGGCGGCAACTTCGTCTCCGGCTACAAGTGGGAGGACTCCGTCGGCCCGGTGGAGGACCGTCCGCGCCGCCTGGACCTGGCCTGGCGCTCCACCGAGACCAACCGCTTCGGCCTGTCCGAGTACATCGCCTTCCTGAAGAAGATCGGCCCCCAGGCCGAGCCCATGATGGCGGTCAACCTCGGCACCCGCGGCGTCGCCGAGGCCCTGGAACTCCAGGAGTACGCCAACCACCCCGCCGGCACGGCCCTGTCCGACCTGCGCGCCGAGCACGGCGACAAGGACCCCTTCGGCATCAGGCTCTGGTGCCTCGGCAACGAGATGGACGGCCCCTGGCAGACCGGCCACAAGACCGCCGAGGAATACGGCCGCGTCGCCGCCGAGACCGCCCGCGCCATGCGCCAGATCGACCCCGAGATCGAACTGGTCGCCTGCGGGTCGTCGAGCCAGGCCATGGACACCTTCGCCGCCTGGGAGGCGACGGTCCTCAAGGAGACCTACGACCTGGTCGACCACATCTCCCTGCACGCCTACTACGAACCGCACGACGGCGACGTCGACTCCTTCCTCGCCTCCGCCGTCGACATGGAGTCGTTCATCGAGAACGTCGTCGCCACCTGCGACCACGTCGGCGCCCGCCTCAAGTCGAAGAAGCGGATCAACCTCTCCTTCGACGAGTGGAACGTCTGGTACATGAGCCGGACCGAGGCCCAGGTGAGTGCCCTGGACTGGCCGGAGGCGCCGCGCCTGCTGGAGGACAACTACAGCGTCATGGACGCGGTCGTCTTCGGCTCGCTCCTGATCGCCCTGCTCCGGCACGCCGACCGCGTCACCGTCGCCTGCCTCGCCCAGCTCGTCAACGTCATCGCCCCGATCATGACCGAGCCCGGCGGCCCGGCCTGGCGCCAGACGACGTTCTTCCCCTTCTCCCAGGCCTCGAAGTACGGCCGCGGCGAGGTCCTCGACGTCCGGGTGGACTCCCCGACCTACGAGACGGCGAAGTACGGCGAGGCCGACCTCCTGCACGCCACCGCCGTGCGCGCCGAGGACGGTACGGTCACCGTCTTCGCCGTCAACCGCTCCCGCACCGAGGCCCTCCCGCTGGAGGTCGCCCTGAGCGGCCTGGAGCTGACGGAGGTCGTCGAGCACAGCGCCCTCGCGGACGCCGACCCCGACGCCCGCAACACCCTCGCCGAGCCCGAGCGGGTCGTCCCGCACCCGGTGGACGGCACGGCCCTGAGCGACGGCAGGCTCACCGCCGCCCTGGAACCGCTGTCCTGGAACGTGATCCGGCTGCGCTGAGCCGGACCCGGATCAACCGCGGCGCCGGCCCGGGGAGGCGACGGGCCTCACCGGTACTCCTCCGGCCGCGCTGCCCAGCAGCTCCAGGCGGACCGGGCCGGGGCCCGGCGGTGAGTCGGCGCCGGACAGGACCGCGAGGGCCAGGGTGTTGGCGGCGGCGCGGGTGCGCAGGATGCCGTTCGGCAGGACGAAGGCGTGCGGGGCGCCCTCGCGGCCGCCCACGTGCGCGCCCATGTTCCAGCCGTTCAGGAAGACCTGGACGCGTACGTCGCGGTCCGGGACGCCGTCGAGGACCAAGCCGACCGAGGCGTCGGTCTCCGGCGGGACGTCCAGGCGGAACGTGGTCCGGTACCAGGTCACGCCCTGGCGCCGGTCCTCGTCCCGGGCGGCCGCCGGGGACACCGGCTCCCAGGCGCCGTCGTCGTACCCGGGCAGGTGCCAGCCGTGGCGTTCGCCGTACAGGCCGCCGGTGTTGAGCGGCCCGCGCACCGGGTCGGGGGCTGGCGCGCCCATGATCCGCCAGCGCACGTCGGGCGAGGCGCCCTCGAAGCGGGCCGACGCCAGCCCGCGGGCCGACCGGTACGCGTCCTGCTCGTGCTGCGTGCGCCGGACCAGGACGGACAGGACGGCTCCACCGTCCTCGCCGTTCCGCGCGCGCAGGGGCCGCGGCAGCCGGAAGTCCGCCGTGGCCGTCCAGGTGCCCTTCCCGTCGCCCGCCCCGCCCGGCCGGTGGCTGCCCAGCGGCTCCCCGTCCAGCCAGGCCATCAGCAGGCCGTGGGCGCCGGTCCGGTACGACAGGGACACCGACTCCAGGCCCGAGGCGCCGGTGAGGCGGCCGCGGTACCAGACGTCGCCGTAGTGGAAGCCGTAGTCGTCGGCGAAGAGCACCGGCTGCCCGTCGGGGACCGGGGTCGTGCCGTGCGACGTGCGCCGGTCGGCGACCGTCCAACCCTCGTCGCCGTAGTCGGGCCGCGACTCGAAGTTCTCCGTGCGCCGCCGCCAGCCGTCGAGCGCGGGCAGGACCAGGTCGGGCACCCCGGGCAGCGGCCACACGGTCATCAGGCTCTGGGCGCGGCCCAGGCCCGACTGGACCGGCGCGCCGTTCCAGGTGACGTCGGTGATGCCGGGCGGCGCCCACACCTCCAGCTCGCGCTCGTCGACCGTGTCACCGGTCAGCCGGATCACGGCACCGTCCAGCGCGGCCTCGCGCAGCAGCTCGGGGCCGCGTACCAGGACCCGGCCCGACGGGGTCTCGTACGGCCACAGCCGCAGCGAGGCGGCGTCGTCGGCGAAGAGGAGGAGCAGGGTGCGGTCGGTCTCGCCGCTGCGCACCCGCACCCGGGTCAGGCGGTCCTCCTTCAGCGGCACCATCACGTGCAGCTTGCCGTCGTCGAAGGTCCAGGCCGCCTCCTCGTCCAGCCGGGTCGGCCACGGTTCGTCCGGGCAGTCCAGGACCAGGTGCGCCATCTCGCCGGCCCGCCCCACGAACGCGGCGATGTCCAGCTTCCCGACGCTCAGCGACAGCATGGGCTGCACGGTGGCGTACGCGAGCTCGCGCCCCGCGCCCAGGCGGAGGCCGGTGGCGAGCAGCTTGGCGTCCCGGGCGGGGACGGTGACCTCCACGTCCCTCCCGCCCATCGGCAGCGTCGAGGTGACGTCGGCCGCGGAGTCGTTGCGCAGGACGTAGGCGTGCGCGCCGGTGTCCGGATTGGCCAGGTGCCGCACCCGGAGCCGGGGGTCCGCTGCCCGGACCGCCGGCGCCTCGGTCATCCGCGTGAAGTCCGGTACGTGCCGCAGGAGGTGGCCGAGCTGGTGGAGCGGCGCGAGCTTGGCCGTCGGCCGCCGTGCCTCGTCGATCGCCGCGGTGGGGTCGTACGTCGGGGAGGGCGCCGACGGCGCGGGCAGCCATCCCCACGAGGTGCCGCCGAACGCCATGCGGACGTTGTGCAGCGTGCTCCCCCGCGCCAGGCGGTCGAAGTGGGCCCGCCGCGCCTCGGCGGCGTCCCGGGCCGGCTCCGGCTCCTGCCAGGCCATTGGCGAGCCGGCGTGCAGCAGCGGCACCTCGACGCCGTCGGTGCGGAGCCGCTCCCGCAGGTGGTCCAGGTCGGCGCGCTCGGGGGCGTCCGCCCGGTAGAGCAGCACCGTGCCGGTGCCCCGGGTGAACTGGTGCCGGGCGGCGATCGCGTTGACCCGGCCCAGCCACTCGTCGGCGTGGCGCAGGTAGGCGGGATCGGTGGTCCTGGCCCGCCCCCCGGCCGTCGTCAGCCAGCCGGGCAGGCCCCCGGCGTCCACGTCGGCGCCGATGTACGGGCCGGGGTGCAGGACGACGTACAGACCGCACTCGGCGGCCGTGCGCAGGAACAGGTCGAGGTCGCGGACGCCGGTGAAGTCGTACCGGCCGGGGGCGGGGGAGTGCTGGTTCCAGGCCAGGCGCACGCTGACCGCGTTGTGGCCGTACGCCCGCATCTTCTGGAGCACGTCCCGCCACAGGGACGGGCTCGGCAGCCGGAAGGGGTGCAGCTCGCCGGACCACAGGGCCAGCCGTCTGCCGTCCACCAGCAGGGAGTACCGGTCCAGGGCGATCCGGTGGCGCCGGCCGTCGGCGCCGGGCGGGCCGGGCGGCGGCCCGGTGGGCACCGGGCCCGGAGCGCCGGAGGCGGACAGCGCCGCACTGCTCACGCTGCCGCCGAGTGCGAGACCGAGGACGGTGGTGCCCGCGAGGGCGCTGAACGCTCGTCTGCCGAGCTTGCTGGGCCTGCTGAGCTCCAAGGGAGCCTCTCCTGTTGCGCGCGTACCTCTGGTCCCGTCGGTCGCCCGGGACGCCTGTGCCGGGCCATTGTCCCAGCGCGCGCCACAATGGTCGGCATGAGGATCTCGGCGCGTGCGGACTACGCGGTACGGGCGGTACTGGAACTGGCGGTCCGGCAGGACGATTCCCCGGTCAAGGCGGAGGACGTGGCCGCCGCGCAGGACATTCCGCACAAATTTCTGGAGGGGATCCTCGGGGACCTCAGGCGCGGCGGCGTCGTGGCGAGCCGGCGCGGCGGGGGCGGCGGGTACCGGCTGGCGCGCGAGGCTGCGGCCATCACGGTGGCGGACGTGATCCGGGCGGTGGACGGCCCGATCGTCTCCGTGCGCGGGGAGCGGCCGACGGGGCTGGTGTACACGGGCACGGCGGGGCCGCTGCTGCCGCTGTGGGTGGCGCTGCGCGCCAACGTGCGCAGGATCCTGGAGGGCGTGACGATCGCGGACCTCGCGGCGGACGCGCTGCCTGACCCGGTGCGGGAGCTGGCGGCGGAACCGGCGGCCTGGGAGAACCCGTAGGGAGCGCCCGGTGTCACCTCGCGGCGGGTGAACCGTCCGGCCGGCACAGCAGCGGCTTGTCCAGCTCGGCGCAGGGGCGGTGGCCCTTGGAGCGGATGACGTCCTTGCCGACCTCGTTGGCGAGGTAGCGCAGGAAACCCGCCGCGATCGAGTCGGCCGGCGGTTCGCCGTAGGTGTAGGCGATCTCCGTCTGCCAGTACGGGTACGCCCCCTCGTCGGCGCCCTGCAGGGTGGCCGGAAAGCCGTCGATGCGGATCTGCCGGACGTCGTCGTGCGCGGCGGCGGCGCCGACCTCGCTGTGCCCCAGGGCCCCGGGGGTGGCGGCCACCGTGTCCAGCAGCGTCCCGGTGCCGCCCACCTCGCAGCGGCCCGGCCGGCCGCGGTCGAGGCCCGCGCAGTCGGGCGTGGTGACCGCCGGCAGGGGGCGGCCGTCGAGGACCTGCCGTTCGAGCGTGGTGCGGGTGCCCGAGCCGGGGTTCCGGCTGACCAGGTGAACGGGTACGTCGTTGCCCTTGACCTGGCTCCAGTTGGTGATGTTCCCGGCGTAGATGTCCCGTACCTGCTTCAGGGACAGGTCCTCGACCCCCGCGTCCTCGTGCACGACCAGGGTGAACAGGGACAGCGCGACGGGCCGGGGCAGCAGCCGCGGGCGGCCGTCGGACTTCGGTCCGTCGCTGAACGACAGTCGGTCGCCCAGGCCCCGGCCGTCCGGGAGCCGGGCGCCCGCACCGGCCGCGGCGAGGGTGTCGAGCCCGTCGACGCTGCCCTTGAACGAGGTCGCGGTCAGCGGGATGCGGGCGTCGGGGCAGGTCCGCTCGTACTGCCTCGCGGCCTCGCGCAGCACCGGCGCGAAGGCCGTGGAACCCGACAGGTGCAGGGTCCCGGCGGCGCAGTCCAGCGGCGCGGCCGCGCCGTCGCTCCCGGCCAGGGTGAACCCCGACTGGGTGGCGCTGACCAGGATGAGCGAGGCGAGCAGCCACCGGACCTGCCGCGAGGCGAACGGGTAGTACGCGGTCTTCTTGATGTTCCCGCCGCGCACCCCGCCGACGACCCCCGCGGTGACCTCCGGCTCGGGGAACTCGGGCTCGGTGAAGCCTTCTTCACGGTCCAGGACCGCCAGGACCTTGTAGTGCGCCCTGCGGTTGAGGATCACCTTGGGCAGTCTGATCTCCCGGCCCGTGGTCTCGAACCCCTCGGCGCCCGGCACGAAGAACGAGGGCGGCACCTGGGCACTGCGCTCGGTGACGGTCATGCCGACCACGCGGCGGCCGGGGAAGGCGATGCGTATGCCCACGGGGTCGCTGGCGGGAGCGACGTAGTCGCCGGCCACCACGGGGCTCCAGCCGGCGTTCTCGATCCGCAGCAGCACGACCGAGGGGTCGCGCAGGTTCGTACCGTCCCACTGCATGCGCTGCAGCACCGTGGTGTCGGGCCCCGAGGCGGCCGAGTCCCGGATCGTGGTGTCCAACTGGACGCGGTAGCCGAGCCGTTTGCGGCCCGCCAGCACGAACTCCCACAGCGCGGCCACGACGGGCACGGCCAGGCCCAGCACGGCGGCCACGGAACCCCAGGACATACTCACGCCCGGCTCCCCCTCAGGACGGTGACACGGGAGGCCATGGTGGCGGGGCCGCGGTGCGAGGGAGCGCGGGTCCGGCGATTCGCCTGTTCGCATTCATACGCCGGTCACCTGTGAAACCCGGCGTTTTCCGGACGTTGGCCACCGTCGCCGCTCAGAGCATTGACGCGCAAGGGCATCGACTCTACGTTCCCGTCCGAAGAGGCGACCAATGTTCGAAATCGCGAACAATCAGTGGAACGCAACAGAACAGGAGCGCCATCCATGAGCCGCCTGCGCACAAGAACCGCACTCCTCGCTCTCCCCGCCGCCGCCCTGCTCGCCCTCGTCCCCTCCACGGCGTCGGCCTATCCGAACCCCGGCCGGGTCACCGGCTCCGTCGTCACGCACGACCCGACGATGATCCGCACCTCGTCCGGGCAGTACCGGCTCTACGCCACCGGCGGCGGCATCAGCAGCAAGGCGTCCTCGGACCGCACCGCCTTCTCCGCCGGGGCGGACGCCTTCGGCTCCCGGCCCGCCTGGTGGTCGCAGTACTCCGACGTCCCCGAGGCCTGGGCGCCGGACATCTCGTACCACGGCGGCACGTACCTGATGTACTACTCCGTCTCGTCCTTCGGCGTGAACACCTCCGCCATCGGGCTCGCGGTCTCCACCACCGGGGCGCCGGGCAGCTGGAGCGACCGGGGCATCGTCTACACCTCGAACGCCGCCAGCGACTACAACGCCATCGACCCGAACCTCTTCGTCGACGACGACGGCACGTGGTGGCTGTCCTTCGGCAGTTGGTGGACCGGCATCAAGATGATCCGCGTCGACCCGGCCACCGGCAAGCAGCTCGCCTCCGACACCGCCCGCCGCTCCCTCGCCTCCCGCCCCACGGGCACGAAGGCCGTCGAGGCCCCGTACGTCGTCAAGCGGAACGGGTACTACTACCTCTTCGCCTCGTACGACGTCTGCTGCGACGGCACCAGCTCCACCTACAAGGTCAAGGTCGGCCGGGCGACGAGCGTCACCGGGCCCTACCGCGACCGCAACGGCGTACCGATGATGGACAACGGCGGGACGCCGGTCCTGGAGTCGCACGGCAGCGTCATCGGACCCGGCGGCCAGTCGATCATGAACGACGTGGACGGCGACCTGATCGTCTACCACTACTACGACGGCAACGACAACGGGACGCCCAAGCTCGGCATCAACCTCCTGGACTGGAGCAGCGGCTGGCCCGTGGCGTACTGAGCCGCACGCCGGTACGGGCCCGCACCCCGGCCCCGGGCATCACTGCGCGTCGTCGTGGCCCCGCAGGTGCAGCGAGCGGAGGGCCACCTCGATGGCGAAGCGGTGGTCGGGGTCGGCGAGCCGGTCGCCCAGGTAGGTGTCCAGGGTCCGCAGGCGGTAGCGGACGGTCTGCGCGTGCACGCCCAGCATCTCGCCGACCTGCTCCGCGGGCGCCCGGGTGGACACGTGCACGCGCAGGGTCTCGACCAGCCGGTCGCGCCGCCTGGCCGGCAACGCGTCGAGCGGGGCCAGTTCACGGGCGGCGATCCGGTCGACCAGGGCGGAGTCGGACAGCAGCCACAGGGTCGTCAGGTGGTCCTCGCAGCGGATCAGCGGGACGTCGGATATGACATCGTCGTCAACGAGCTGCAGCACGCGGCGGGCCCAGCGGACGGAGTCGGCGGCCTGGGTGATCGGTACCGTCAGGCCCAGCGCGGCGCGGGTGCCGGTCAGGGCGGTGCGGAGCATGTCCAGGCGGGCGGGCGTGAGGTCGCCGGGCACGAGCAGGTGCGGCTGGGGGATGTCCAGGTCGGCGAGGACGTCCCGGTCGAGTCCCGCCTGGATGTGGTCCGGTGCCGGGGACCGCAGGGCGACGAGGAAACACGAGCGGGGCAGCTCCCAGGCGGCGGCCTTGCACAGTTCGGAGACGGCCGTGCGGGGCAGCGGGGAGGCGGCCAGGAGGAAGTGCAGTAACTGTCTTCGTAACGCGGACTCCTCGGAGGCGGCCCGCTCCCGGACCTCCGCGTACCCCTCGCGGGTGATCGCCTCCAGTTCCTCGACGTACGCGAAGAGCGCGTCGGCGAAGGCGAGGATCAGCGAGGGGGAGAGGCTGTACTGCCGGCCCAGTGTCTTGGCCCGGCGCAGCGCGATGCGGGCGCCGAGCCGGTAGGCGCCCTGCAGGACCTCCAGGTCGCGGCCCTCGTACGCCTCCACCCGGCCGAACCTGCGCAGCAGTTCGTCCCGCAGCTCCGAGCTGCTGGAGGGGTCGGCCACCCGGTCCACGAAGGCGGTCAGCGCCTGTTCGACGCCCTGGCGGATCGCGTCCCCGTCCGGGCCGTTGAGCAGCCTGCCGTACACCGGGTAGCTGCGGGTGACCTCGGTGCGTATCTCGTTCAGCAGCCCGGGAAGCAGCGGGCGCATGAAGGCCGCGAACTTCTTGGGGAGGGGGTCGAGCGGTTCACCGAGCACCGAGGGACGCGCGCTTGAGGGCATGAGTGATCCCTTGCCGTCGACATGTCCGGTGGGGATGGGCCGACCGGGCCCCGCCCTCGGCGGGCGGAGCCTGGACCGGTCCAAGGCGTTCACCGGTCTGGCAAGCAGACGGTAAATCAACTTTGTTGTGTTGTACATCTCTTGGGGAGGAATCGTGTCACGGTTGTGTACGTCGCCAACCGCGTGTGCACGACCCCTAGTTGGCGGCCGAGTGCCAGTTCTTCGAGAGAACCTTGCCGGCGTCGGGGACGACGGTGCCGGGCGCGTTGAGGCCGGTGAGGTGGGTCCGGGTGTCGTTGAGGGTGAGGCTGTTGTTCCCGGCGGCGGAGGGCAGCCCGGTCTTCGCGTTCACCGCGGCGTTGATCAGACCGACGTTCAGGCCGCAGCCGGTGGCGCCGGGCACCGCGAAGGTGCTGTCGTTCTGGGTGGCGCCGGTGAGGTTGATCCGGCTCATCTCGCCGGCCGGGTCCTCGGTGCCGTCGCCCTGGAAGAAGGTCATGCCGAACTCGGGGTAGGTGCGGTTCTCCGGGCGCAGCACGATCGGGTGGGCGGCCGTCCCGATGTAGCACTTGTCGCCGAGCAGCGGGTTCTCCAGGTGGATGCGGACCGGCAGGGCGACGATCGGCAGGTCGGTGAGGACACCCGCGGTCTGGTCGAAGGCGTAGGGCGCGCCGACCGACTCCATGGTCGCGGTGATCTTGTTGAGGCTGGAGTTCTCCAGCGACTTGCAGATCCCCGTGATCACGAATATGTCGCTGGGGCACATCAGGCCGAGCAGTCCGCCGGGCACGGTGGCGGGCTCGGCGACCAGCGCGCCGGAGGCGGGGGCGACCACGCTGCTGGTGCCGTCCGCGTTCTGCACGACGCCCATCTGGAGGTTGGTCCTGCCGGTCGTCACGACGGTGTCGCCCAGCTTGATGGAGCCGCTCGCCGAGGTGGACACCACGCACTGCGGGGTCTTCTCGAAGCCGTCGGCCGCCAGCATCGCCGGGGCGTCCACGGGACAGCGGGTGAAGGGGGCCCACTCGCCGTTCAGCGCGGGGTCCGCCGCGGTCGCCGTGCCCAGCGAGGCGAAGGCGCCGAGCGCGGTCAGCGCGGACACGGTGGCGAGCCGGGTACGGGTGGAGATCGGGGGCATGGTGGTGGCCTTCCGTGGAGGTGGGAGGGGCGGGAGCGCGGCGCCGGATCAGCGCTCGGCGACGGGGATCTGGGCGGGCTGGAGGTCCTCGGTGCACTCCAGCGGGTTGACGTTCATGACTGCGCACGTCTGCCCTTGGACCTGCTTGATGTAGTTGCCGGGGCCGGAGACGGAGGCGGTGAGCAACCGGTCGAGGTCCTCGCCGTCGGTGCCGCAGCCGGTGAAGGCCGGGACGGTCGCCTCGCCGGACAGCACACCGCCGGAGGTGAGCTGGTAGCCGGTGGCGGGCTGGCCGGTGACCTGCTCGCCGCGTCCGAACAGCACCAGGTGGTCACCGGGGAAGTTCGCGGGGTCCGGGTCGGCGGAGGTGAGGGACTTCTCGGTCCGGCACCCCGGACCGACGTCCAGAGGTGTCCCGTTGACCTCGAGGGAGGTCACATGAAGGACCAACGGAGCCCGGACGTAGGTGTCCATGGTCGTCAGACCCTCGAGGAGGTACAGCTTCAGACGTGAGTCGATCCTGACGGGGCCGGTCTGCTCCAGCACCATGGTGGCGGTCACCGGAACGAAGTCGAAGGACAGGAAGGTGCTCCGGAACGGCGGTGTCTGCTTGCGCCCCCGGTAACTGAAGTCGCCCCACGACACGGTGTCGAAGATGAGGGCTTCCGGGTCGGGGGGACCCGCCACGGGGTCGCCCTGTTCGATCAGCATGCAGGACGGCGGCAGGTACGAGGCGGCCTTCTGCTTCCGCACGTTGGTGTAGCCGGTGATGTAGGCGTTGAGCGACTTCGAGGTGGGCGGGTGCCGCTCGTCGTAGCGGCACGGCGGGACGTCCTCGCGGTCCACGGCGGTGCCGGGGGTGTTCTCCAGCACCTTCGGCGACCTCTCGGACTGCCGCTCCGGCTGCCGGTCCGCCGGTCCGTCCGGCTGCCCGTCGTCCGGCGCCCCGGAGGTTTCGGCCGGTCCCGGCGCGGACGGCGAACCGCTCGGTGCCGGCTCGCCCGCGCCGACCGGTACGGTCGCCAGCAGTCCCCGGCCGGGCGCGTCCTCGGCGAGGGCGCAGTCGACGGTCAGCGAGCCGGGGTCCGCGGTGGCCGGGTCGGCCGCCCCGAGCGCCAGGTCGATCGCGAGGGCGCCCGCGGAGAACGTCAGGTCGCCGTCGCTCCGGCCGGCCACGGAGGGGACGTCGCCCGTCGTGGTCAGCGTCAGCGGGCCCGACTCGGGCAGCGCGACCGGCTCGGAGCCGCCCCGCCAGGTCGCCGTCGCCGTGGCCGTGTTCTGGGCGACGCCGACGGCGAGCCGGGTGGCCGCCCGCACCTCGGCCGCGTCGCGCGCGGTGAGGTCCGCCACCGCCTGGGCCGGGAGCTCCACGGTGGTGGTGACGTCGGACGGAGTGAACGCCTCGCCCGCCCCGGCCCGTTGCGGGAAGTCCGCCGTGATCCGCACCGTCGCGGGCACGTGCCCCGAGGGGAGGGTGCAGACGTAGGGGAGCTCGGCCTCGACCTCCTGGGTGCCCGAGGCGGAGGCCGCGGTCGGGACCAGGGCGGCGAGCACCACGAACGCGGCGATCGACGTGGTCCGGGCACGGGCCCGGGGCGGCCGCGGGGCGGCGGCTGGCTTGGCTTGCATGCGACTCCGCTCGGATGGCTCGGACGGGAGGCCGTGTCTTCTCGGGCGCGGCACGGGCCCGCGAACGCCCGGCCGGGGTGCCGGCCGGGCGGACGGGCTGGTCGGCGGTCTACGGGTTGGAGCCGACGATGGTCGGAATGGCGCCCGTGCTGGCCACCTTGACGGCGTAGTTGCCCTTGAAGGTGGGCTTGGTGGCGGTCGTGACGATCGCCCCGCAGTTGACGGGGTTGGTGACCACCAGTTCACCGGCGGTGCTGTTGATCGCCAGCACGCCGGTGGAGTTGGTGTACGTGCCCGACGCCTTGCCCGTCACCGTGAACTTGCAGGCGCCGGCGGTCACGTTGGCCTTGACGTTGCCGACGTAGCCCTTGGTGACACCGGTGGAGGCGTTGTAGTCCAGCGCGATGACGTCCCACGGGGTGACCGACGTGGTGGTGACGTTGCCCAGGACGCTGGTGCACGGCGAGCCGGACGCACCGAAGTTCATGGTGGTGATGTCGGCGACGTCGCCGGGGTTGCCGGTGGCGCTCGCCATCGTCCCGGCCGCGTTCGAGGTCGTGCACGTCATGGGGATGGTGGCGGTCAGCACGATGTTGCCGACGTTCACGGCCTTGAAGGCGGCCGGCGAGGGGTTGACCGTCCACACCGTGGAGGGCACCGCCGAGGACGGGACGGCGGCGAGGCCGAGTGCCGACGCGGCCGCACACACCACGAGGGCGGACCTTCTGATGCTCTTCTTCATGACTCGGTCTCCTTGAGGGTTGACCTGCATTGCGCCGTGACGTTACTCGCCGGAAACATAGCCGAACAATGCGGTCGTCCATGATTCTTTGAAAAGTGGAACAAGCTGTTTCCGGGGTGAGTGAATCGCGATTCCTCTTAGTCACCTGCTGCCAAGGTCGAAGTGATCGGCTTGCACCGCTCCCGCGTCGCCACCGTCGCACGCGCCGGGGTTCCCGTACTCACCCGATGACAAGTTCCCGAGTGGTTTTTGTGTCCCCGCTGACAGGTTCCGGATGGCCGGAGTCGGTATCCCGGAAAACTCCGATTCCGGTGTTGCCCGCCGAGGTTACTCGGCCGTAACGTGCCGGTGCGGTGCTCGGTTCCAGGTCGGTGGCCCCCGTCGGCCGGAGCCATGGCGGACGCGTGCGGGCCCCACCTCCTGTCGGGCCCGGGCGTCCGCCGGCGGGGTCCCGCGGGATCCACACCCCCCGGAACCGCGAGACCCTGCCCTGTCTCCCCGGAGACAAAAGCGGGGCGGGCGGGTTGTCTGCGCGGTGACAAGTTCCACCGGGGCGCCGGTGATCCGTGCCGCACCCGTTGTCAGTGCGCTCCGTACCGACTTAACGTGCGGGCCCGCAGCGCGTATCCGATTGGCGTCCGCTGGAGGTGATATGGGAATCGAAGTAGTGGTCGAGGGCCTGACCAAGTCCTTCGGTAAGCAGAGCATCTGGCGGGACGTGTCACTCACTCTTCCGGCCGGGGAGGTCAGCGTGATGCTGGGCCCGTCCGGAACCGGTAAGACCGTTTTCCTGAAGTCGCTCATAGGGCTGCTCAAACCCGAGAAGGGCCGTGTCCTCATCAACGGGGTGGACATGGTGAACAGTCCGGAAAGAGACATCTACGAGACCCGTAAACTGTTCGGTCTCATGTTTCAGGACGGCGCCCTCTTCGGCTCCATGTCGCTTTTCGACAATATCGCCTTCCCGCTGCGCGAACACACCCGCAAGAAGGAGTCCGAGATCCGCCGCATCGTCATGGAGCGGATCGAGGTCGTCGGGCTGCTGGGCGCGGAGGGGAAACTTCCGGGAGAGATCAGCGGAGGCATGCGCAAACGGGCCGGACTGGCCCGCGCGCTCGTCCTCGACCCGCAGATCATCCTGTGCGACGAACCGGACTCCGGGCTCGACCCGGTCCGCACCGCCTACATCTCCCAGCTGCTGATCGACCTGAACGCACAGCTCGACGCGACGATGCTGATCGTCACCCACAACCTCGACATCGCCGCCACCGTGCCCGACAACATGGGGATGCTCTTCCTGCGCGAACTCGTCACCTTCGGCCCGCGCGAGGTGCTGCTCACCAGCGACGAGCCCGTCGTCGCCCAGTTCCTGGGCGGCCGGCGCGAGGGACCCATCGGGATGTCCGAGGAGAAGGACGCGGCCACCCTCGCCGCCGAGGCGAAGGCCGCCCCCGCCGTGCCCGACGGGCCCCGGGTCATCGTGCCGCAGCTGGAGCCCTCGCCGGGCCTGCCGCCGCGCCGGGCCGTCGCCCGCCGGCGTGAGCGTGTCATGGGCATGATCGACACGCTGCCCCCAGCGGCCCGCTCCGCCATCCGGGACACCTACGCCAAGAACGCCGGGGCGGCCACCCTGCCGATGCCCGCCGCCGGGAGCGGCGCGTGATCACCGGCGCCCTGCGGCAGACCGGCAGGCTCTTCGCGCTCGCCGCCGAAGTCGTCCGAGCCGTCTTCCGAAGACCCTTCCAGTTCCGCGAGTTCGTCGAGCAGTTCTGGTTCGTCGCGAGCGTGACCATCCTGCCCGCCGCCCTGGTCTCGATCCCCTTCGGCGCCGTCATCGCCCTCCAGGTCGGCTCCCTGACCGAGCAGCTGGGCGCCCAGTCGTTCACCGGCGGCGCCAGTGTCCTCGCCGTCGTCCAGCAGGCCAGCCCGCTCATCGTCGCCCTGCTCATCGCCGGCGCCGGCGGCTCGGCCATCTGCGCCGACCTCGGCTCCCGCAAGATCCGCGAGGAACTCGACGCCATGGAGGTCATGGGCGTCTCGCCCGTGCAGCGGCTGGTCGTGCCCCGGGTCCTGGCCGCCATGGGCGTCGCCGTCCTGCTCAACGGCCTGGTCTCCGTCGTCGGCATCCTCGGCGGCTACTTCTTCAACGTCATCATGCAGGGCGGCACTCCCGGCGCCTACCTCTCCAGCTTCTCCGCCCTGGCCCAGCTGCCCGACCTCTACGTCAGCGAACTCAAGGCGCTGGTCTTCGGGTTCATCGCGGGCATCGTCGCCGCCTACCGGGGACTCAACCCGCGCGGCGGCCCCAAGGGCGTCGGCGACGCCGTCAACCAGTCCGTCGTCATCACGTTCCTGCTGCTCTTCTTCGTCAACATGGTGATGACGGCCGTCTACCTCCAGATCGTCCCGCCGAAGGGAGGCTGAGGTCCGATGGCCTCCCCGCTCGTCTGGCTCGACCGCTCCGGCGACCAACTCCTCTTCTACGTCCGGGCCCTGCTGTGGATCCCGCGGACCCTGCGCCGCTACCTCAAGGAGGTGCAGCGCCTGCTGGCCGAGGTGGCCTTCGGCTCCGGCGGCCTGGGCGTCATCGGCGGCACCATCGGTGTGATGATCGCGATGACGCTCTTCACCGGGACCGTCGTCGGACTCCAGGGCTACGCGGCCCTCGACCAGATCGGCACGGCCGCGTTCACCGGATTCGTCTCCGCCTACTTCAACACCCGCGAGATCGCACCGCTCGTCGCCGGACTCGCCCTCTCCGCCACCGTCGGGGCCGGCTTCACCGCGCAGCTCGGCGCCATGCGCATCAACGAGGAGGTCGACGCGCTGGAGGGCATGGGCATCCGCTCCATGCCCTACCTCGTCACCACCCGCATCATCGCCGGCGTCGTCGCCATCGTCCCGCTCTACGCCATCGGGCTGCTCTCCTCCTTCCTCGCCTCCCGCTACGTGACCGTCCTGTTCAACGGGCAGTCCCGGGGCACGTACGACCACTACTTCAACCTCTTCCTCTCCCCGACGGACGTGCTGCTCTCCGTACTGAAGGTGCTGATCTTCAGCGTGATGGTGATCGTCGCCCACTGCTACTACGGCTACCGCGCCTCCGGCGGACCGGCCGGCGTCGGTGTCGCCGTCGGCCGGTCCGTGCGCAACGCCATCGTGCTGATCAGCGTCACCGACTTCTTCCTGTCGCTGGCCCTGTGGGGCGCGACCACGACCGTGAAGGTGGCGGGGTGAGATGCGCGGACCGAGAGGAGCACGCGGCCAGAGGCTGCGCCACCGGCTGGCCGGAGTGGTGTTCGTACTGGTGCCCGCCCTGCTGATCTGGCTGGCCGTCGCCGTCTACGACAAGGAGTTCACCGACTCCGACCCCGTGGTCGTCGAGACGGGCAGCGCCGGCAACCAGATGCACCCGGGCGCCGAGGTGAAACTGCGCGGCGTCGTCGTCGGCGAGGTCCGCGCCATCCACGCCACCGGCGACGGCGCCCGGCTCACCCTCGCCATGAAGCCCGGCGCGCTGGACGACGTACCGTCCGACGTCCGCGCGCAGATGCTGCCCACCACCCTGTTCGGCGAGCGGTTCGTGGCCCTCGTACCGCCCGCGGACCCCTCGCCCGAACCCCTGGCCGCCGGGGCCGTCGTCCCCCAGGACCGGTCCGCGAACGCCATCGAACTCCAGCAGGTGCTCGACGACGTCCTGCCGATGCTCACCGCCGTCCAGCCGCAGAAGCTCTCCGCGACCCTGTCCGCCGTCTCGCAGGCCCTGGAAGGCCGCGGGGAACGGCTCGGCGACACGCTCACCCTGCTGGACCGGCACCTGGAGGAGTTCAACCCGAACCTGCCCGCCCTCAACCGTGACCTCAAGGAACTCGTGAAGGTCAGCCATGTCTACGCGGACGCCGCGCCCGACATCATCACGGCGCTCACCGACTTCACCACCACCAGCGGCACCCTCGCCGAGCAGGAGGCGGAACTCGCCGCCACCCTCGGCGCCACGACCGGGACGGCCGAGGACGTGACGGCCTTCCTGCGCAAGAACAAGGACAACATCATCCGGCTCGGCGACACCAGCCGCCCCACCCTGGAGCTGCTCGCCGAGTACTCCTCGGCCTTCCCCTGCACCCTGCGCACCCTCGCCGACTTCGTGCCGGCCATGGACAAGGCGCTCGGCAAGGGCACCGACCGGCCCGGCATCCACGTCGACGTCACCAGCGTCGCCTCGCGCGGGGCCTACCGGCCCGGCCGCGACACCCCGGTGTACGACGCCGGCGGCGGGCCCCGCTGCCCCTCCGTGCCCTACCTCGGCGCCCTGCCCAAGCCCGCCGCGCGGGCCGCCGCCCCCGCGGCCGAGCAGGACCTCGGGCCCGCCAACTCCCCGCAGGAGAACGACCTCGTCAACGAACTCCTCGCCCCCGCCGCCGAGAAGAGCCCCGGCGACCTGCCCGACTGGAGCAGCCTGCTCGTCGGCCCCGTCTACCGCGGGACGGAGGTGACCCTCGGATGACCGGCGCCGACCACGCGCACACCCGGCGCCGCCCGCTGACCGGACCGCTGGTCAAGTCCCTCGTCTTCGTGGTGGTCACCGCCCTCGCCACCACGGTGCTCGGCCTGAGTGTCGCCGGCACCAGTGTCGACTCCGGCAGCGGCACCAGCACCTACAAGGCCCTGTTCACCGACGTCACCGGGCTCACCGACGGCGACAGCGTGCGGATCTCCGGGGTGACGGTCGGCGAGGTCACCGACGTCCGCGTGGTGCACCGGCGCACCGCGCAGGTCACCTTCACCGTCCGCGACGACCGCAGGCTGCCCCGGTCGACCACCGCCGCCGTGAAGTACCTCAACATGGTCGGCCAGCGCTACGTCTCCCTCGACCGCGGCAGCGGCGACCTCACCGGCACCCTCCCGGAGGGCGGCACCGTCCCGCTGGACCGCACCACACCCGCGCTCGACCTCACCCTGCTCTTCAACGGCTTCAAGCCGCTGTTCGAGGGCCTCTCCCCGAAGGACGTCAACGAACTCGCCGGCTCGATCGTGCAGGTGCTCCAGGGCGAGGGCACCACCGTCGACAGCCTGATCCGGCACATCGGTTCGCTCGGCACGACCGTCGCCGCCAAGGACAAGGTGATCGGCCAGGTCGTCGAGAACCTCACCACCGTCCTGGACACCCTCAACGACCGCGAGGACGACTTCGACGACCTCGTCGTCACCCTCCAGAAGCTCGTCACCGGCTTCAACCAGGACCGCAAACCCCTAGGCGAGGCCGTCGCCGCCATGGGCGACCTGACCACCGTCACCGCGGGACTCCTGGAGGACGGCCGCGCGCCCCTCAAGAAGGACATCGGGGAACTGGGCCGGCTCTCGGCCAACCTCGGCGAACACACCCCGCAGATCGAGGACTTCCTGGAGAAGAGCCCCGCCAAGATGACGGCCCTGGCCCGCCTGTCCTCCTACGGGTCGTGGTTCAACCTCTACCTCTGCGAGGCGCGCGTGAGCGGAGTGACCACCTCCGACGGCTCGAAGCCGCCGACCGGCATCGCGATCACCGAATCGAGGTGCCGCGGATGACGCGCCCCCGCCCCCGTATGAAGCCGGTGAAGGAACGCAACCCCGTCGCCGTCGGCGTCGCCGGGCTGCTCGTCCTCACCCTGATCGCCCTCCTCGCCTACCACGCCGACCGGCTGCCGTTCGGCGGCGGCACCGCCTACAGTGCCGACTTCTCCGAGGCCGCAGGCCTGGACGAGGGCGACGAGGTGCGCATCGCCGGCGTCAAGGTCGGCCAGGTCACCGGCGTCGCGCTCGACGGCGCCAAGGTCAAGGTGACCTTCGAGGTCGAGGACGCCTGGCTCGGCGACCGGACGACCGCCGCCATCGCCATCAAGACCGTCCTCGGCGACAAGTACCTGGCGCTCGACCCGCTCGGCTCCGGCCGCCAGGACCCGGGCGCCCGCATCCCGTTGGCCCGCACCACGTCCCCGTACGACGTGACCCAGGCGTTCCAGGACCTCAGCGGCACCGTCGACGACATCGACACCGGGCGGCTCGCGGAGAGCTTCGAGACCATCTCCGACACCTTCAAGGACTCCCCGCCGCACGTGCGCAAGGCGGCCACCGGCCTGTCCGACCTGTCGAAGTCGATCTCGAAGCGCGACGCCAAGCTCTCCGAACTCCTCAAGGGCAGCGCCGACTTCACCAAGACGCTGGAGAACAACAAGTCCAGTTTCGAGACCCTCATCGAGGACGGCGGCCCGCTGCTCGGCGAACTCCGCGACCGCCGCACCGCGATCAGCGCCCTGCTCAAGGGCAGCCAGGACCTCGGCACCGAACTCGGCGGCCTCGTCAAGGACAACGAGAAGCAGCTGGGCCCCACGCTCAAGGCGCTCGGCCGGGTCACCAGCGTCCTGGAGAAGAACAACACCCAGCTCGGCGAGACCCTCGCGCTGGTCGGCCCGTACTACCGCCTGGTCGGCAACACCCTGGGCAACGGCCGCTGGTTCGACAGCTACCTGTGCGGCGTCGTGCCCCGCGACTACCTGCCCGCCACCTCCCAGCCCGAGACCGGATGCCTGCCGCCGAAGCAGCCCGCGGCGGCCCAGGGGAGCGGTTCGTGATGACCCGACGCCGAAAGATCCTCACCGGGGTGCTCGCCCTCGTGGTGCTCGCCGCCGGCGGCCTGATCGCCGCCCGGGTCCTCGAACCCGACGGCACCCGCGTCACCGCCTACTTCGACCGCGCCATCGGCGTCTACGCCGGGTCCGACCTGCGCGTCCTCGGGGTACGGGTCGGCGAGGTGGAGTCGGTGGACCCCGAGGGCACCAGGGTCCGCGTCGGCCTCCGCCTGGACGAGGGGATCAAGGTCCCGAAGGACGCGCGGGCCGTCGTGGTCGCGCCCAGCGTCGTCGCCGACCGCTACGTGCAGCTCACCCCCGCCTACCGCAAGGGCCCGGCGCTCGCCGACGGCGCCGTCCTGCCCGCCTCCCGCAACCGCGTCCCCGTCGAGATCGACCAGATCTACGACTCGATCACCGAACTCGGCGACGCCCTCGGCCCGGACGGCGCCAACTCCGACGGCGCCCTGTCCGAACTGCTGAGGACCGGCGCCGACAACCTCGACGGCAACGGCGAGGCCATCGGCGACACCGTCGAGGAGTTCGGCAAGGCGGCCAAGACCCTCGACGGCAGCAGCGGCGACCTGTTCAGGACGCTCAGCAGCCTCCAGACCTTCACCACCATGCTGAAGAACAAGGACACCGACGTGCGCACCGCGCAGGAACGCCTGGACGACGTCGTCAGCTTCTTCGCCGACAACAAGGACGACCTCACCGGCGCGCTGAAGGAACTCGGCAAGGCCCTCGGCCAGGTCAAGACCTTCATCGAGGACAACCGGGGAGAGCTGAAGAAGAACGTCGACCGGCTCGTCCCCCTCACCCGGACCCTGGTCGAGCAACGCGCCTCGCTGGCCGAGGCGCTGGACGTGGCGCCCCTGGCCGCCGGCAACGTCGTGAACGCCTACAACCCCGACACCCGCACCCTCGACGGCCGCGCCAACCTCAACGAGATCAGCAGCGGCGGCCCGCTGCTGCCGCTGCCCGTGGCCGGGGCGGCCGGCGATGCCGCTGATGCGGAGAAGACGGAGAAGGGGGCCGGGCGATGAGGCGCCCCAGGACCGGCGCGGGCCGGGCCGCGGGCCTCGCCGCCGGTGCGCTGGCCGCTCTCGGACTCGCCCTCGCCCTGACCCTCCGCGGGGTGAGCGTCGTACCGAGCGGCTTCGACGGCATCGAGGACCTGCCGCTGCCGGGCGGCGCCGACCTCGGCGACCACCCCTACACCGTCACCGCGGAACTCCGGGACGTGCTCAGCCTCGTCCCGCACGCCGCCGTACGCGTCAACGACGTCGCCGTCGGCCGGATCACCGGCATCGAACTCGGCGAGGACGACTGGTCGGCCCGCGTCACCATGGAGATCAACGGCGACGTGCGGCTGCCCGCCGACGCCACCGCACGCCTCGAACAGTCCAGTCTGCTGGGCGAGAAGTACATCCAGCTCGTCGCCCCCGCCAAGGAGACCGGCACCGGCCGGCTGACGGACGGCAGCGTCATCCCGCTCGCCCGCACCGGCCGCAACACCGAGGTCGAGGAGGTGTTCGGCGCGCTGTCCCTGCTCCTCAACGGCGGCGGAGTCAACCAGCTCAAGACCATCACCCGGGAACTCAACGCCGCGCTCGGCGGCCGCGAACCCGAGGTCCGCTCCCTGCTGAAACGGGTCAACACCCTGGTGGGCGACCTCGACGACCACCGCGGAGACATCACCGACGCCCTCGACGCCGTCAACCGGCTCTCCTCGACCCTCGCCACCCGCAAGGACGACGTCGGCACCGTCCTCACCGGCCTCTCGCCCGGACTGAAGACGCTGGAGCAGCAGCGCGGCTCCCTGCTGACCATGCTGCGCTCCCTCGACACGCTGTCCGGCGTCGCCGTCTCCACCATCGACGCGAGCAAGGACGACATGATCGCCGACCTCAAGGCCGTGGCGCCGACGCTGAAGGCCCTGGCCGACGCGGGCACGGACCTGCCCGACTCGCTCCAGGTGCTGCTGACGTACCCGTTCACCGACGAGGTGCTGAGCGGGGTGAAGGGCGACTACCTCAACACGTACCTGACCATGACCGCCCTGCCCGGGACCCAGGTGATCCCGCCGCTCGTGCCCGGGGACACACCGGCGAAGAAGCGGTCCTCCTCGCCCCTGCCGCTGCCCTCGGTGCCCGAGTCCGGAGGTGACCGCGAGTGATCACCCTGGCCGTACGGCTGAAGAACCTCGCCTTCCTCGTCGTCGCCGTCCTCGCCCTGTCCTACCTCGGCATCCGCTACGCCGACCTCGGCCGGTACGTGGGCGTCGCCGACTACTACACCGTGGACGTCCGACTGCCGCGCACGGGCGGCCTCTTCACCCACTCGGACGTGACCTACCGGGGCGTCTCGGTGGGCCGGGTCGGCCCGATCGACCTCACCGAGGAGGGCGTCGTGGCCGAACTCCGCATCAAGAAGTCCGCGCCCCGCATCCCGGCCGACACCAGGGCCGTGGTCGCCGGGCTGTCCGCCGTCGGCGAGCAGTACATCGACCTGCGGCCCGAGAGCGACGGCTCCCCCTACCTCGCCGACGGCACCCGCATCGAACAGGCCGACACCGAGGTGCCCGCGCCCGTCACCGACGTCCTCACCAGCGTCGACGACCTCGTGAGCTCGGTCCCGCTGGAGGACCTGCGCACGGTCGTCGACGAGTTCGGCAAGGCCTTCGAAGGACACGGCGACGACCTCCAGGTGCTGCTCGACAGCGGCAGCGGCTTCGTCGAGGCCGCCGACCGCGCCCTGCCCTCCACCACCCTGCTCATCAACGACGGCGAGACCGTCCTGCGCACCCAGGCCCAGGAGGCGCGGGCCATCCGCGACTTCGCCGTCGGCGCCAAGGACCTGGCCGCCGCGCTCAAGGGCTCCGACGCCGACCTGCGCCGCCTGCTCGCGGTCACCCCCGAGGCCGCCACCCAGGTCAGCGGCCTGCTGCGGGACCTCGACCCGAGCCTCGGCGTCGTCCTCGCCAACCTCCTGACCACCTCCGAGGTCGCCGTCACCCGGCAGCGCGGCATCGAGGAACTCCTCGTGAAGTACCCGGCGGCCGTCGCCGCCGGCGCCACCGCCGTCGACGGGGGCAGGCTGAACCTCGGTCTGGCCGTCACCTTCTTCAGCCCCCTGCCCTGCACCGACGGCTACGGCGCCACGCGCTACCGCAACGGCCTCGACCTCGGCACCGCGCCCGCCCTCAACACCGACGCGGCCTGCACCGCCCCGGCGTCGAGCGGGAAGAACGTGCGCGGCTCGGCCAACGCCCCGAAGAGCGGCCCGGTGCCCGATCCGGCCACACCCGGTTCCCTGCCCTCGGGCAGCGGCGGAACCCCGGCCGGAGACGGCACTCCGGCCAAGGAGCGCACCCCGGCCCTCCCCGGCGCGCTCGCCCTGCCCGGACAGAGCGGTGAGGCACCGGCCGGCCTGACCGGTCTCCTCGCCCCGGCCACCGGGAGCACGCGATGAGGCGGGCCGGGATCCTCACCGGGGCGGGGCTCGTGCTGGCCCTCGGCGTCTGCGGCACCGGCGCGTGGACGTACGCAGAGGCCCGCACCGACGACGCGCTCGCCTACGGCCGGGAGCGGGACGAGGCGCTCGCCGACGGGCGGGACGGCATCGCCGTACTCACCACGCTCGACGCCTCCACCCGGCAGCGGGCGGAGCGGAGCATCCGGGACTGGCGCGGCGTCTCCACCGGGCCGCTGCGCGAGGAACTCGGCGACACCGAGGCGGCGGCCGGGACCTCGGCGCGCGGCACGGTCACCGAGGCCGCCGTCACCGCGCTCGACCCGCGGTCCGGCACGGCCAAGCTCATCGCCACCGTACGCGTCCAGGTCACCCCCGCCGGGACGAAGAAGCCGTCCACCGACCGCAAACGCCTGGAGGCGGTCCTGGCCCGCACGGGCGAGGGGGAGTGGAAGGTACGGGCGCTGAGCGCCGTGCCGGTGGCGGAAGGGAAGGGCGAGAGGTGATGACACCGACGTGGCTGCTGCGCAGGGGCGCCGCACCGGAGCCCGGCACGGCGGACGAGCAGGCCCGGGACGCGGACGCCCCGGACGCGGACGCCGAGCCGGAGCCCGCCGCGGACGCGCCCGCCGAGAAGGGCCCGTCGAACGGGCGCCTGCGGAGGGCTGCCCTGGCCGGGACCGCCGCCGTCCTCGTCCTCGGCGGCTGCGGATTCTTCTACGCCGCCCACCAGTTGGGATCCGAGGCGTCCGCCCGGAACCACGCGCTCACCGACACCGAGGCCACCACCCGCGTCGCGGGCGACATCGGCGACGCCCTCGCCCGGATCTTCTCCTACACGCCGGACGGCACCGCGGCCGCCGAACGCTCCGCGAACACCGTCCTCGACGGCCGCGCCGCCCGCCAGTACGAGACCCTCTTCGCCCGGGTCCGCGACGACCTCACCGAGCAGCGCGTCACGCTGAGCACCCGGGCCGTCCGCACCGGAGTGATCGAACTCGACGGCGACCGGGCCCGCCTGCTGGTCTTCCTCGACCAGACCTCCCACCGCGGCGAAGGCAAGGGCAACGGCAAGGCCAAGGCCGACACCAAGGCCGACGCCGAGGTCACCACCGCCGCCGCCCAACTCACCGTCACCGCACGGTACGACGGCGACCGGTGGCGGATCGTCGACATCAAGGCCCGCTGACCATGCGCGGGAGACTGGAGCACCCCATGAAACGCGCGGTCCGCCTCCTCGACGCCGGCCGTTCCCGGCCGCTGCCCGCCCTGGCCCTCGCCCTCACCCTCGTGGCGGGCGGCTTCGCCGCCTGGGCCGGCCAGGACTGGTACGGGGCGGCCCACGACGAGCGGGCCGCGTACGCGACCGAGCGGGACGCGGCACTCTCCGCCGGCGAGCAGGCCGTGCAGAACCTGAACACGCTCGACCACCGCGAGCTGAAGCGCGGCCTGGACCTGTGGGAGTCGTCCACCACCGGCGAACTGCACGAGCAACTGGCTTCCGGCCGCGACGAGTTCGCCGCCCAGGTGAAGGAGGCGAAGACGGTGAGCACGGCCCGGGTGCTGTCCGGCGCCGTCACCGAACTCGACGACCGCGCCGGACGCGCCCGGGTGCTGGTCGCCCTGCGCGTCACCGTCAAGGCGGCCGACGGGGCGAAGTCCGACAAGGACAGCCGCATGCTCGGCGAACTCACCCGGACCGACGGCCGGTGGAAGCTGAGCGCCCTGGGACAGGCACCCGTCGGCGGCACATCGACCGGCTGACCCGGTTCCGTACCGCGAAGCCGGCCGCAGCGAGGAGGACACCGCACCATGTCGACGACCCGTCACCACATCAACCGCCAGCGGCGCCGCCAGGCCCGCGAGACCCGGCCCGCCGCCTCCGCCGGTCACCCGGAACACACCGAGCGCACCGAACGCACGCCACGGGGGACCGGTACGCGCGGCGCCACCGCCGTCCTGGAGGCCACCGAGGCCGCCACCGCCGACCCGCCCGCGGACGGAGCGGCCCCGAAGGCCACCGGGGCCCGGCCGCGCCGCCGCCCCCCGCTCCTCGTGCTGCTCTGCGCGCTGACGGTGCTCCTCGGCGGCTTCGCGGGCTGGGCGCACGCGAAGGCCGAAGGGCTCAGGTCCGAGCCCGCGCGGAGCAACACCGCGCTGACCGACCTCGCCCGCACCAGCGAGATCAAGGGGCAGGTGGCCAAGGCCGTCGACCGGCTCTTCTCCTACGACCACGCGGACCCCGGCGCCCTCGACGAGGCGGCCAAGGACCTCCTGACGGGCAAGGCCGTCGACCAGCACCGCGACCTGTTCGCCGACGTCCGCGCGCGGGCCGACGAGCAGAAGGCGGTGATCACCACGACGGTCACCGAGAGCGCGGTCGAACGGATCGACGGCGACCGGGCCCGGGTCCTCGTCTACGCCGACCAGAGCAGCGTCGCCACCACCGGGAAGCAGGCCGCGACGGACAAGAAGAGCGAGGCGGGAGGAGGGACCGCGCAGGACGAGGGCGTGTACGCGGCGGCCATGCTCGCCGTCGACGTCGTGCACCGCGACGGACGCTGGCGGGTCTCCGCCCTCGACACCTTCGGCCGCTGAACCGCCCGCCCGCCCGACTGCCCGCGCAAGCGTCCCCCGCCCCCGCACCTCCGACGGATCCGACAGGAGTGACGACCATGCCCGTACGCCGTGCCCGACGCCTGTACCGAGGGCGGGCCCACAAGGGACTGCGCACGACCGCCCTCGCGGTGGCGGCCATGGCGGCCCTCACCGCGTCCCAGGCCCCCGGCCTCACCGGCGACGCGAAGGACACCCACGCCGGACCGGCGGCCGACGACCTGAGCCTGCCCACGACGGACGGCCCGTTCGCCGAACTCGCGCCGCCGGGCGACGGCTCCTACCACACCGAACTCCCGCCTCTGACGACCCGGAACGCGGGATCGGCGGCCTCTCCCGTGCTCGGGCCGGAGATCCGCGCCCAGTCAGGCATCCCGGCCACCGTGCTGCGCGCCTACCGCGCCGCGGAGACGGCCGTCGGCAGGACGGACCCGGGCTGCCGGCTGCCCTGGGAACTGCTCGCGGCGATCGGCAAGGTCGAGTCCGGCCAGGCACGCGGCGGCGCGGTCGACCGGAACGGCACGACCCTGAGCCGGATCACCGGACCGCCCCTCGACGGCCGGGGCTTCGCCCTGATCCGGGACACGGACGGCGGCGCCCACGACGGCGACACGGTCTACGACCGGGCGGTGGGCCCGATGCAGTTCCTGCCGTCCACCTGGGCCCGCTGGGGCGCGGACGGCAACGGCGACGGCCGGGCCGACCCGAACAACGTCTTCGACGCGGCGCTGGCGGCCGGGCACTACCTGTGCGCCGGTGACCGGGACCTGGGTCGGGCGGCGGACCTGGACCGGGCGGTCCTCAGCTACAACAACTCCCGCACCTACCTCGAACTGGTCAGGCACTGGCTGGAGTTCTACGGCTGGGGAGTCCACACCGTCCCCGACGGCAAGGGCGTCGTCCCGAAGAGCCCCGGCGCGGGCGGCGACACCCCGGCGACCGAGCCCGTCGACGCCGAGAGCGGCAGCGGCGGGGGACACGGCGGCGGGAACGGCGGTGGAGGCGCGGACGACGGCATCGACATCGGCCCGGACCCGAGCACCACGCCGGGCAGCCCCGGACCGTCCCCGTCCCGCCCCGTACCGTCCACGGCCCCGGACCCGTCCTCCCCGACGGTGCACCCGACGAGCCCGGACCCCTCCCCGTCGTCGCCCACCGAGACCCCGGACCCCTCGCCGGACCCGACCGGCCCGAGCCCCTCGCCGACGGCCACGGACGGCTGCTCCACGGAACCGGGGACCGCGTCCCCCGACCCCACGGCCTCCCCGACGGACCCGTCCTGCCCGACCCCGTCGGGCACTCCGGCCGCCTCGGCCGGGTAGGGCACCCGGACGGGATCAGCCCGTCTGGCCCATCCCCGCGGCGTTCGGCCAGCCCGTCGCCGGAACCGACTCCAGACCGTTGGTGCCCCGGACCTGGGCGGCGGTGAGGCCGCCGCGGGCCGGGACGCCGGGCGGGGTCGGCCCGAACGGCGGCGGGTACGCGGCGGCCGGGGCGGGCGCCGGAACCGGGGCCGGTACGGGCTGCGGGACCGGTGCCGGGTGGGGGACCGGCACCGGCCCTGGATACGGCACCGGCTGGGGGCCCGGCACCGGCTGGGGCACCGGCGGGGGGCCGGGCACGGCGGCCGCGGCCGGAGCGACCGGCACCGCGGCGGGGAGCGGCATGCCGGTGCCGGTGCCGGTGCCGGTGCCGGGGGCCGGAGCGGCGGCGAGCCCCGGGGCACCGGCACCGGCGGTCTGGGCGGTGATCGCGCGCATACCGGAGCCGTTGGTCTCGTGCATCAGGCGGTCCACCGCCGCCGTGCCCGAGCTGTAGCCGGTCCCGGTGGCCGGCCCGGGCACGGCGGCTCCCCTCCCGGCCCCGTAGAGCACCTGTTCCAGGCCGGACACCAGGCGACGCACATCCGCCTGGGGGCGCACCACGAGACGCAGGAAGCGGCTGGACGAACCGATCTTGTTGCCGCACTCACGGACCAGGACCCGGTGCTCGGTGAGCATGCGGTCGCGCACGGCGGTGCCCTCCGCGCCCACGGGAAGCCGGACGAAGAGGAAGTTGCCCTGGGAGGGGTAGACGGTCAGACCGGGCAGCGCGGACAGCTGGGCGGCCATCTCCAGACGGTCCCGGCGTACCTGGTGCAGGCTCCGCGCGTACTCGGGACCGTGGTCGCGCAGCATGAACACCACGTGCTCCGCGAAGGAGTTGAGGTTCCACTTGGGCAGCATGGCGCGCACCCGGCCCGCGAGCGCCGGGGTGGCGACCAGGTAGCCGAAGCGGACGCCGTGCAGCCCGAAGTTCTTGCCGAGACTGCGCAGCACGACGACGTTGGGGCGCAGCATCGCCTCCTGGACCACGCTGGGTTCGGCCTCCGCGTCGGCGAACTCCAGGAAGGACTCGTCGATCACCACCAGGTCCCGGTCGGCCATCGCGTCCATGAACTGCACCAGCGCCTGCTTGTGCAGATAGCCGCCGTCGGGGTTGTTGGGGTTGCAGACGACCACGGCCCGGGTGCCCCTGGCCCGGACGAACTCCGCGTACCGGGCGAGGTCGAGGGCGAAGCCGCCGGCCTCCTGGAGCGGGAACATGTCGACCCGCTTGCCGGTCTCCATGGGCTGGTCGGTCCAGCGGCCGAAGGTGGGGACGGGGACGGCGAGGGACTCCCGGACCAGCAGGTGGTCGATCCAGGTGATCAGCTCGGTGGAGCCGTTGCCCATCGCCACGCACTGCGGCGGGAGTTGGAGCAGGCTGCACAGCTCGGCGGTGATGGTGTCGGCGCTGCTCGGGTAGTACGTGACGATGTCGCGCAGCCGGCCGGCCAGCTCGTCGAACATCGCCGGGGTGGGGAAGTACGGGTTGCAGGGGATGCAGAAGTCCACCGGACCGGCGCCCGCCGCCTCGCCGCTCTCCCGCGCCAGCGCCGCCATCGAGGGGCTGTGCGCCGCGGTGCTGCGGAACAACGAGGTGACGTTGCCGGACAAGTGGACCTCCGTAAATGGGCGGCCCGCGCGGGGGCACGGGCCGCCCTTGTATACGGAGGCGGACGGGGCACCGTTCAACAGGTGTGAAGAAAGTGTGCCCGCGCCCCGCTGTCGGCTACGCGTCGAAGGAGTGCACCGTCGACGTCCGGTACGTCTCGCCGGGCCGCAGCACCGTCGACGGGAACGACGGGTGGTTCGGCGAGTCCGGGAAGTGCTGCGTCTCCAGGCACAGGGCGTCGCCCTGGCGGTAGAGGGAGCCGCCGGTGCCGGTCAGGGTGCCGTCGAGGAAGTTGCCCGAGTAGAACTGGAGCCCGGGCTGGTCGGTGGCGATGCGCAGGGTGCGGCCCGAGGCATGGTCGCGCAGGGTGGCGATGTGCTCGGGGCGGTCGGTGATGCCCTTGTCGAGCACCCAGTTGTGGTCGAAGCCCTTGGCGGTGACCAACTGCGGGTGGGCGTCCCGGATGTCCCGGCCGATCGGCTTGGCCCGGCGGAAGTCGAAGGGCGTGCCGGACACCCGCGCCAGCTCGCCCGTCGGGATCAGACCCGCGTCGGTGGGCGTGAAGCGGGAGGCGGCGATCGACAGCTCGTGGTCCTCGATCGTGCCGCTGCCCTCGCCGGCCAGGTTCCAGTAGACGTGGCTGGTGAGGTTGACGACGGTGGCCTTGTCGGTGGTGGCCTCGTAGTCGATGCGCCAGTCGCCGCGCCGGGTGAGGGTGTACGTCACCTTCGCCTTCAGCGTGCCCGGGTAGCCCATCTCGCCGTCGACGCTGGTGTAGTGGAGCACCAGGCCGGTGTCGGAGCCCTCGGCGAAGGGCTCGACGTCCCACACCCGGTAGTCGAAGCCCAGGGCGCCGCCGTGCAGGGAGTTCTCCCCGTCGTTGACGGAGAGCTGGTACTCCTTGCCGTCCAGGGTGAAGCGGCCCTTGGCGATGCGGTTGCCGTACCGCCCGATCAGGGCGCCGAAGTGCGGGCTGCGGGCGACGTAGTCGTCGAGGTTGTCGAAGCCCAGCGAGACGTTCGCGTAGCGGCCCCGGCGGTCCGGTATCTCCAGGGACTGCACGACGCCGCCGTACGACAGCACCTTCATCCGCGTGCCGCCGTTCTCCAGCGACCAGCGGTACACCTTCGTCCCGTCGGCCAGTCTGCCGAAGAGTTCCTTCACCGGTTTCCTGCCTCCCGACGCGTGCGCCGTGCCGCCGACCGCGGTGGCGGCCACACCGGCCGCGGCCGCCGACGCGATGACCGTTCGTCTGCTCAGTTCCATACGTGCGGCTCCTGTACTTCCGTGAGAAGAAGCGGGCCCCGCCGTGAGTGGCGGGGCCCGAGATCCGTTACGAACCGACCCTGCGCTTGTTCCACACGTCGAACCCGACCGCCGCCAGCAGCACCGCGCCCTTGATGACCTGCTGCCAGTCGGTGCCGATGCCGACGAGGTTCATGCCGTTGTTCAGCACACCCAGGACCAGACCGCCGATGATCGCGCCGAGGACCGTGCCCACGCCGCCGCTCATCGACGCGCCGCCGATGAACGAGGCGGCGATGGCCTCCAGCTCGAAGTTGAGGCCCGCCTTGGGCGAGGCCGCGTTGAAGCGGGCGGCGAAGACCAGACCCGCCAGGGCCGCGAGCATGCCCATGTTCAGGAAGACCAGGAAGGTGACCTTCTTGTCCTTCACGCCCGACAGCTTGGCCGCGGGCAGGTTGCCGCCGATGGCGTAGATGTGGCGGCCGATGATCGCGTTGCGCATCAGGTAGCCGAAGCCGACCACCAGCACGCCCAGAATGAGCAGCACGATCGGGGCGCCCTTGTAGCTGGCCAGCAGCAGCGTGACCACGAGGACCGCGGCGATCAGCGCGACCAGCTTGAGCAGGAACAGCTTGACCGGCGGCACGTCGAGGGAGAACTCCTGCTGCCGCTTGCGGTCGCGGACCTCCTGGTACACCACGAAGGCGACCAGGGCGAAGCCCAGCAGCAGGGTGAGGTTGTGGTAGTTGGTGTTCGGGCCGACCTCGGGGAGGAAGCCGTTGGCTATCTTCTGCAGGTCCTTCGGGAACGGGCCGAGGGTCTGGCCCTTGAGGAAGATCTCCGTCAGACCGCGGAAGAGGAGCATGCCCGCGAGGGTCACGATGAACGACGGTATGCCGAGATAGGCGATGAAGAAGCCCTGCACCGCGCCGGCGGCGGCGCCGATGGCCAGGCAGAGGATCACCGCCACCGGCCAGGACAGGTCGTGGTTGACCATCAGGACGGCCGCCGTCGCGCCGACGAAGGCGGTCAGTGAGCCCACCGACAGGTCGATGTGGCCGGCGATGATGACGAGCATCATGCCGATCGCGAGGATCAGGATGTAGCTGTTCTGCAGCACCAGGTTGGAGACGTTGCGCGGCAGCAGCAGGTCGCCGTCGGACCACACCGCGAACAGCACCACGATCAGGCCGAGGGCCATCAGCATGCCGTACTGGCGCATGTTGCGGCGCATGCCGTCGAGCATCAGCTGCAGCAGGCCGCCACCGGAGGCCGAACCCTCTCTGCCGGGCGGCGCCGGGGCCGGGGTCTTGGCGGTCACGTCCGTGCTCATCGGCTTACCTCTTCGTCCTTCCGGTCCAACTTGTCCTTCGTCATCTGCCGCATCAGCGCTTCCTGCGAGGCCTCGGCCCGCGAGAACTCACCCGTCAGCCGTCCCGCGGCCATCGTGTAGATGCGGTCGCACATGCCGAGCAGCTCCGGCAGTTCGGAGGAGATGAACACGACCGCCTTGCCCTCGGCCGCCAGGCGGTCGATGACCGTGTAGATCTCGTACTTGGCGCCCACGTCGATGCCGCGCGTGGGCTCGTCCAGGATGAGCACCTCGGGACCCGCGAAGATCCACTTGCTGAGGACGACCTTCTGCTGGTTGCCGCCGGACAGCTTGCCGACCGGCTCGAAGACGGTCGGCGCCTTGATGTTCATCGACTTGCGGTAGCCCTCGGCGACCTGCCGCTCGCCGTGCTCGTCGACCACGCCCCGCTTGG
Organism: Streptomyces sp. NPDC034099; assembly: GCF_055575415.1. Taxonomy (NCBI): domain Bacteria; kingdom Bacillati; phylum Actinomycetota; class Actinomycetes; order Kitasatosporales; family Streptomycetaceae; genus Streptomyces; species Streptomyces sp. NPDC034099. The sequence goes on along the minus strand of NZ_JBVISR010000002.1, from coordinate 171,074 downwards.
AGACCTTGCCCAGCGCGGTCAGCGAGATGTTCCGGTTGATGGTGTCGATGAGGTTGAGGCCGTAGTGCTTGCGGTCCTCGGTGACGTACGCGATCCCGTGCCCGACCGCCTCCGGGACGGTCTTGGTACGGATCTCCTTGCCGTCCCTGAGCACCGTGCCGGCCGCGTGCCGGCCGTAGGTGCGGCCGAAGACGCTCATCGCCAGCTCGGTGCGGCCGGCGCCCATGAGTCCGGCGATGCCGACGATCTCGCCGCGCCGCACCTCGATCGAGACGTCGTCGACGACCTTGCGCTGCTGGTCGATGGGGTGGTGCACGGTCCAGTTGCGGATCTCCAGGGCCGGCGCCGTGCCCTCCTCGGGCTGGTGCGGGGTCCGGTCCGGGAAGCGGTTCTCCAGGTCGCGGCCGACCATGCCGCTGATGATCCGGTCCTCGGTCGTCTCCGCCGCCTTCACGTCGAGCGTCTCGATGGAGCGCCCGTCGCGGATGATGGTGACCGAGTCGGCGACCCGGCGGATCTCGTTGAGCTTGTGCGAGATGATGATCGAGGTCATGCCCTGTTCCTTCAACTGAAGGATCAGGTCGAGGAGTTTGCCGCTGTCCTCGTCGTTGAGCGCCGCCGTCGGCTCGTCGAGGATGAGCAGCTTCACCTTCTTCGACAGCGCCTTGGCGATCTCCACCAGCTGCTGCTTGCCCACGCCGATGTCGGCGACGCGGGTCTCGGGGTGCTCGTCGAGACCGACCCGGCGCAGCAGCTCGGTGGCGTGCTTGAGGGTGTCGTTCCAGTTGATCAGCCCGCGCTTGGCGTGCTCGTTGCCGAGGAAGATGTTCTCCGCGATCGACAGGTACGGCACCAGCGCCAGCTCCTGGTGGATGATCACGATGCCGTGCTGTTCGCTCGCCCGGATGTCCTTGAACCGGCAGGTCTCGCCCTCGAAGAGGACCTCACCCTCGTAACTGCCGTGCGGATGGACGCCGGAGAGCACCTTCATCAGGGTCGACTTGCCGGCGCCGTTCTCCCCGCAGATGGCGTGGACCTCGCCCTGGCGAACGGTCAGCGTGACGTCCGACAGCGCTTTGACACCGGGAAAGGTCTTGACGATCGAGCGCATTTCCAGGACGGGTCCCGCCATGGTCGTGCCTTCCAATCCTTGGTGGGGCCCGGTCAGTTGAGCTGGCCGGCGGTGTAGTAGCCGCCGTCGACCAGGATCTTCTCGTAGTTGGACTTGTCGACGCTGACCGGCTGCAGCAGGTAGGCCGGGACGACCTTGGAGCCGTTGTCGTACGACTTGGTGTCGTTGACCTCGGGCTTCTTGTCGTTCAGGACCGCGTCGACCATGTTCGCGGCGACCTTGGCGAGCTCGCGCAGGTCCTTGAAGACGGTCTGGGTCTGCTGGCCCGCCTTGATCGACTTCACCGAGGCGATCTCGGCGTCCTGGCCGGTGACGACCGGCATGGCCTTGCTGCCGGAGCCGTAGCCGTCCGACTTCAGGGCGGACAGGATGCCGATGGAGATGCCGTCGTAGGGCGAGAGCACCGCGTCGACCCGGGTGCTGCGGTAGCTGGAGGTGAGCAGGTCGTCCATGCGCTTCTGCGCGGTGCCGCCGTCCCAGCGCAGGGTGGTGACCTGGTTGAGCGCGGTCTGCTTGGAGCGGACGACCAGCTGGCCCTTGTCCATGTACGGCTTCAGGACCTTCATGGCGCCGTTGAAGAAGTACTTGGTGTTGTTGTCGTCGTTGGAGCCGGCGAACAGCTCGATGTTGAAGGGGCCCTTCTTGCCCGCCTTCAGGCCCAGCTTGTCGACGATGTAGCCGCCCTGGAGCTCGCCGACCTTCTCGTTGTCGAACGAGGCGTAGTAGTCGACGTTCTCGGTGCCGAGGATCAGCCGGTCGTAGGAGATGACGGGGATGTCGGCGTCCTTGGCCTGCTGCATGACGTTGCCGAGGGACTTGTTGTCGATCGCGGCGACGATCAGCGCGTCCACACCCTGCGTGATCATGTTCTCGATCTGCGAGACCTGCTGGTCCGGGTCGTCCTCGCCGTAGACGAGCTTGGTCTTGAGCCCCTTGGCCTTCAGTTCCTTCTCGACGTTGGCGCCGTCGGTGATCCAGCGCTCGGAGGACTTGGTCGGCATCGCGATGCCCACGGTGGCGCCTTCGCTGCCTGACTTGTTGTCCTCGCTGCCGCCCTCGCTGTTCTGGCCGCAGGCGGTCAGCGTGAGGGCGAGGGAGGCGGCGGAGGCTATCGCGGCGAGTGCGGCTCTGCGGTTGCGCATGGTCATCATCCTTGATGTGAGGACTGGGTCGGCGAGGCAGGTGTGTGGGATTGTGCGCGGTCGTGTCGTCTTTTGTGAAGGGAGTTTCCGGAACGTTATGACGAGATCTCGAACCGGTTGAGCGTCCCCGGCAACCGGGTGCCGAGCGGCGCCATGTCCCCGTCCGCCCCGTGCCGGGCGAGCAGGTCCAGGGCGAGCCGTCCGCGCCGCACCCGCTCCTTCGCGGTGGCCAGTGTCAGTTCCCGCAGGTGGTGGCCGTACGGATAGATCCCGGGCGCCTTGGACAGGCCGAACTTCAGGTACAGCGGGGCGCCGCGCCGGATCAGCTCGGCGACCTCGTACATGCGCACATAGCCGCCGAGGTCGTCGGGAGCCTCGATGTACATGTCCATCGGCGCGGCCGAAACCCGCCGTATTTCGGTCAGGTGATCCAACGTCAGGTCGCTCGGCACGTTGATGGAGTCGGCGCCGAGCCGCTCGTACACCGCGTACGAGGCCGGGTTGACCGGCCCGACGAGCGCCGAGAGCTTCAGCGTGGTGTCGGCGGGGAGGATGCCGGCGCCGCGGGCCCGGTGCAGCGTCCACAGCACGCCCTCGTCGGCGACGAGCAGGCACTTGACGCCCAACTCGGTGGCGCGTACGGCGTCTTCGACGCATCCGGCGACCGCGGCGTGGCCGCGTGCGCGCAGGCCCGCGCCGCCCGAGTCGGTCCGGGTGGAGCCGCCGATGTCCCAGGTGCCGCGCGGGCCGGTGAACAGGCAGAGCTCGATGTCGCGTTCGGCGGTGGCCTCGACCATCTCGGTGATCTCGGCGTCGGTCAGCATCCACACGCCGCTGCCCTGGCTGATCCGGTGGATCGGCACGTCCAGGCGGGAGGACTCCTTGAGCACCACCCCCAGCGCCTCCGGTCCCTCGCAGGAGGGGATCTCGGTGCGCCAGCGGCCACCGCCAGGGAAGGAGTGCGGCGAGGCGTCGGCGGGATCGGGGGCGGGCGCGGCCAGGCCGAGGGCGGTGAGGGCCTGCTCACCGGGCCTGCGTGCGGCGGCCGTGGCGGAAGCGTCGGTCACAAGCGTTCCTTAGTGTTCGATATGTCGGACGAAGTTCGCGGCCGTGGGTGGCGTGGGCGCGCGACGTCCCCTCCGGTGGGTGTACGCCGGTGCGGAGGCCGTCAGGTCGCCCCCGCACCGGCGTACGGCTCAGGGGTGGGCGTCCGGGCGCAGCAGCACCTTGCCGACCTTCGGATCGCCGGAACCCACCAGCTCGATGGCCTCCGAGAACTCGGCGAGCGGCAGTTCGTGCGTCACCAGCGGCCGCGGATCGAGCAGACCGGCCGCGAAGACCCGCACCGTGTGCGCCCAGGCGTCCGGCGGCGCCCCGAAGACCGTGTGCACCTCCAGCTGCCGTACGACCAGGTCGGTCGGGTCGAGGCCGTCGGCGCCCGGCGCCGGGATGCCGGTCAGCACCAGCCGCCCGCCCCGGCGCAGCAGCGCGGCGGCGGTGCGGGCGGCGTCCGCGGACCCGGCGGTCTCGATCACGACGTCGAAATCGTCCGGGAGCGGCCGGTCCTTGGTGCGGAAGTCGGTCGCGCCGAACTGCCGCGACAGCGCCTCCCGGTCGCCGCGCGTACCGACGACCAGCAGCTCGGCCGGGGAGGCGGCCCGCAGGAACTGCACGGCGAACATGCCGAGCGTGCCCGTGCCGACCACGGCGACCCGCTCGCCGGGCCGGGCGTTCGCCTTCAGCGCGGCGGCGGCGATGCAGGCCGCGGGCTCCAGCAGGGCCGCGCCGGTGAGGTCGGCGTCCTCGGGCAGGACGTGCAGCAGCCGGGCGGGCAGCGTCAGCGTCGGCGCCATGGCGCCCGGCTGGGTGAACCCGGTCTCCTCGTAACCGGCCGTGCACAGCGTCGTCTCGCCCGCGTGACAGCGGTCGCACACCTGGCAGTTGCGGAAGCCCTCGCCCACGACCTTCCGGCCCACGAGTGAGCCCGGCACCCCGGCGCCGACCCGCTCCACGGTCCCGGACCACTCGTGTCCGGGGGTGAGCGGGTAACGCACGTACCCCTCGGGCCGGTTGCCCTGGTAGACCTCCCGGTCGCTGCCGCAGATCCCGGCGGCGTGCACCCGCACCAGCGCCTCGCCGGCACCCGGTTCGCGCGGCTCGTGCGGCACGAGCCGGTGCTCGCCCGGCGCCTCGACGACGACCGCGTCGCTCATGCCCCGGTCCCCTTGGGGGCGCGCTTCTCCCAGCCCTCGGCCCACAGGTCGAACCGCGCCTGCTGCTGCGGGAACTCGGCCGCCGCGTCGGTGTCCAGCTCCACCCCGAGACCGGGCGCGTCGGACAGGTGGAAGCACCCGTCCTCCGGGTCCACCTGGGGCGCACCCTTCACGACCTTCTTGATCTCCGCGTCCGCGAAGTCGTTGAAGTGCTCCAGGATCTTGAAGTTCGGCGAGGTGAACCCGACCTGGAGGGAGGCCGCGGTGAGCACGGACCCGCCGACGTTGTGCGGGGCGACCAGCGTGTAGTGCGTCTCGGCGGTCGCGGCCAGCTTCCGGGTCTCCCAGATGCCGCCGATGTGACCGACGTCGGGCTGGATGACGTCCACCGACTGGTCCTCGAACAGCTCGCGGAACTCGATCCGGTCGTGGATGCGCTCACCGGTGGCGACCGGGATCTCGACCTTCTCGGCGACCTTCTTCAACGCCCTGAGGTTCTCCGGCGGGACCGGCTCCTCCAGCCAGGCCGGCTTGAACGGCGCGAGTTCACGCGCGAGCCGGACGGCCGTGGAGGGCGAGAAGCGGCCGTGCATCTCCAGCATCAGCTCGGCGTCGGGCCCGATGGCGTCCCGTACGGCCTCGATCAGCGACACCGCGTAGTTCGTCTGCTGCTGGTCCAGCTCGAAGTGCCCGGTGCCGAACGGGTCGATCTTCAGCGCCCGGTAGCCGCGCTCCATGACCCCCTGCGCGGCCTTGTGGTACGCCTCCGGCGTCCGCTCGGTGGTGTACCACCCGTTGGCGTACGCCTTGACCTTGTCGGTGACCTTCCCGCCCAGCAGCTGCCACACGGGGACGCCGAGCGCCTTGCCCTTGATGTCCCAGCACGCCATCTCGACGACCGCGATGCCGGACATCACGATCTCGCCCGCACGGCCGTAGTCGCCGTACTTCATGCGGCGGACCAGGTCCTCGACAGCGAACGGGTCGGAGCCGAGAATGTGGTTGGCCTCGGCCTCCTTCAGGTAGCCGAGGAGCGCGTCGGTGTGCCCCAGCATCCGGGTCTCGCCGACTCCGGTGATGCCCTCGTCGGTGTGCACCTGGACGTAGGTCAGGTTGCGCCACGGCGTCCCGACCACGTGTGTGCTGATTCCGGTGATGCGCACGGCGGCTGCCCTTCACTCTGTTCGATATTTCGTCACTCGTTCGAAATGCTGGCGTGACAGTAAGGACGGGGTGCTCGGAGTGTCAATGGGTCGGACACATAACGGTTTCGGCAGTTTCGAAAACGGGGGAGAGGCCGCCTCGCGTGCTTTCCCACACAACCTTCACAGTGGCCTCTAGGAACGCACCCTTCCCGGAACTTAACCTTCCCGCGTCATGGACTACTGCCACCCGTGCCGACGGCACCTCAACGGCGCCCTCGCCTGCCCGGGGTGCGGCACGCCCGCCCAGGAACTCGGCGCCTCCGACACTCACCTGACGGTGGGTGAGGAGACCCCGCCGCGGCTCGATGGCGAGGCAGCGGCCGACGAGAGCCCCGAAGGCGGCACGGGCGACGCCCCACCCGGCGCCCGGTCCAGCCGCCGTGACCGCAAGGCCGCCGCACACCGCAGGCGCCGCCGCCGGACCCTGCTCATCGCCGCGGGCTTCGTCCTGGCCGCCGGCGGACTGAGCCTCGCCGAACTCGGCATGGACGCCCCGCACTCCCCGGACAAGCCGGCCGCGGCGGGCGGCGAGACCACGGACGGCGAGGCGACGAAAGAGGTGGGGGAGGCGTCGGCGGTCCCGGTCGACGCCCCCTCGGGAACGACCACGGCCTCGGGCTCCCCGTCCACCTCCGCATCGGCGTCGGCAACGGGGTCGGCGTCCCCTTCGTCCTCCCCGGAGACGACGGACTCCGAGACGGCGACCGACTCCGCTCCTCCGTCAGCCTCCCGCCCCCCGTCCCCGGACCCCACCCGCCCCTCGGACCCGGACCCGTCGTCCCCCGAGTCCGGCGACGACCCGCCCCCGGCGACGACCCCCACCCCGCCGCAGTCCCCGGACCCGACCCCGACGGAAACCTGCGACCGCTTCCTGTGGTGGTGCACGTAGGAGCTGCGCCTGCTCCTTCGGCGGCGCTGCCCGCCCCCCTTTGGGGTGGTTGCCGGTACTCCTGTCCGGGGCGTCCCCGGCGATCCAGGGGACGCCCCACCGGCGGTCTAGCGGGTGGCCCCGGTGTGCTCCCGCTCAGGCGCCGCCTCGCTAGCCGTCGTCGCGGCCCCCGGCTCGGCGCTCTGCTTCGCGAACCCGCGCCGGCCCGGCAGGACCGCGAGGACGATCAGTGTTCCGGCGGCCATGACGATCCCGCCGATGAGGCTGGTCTGGGCGACTCCGTGGGCGAAGGCCTGGTGAACGGCGTCCACGGCGGCCTGGGCCTGTTGGGGCCCGGCGGAGGGATCCTGCGCGACCCGCTCCGCGACGGCCAGGCCGGCGCCGACCGAGTCCTTGGCGGTCTCCATCGCCTCCGCCGGGAGTCGGTTGCCGACCAGGTCGGTCAGCTCGTCCCGGTAGGCCGTGCCCAGCAGCGAGCCCAGCACCGCGATGCCCAGCGCCCCGCCCAGCTCCAACGCGGTGTCGTTGACACCGCCGCCGACGCCCAGCTCGGACTCGGGGAAGGAGCCCATGATCGTGTCGGTCGCCGGGGAGATGGCCAGTCCGAGCGCGAGGCCCAGCATCATCAGCGGCGCCAGGAAGTCCCCGTATGTCGACCCCTTGTCGATCTGGGTGAGCAGGAACATGCCCGCCGTGCCGATGGCCAGGCCGGTCACGGCCATCACCCTCACCCCCAGCTTCGGGGCGAGCACTCCGGTCACCGCTGACCCGAGGAACACCGCACCGCCCAGCGGCAGCAGCCGTACACCCGTGTCCAGGGCGCCGTAGCCGAGGACGAACTGCAGGAACTGCGTCGCGTAGTAGATCACGGCGAACATGCCGAAGAAGAAGAACATCACCGCGAGCATCGAGCCGCTGAAGGGCCGCAGCGCGAACTTCCGGACGTCGAGCATCGGGTGCGGGTGCCGCAGCTCCCAGGCGACGAAGGCGAGCAGACCGACACCGGCGACCACGGCGGCGGTGATGGGGCCGGCGCCCCAGCCGGAGTGCGGGCCCTCGATGGCGGCGTAGATCAGGGAGCCGACCGTGACGATCGACAGCAGACCACCGACGTAGTCGATCCGGCCCATGCCCTCCGCCTTGGACGGCGGTACCAGGGCGAGCGCGCCGAACACGGCGAGGACGGCGATCGGCACGTTGATCAGGAAGGTCGAGCCCCAGGCGTGGTCCTCGAGCAGCCAGCCGGAGACCAGCGGGCCGACGGCTACCGCCACCCCGGAGGTCGCGGCCCAGGCGGTGATGGCCTTGGCCCGCTCGCTCCGGGGGAAGGTCGCGACCACCAGGGACAGCGTGGCCGGCATCACGACCGCGGCACCGACACCCATGATCGCGCGGGCCACGATGACCAGTGAGGTCTCGTCGACCATGCTCCCCATCACCGAACCGCCGGCGAAGATCAGCAGACCAAGGACCAGCGCGCCGCGCCGGCTGTACTTGTCGCCGATCGCGCCAAGGACCAGCATCAGCGCCGCGTACGGAACGGTGTAGCTGTCGACGACCCACTGCAGATCACTGCTGCTCAGGCCCAGGTCGGTGGTCATGTCGGGGGCCGCGACGATCAGCGACGTGTTCGCCATCACCGTGATCAGCAGGCTCAGGCACAGCACGAGGAGCGCCCACCAGCGCCGCGCATACGGCCCGGCTATCTTCTCCACGGGGGTGTTCGCAAGGAAGGGCATCAGTAGCTCCTGAGAGGGACGGGGCGGACGAGCGGAATCACTTGATTGCTCGTGAGGGGAGCGGGCGACGGGCTGAGATCTCAGGGCTTCGAGATCACCCTGTGGCCCCTTTAGGGCTTCCCCCCGGTGATCCTCTGGAGGGCCGCGTCGGTGTCCGCGGTGACCAGCATCCTGTTGATGTAGTCACCGGCCAGTGCGCCGGCCGCCGCGGAGGCCCCGACCTGGGCGACCGGATCGGTGGCGTTGCCGGCCACCCACACACCCGGCACCTCGGTGGCACCGGCCATGCCGGAGGCGAAACCGCGGCCCGTCGGCAGGTCCTGCACCGGCAGGCCCAGGCCTTCCAGGCCCTGGGTGCGGGCCTGCATCTGCGGGGTGACCGCGAGGACGCGGCGGGCCACGACCTGGCCGTCGGCCAGGCGCACCCCGGCGAGGGCATCGTCCTCGTCGTTGACGACCTCGGCGACCGGGGTGTCGATGACGCGGATGCCGCGGGCGGCGAAGCGGGCGCGGCTGTCCTCGTCCAGGTCGGTGCCGTGGGTGAAGTAGGTCAGGTCCTCGGTCAGCTGACGGAATAGAAACGCGTGGCCGATGGAGGCGGGGCCGGTGGCGAGGACGCCGATGGGCTCGTCGCGCACCTCCCAGCCGTGGCAGTACGGGCAGTGCACCACACTGTGCCCCCAGTGCTCGGCGAGTCCGGGCACCTCCGGCAGCACATCCGTGAGGCCGGTGGCCACCAGGATGCGGCGGGCGGTGATGCCGCGGCCGTCGGCCAGGGTGACGGTGAACCGCAGGTCCCCGTCCGCCGACGGGGCGGCGGACTCGGCCGAGACCACCTCGCCGGACACGACGCGTCCGCCGTACTGGCGCACCTGCTCCCGGCCCCGTCGAAGGATCTCGAACGGCGGGGTGCCGTCCAGGACGATGAAGCCGTGCATGGCCTCCGCGGGCGCGTTGCGCGGGGAGCCGCTGTCGATCACGACGACCGAGCGGCGGGAGCGGGCGAGCATCAGCGCACCGTTCAGCCCCGCGGCGCCCCCGCCGATCACCACCACGTCGACGGTCCCTTCGTCCAGTGCGTCGCTCGCGTACGCAGGAGTCGCCACAGCCATGGCCTCCTGCCTTTCCTTGTCAGTCATGGTCCGGTCAGCCCTTCGAGTTCTGGGTGGTGGGTGCGGGGTCAGCTGTTCAGAAAGCCCGGAATGTGGTCGGCGACCGTCATGGATGTTCGAGGTGCGCAGCTCAGGATGGTTTTTTACTGAACAGTACGAAACCTAGATAGTTCTGTACTGAGTTGTCAATTATGGCGAGTCGGCTTTACCTTCTATGTATGGCGAGACCGCGAAGCTTCGACCCTGCCCACGTCCTCCATGCCGCCGAGCGGCAGTTCCGCACCTCGGGCTACAACGGCACGAGCGTCGACGACATCAGCGCCGCCACCGGCCTGGGCCGCGGCAGCCTCTACGCCGCGTTCGACGGCAAGCACGGCGTGCTGCTGCAGGCGATGGCCGGTTACTTCGCCCGGCTGGGGCAGTTTGCGCCGCAGGCGCTCGCCGGACCGGACGAGGGCGCCCTGGAACGACTGCACGCGTACTTGCTCCGCGCCGTCCACGGGGTGCCACTCGCCGCCGACGTGCCACCCGCCCCCGACCGGGCAGCGGCGGCCTGCTTCGCCGCCAAGATGGCCCTGGAGATCGGCGCCTCCGACGCCGAGGTGAAACGCCTGGCCGGCGACTGCTTCTCCGTGGTCGCGACAGCGGTGGCCGAGTGTGTGCGAGCGGCGCAGCGCAACGGCGACATAGACCCCGACGCGGATCCCGACGACCTTGCGTACCTTCTGCTGACCATCGTCCGCGGGACCGATGTCGTAGGCGCGTACGGCCACAGCCCCGCCCGCCTGACCTCGATTGCGGAGAGCGCGTTCGCCTTGCTGCCTCGCCCGCGTCACCGCTGAGCAGGTCACGGCCGGCCTCGTTGCACAAGCATCTGATCCGGTCTGGCCCACTTCTTGGGCGTGAGGCGGTTCCATGGATGCCGCTCCCCAAAATGATTACCAGGACTCGCTCGCCGACCGTCTGACCAGGACCGGTACCGCGTTCGAGGGCAACGCGGCCGGCGTCGTGACCGCCTCGGGCGTCAGGTGACGCCGGCCGGGAGGCTCCGGACGGGGCTGCGACGGGGTGCTGTTGTCGGTGCGCTGCTCCAGCTCGGCGGGGAGTTCGCGGATGGCCTGGGCAGGGACACTGACGCGCTCGCGAAGCCGCTCGTTGTCCTCCCGCAGGGCGGTGAAGGCCGGGCACCTCTGCGAGTTGCAGTACGAGTTCGCCATGAGGTGAGGGGGTCAGTCCTCCGGCGAGCCCTCCCCGACCATCAACCGCAGCGCGTCCCGCAGCGCCACCCGCTCGCCCTCCGACAGTCCGGCCAGCGGCTCCCGGGCGAAGCGCAGGGACTCCCGCAGCCCCCGGGCCACCCGGCGGCCCTCCTCCGTGGCGGCCGCGACCTTCACCCGCCGGTCGCCGGGGTCGGGCCGCCGCTCGACCAGCCCCCGCGCCTCCAGCCGGTCCACGATCCCCGTGACGTTCGACGGTTCGCACTTCAGCTTCTGGGCCAGCTTCCGCATCGGCAGCGGCTCCAGCGACAGCAGGCTCAGCAGCTTGGCCTGCGCCCCGGTCAGGGCGCGCTCCGCCGCCGCCTCCTCGTAGTCCGCGTGGAAGCGGGCCACGACCTCGCCGATCAGCTCGACGACTTCGAGGGTGAGAGCGTCGGGTCGGCGCGTGGTGTCGCGTGGTGTGGCCATGGAATCCAGGGTACCCATTTGTTTGACAACCTGAAATGTTCAGCCGCATGGTTGTTTCAGAGCCTGAAACATTCTCGGCAGGCAGACCCCGAGCAAGCCCCAGGAAAGGTGCCCCATGACCGACTCCCCCGCCCTCCCCGCCGTCAACCGCGAATGGCACCTGGTCACCCGCCCGGTCGGCTGGCCCAAGCCCGAGGACTTCGCGCTGGTCGAGGCGGAGGTCCCCACCCCGGGTGACGGGCAGGTGCTGGTGCGCAACCTGTACGTCTCCGTCGACCCCTACATGCGCGGGCGCATGAGCGCCGCCAAGTCCTACGCCGCCCCCTACGAGCTGGGCAAGCCCATGCTGGGCGGCGCGGTCGGCGAGGTCGTCGCCTCCCACGCGGAGGGCATCGCCGTCGGCGACCACGTCCTGCACTTCTTCGGCTGGCGCGAGTACGCCGTCGTGGACGCCAAGAACGCCGTCAAGGTGGACCCGGACGCGGCGCCGCTGTCGACGTACCTGGGCGTGCTCGGCATGACGGGGCTCACCGCCTACGCCGGTCTGCTGCGCACGGCCGCCTTCAAGGAGGGCGACTCCGTCTTCGTCTCGGGCGCCGCGGGTGCCGTCGGCAGCCAGGTGGGCCAGATCGCCAGGCTCAAGGGGGCCTCGCGGGTGATCGGCTCGGCCGGCTCGGACGAGAAGGTCAAGCTGCTCCTCGACGAGTACGGCTTCGACGCCGCGTTCAACTACAAGAACGGCCCGGTGAGCGAGCAGCTGCGGGCCGCCGCCCCGGACGGCGTCGACGTCTACTTCGACAACGTGGGCGGCGACCACCTGGAGGCGGCCATCGGCTCCCTCAACCTGAACGGCCGCATCGCCATCTGCGGCGCGATCTCCGTCTACAACAACACCGAGCCCGCGCCCGGCCCGAAGAACCTCGCCCGCCTCATCCAGACCCGCGGCCGCATCGAGGGCTTCCTGGTCGGCGACCACTACGACCTCCAGCCGCAGTTCGTCGAGGAGGTCGGCCCCTGGGTCCGCGACGGTGAGCTGAAGTACCGCGAGACGGTCGTCGAGGGCATCGAGAACAACCTGGAGGCGTTCCTCGGGGTCCTGCGCGGCGACAACACCGGAAAGATGATCGTCAAGCTCTGACCCGTCGGCGAGGGCGGGAGCGGACTTCACTGGACTTCCGGCATGCGGTAGCGTCATTCCGAAATCCGTCGTGATCGTGGGCGCGAGTCACGGCGGACCGAGGAGGAAGACACCCGTATGCCCATCCAGCAGTCCGAAGTCCTCTACACCGCCGTCGCCACCGCCGAGAACGGCCGCGACGGCCGGGTGGCCACCGACGACGGCAAGCTCGACGTCGTCGTGAACCCGCCGAAGGAGATGGGCGGCAACGGCGCCGGCACCAACCCGGAGCAGCTGTTCGCCGCCGGGTACAGCGCCTGCTTCCAGGGCGCGCTCGCCGTCGTGGCCCGCCAGGAGGGTGCCGACATCACCGGTTCGACCGTGACCGCGAAGGTCGGGATCGGCAAGAACGACGACGGCTTCGGGATCATCGTCGAGATCTCCGCCGAGATCCCGTCGGTCGACGCCGCCACCGCGCGGTCGCTGGTGGAGAAGGCCCACCAGGTCTGCCCGTACTCGAAGGCGACCCGCGGCAACATCACCGTCACGCTCGTCTGACGGGGAACGGGGCCCGGACCGGGAGCAGGTCCGGGGTCAGGACCGGAAACGGTCCGGCGCGCCGACCGGTAGAGTGCCGCCCATGCGTGATCTTGGGGCGGGGTTCGGCCACCTTCTGAAGGGCCAGCGGTGGGTGGCCCGGCACGGCCGGAGCTACGGCTTCGGACTCGTCCCGGGCCTGATCACCCTGGTCCTGTACGTGGGCGTGCTGGTCGCGCTCGCGCTGTGGGGCGAGGACTTCGTCGGCTGGGCGACCCCCTTCGCCGACGACTGGTCGAGCCCCTGGCTCGGGCTCTTCCGCGGCTTTCTCACCGCCGTGCTCTTCGCCCTGGCCCTGCTCCTGGCCGTGCTCACCTTCACCGCGGTCACCCTGCTGGTCGGCCAGCCCTTCTACGAGGCCCTCTCCGAGCGGGTCGACCGGGACGTCTCCCCGGACGGCACCGCTCCCGAGTCCGGCCTGCCGCTCTGGCGCGAGCTGTGGATCTCCGGCCGCGACAGCCTGCGGATCCTGGTCCGCGCCGCGGTCTGGGGCGTGCTGCTCTTCGCGCTGGGGTTCATCCCGGTCGTCGGCCAGACCGTGGTCCCGGTGGTCGGCTTCTTCGTCACCGGCTTCTTCCTCACCGAGGAGCTGGCCGCCGTAGCCCTCCAGCGCCGCGGGGTCGAACTGCGCGAACGCCTCGCCCTGCTGCGCTCCCGCAGGATGCTGGTCTGGGGCTTCGGCACCCCGCTGGGCGTGTCCTTCCTGGTGCCGTTCGTCGCCGTGTTCCTGATGCCGGGCGCGGTCGCGGGCGCCACGCTCCTCGCCCGGGAACTGCTGGGCGAGGAGACCCACGACGGCGCCGACGACCGCTCCGAGCCCGGCCCCGCCGACCCGGCGGTCAGCCCCGGTCGGGCCCCGGGGCACTGACCGCCACGGCCACGATCGCCCGCGTCTGCGCCACGATGTCCAGCCGGTTGCGCACGAACTCCGGGTCGGTGACCGACCCCGTCGCCGGATCGGTGTTCCCGGCCCCGAACTGAAGCACCGGTGTGTGCACGTGCCCGCCCGGCAGCGTGCCGTGCAGCCCGAGCCGGTCCCGCAGCAGCGTCACGCGGTAGGCGATCTCGTTGGAGAGGTAGTTCCCGCCGCCGCCCTCCCGGGCCGTCGACCCGGGCGTGGGCCCGTCGGGCCGTACGACCGCCTCGGAGCCTCCCGCCGGGATCTCCGTCACGCTCGTGTTGTCGTACACGGGGAAGCGGCCGGTGTCCGCGGCCGTGATCGCCGCGTACGGCAGCGTGGTCGTCGTCCACTGCGGCTGCGAGGCCGGGTCGGCCACCGGGACCGTCTCCGTGCGGGAGACGTTGTCGTTGTCCGGGAAGCCGCCCCGCCAGGCTCCGTTTGTCCGCTCCACGTCGAACCGCCCGACCCGGCCCTGGCTCACGGTGGTGAACAGGTCCGCCCGCGGCAGGTACGGCCGCAGCGCCCGCTCCACCGCCCCCTCGGCGAAGTCCCGCCAGCGCACCGGGAACACGGCCGTCTCCACCCGGGCGGGACCGTCCGGGGTGTCGATCACCGTGCCGTCCAGGGCCAGCGCCGCGGCGCCGGACGGGTTGGAGATCCGGATGTCCCGGTCCAGGGTGAACGGGTCGAAGCCGGTGAGCAGCACCCGCTTCACGCCCTTGCCGTGTCCGCCGCGCGGCAGCCGGAGGTCGCTCTGGCCGCGCGAGGCGCGCTCCAGCTCCGTCAGCAGCGCGGCCCGCTGCCGCTCGCCCAGCGTGAACCCGGGCTCCCAGGTGCGCAGTTCCCGCGTCATACCGAGCCGCGCCCAGTACAGCGGCCGGTCGTCGTCGCGGCTGAGGTCCCCGCGGGCCGTCCCGCGGCCCTGTACCCGGTCCACCGCCCGCCGCCACAGCGCCGCGCCCTGGTGCGCCACGACGGCACGCGCCTCGCGGTAGGAGTCCGCGCGCCCGAGCCCCCGGGCGAACGCCGGTGCCACCGCGGCGAATCCGGAGCGCCGCAGGATCTCCCGGGGCACGTCCCCGTCGAGCCGCCGCTCCTCGACGGTCGGTGCGGGGGCGGAGCCCGCCCAGGGTGCCGCCCCGGCCGCCGTCGCCGTCGTGGGGGCCGCGAGTCCCGCCACCAGGGCCAGTCCGAGTACGCCGATCCGAACACGTAGGGGTGACAAGGGAGTCCAGGTCCTTCCGTCGCCGTGGGGTGCTGCCGGAACGGCGGCAGTATCGCGTGGCGGAAGGGGTACGCGCCATGGCGCGTGACCGACCGACTCGTGGCCGTTTGTGAAGGGTTCGTACGAACTCCTGATCGGGCACCCGATCGCGGACCGCCGGATCACCGAGGCGATTACCGTCTGATCCGGGACGCCCGCGAGCGCGTCCCCCGTGAACAGCCCCGGTCCGGGACCTGACGGCCGGGCCGGGGCTCAGCCTCCGGGCGGCCTACCGGCGTACCGAGAAGCCGTACACCGTCTCCGAGCGGAACACCTCGCCCGGCCGCAGCACCGTGCTCGGGAAGCCGGGCCGGTTCGGGGAGTCCGGGAAGTGCTGGGTCTCCAGCGCGACGCCGTCGCCGGGCGCGAAGGGCTCGCCCAGGTGGTCGGCGGTGTACAGCTGGAGCCCCGGCTCGGTCGTCGCCACCGTGAGCACCCGCCCCGACGCCGGGTCGTACAGCTCGGCGACCTCCTCGGCGGCGGCGGTCACGCCCTTGTCGAGGACGAAGTTGTGGTCGTAGCCCGAGCCGATCTTGCGCGCCCGCCGGAAGTCGAAGCGCGTGTCCGTCACGTCGTCGAGGCCGCCCGTCGGGATCAGGCGGGCGTCGACCGGCGTGATCCGGGAGGCGGCCAGCCGCAGTTCGTGCCCGCCCGCGTGCCCGGAGCCGCCCAGGTTGAAGTAGCTGTGGTTCGTCGGGTTCAGCACCGTCGGCGCGTCCGTGACCGCCTCGTACATGATCCGCAGCGCGCCCGACCCGTCCAGCGTGTACGTCGCCGACATCTCCAGGCGCCCCGGGAAGCCCTCCTCGCCGTGCGGGGAGACCCGGCTCAGCCGGACGCCGTCCGCGACCGGCGCCACGTCCCACACGCGCTTGTCGAAGCCGCGCTCGCCACCGTGCAGCGAGTTCGGCCCGTCGTTGAGCGCCAGCGCGTACGTCCGGCCGTCCAGCGGGAAGCGCCCGCCCGCGATCCGGTTGGCGTACCGCCCGACCAGCGCGCCGAAGTAGGGCTCCGGGTGCGTCACATAGCCGTCCAGGTCCGCGAACCCCAGTACCACGTCGGCGGTGTCACCGTCCCGGTCCGGCACCTGGGCCGACTGCACGATCCCGCCGTACGACAGGACCCGTACCCGTACGCCGGCCCGCTCCAGGGTCCAGCGGTGTACCGGGGTGCCGTCGGACAGTGTGCCGAAGAGTTCGCTCATGTGCGGAACTCTAGGACACGCCCAGGTCAGCGGCCGGATCAGGGACTCTTCGCGGTGACCGCGCGGTAGGCGATCTCCGCCAGCCGGGCCTGGCCGTCCACACTCGGGTGGAACCAGTCCCAGTGGCTCAACTGGTCCGTGCCGAACCGGTACGCGTGCACCGCGCCGTCGTCGGTGCGGCACCGCCGGTCCTTCGCGCAGACCTCCCGCAGCACCTCGTTGTAGTCCTCCACGCGGTCGCGCACCGTGTTGCGCCGCAGGGTCGCCGCCGAGTCCATGGAGTCCGCGTCGCCCAGCATCGACGGGCACAGGCCCAGCTTCCACACCTGCTTGCCCAGCGCGTTGGTGCGCCCCTGGGACCACAGCCGCTTCAGGTCCGGGATGCTCGACACGTACACCTGCGCCTTGGGAAGCTTCTCGCGCAGGGTGGCCATCGCCTCCTGGAACTGGGCCCGGAAGTCCGCCACCGGCGTCATCGCCGAGGTCGTGGACCGGCACGCGTCGTTCGCCCCGGCCATCACCGCCACCAGTTCCGGATCGCGCTTCGCCGCCCGCGTCACCTGGGCGGTCAGATCCGCCATCCGGGCCCCGGTCACCGCGTAGTTCCAGCTGTGCCCGGCCGCGTCCGCCTTCCCCAGCAGCCGTACGGCGAGCGAGTCGACCTTCGCGCTGCTGCCGGTCGCCCACGACACCTCCGGGCAGTCCGACAGCACCGCGCAGGCGTCGAAGCCGCGGGTGATGGAGTCGCCCACGGCGGCCACCGATGCGGGGCTCGTGTCCCAGGCCGGGGCGGACTTCGACCGCTGGGACGCGCTGTCCGAGGGGGCGGGGGAGTCGCCGCCCGACGCGTCGCAGCCCGCCACGCCCAGGACGGCGGCGGTCAGGACGGCGAGCGCGACCCGCGCCCGGCGACGCCCGTACCGCGTCCCCTGGTCCGTCCCTCGACGCATACCGGTCCCACCCCTCGCCTCGTGCCTCCAACGTGCTCAACCCATGACACCGCGCCAGGGTTCCCGAGGGCGGCGATGCAACGTCTCACACCCGTACAAGCGTCCTGCCGGGTGAATGGCGGAGGTTTGTCGGCGGCGGGACCGACGGTACGTCACACTCCTTGTCCCGTCGCACGGTAGCCTCGCCCTGAACGTGGCCCGCCCGGTCACGGCCGTTCCACCCGTTCCGAGATGTCCCGCTCAGCCCGGAGGTTCCGGTGACGACACGTGGAGTCCTGTACGTGCACTCCGCGCCGCGCGCGCTCTGCCCGCACGTCGAGTGGGCCATCGCCGGGGTGCTCGGCACCCGGGTCGGCCTGGACTGGATCCGGCAGCCCGCCGCGCCCGGCACCTGGCGCTCGGAGTTCTCCTGGCAGGGCCAGTCCGGCATCGCCTCCAAGCTCGCCTCCGCACTGCGCGGCTGGCAGCTGCTGCGTTTCGAGGTCACCGCGGAACCCTCCGCGAACGCCGAGGGCGAGCGCTACAGCTGCACCCCGGACCTCGGTATCTTCCACGCCGTCACCGGCATCCACGGCGACATCATGATCCCCGAGGACCGGCTGCGTGCCGCCCTGGTCCGCTCCCAGCGCGGCGAGACGGACCTCGAGTCGGACCTCGCCAAGCTCCTCGGCAAGCCCTGGGACGACGAACTGGAGCCCTTCCGGCACGCGGGCGAGGGCGCCCCGGTCCGCTGGCTGCACCAGGTGGTGTGACGCCCCGCCCGCCCCGCGCACGCGTGAAGGGCCCCCACCGGCCGGTGGGGGCCCTTCACGCGCGTACGGGGGTCGCTCAGACCGACCGGAACGCGAGCACCACGTTGTGGCCGCCGAAGCCGAACGAGTCGTTCAGCGCGGCGATCCGGCCCTCGACCGGCAGCTTCCGGGCCTCGCCGCGGACGATGTCCGCGTTGGCCTCGGCCTCCGGGTCGAGGTTCTCCACGTTGATGGTCGGCGGCGCCACCCGGTGGTACAGCGCGAGCACGGTCGCCACGGACTCCACGCCGCCCGCGCCACCGAGGAGGTGACCGGTCATCGACTTGGTGGCGGAGACCGCCATGTGGTCGACGTCGTCGCCGAGGACCTTGCGCAGCGCCTTCAGCTCGGCGATGTCACCGGCCGGCGTCGAGGTGGCGTGCGCGTTGACGTGCACGATCTCGGCCGGGTCCAGGTCGTTGCGGTCCAGCAGGTTCTGCAGCGCGGCGGAGATGCCGCGGCCCTCCGGCTCCGGCTGCACGATGTCGTGGCTGTCGGCGGAGATGCCCTGGCCGACCGCCTCCGCGTAGACGCGGGCGCCGCGCGCGGCGGCGTGCTCGGCGGACTCCAGGACCAGGACGCCGGCGCCCTCACCGAGGACGAAGCCGTCGCGCGCCGTGTCGAAGGGGCGCGAGGCACCCTGCGGGTCGTCGTTGTTCTTGGACATCGCCATCATGTTGCCGAACGCGGCGATGGGCAGCGGGTGGATCGCCGCCTCCGTGCCGCCCGCGACGACGACGTCGGCGCGGCCGGTGCGGATCATCTCGATGGCGTAGCCGATGGCCTCGGCGCCCGAGGCGCAGGCCGAGACCGGCGTGTGCACGCCCGCGCGGGCGCCCACGGCCAGGCCCACGTTGGCCGAGGGGCCGTTCGGCATCAGCATGGGGACGGTGTGCGGGGAGACGCGGCGGACGCCCTTCTCCTTCAGCACGTCGTACTGGTCGAGCAGCGTGGTCACGCCGCCGATGCCGGAGGCGATGACCGCACCGAGCCGGTCGGGGTCGACGTGGGCGCCGTCCTCGGCGGCGCTCTCGCCGGCCTTGCCGACGTACCCGGCGTCCTTCCATGCCTCCTGCGCCGCGATCAGCGCGAACTGCGCCGAGCGGTCCAGGCGGCGGGCCTGCGGCCGCGGGATGACCTCGGAGGGGTCGACGGCGGCCGGCGCGGCGATGCGGACCGCCTGGTCGGCGGCCCACTCCTGCTCCAGGGGCTTGGCTCCGGACTTGCCGGCGACCAGGCCCTCCCAGGTCGAGGCTGCGTCGCCACCCAGCGGTGTGGTTGCGCCGATACCGGTGACGACCACGGTGCGATTGGTCGAGCTCACGGGAATTCTTTCTCCAACGGGATACGGATTCGTACGGCGCCACCGCCGGGTGGCGGGGCAGTCTGCCCGGATCTGTCCGGTACTCGGGTTATGCCCGAGTATCGGGAGATCAGGCCTGGTGGTCGAGGATGTACTTCGTCGCGTCGCCGACGGTCTTGAGGTTCTTGACGTCCTCGTCCGGGATCTTGACGTCGAAGCGCTCTTCGGCGGCGACGACGACCTCGACCATGGACAGCGAGTCGACGTCCAGGTCGTCGGTGAAGGACTTGTCCAGCTGGACGTCCTCAACCGGGATGCCGGCGATCTCGTTCACGATCTCCGCGAGACCGGCGACGATCTCTTCCTGAGTGGCGGCCATGATGGCGCTCCTTCTTTGTTGTCCAGAGGGTGTGGCGGCCCGCCGCGTCGGCGGCGGGCGGTGCTGCTCTCCGTTCCGGACCGCGTGATCCGGCACGGAGTGCCTAGGGGAGGGTAACGACCGTCGCGGCGTAGACGAGACCCGCCCCGAAGCCGATGACGAGCGCGGTGTCGCCGCTCTTCGCGTCGCCGGTCGCCAGGAGCCGCTCCATCGCGAGCGGAATCGAGGCGGCCGAGGTGTTGCCGGTGGTGCGGATGTCACGGGCGACCGTGACGTGCTCCGGCAGCTTCAGTGTCTTCACCATCGAGTCGATGATCCGCACGTTGGCCTGGTGCGGGATGAAGACGTCCAGGTCGTCCGGGCTGATCCCGGCCGCGTCCAGCGCCTGCTGCGCGACCTTCGCCATCTCGAACACGGCCCAGCGGAACACCGCCTGGCCCTCCTGCGTGATCGCAGGAAACTTGACGTTGCCCTCGGAGTCGACGGGGAGTTCGGAGACGTCGCCGATCCGGAAGCGGTCCCAGGAGACCGTCTGCTTGATCGTTTCGGCCTTGTCGCCCTCCGAGCCCCAGACCGTCGGACCGATCGCCGGCTCCTGGGACGGGCCGACCACGACCGCGCCGGCGCCGTCGCCGAACAGGAAGGCCGTGGCACGGTCCTCCAGGTCGGTCAGGTCCGACAGCCGCTCGACGCCGATGACCAGCACGTACTCGGCCGAGCCCTCGACGATCATGCCCTTGGCCAGGGTCAGGCCGTAGCCGAAGCCCGCGCAGCCGGCCGAGATGTCGAAGGCCGCGGCCTTGTCCGTGCCGAGCCGGTCGGCGATCTCGGTGGCGATGGCCGGGGTCTGGCTGAAGTGCGACACGGTCGAGACGACCACGGCGCCGATCCGCGAGGCGTCGATCCCGGCGTCCGCGAGCGCCTTGCCGGACGCCTCCACGGACATCGCGGCGACGGTCTCCTCGGGTCCGGCCCAGTGCCGGGTCTCGATGCCGGAGCGCGAGCGGATCCACTCGTCGGACGAGTCGATCTTCTCGAGGATCACCTCGTTCGGCACCACCCGGGTCGGACGGTATCCGCCGACGCCGAGGATGCGCGCGTACGGGGCGCCCTTGCTGGGCTTGATCTTCGACATGCTCTCGCGCTCCTTGTCAGGCCTGGGTGTGCTCGGCGACGAGCTCGCGGGCCGCGTCGAGGTCGGCGGGGGTCTTCAGGGCCAGCGTCTTCACGCCGGGCAGCGCCCGCTTGGCCAGCCCGGTCAGCGTGCCGCCCGGACACACCTCGATGATCGCGGTGACGCCCAGCTCCTTGAACGTCTCCATGCACAGGTCCCAGCGCACCGGGTTGGCGACCTGGCCGACGAGCCGGTCCAGCACCTCGGTGCCGGCGGCGACGGCCCGGCCGTCCTTGTTGGAGACGTACGTCACCTTCGGGTCGGCCGGCGTCAGCGCCTTCGCGGCCTCGGCGAGCTTGTCCACCGCGGGCGCCATGTGGTGGGTGTGGAAGGCACCGGCCACCTTCAGCGGCACGACCTTGCGGACGCCCTCGGGCTTGTCCTCGTTCAGCGCGGCCAGCTGCTCCATGGTGCCGGCCGCCACGATCTGACCGGCGCCGTTCACGTTCGCCGGGGTCAGGCCGAGCTTCTCCAGGTGCGCGACGCTCACCTCGGGGTCGCCGCCGAGCAGCGCCGACATGCCGGTCTCGGTCACCGCGGCGGCCTCGGCCATGGCCAGACCGCGACGGCGTACGAGGGTCAGCGCGGCGGTGTCGTCCAGGACGCCCGCGAAGACGGCGGCGGTGATCTCGCCGACGCTGTGGCCCGCGACCGCGCCCGGAGCGATCTCGGACATGTCACCGAGTGCCGCGGCGGAGAGGATTCCGGCGGCGACCAGCAGCGGCTGGGCCACGGACGTGTCTCGGATCTCGTCCGCGTCGGCCTTGGTGCCGAAGTGGGCGAGATCGAGTCCGATGGCGTCGGACCACGCGGCGACGCGGTCCGCGGCGCCGGGAAGGGCGAGCCAGTCAGTCAGGAAGCCGGGCGTCTGGGCGCCCTGGCCGGGAGCGACGAGTACGAGCACTCTCACACTCTCTCTTGAGGACGGCCACGACCGCCCGTGGGGACAGGGACGAAGAACAAGGGCGGGTTTTGTGGACCCTGCACAAAATCTTAGAGCTGCGGATCTCCGTCGGCCAGACGCCCCAGGATGAGCGCGATCCGCAGTGTGAACGCAGACCGTACATCAGAGGGCGACCATCCGGTGACGTCAGTCACACGTCGGAGCCGGTAGCGCACGGTATTCGGGTGAACGAAGAGCATCCGGGCGGCACCTTCCAGGCTGCTCGCCTGTTCGAGATAGACGCTGAGCGTCTCCAGGAGCGCCGCCCCCGCCTCCTCCAGCGGTCTGTAGATCTCCTCCACCAGTTGCTCACGGGCCGAGGGGTCCGAGGCGATCGCGCGCTCCGGCAGCAGATCGTCGGCGAGCACCGGGCGCGGCGCGTCCTGCCAGGCGGTGCACGCCTTGAGCCCGGCCGCGGCGGCCTGCGCGGACCGGGTCGCGGCCTGCAGGTCCGGCACCACGGGACCGGCGACGACCGGCCCCTGCGCGAACGGCCCGATCAGCGACTTCGCCACCGCCAGCGGGTCGTTGCGGCCCCCCGCGATCACCACCAGGCGGTCCCCGAGCACCCCGGTCAGTACCTGGAGCTTGGCGTGCCGGGCCGCCCGCCGGATGGCCTCCACGGTCAGCTCGGAGTCCCCGTCGGGAGCGGTGCCCAGCACCACGCACACGTGCTCCGGCGAGTTCCACCCGAGGGCCGCGGCCCGCGACACGGCCCCCTCGTCGGCCTCCCCGCTGAGCACGGCGTTCACCACCAGCGACTCCAGGCGCGCGTCCCAGGCACCGCGTGCCTCGGCGGCCTGCGCGTACACCTGGGCGGTCGCGAAGGCGATCTCCCGGGCGTACACGAGCAGCGCCTCGCGCAGCACCGACTCGTCACCGGGGGCGGCGACCTCGTCGATCGCGGACTCCATCACCTCGATGGTGGTCCGCACCATCTCCACGGTCTGCCGCAGCGTGATCGCCCGGGTCAGCTCGCGCGGCGCGGTGCCGAAGACGTCGGTGGAGATGGCCTGGGGCGCGTCCGGCCGCCGGAACCACTCGGTGAACGCGGCGATGCCGGCCTGGGCGACCAGCCCGATCCAGGAACGGTTCTCCGGTGGCATCGCCCGGTACCACGGCAGCGTCTCGTCCATGCGCGCGATGGCCTGCGCGGCGAGCGATCCGGAGGACTGCTCCAGCCGCTTGAGCGTCGCGGTGTGCGAGTGGGCGGGCTGGGCGGGGGCGTCGGGCTTGCCGGTTTCGGGTTCGGGCACGGGGACAAGACTGCCTTATCGGGCCGGGCGGGTGTGCCGCCGGGGCTACGGTGAACGACGTGATGGACGTACGCCGCGCCGACGAGCGCTACCCCGGAGGCGACGAGGCCGCGGGCATCGCCTCCCGCCACGCCTTCTCCTTCGGGCCCCACTACGACCCCGACAACCTCCGCTTCGGCGCCCTGCTCGCCTGCAACGAGGAGCGCCTGGAGCCCGGCGCCGGCTTCGACGAGCACCCGCACAGCCACACCGAGATCGTCACCTGGGTCGTGGAGGGCGAGCTGACCCACCGCGACAGCGCGGGTCACGAGACGGTGGTCCGCGCCGGTGACGTGCAGCGCCTCAGCGCGGCGGGCGGCGTCCGCCACGTCGAACGCAACGACGCCGCCGTCCCTCTGACCTTCGTCCAGATGTGGCTGGCCCCGCGCGAGCCCGGCGGCGACCCCGCCTACGAGATCGTCCGCGGCATCGCCGACTCCACGCCGTACGCCGTCCCGGAGGCGGCCGCGATGCTCCACGTACGGCGCCTGGCCGCGGGGGAGCGGACGGCGGTGCCGGACGGGGCGTACGTGTACGTCCACGTCGTGCGCGGCGAAGTGCGCCTCGGCGACGAGGAACTGGGCGCGGGCGACGCGGCCCGGGTCACGGACGCCGAAGGGGTGGACGCGGTGGCGGTGACGCGGGCCGAGGTGCTGCTGTGGGAGATGGCCTAGGACCGGCTTCCCGCCTCGGCCAGCACCGCGTCCGTGAAGGGCGGCCACGCCTCGACCGCCCAGGGGCCGAAGGCCCGGTCGGTGAGGGCGACGCAGGCGAGCCCGGCGTCCGGGTCGATCCAGAGGAACGTGCCGGACTGGCCGAAGTGGCCGAAGGTACGGGGCGAGGACGAGGCGCCCGTCCAGTGCGGGGACTTCCCGTCCCGGATCTCGAAACCGAGGCCCCAGTCGTTGGGGTTCTGGTGGCCGTAGCCCGGCAGGACGCCCTTCGTGCCCGGGTACTGGACCGTCATCGCCTCCGCGACCGTGCGCGGGTCCAGCAGCCGGGGCGCCTGCACCTCGGCGGCGAAGCGGAGCAGGTCCTCGACCGTGGAGACACCGTCCTTCGCCGGGGAGCCGTCCAGTGAGGTGTCCGCCATGCCCAGCGGCTCCAGCACCGCCTGCCGCGCGTACTCGGCGAACGGCATGTCCGCCGCCTTCGCGATGTGGTCGCCGAGCTGCTCGAAACCGGCGTTGGAGTACAGCCGGCGCTCCCCGGGCGCGGAGGTCACCCGGTGCTCGTCGAAGGCGAGCCCCGAGGTGTGCGCGAGCAGATGGCGGACCGTCGCCCCGGGCGGCCCGGCGGGCTCGTCCAGCTCGATCGCGCCCTCCTCGTACGCCACCAGCGCCGCGTAGGCCGCCAGCGGCTTGGTGACCGAGGCGAGCGGGAAGCGGTGCGCGACGGGGCCGTGGGTGCCGAGGGCCGCGCCGTCGGCCCGTACGACGCCCGCCGCCGCGGTGGGGACCGGCCAGTTCTCGATCGACGCGAGGCTGTTCAAGGACATGGCGTCGAGCCTAAGCGGCTCAGAGGTGCAGCCGCATCGAGGGGGTGGTGTCGCGCGTGAAGCCCATCGACGCGTACAGGGACTCGGCGTCGGGGGAGGCCGTGAGCATGACGTGCCCGGCGCCCCGCTCACGGAACCACTCCAGCAGCTCGTCCATGCACGCCCGCGCGTACCCGCGGCGCCGGGCGTCCGGGTCGGTGGCGACGCTGAAGACGTATCCGATCAGACCGTTCGCCGGACGGTTCGGCCCGCCGATCCGGTACTCCAGCGTCCCCACCACCAGCGCCGCCAGCGCGTCGGGCCGCTCCGGGTGGTCGACCACGAACGCCGCGAAGCTCCCGTCCGGATCCGCCAGTCTGGTCCGCAGGGCGGACAGGGACTCCGCCTGCCACGCGGTGGAAGCACCGGGGTCCATGGAATCGATCATCACCTGTCGGAGGCGGAGTACTTCCTGCGCGTCTTCGACCACGGCACGGCGTACGAGGCTCATGCCGGCACGCTAGCGACCTGCCGGATCGCGTGTCCTGTGGATTTCCCGCCGGACGCGCTTGCTTGGAGTGCACTCCAAGGTCATAGCGTTGAGGTCATGACGGTGATGCAGACCACGGCCGGGACCCTCGGTCCGAACGCCACCAGCAACGCCACGAGAACGGACATCTGCTCCGCCCCGCCCCGGCGCCACCCGCGCCCCGACGGGCAGGACCACTACACCATCAGCGAGGTCGTCGCCTTCACCGGCCTGACGGCCCACACGCTGCGCTGGTACGAGCGGATCGGCCTGATGTCCCACATCGACCGCTCGCACACCGGGCAGCGCCGCTACAGCAACCGCGACCTGGACTGGCTCGACTTCGTCGGCAAACTGCGCATGACGGGCATGCCGGTCGCCGACATGGTGCGGTACGCGGAGCTGGTGCGCGAGGGCGAGAGCACCTACCTCGACCGGCGGGAACTGCTGGAGTCCACCCGGCGCGACGTGCTGACGCGGATCGCCGAGCTCCAGGACACCGTCGCCGTACTCGACCGCAAGATCAGTTTCTACGGGGACGCCGGACGTTCCCGTGACACGGAGGGCACCCGATGACCGACAGCGGTATGCCGACGGCCAGGCTCGGCACGGACGGCCCGGAGGTGGGGGCCCAGGGCCTCGGCTGCATGGGCATGAGCTTCGGATACGGCCCCTCCGACGCCGAGGCGTCCCGCGCGACCCTGGAACGGGCGCTGGAACTGGGCGTCACGCTCTACGACACGGCCGACGCGTACGGCGCGGGCGAGAACGAGCGGTTCCTGGCGCCGTTCTTCAAGGCCCACCGCGAGGAGGTCGTCGTCGCGACCAAGTTCGCCCTGTCGATCCCGCCGGACGACCCGACCAGGCGGATCGTCCGCAACGACGCGCCCTACATCCGCGAGGCGGTCGAGGCGAGCCTGCGCCGGCTGGACCTGGACGTCATCGACCTCTACTACATGCACCGGCGCGACGTGAACGTGCCGATCGAGGAGACCGTCGGCGTCATGGCCGACCTGGTCCGCGAGGGCAAGGTCAAGCACCTCGGGCTGAGCGAGGTGACGGGCGAGGAACTGCGGGCCGCGCGGACGGTGCACCCGATCGCCGCCGTGCAGTCGGAGTGGTCGCTGTTCAGCCGGGACATCGAGGCGGGCGTGGTGCCGGCCGCCCGCGAACTGGGCGTGGCCCTCGTCCCGTACTCGCCGCTCGGCCGGGGCTTCCTCACCGGCTCCTTCGCCAACGCCGAGCAGGACCTCACGGACGGCGACTTCCGGCGCCAGCAGCCCCGCTTCACCGGCGACAACGCGGCGGCCAACGCGGCGCTCCTCGCCCCGGTCCGCGCCGTGGCCGAGGCCCACGGCGCCTCCCTCGGCCAGATCGCCCTGGCCTGGGTCCACCAGCGCGCCCAGGTCCACGGCCTCCCGGTGATCCCGATCCCGGGCACCCGCAAGCCGACGCGGGTGGCGGAGAACACGGCGGCGACCCGCATCGTCCTGACGGACGACGAGCTGTCGTCGCTGGAGCCGATCGCGGAGAAGGTGGCGGGGGACCGCTACGCGGACATGACGTTCACTTCCGCCGGACGCGAGTAGAGACACCCAGGGGCGCGGGGCCGCATCGATGTGCGGCTCCGCCGCGCGGGCGCGACCAGCCACAACGGGCCCGCACCCGAAAACGAAACAGAAACCCGGCAGACGCTAAAGCTCCGCCAGCAACTCCGCCTTCTTCGAGGAGAACTCCTCGTCCGTCACCAGCCCCTGCTGGTGCAATTCCCCGAGATGCCGGATCCGCTCGGCGATGTCCGCCGGGTCCCGCCGAGGCGCCGGCACGGACACCGGCACGGGCGCCGAGGCGCTCCGTTCCCGTACTGCGGCCAGCACCGCCGCGGCGAACGGCAGCGACTCGTGCACCGGCCCGTATCCGAGCCCGAACACGACCGCCGCCGGATCCTGGTCGGCCTGCGGGACGACCGGCGCGGCTGCGGCGGCCGAGGCGTCGGCGTCGCGCGGCAGCAGCCGCAGGTACCCCTCGAACATCTCGGGGGAGCGCCACTCCACCCCGCCCAGGCCGGCGACCGGGAAGCTCTGGTCGCCGGCCTTCCACTTCGCCGAGGACGCGCCCGTCCACGACCACCGGAACGACACCGCGTCGCCGTCGAAGGACGCCTTTCCGTCGTACGCCTTGAACTGCAGGGGCGCCTCGGGCGGGGCCACCAGGTAGCGCTCGGTCTTGCCGGACTCGGTCAGCAGCGCCCGCAGCTCGTCGGCGTAGTACTCCGCGAGCGTCTCCCGTTCGGCGGGCAGCACCAGCCGGTAGGGGTCGCCGCTCTCCTTCAGCTGTCCGGCCGCCGCCTCGATCAGCGGATCGGCGCCCGCGCGCGGTTCGACGCGCAGCACGACGGTGCCGCGTCTGCCGGGCGCGAGGGTCACGCCCTCGATCGCCTCCAGGGGCACACGGCGTTCCCCCAGGGCCTGGAAGAGCTTGGGTGTTCGAATCCCCCGTTCGTAACGGATGAGCACGGAGTCGGACTCGAACTCCCAGGCGGCATGAAATCCGGCCAGTACGTCACCCATGCGGCTCATCGTATGCGGCACGAGCCTTCCCGTCCCCTCCCCGCGCAAACCGGAGTATCTGCGCCTCTACGCGCGTCCGGCCGCCGTCGCCGCGGACAAACCCGCCCGGCATGTGTCGTCTTCGTCGGCGCAGGCGACCGTGCGGTATGCGCCAACACCGATCCCCGCGAAGTTCCGCAGGCTGTCCGTGCCGGGCACGAAGTAGCCGCCGTGCCCCTGGGCGCCCCGCGCGGACAGCACCCGTGCCCCGAAGCCGGCGGACACCGGATCGGCGCCGTGCCCGAGGCCGCCGACCTCCAGGTACGGCACGTCCTGGATCCAGTCGTCGGCGTCCCGCATCGCCCACACCCGGGCGGAGGTGTCCAGGCGGGAGGCGTTCTCGGCCCGCATGCCGGGGCTGCCGGCCACCGCTATGTCGCTCACCCGGCCGGGCAGCCGGCCGGCGGCGAGGCCGCACACCACGGAGCCGTAGCTGTGGCAGAAGAGGGAGACGGGGGCCTTGCCGGGCAGCGCCCGCAGCAGCGCGTTCAGTCGTACGGCCCCGTGTTCGGCGCGGTTCGCGGTGGCCGCCTCCATGCCGAGCCCGCTGGGGGAGGTGTAGTCGGCCCAGGCGATCACGGCCGTGCCGGTGCCGGGGCTGGCCGCGCGCTCGGCCGCGTACAGCGACTCGGCCATGCCGACCGGCGCCGCGTACTTCTTGCGGTCGGTGCGCTGGAAGGTGAGCAGTTCGGTGTCCACGCCGGGCACGACCACGGAGACGCGGTCGGCGCGGTTCAGGTCGCCGAACACCTCGGCGACCTTGCCCGAGCCCGCCGGGTCGAAGGCGAGGATGTGCCGGCCGGGGTCGAGCAGCGACTCGTAGTTGCGCATCCGCCGGCCGGCCTCGCGCTGTCCGGCCGGGGACAGATGCTCGTCGCGCGTGCGGGCGCGCTCGACCGACCGCGCCTTCTGCAGCGCGGAGCGGTTGGCGAGGTAGCGCAGCTGGACGGGGGCGCCGTTCATGTTGCCGACGGCCAGGGGGTACCGGTGGGCCAGGCTCGTGCGCTGCCAGGCGGTCAGCGAGGCGAAGAAGCGGGCCAGCCGGGCGGGTGCCGCCTGGGCGTCGGGCAGCCGCCGTCCGTCGATCCGGCCGTGCTCCCAGGCCGTGACCGACGCTTCGAGTGCCGTGGGGCCCCGCTGGTCGCGCAGGGCGGTCCAGCCGGTGGTCGCCAGCATCACGAACACCACGGCCAGGGCGAGCAGGGCGCGCCAGACGTTCAGCTGCGGGGAGGTGTCGAAGGAAGTCACTGGGAGGACACACTAGGAGAACGGGACGGTCTCGCGTGAATCCAGTGACACGGATCACGTTTCGGAGCGGTGCCAGTTCCCGGTGAGCGCGGGCGCCACCTGGTCGAGGTGAGCGGCCGTCAGATCCCGCAGGGCCGCCAGGCTCGCGTCGTCGCGCGCCGACCAGATCCGTTCGGTCACCCGCATCACCGCTCCGAAGACGGCCACGACCACGCGGGGCCGCGGGTCCGTGTCCAGGTCGAGCCCCTCGCGGGCCGCGATGACGCGGGCGATCTGCTCCTCCAGCTCCGTGGCGCGCCGCAGGTGGGCGGCGAGCAGCGCGGGCGTCGACTCGACCACCCGGTAGAAGCGCATGTGCAGCTCCAGCGGGACCAGCCGCTCGACGGCCTCGCCAATGGTGCCCCAGCTCTCCGTGAGGGCCAGGCGCAGCGCGTCCAGGGGCGCCTCCTCGGGTGGGCGGGCGAGCACGGCCTCCATGAAGTGCGACTCCGCGAGCCGTGCCACGAAGAACGCCGCGTCCTCCTTGGAGGCGAAGTAGCGGAAGAAGGTGCGCTGCGAGACGTCGGCGGCCTCGGCGATGTCGTCGACGGTCGTCTCCTCGTAACCGCGCTCGGTGAACAGTTCGAGGGCGGAGCGCAGCAGCAGGTCCCGGGTGCGCTGCTTCTTGAGTTCACGCAGGCCGGGACGGGAGGCCGCGGGTGCCGCGGTCTCCGACGGCGGCGAACTGTCGACCACCTTCAAAAGTTCTCTCCTTCGTGCGGTTTGCGCAGTTCAGGCTATACGGGCGATGTCTTGTCAGTTACTGACCCGTGAATTGGTTTGTCAACTGTCAGCGGCTGTCATTAGCCTCGCGGTATGACTAGTCAGACCACGCTCGGCAAGCCGGGACCGGGTGACGGAGCACCGACGGATTCACCGCCCGCCAAGGGATGGCGCGGCCATCCGTGGGTCACCCTCGTCACCGTCGCGGTCGGGGTCATGATGGTGGCCCTGGACGGCACCATCGTGGCGATCGCCAACCCGGCCATCCAGAGCGATCTGGGCGCCAGTCTCGCGGACGTCCAGTGGATCACCAACGCCTACTTCCTCGCCCTCGCGGTCGCCCTGATCACCGCGGGCAAGCTCGGTGACCGCTTCGGCCACCGGCAGACCTTCCTCATCGGCGTGGCGGGCTTCGCGGTCTCCTCCGGTGCCATCGGACTGTCCGGCAGTATCGGGGCGGTCATCGTCTTCCGTGTCTTCCAGGGCCTGTTCGGCGCGCTGCTGATGCCGGCCGCGCTCGGCCTGCTGCGGGCCACCTTCCCGGCCGAGAAGCTCAACATGGCCATCGGCATCTGGGGCATGGTCATCGGCGCCTCCACCGCGGGCGGCCCGATCCTCGGCGGCGTGCTGGTCGAGCACGTCAACTGGCAGTCCGTGTTCTTCATCAACGTGCCGGTGGGCATCGTGGCCGTCGTACTCGGCGTCATGATCCTGCTGGACCACCGGGCCGAGAACGCGCCGCGCTCCTTCGACATCCTCGGCATCGTGCTGCTGTCGGCCTCGATGTTCGCGCTCGTCTGGGCGCTGATCAAGGCTCCCGAGTGGGGCTGGGGCTCCGGCCAGACCTGGCTGTACATCGGCGGGTCGGTGGTGGGCTTCGCCCTGTTCTCCGTCTGGGAGACCAAGGTCAAGGAGCCGCTGATCCCGCTGGCGATGTTCCGCTCGGTGCCGCTCTCGGCCGGTGTGGTCCTGATGGTCCTGATGGCCATCGCGTTCATGGGCGGCCTGTTCTTCGTCACCTTCTACCTGCAGAACGTCCACGGCATGAGCCCGGTCGACGCCGGTCTGCACCTGCTGCCGCTCACCGGCATGATGATCGTCGCCTCGCCGCTGGCCGGTGCGATGATCACCAAGGTCGGCCCGCGCATCCCGCTGGCCGGCGGCATGGCGTGCACCGCGGTCGCCATGTTCGGTATCTCCACGCTGGAGACGGACACCGGCAGCGGTGTGATGTCGATCTGGTTCGCCCTGCTGGGCCTCGGCCTCGCGCCCGTCATGGTCGGCGCCACCGAGGTCATCGTCGGCAACGCGCCGATGGAGCTCTCCGGCGTGGCCGGCGGACTCCAGCAGGCGGCGATGCAGATCGGCGGCAGCCTCGGCACGGCCGTGCTGGGCGCCGTGATGGCCTCCAAGGTCGACAGCGACCTCCCGGGCAACTGGGCGGACGCGGGCCTGCCCGAGCTGACGCCGGAACAGGCGCACCAGGCGTCCGAGGCGGTCCGGGTCGGCGTTCCGCCGGTGGCGGAGGGCACCCCCGCCGAGGTCGCCGGGAAGATCGCGAACGTCGCCCACGACACCTTCATCTCCGGCATGAGCCTGGCCTCGCTCGTGGCCGCCGGGGTCGCGGTCGTGGCGGTGTTCGTCGCCTTCCTCACCAAGCGGGGCGACAACGCGGAGGCGGGCTCGGGCGTCGGACACATCTGATCCGCGCCCCTGACGTGATCCGCGCCCTTGAGGCCGCGGGCCCGCGCATTCCCGGCCCCGTCACCCTGGTTCGTCCATCAGGGTGACGCGGCCCGCGAACCCTCCCCTCCGCCGGACACCGCAGGTCACAGTGGGTCAAGTCCTCCGCAGGGCACGGAGGGCGAGAGGCTGCGGCGCGCTGCCGGAGGGGGGCGGCGCGCAGGCAGCACATGCGAAGCAGGCATGACACGCCGTACGGGGGTACCCGAACTCCACGGAGAGTTCAGGGAGTTGATGATGGCGAGCTTCGGACAGGGATCGCGCAGGCACCCCCGCTCACGTGGCCGGACGTGGTCACGGACCGGGCCGGACCGCGCGACCCTCGCGATCGTGGGAGTCGTCTGCGCGGTCGCCGGTTTCTTCGCACTGGGCATCGTTCTCGGCCCCGCGGCGATCGTCTGCGGCTGGCTCGCGATGGACCGCAGCTGGGCGGGTTCCCGCCCGGTCCCGGCCGTGGTCGCCCTGGTCCTGGGGGCCATCGACACGCTCCTGGCGCTCATCGGGCTCATCGGAGCGACGACTCCGGGCTACGGCGTGTTCTAGCGCCGTACGGCGGCTTCACCTGTCGCCCGGATGTTCCCCACCCCCGCCCGTCACGGACGGGGGTGAGCCATGTGCGGCACCGGCCGCCGTGGGCCACGGCGGCCGGCGTCCCGCCCTACGCGTCCCCGCCGGCCACTCCCGGGTCCGCCGCCGTCACGTCGAGCAGCCGGTACCGGTCGATCGCCTGCTTCAGCACCGACCGGTCGACCTTCCCCTCCCGCGCCAGCTCGCTCAGCACGCCCACCACGATCGACTCCGCGTCGATGTGGAAGAACCGCCGCGCCGCCCCCCGCGTGTCCGCGAAGCCGAACCCGTCCGCGCCCAGCGACTGGTACGTCCCCGGCACCCAGCGCGCGATCTGGTCCGGCACCGACCGCATCCAGTCGGACACCGCCACGAACGGCCCCTGCGCGCCCGCCAGTTTGCGGGTCACGTACGGGACCCGCTGCTCCTCCTCGGGGTGCAGCAGGTTGTGCTCCTCGCAGGCCACCGCCTCGCGCCGCAGCTCGTTCCAGGAGGTCGCCGACCAGACGTCGGCACGCACGTTCCACTCGTCGGCGAGGATCCGCTGCGCCTCCACCGCCCACGGCACCGCGACGCCCGACGCCATGATCTGCGCCGGGATCGAGCCGCCCGTGCCCTCGCTGAAGCGGTACACGCCCTTGAGGATGCCCTCGACGTCCACGTTCTCGGGCTCGGCCGGGTGCCGGATGGGCTCGTTGTAGACGGTGAGGTAGTAGAAGACGTCCTCGCCGTGCGGGTGTCGCTCGTCCCCGCCGTACATCCGGCGCAGCCCGTCCTTGACGATGTGCGCGATCTCGAACCCGAAGGCGGGGTCGTACGCCACGCACGCCGGGTTGGTAGAGGCCAGCAACTGCGAGTGGCCGTCCGCGTGCTGGAGGCCCTCACCGGTCAGCGTCGTACGGCCCGCGGTCGCGCCCAGGACGAAACCGCGCGCCAACTGGTCGCCCATCTGCCAGAACTGGTCGCCGGTGCGCTGGAAACCGAACATCGAGTAGAAGACGTACACCGGGATGAGCGGCTCGCCGTGTGTGGCGTACGCCGAGCCCGCCGCGATCAGCGAGGCCGTGCAGCCGGCCTCGGAGATGCCGTCGTGCAGCATCTGCCCGTTCGGCGCCTCCTTGTAGGCGAGCAGCAGATCGCGGTCCACGGACTCGTACTGCTGCCCGAGCGGGTTGTAGATCTTCGCGCTCGGGAAGAACGAGTCCATGCCGAACGTGCGGTACTCGTCCGGCGCGATCAGCACGAACCGCTTGCCGATCTCCTTGTCCCGCATGAGGTCCTTCAGCAGCCGGACAAAGGCCATCGTCGTCGCGATGGACTGCTGCCCCGATCCCTTCTTCACGGTCGCGTACGTCTTGTCGTCCGGCAGGGGGAGCGGCTTCGAGCGGACGACGCGGGTCGGCACGTACCCGCCGCAGCCCAGGCGCCGGTCGTGCATGTACTGCATCTCCTCGGTGTCCCGGCCCGGGTGGTAGTACGGCGGCGGACCGGACTCCAGCTCCTTGTCGGAGATCGGCAGGTGCAGCCGGTCGCGGAAGCGCTTGAGGTCGTCGACCGTCAGCTTCTTCATCTGGTGCGTGGCGTTGCGGCCCTCGAAGTTGGGGCCCAGCGTCCAGCCCTTGATCGTCTTGGCCAGGACGACCGTCGGCTGGCCCTTGTGCTCGAGGGCGGCCTTGTACGCCGCGTAGATCTTGCGGTGGTCGTGACCGCCGCGGCCCAGGTGCAGGATCTGGTCGTCGGTCATGTTCTCGACCATCGCGCGCAGCCGGTGGTCGTCGCCGAAGAAGTGGTCGCGGATGTACGCGCCGGACTCGGTGGCGTACGTCTGGAACTGGCCGTCCGGGGTCGTGTTCATGCGGTTGACCAGCACGCCGTCGCGGTCCTGGGCGAGCAGCGGGTCCCAGGTGCGGTCCCAGACCAGCTTGATCACGTTCCAGCCGGCGCCCCGGAAGATCGATTCCAGCTCCTGGATGATCTTGCCGTTGCCGCGCACCGGGCCGTCCAGGCGCTGGAGGTTGCAGTTGACCACGAAGGTCAGGTTGTCCAGGCCCTCCCGGGCGGCGATGGACAGCTGGCCCAGCGACTCCGGCTCGTCCATCTCGCCGTCGCCGAGGAAGGCCCACACGTGCGACTTGGACGTGTCCGCGATCCCGCGCGCGTGCATGTAGCGGTTCATCCGGGCCTGGAAGATCGCGCCGATCGGGCCGAGGCCCATGGAGACCGTCGGGAACTCCCAGAAGTCCGGCATCGACCGCGGATGGGGGTACGAGGACAGCGCGTGCGGCGCCTTGGACTTCTCCTGGCGGAAGCCGTCGAGGTGCTCCTCGCTGAGCCGGTCCAGCAGGTACGCGCGCGCGTAGATGCCCGGTGAGGCGTGCCCCTGGAAGAAGACCTGGTCGCCGCCGTCGCCCTCGTCCTTGCCCCGGAAGAAGTGGTTGAAGCCCACGTCGTACAGCGAGGCGGAGGAGGCGAAGGTCGCGATGTGACCGCCGACGCCGATACCGGGCCGCTGCGCGCGCGAGACCATCACCGCCGCGTTCCAGCGGGTGGCGTTGAGGATCTTGCGCTCGATCTCCTCGTTGCCGGGGAAGAACGGCTCGCTCTTGGTCGGGATGGTGTTGACGTAGTCCGTGCTGCGCATCTCGGGCACGGCCACGCGCTTCTCGCGGGCTCGCTCGATCAGCCGCAGCATCAGGTACCGGGCCCGCTCCCGGCCGCGCTCGTCGACGGCGGCGTCGAGGGAGTCGAGCCACTCCTGGGTTTCCTCGGGATCGAAGTCAGGTACCTGACTGGGAAGGCCGCCAATGATGATCGGACTGCGATCACTGCGATCGGATGCGGAAGCCACGCTGTTCCTTCGCTGTCAGAGGGCCGTATTTCCGGTGTCTTGCCGGGTTTCTTTCCCGGATTCCTTCCGGGTTCCTGCGCCGATTCCCCCGCCGG
The DNA here is from genome assembly GCF_055575415.1 of Streptomyces sp. NPDC034099. Lineage (NCBI taxonomy): Bacteria > Bacillati > Actinomycetota > Actinomycetes > Kitasatosporales > Streptomycetaceae > Streptomyces > Streptomyces sp. NPDC034099. Next base: position 136,161 of record NZ_JBVISR010000002.1, on the reverse strand, counting down.
TTCCCCATCGTGTACCTCGCGGGGGCGATCGTCATCTGTACCGTGGGGTAACCGGTTCTCCCGTGAGGGTCGGGGGCACGTTCATTCGAGTCTCGTACCCACACATGGTTCCCAAATACGCAAACGGGGCAGATAGGTGTGGTGTACGTCACCTTCGGGCTGGACGGCATGGCTGGAGTTGCGACGACACGGCCGGGATCGTCACCGTTTCGGCGGTCCCAGAGGCCGGGTACTTGCGCGATCCGTCCCGCCCGTGTGGACTACGGCCAAGCTTCGCGCACGCGCGTGGCTGAAGACATCTACCGAAACATGATCAGGAGGCAACCCGTGAGCGCGACCGCGGACCACGCGGAGGAGCGGACGAACCCTGCCGCCAGGCTGGGTTTCCAGCCCGGGCAGGTGGTCCAGGAGATCGGCTACGACGACGACGTCGACCAGGAGCTCCGCGAGGCCATTGAGGGCGCCGTCGAGGGCGAGCTGGTGGACGAGGACTACGAGGACGTGGCCGATGCCGTCGTGCTGTGGTTCCGTGACGACGACGGCGACCTGACGGATGCGCTGGTGGATGCCACCACGTACATCGAAGAGGGCGGGTCGATCCTCCTTCTCACGCCGAAGACCGGCCGTGACGGTTACGTCGAGGCCAGTGACATCTCGGAAGCCTCGACGACCGCCGGACTGACGGCGTCCAAGAGCGTCAGCGTCGGCAAGGACTGGAGCGGCAGCCGGCTGGCGACGCCCAAGGCCGCCAAGTCCAAGCGGTAGCCCGCCGGGCTCCGTGACACCCCGGACCCCGGACGGGCCGGCAGCCGACCGCTGTCGGCCCGTCCGCGGGTCCGCGACCGTCCCTGCGTAGGGTGTTTCCAGCGCAACACGGAAAACCTCCTGCTGAAGGGACGAACGGGACATGGCGATCCAGGTCGGCGACAAGGCCCCCGACTTCGAACTCAAGGACAACCACGGCGCGACCGTCCGGCTGTCCGAGTTCCGCGGCCGGAAGAACGTCGTGCTGCTCTTCTACCCCTTCGCCTTCACCGGTGTGTGCACCGGTGAGCTCTGCGAGGTGCGCGACCACCTGCCGCAGTTCGCCGACCGTGACACCCAGGTGCTCGCCGTCTCCAACGACTCCATCCACACCCTGCGCGTCTTCGCCGAGCAGGAGGGCCTGGAGTACCCCCTGCTGTCCGACTTCTGGCCGCACGGCAACGTCTCGCGCGCCTACGGCGTCTTCGACGAGGACAAGGGGTGCGCCGTCCGCGGCACCTTCGTGATCGACCAGGAGGGCGTCGTGCGCTGGACCGTGGTCAACGGTCTGCCGGACGCCCGTGACCTGACCGAGTACGTAAAGGCGCTCGACGCCCTGTGACCGGCGTCCGCCGGGCCGACACCACGTGATTCGTCGGCTCCGGGGACTGCGGGGCGCGGGAACCCGTCACTAGGATCGACTCGTTGATCCGATATCCACGCACTACGGGGCACCCCGCCCCTGGACACCAATGGAGGACTCGTGGGAGTCAGCCTCAGCAAGGGCGGCAACGTTTCGCTGACCAAGGAGGCCCCCGGCCTGACCGCGGTCATCGTCGGTCTGGGGTGGGACATCCGCACCACGACCGGTACCGACTTCGACCTCGACGCCAGCGCGCTGCTGCTGAACAGCGGCGGCAAGGTCGCCAGTGACGCGCACTTCATCTTCTTCAACAACCTGAAGAGCCCGGACGGATCGGTCGAGCACACCGGCGACAACATCACCGGTGAGGGCGAGGGCGACGACGAGCAGATCAAGATCAACCTCGCCACGGTCCCCGCCGACATCGAGAAGATCGTCTTCCCGGTCTCGATCTACGACGCCGAGAACCGCCAGCAGTCCTTCGGCCAGGTGCGCAACGCGTTCATCCGCGTCGTCAACCAGGCCGGCGAGGCCGAGATCGCCCGCTACGACCTGAGCGAGGACGCCTCCACGGAGACCGCCATGGTCTTCGGCGAGCTGTACCGCCACGGCGCGGAGTGGAAGTTCCGTGCCATCGGCCAGGGCTACGCCTCCGGCCTGCGCGGCATCGCCCAGGACTTCGGCGTGAACGTCTGAGCGACCGTCTCGACACGTCCGGCGCCGCACGGTTTACGTGCGGCGCCGGACGCGCAGGAAACCCAAGAACCATCACCCGGGGAGGGACCATCACATGGGCGTCACGCTTGCCAAGGGCGGCAACGTCTCCCTGTCCAAGGCCGCACCGAACCTCACACAGGTACTGGTCGGGCTCGGCTGGGACGCGCGTTCCACCACCGGAGCACCCTTCGACCTCGACGCGAGCGCACTCGTGTGCAGCAGCGGCCGGGTGCTCGGCGACGAGTGGTTCGTCTTCTACAACCAGCTCAAGAGCCCGGACGGCTCGATCGAGCACACCGGCGACAACCTCACCGGCGAGGGTGACGGCGACGACGAGTCGCTGCTGGTCGACCTCTCCAAGGTGCCGGCCCACTGCGACAAGATCGTCTTCCCGGTCTCGATCCACATGGCCGACGAGCGCGGCCAGACCTTCGGCCAGGTCAGCAACGCCTTCATCCGGGTCGTCAACCAGGCCGACGGCCAGGAGCTGGCCCGCTACGACCTCAGCGAGGACGCCTCCACGGAGACCGCGATGATCTTCGGCGAGCTCTACCGCTACCAGGGCGAGTGGAAGTTCCGTGCAGTGGGGCAGGGGTACGCGTCGGGGCTTCGGGGCATCGCTCTAGACTTCGGAGTCAACGTTTCGTAAAGCCGAGTACGGCGCGGGGGAGCCCCGTACACACACGATTGGGTAGCCAGTGCTTCTGAAAACCTTCGGCTGGTCGTTCGCGGTCACCGCGCTCGGCCTGGTCGCGGCGGTCTTCTACGGGGGGTGGACCGCCTTCGGCATCGTCGCGATCCTCTCCATCATGGAGATCTCGCTGTCCTTCGACAACGCGGTGGTCAACGCCGGGATCCTGAAGAAGATGAATGCCTTCTGGCAGAAGATCTTCCTCACCATCGGCATCCTCATCGCCGTGTTCGGCATGCGCCTGGTCTTCCCGGTCGTGATCGTGGCGATCAGCGCCCAGCTCGGACCGATCGAGGCCGTCGACCTCGCGCTCACCGACAAGGACCGCTATCAGGAGCTGGTGACGGACGCCCATCCGTCGATCGCCGCCTTCGGTGGCATGTTCCTTCTGATGATCTTCCTCGACTTCATCTTCGAGGACCGGGACATCAAGTGGCTGGCCTGGCTGGAGCGTCCGCTGGCCAAGCTCGGCAAGGTCGACATGCTGTCGGTCTGCATCGCCCTGATCGTGCTGCTCGTCTCCGCGATCACCTTCGGCGCCCACGCCCACCAGCACGGCGGCGCCCATGCCGACAAGGCCGAGACGGTCCTGCTGGCGGGCATCGCGGGCCTGATCACCTACATGATCGTCGGCGGTCTCTCCGGCTACTTCGAGGACAAACTCGAAGAGGAGGAGGAACGGGAGCACGAGGAGGAAGAGGAAGCCGCGCGCACCGGCAAGCCCAAGTCGGCCGTCAAGCTGGCCGGCAAGGCCGCGTTCTTCATGTTCCTCTACCTGGAGGTCCTGGACGCGTCCTTCTCCTTCGACGGTGTCATCGGCGCCTTCGCCATCACCAACGACATCGTCCTGATGGCCCTGGGTCTGGGCATCGGCGCCATGTACGTCCGTTCGCTCACGGTCTACCTGGTCCGCCAGGGCACCCTCGACGACTACGTCTACCTGGAGCACGGCGCGCACTACGCCATCGGCGCCCTCGCCGTGATCCTGCTGGTCACCATCCAGTACGAGATCCACGAGATCATCACCGGCCTCGTCGGCGTCGCCCTGATCGGCTGGTCCTTCTTCTCCTCCGTGCGCCGCAACAAGCGGCTCGCCGCGGCCGGGGGAGACGGCGACCAGAAGAAGGCGGAGGTCTCCTCCGGGGTGTGAAACCCCTGATCCCCGGGCCGGGCGCGCCCCCGGTGCGCCCGCACCCCTGGTGTGAACCCGGTCCGGACGAGGAACGCTCTGAGCGGGGCGGCCGACGAGGACGACTCCTCGGGGCCGCCCCGTCGGCGGTGACGCGAAGGTGGGGCGGGAATGGGCTTCCTGGACGGGCTGTGGCGCGGCCGCGAGTCCGAGTTCGACTCGGGCAGTGCGGCGACCAACTCCATACAGCTGACCAAACGGCACAGCCAGGTCTCCCTGACCAAGCAGGGCGCGGCGACCGGCAACCTCCGCATCAACCTCTCCTGGCGGATGCGGACCTCCGACATCTCGGGCACCCAGCGGGAGAGCCTGCTGCGGCACCCCTTCAAGGCGCTCAAGCCCCCCGAGGTCGTCGGCCACAGCCAGAGCATGGTCAACGTCGACCTCGACCTCGGCTGCCTCTACGAACTCCAGGACGGCACCCGCGGGGTGGTGCAGCCGCTCGGCGGCTTCCTGGGCGACGTCAACGCCCCGCCCTACGTCAAGCTCAGCGGCGACGACCGCTTCGGCTCGGCCTCCGGCGAGACGATCTACGTCAACCTCGACCACAAGGACGCCATCAAGCGCCTGCTGCTCTTCGCCTACATCTACGACCAGACCCCCGCCTTCGACCGGACCCACGCCATCGTCACGCTCTACCCGAGCAACGGCCCCCGCATCGAGATAGGCCTGGACGAACGCCATCCGCAGGCGCGGTCCTGCGCCGTGGTGATGATCGAGAACGTCAAGGACGAGATCATCGTCCGCCGCGAGGTGAAGTTCGTCTACGGCTTCCAGGGCGAACTGGACCGGCTGTACGGCTGGGGCCTGCAATGGGGCCGGGGGCACAAGAGCAAGGCGGAGCGCTGAGCCCCGCCCGCACCGCCGCGGCCTCCCGCGGCCGAGCCAGGCCGCCCGTGGTGGTTACCGGCCGACGAACTGCGGGCCCTGCGGGGGCAGCCGGAAGTCCGGATCGGGTGCCCCGGTGACCGGTTGCGGATAGCCGTAGCCGGACTGCGCCCCGGTGACCCCGGCCGCCGCGGGCGCCTGCGGATACCCGTACCCGGGCCGCCCGGCGTCCGGCTGGGGATAGCCGTAGGCGGGCGGGGCCGTCGGCGGCTGCTGCGGATAGCCGTACGCGGGCTGCGCCGGTACACCGGCGGGCTGCTCCGGCGGCAGTGGCCGCGAGGTCTCCGGGAGGGGCTGCACGGCCGTCGGGTGGTCGGGGCCGACGACCTGCGGAGCGGGCATGGACTGGGCGGGCGTGGGCTGCTCGGGTGTGGCCTGGGACGGTGCGGACGGGGCAGCCGTCGTCTGTTCGGGCCGAGGGGCCGAGATGGGGTCGTCCGCCCCCTCCGACTCGTCCACCGAGATGCCGAAGTCGGTCGCCAGGCCCTTGAGCCCGTTGGAGTAGCCCTCGCCCAGCGCCCGGAACTTCCAGCCGTCCCCGCGCCGGTACAGCTCGCCGCAGATCAGCGCCGTCTCCTGGCCGGTCTCCGGTGTGACGTCGAAGTACGCCAGCGGCTCCGTGTCGGCGGCGGCGTCGTGCAGCAGGATGCGCAGCGACCGGACGTGTTCGAAGGGCACGCCGTCCGCCGAGGCGACCAGCAGGATGCGGCCCACGGAGGGCTCGACACCGGACAGGTCCGTCTGGATGGTGTCGGTCAGGCCCTCGGTGACGCGCTTCTTGCCGAGCCGCCAGACCTGACCGGAGGGGTGCCGTGGCTGGTTGTAGAAGACGAAGTCCTCGTCGGAACGCACGCGGTCGTCCGGCCCCAGCAGCAGCGCGGAGGCGTCGACGTCGGGGACCCCCTGCCCGGGAGTCCAGCGCAGCACGGCGCGTACCGTGGTGGCTTGCAGCGGGACGTTCGACCCCTTCAGCATCGCGTGCGTCATGTCGTCATCCTGCCCTCTCGGTCCTGGTCACGACAACGCGGGGGCGGGTACTCGGCCCGTGTCCGCCCGCCCCGGGTCGCCCTCGCCGACATGGCCGGGTTACCTGGAATTCATGCCCGGTGGGAACCTCCGACATGGATACCTACGTACTATTACCGGCCACCTTTCGACGATTCCAGGTCGCCCAGACACCGCGGGGGAGTTTAAATGCGTCATTTCGGACAGATAGCCCCTGATGTACGGAAGCGTCTCTTTCACCAGGAACCCTGCTCCTTCACGGCGGACTCGCCGGCCAGGCTGCTGTCCGCGGCCCTCGGCGCCACGCTCTACAGCCCGGCCACCCGGCCGAGCCTCGCCGACGACATCCTGAAGCAGGGCGCGCGCGGACTGGTGTCGATGGTGCTGTGCCTGGAGGACTCGATCGACGACGCCGACGTACCCCTCGGCGAGGCGAACCTCGTCCGTCAGCTCACGGACCTGGAGAAACGTTCCGACGGCGACGTCCCCCTGCTGTTCGTCCGGGTCCGCACCCCCGAACAGATCCCCGACCTCGTACGGCGCCTCGGCCCCGCCGTCCGGCTGCTGTCCGGGTTCGTGCTGCCGAAGTTCACCGGGGAACGCGGCATGCCCTTCCTGGAGGCGCTCGCCGCCGCCGAGGCCGGCAGCGGCCGCAGGCTCTTCGCCATGCCCGTGCTCGAATCCCCGGACCTGCTGTACCGGGAGTCCCGGGTGCAGACGCTGGAGGGCATCTTCCGCGCGGTCGACAAGTACCGGGACCGGGTGCTCGCCCTGCGGCTCGGCGTGACCGACTTCTGCTCCTCCTACGGGCTGCGCCGAGGCCCCGACATGACCGCCTACGACGTCCAGATCGTCGCCTCCGTGATCGCCGACGTGGTCAACATGCTCGCCCGCGCCGACGGCACCGGATTCACGGTGACCGGGCCCGTGTGGGAGTACTTCCGCGTCCAGGAGCGGATGTTCAAACCGCAACTGCGGCAGAGCCCGTTCCTCGAGGGGCAGGCCGTCGAGCTGCGCCAGAAGCTCATCGAGCACTCCATGGACGGCCTGCTGCGCGAGATCTCCCTGGACCGGGCCAACGGCCTGCTGGGCAAGACCTGCATCCACCCCTCGCACGTGCTGCCCGTGCACGCACTGTCCGTGGTCAGCCACGAGGAGTTCAGCGACGCCCAGGACATCCTGCGGCCCGAACGATGCGGCGGCGGCGTGATGAGGTCGGCGTACACGAACAAGATGAACGAGGTGAAGCCCCACCGCGCCTGGGCCGAGCGGACCCTGCTGCGCGCCGAGGTCTTCGGGGTGGCGAACGAGGACATCGGCTTCGTGGAACTGCTCGCCGCCGGCCTGTCCGACTGAACGCCGGGCGACCGGACGCAAGCGATCCATGACCGACGCCGGGGCCCGTGCCGCGGCGGACAACGGGAGGCACGAGTACATGACCGACAGGGCGCACGCCGAGGGCCACGCCGAAGAGCGCGTCGGAGCCTGGTCCGGCAGCTGGGTCGCCGAGCGGCTCGGCGTCGAACTCACCGGCGACGAGGCGCTGACCGGCCTGCTCGGCCTCGCCCTGCGCCGCAACCCCAAGCGGGCGCATCTGCTCGTCTCCAACGTGCTCGGCAAACACGTCCCGCAGTCGCCCTCCGTCGTCCACGGCCACGGCGTCGCCCTCGGCCGACGCGTCCGCGACCTGCTCGGTGCCGAGGCCGCCGGACGCGCCGTCGTCCTCGGCTACGCGGAGACCGCCACCGGCCTCGGCCACTCCGTCGCCGACGGCCTGGGCCCCGCCCCCTACCTGCACTCCACCCGCCGTCCGGTCACCGGAGTCGCCCGGGCCGGCGGCTTCGAGGAGTCCCACTCGCACGCGACGTCCCACCTCCTGCTGCCCGAGGACCCCGCGCTGCTGGCCGGGGACGGGCCGCTGGTCCTGGTCGACGACGAGTTCTCCACCGGCAACACGGTGCTCAACACCGTCCGCGCCCTGCACCAGCGCTATCCCCGCAAGCGGTACGTCGTGGTGGCCCTGGTCGACATGCGCTCGCCCGCGGACGCCGGCCGACTGGACGACTTCGCCCGGGAGATCGGCGCCCGCGTGGACCTGGTGACCACCGCCTCCGGCACCGTCCGACTGCCCCCGGGAGTGCTGGAGAAGGGCCAGGAACTGGTCGCCCGCCACGAGACGGCGGCCACGGACCCGTCCGGTCGGGCCCCGGCCGCGGCGGTGTCCGGCACCGTACGGCGCGTCGAACTGCACTGGCCCCACGACGTGCCCGACGGCGGACGGCACGGCTTCACCGCGGCCCACCGGGCCCGGCTGGAGGCCGCCCTGCCCGCCATGGCGGCGCGGATCGCCGAGGCGCTGCCCGCCGGGGCCCGCCGCGTCCTCGTCCTCGGCTTCGAGGAACTCATGTACGCCCCCCTCCGTCTGGCCCAGGCCCTGGAGCAGACCGTCGGCGGCGGCGTCGCCGTGCGCTACTCCACCACCACCCGCTCTCCCGTCCTCGCCGTCGACGACCCCGGTTACGCCATCCGCACCCGCCTGGTCTTCCCCGCGCACGACGACCCGGCCGACGGCCCCGGCGAGCGTTACGCCTACAACGTCGCGGGCGCCGGCTTCGTCGCCGTCGTCGCCGTCGTCGACTCGGCCGCCGACACCCCCGCGCTGCACGCCCCGGACGGACTGAAGGCCCAGCTCGCCGCACACGTCCCGCACGTCCTGCTCGCGGTCGTCCCGTCGTACGTACCGACCGCCCCGCACGCCCCCGAAAGGCCCTCCATGCTGCCCGAGCCCCTGCGCGGCCCCGACTTCTCCTCGTACGCGCCCGACGAGGTCGGCTGGCTGCTCCAGGACCTCTCGGAGGTGACGCTGGAGGCCCCGACCGAGGAGCGCGAGGAGGCGATCCAGCGCGGCGGCGCGCACTACGCGGAGTCGCTGCCCGTGGAGTACCAGCCCAGCGAGCAGTACCAGCAGCTGTTCCACGCGGCGCTGGAGACGTCCGCCGCGCGGCTGGCGCGCGCCGTCGGCGCCGTCACCGAGATCGTCCTCGCGGAGCGCTCGCCCCGCCCGGTCCTGGTCTCCCTCGCCCGCGCGGGGACCCCTGTCGGCGTTCTGATGCGCCGCTGGGCGCGGTTCCGCCACGGGCTCGACCTCCCGCACTACGCCGTGTCGATCGTCCGGGGCCGCGGCATCGACGCCAACGCGCTGCGGTGGCTGGCCGGCCACCACGACCCCGCCGACGTCGTCTTCGTCGACGGGTGGACCGGCAAGGGCGCCATCACCCGCGAACTCGCCGCGGCCCTGCGCGCGTTCGAGACCTCCGACGGCATCAGCGGCTTCGACCCGGAGATCGCCGTACTGGCCGACCCCGGCTCCTGCGTGCGCACCTACGGCACCCGGGACGACTTCCTCATCCCCTCCGCCTGCCTCAACTCCACCGTCTCCGGACTGATATCCCGCACCGTGCTCCGCGCCGACCTGGTCGGCCCGCACGACTTCCACGGCGCGAAGTTCTACCGCGAACTCGCCGGCGCCGACCTGTCACCGGTCTTCCTCGACGCCGTCTCCGCCCGCTTCCCCGAGGTCACGGACACGGTCGAGGCGCAGGCGAAGGACCTCCTCTCCGCCGACCGCACCCCCACCTGGGAAGGCTGGGCCGCCGTCGAGCGCATCAGCGAGGAGTACGGCATCCACGACGTGAACCTCGTCAAGCCCGGCGTCGGCGAGACCACGCGGGTGATGCTGCGCCGCGTCCCGTGGAAGGTGCTGGCCCGGGCGGGCGCCGGCGCCGACCTGGACCACGTCCGCCTGCTGGCCGAACAGCGGGGCGTCCCCGTGGAGGAGGTCGCCGACCTCCCGTACACCTGCGTCGGCCTGATCCACCCGCAGTACACGCGGGGCGCCACCGGCGCCGACGGCAAGGCGGTGGCGCTCTGATGCCGGTGCTCGTCGCCAGCGACCTCGACCGCACGCTCATCTACTCCGCGGCCGCCCTCGGACTGACCATGCCCGACCTGAGGGCACCCCGCCTGCTGTGCGTGGAGGTCTACGAGAGCAGACCCCTGTCCTACCTGACCGAGACGGCCGCCCAACTGCTCACCGACCTCGGCGACTCGGCCCTCTTCGTGCCCACCACCACCCGGACCCGCAAGCAGTACCAGCGGATCAACCTCCCCGGCCCGCCGTCGAAGTACGCGATCTGCGCCAACGGCGGTCACCTGCTGGTGGACGGCGTCTCCGACCCCGGCTGGCACGCCCGGGTGACCGCACGGCTGGCCGACGAATGCGCCTCGCTGGCCGAGGTCCGCGACCACCTGATGAACACCGCCGACCCGCTGTGGGTGCGCAAGCACCGGGTCGCCGAGGACCTCTTCGCCTACCTCGTCGTCGAACGCGACCTGCTGCCGCAGGACTGGGTGAAGGAACTCGCCGTGTGGGCGGAGAACCGCGGCTGGACCGTGTCCCTCCAGGGCCGCAAGATCTACGCCGTCCCCAAACCGCTCACCAAGAGCGCCGCCGTGCACGAGGTCGCCCGCCGCACCGGCGCCGAACTCACCCTCGCCGCCGGCGACTCGCTCCTCGACGCCGACCTGCTCCTGGCCGCCGACCGCGGCTGGCGCCCGGGCCACGGCGAACTGGCCGACTCCGGGTGGACGGCTCCGACGATCAGCGCCTTGCCCGAGCGCGGCGTCCTGGCCGGTGAGCGGATCCTCCGCGAGTTCCTGCGTGCGGCGGGCCCGGCTCGCTGAACCCGCCGTCCGGGCCCCCGGCACCGCCTCCGGCGCCGGGGCCGCCGTCGTCGTCGGCCGGCGGCCGTGTGTCGTGCCGCCCGTCGTCTCCGCGGCCCCGCCGCCGGTGACCGGCGCCCGGCCGCACCAGACGCATGCCGACGAAGACCACCAGCGCCAGGGCGGCTGCCGCGAGGATCACCTTCGAGTAGGTGGAGGCGATGCCCGAGACCGTCGACCAGTTGTCCCCCAGCGCGTAGCCCGCGAGCACGAACACGGTGTTCCAGATCGCACTGCCCAGCGTCGTCAGGGCGAGGAAGACCGGCAGCCGCATCCGCTCCACGCCCGCCGGAACGGAGATCAGGCTGCGGAAGATGGGGATCATCCGGCCGAAGAACACCGCCTTGGTCCCGTGCCGGAGGAACCACGCCTCCGTCTTCTCTATGTCGGACACCTTCACCAGCGGCAGCTTCCCCGCTATCGCCACCGTGCGGTCCCGGCCGAGCAGGGCACCGATCCCGTACAGGGCGAGCGCGCCGATCACCGAACCCGCGGTCGTCCACAGCAGGACGGCGATCAGGTTCATCCGGCCGGAGCTCGCCGCGAACCCGGCGAGCGGCAGGATCACCTCGCTCGGCAGGGGAGGGAAGAGATTCTCCAGAGCGATGGCGAGACCGGCACCGGGGGCACCGAGGGCGTCCATGAGGTCGTTGATCCACTGCGGTGCCGCACCGCTGTCCGCGGCCGACTGCGCTGCGATGGCTGTCATGACGGCCACGCTAGGAAACCGCGGCTGAAGGGACCCTGAGGAAGACCGCACGATCGGCTGCGGTCACACCCCGCGGCTGGCTCCTGCTGGACGGCATACGCAACCCCGGTTCACTGGTCCTGGGCAGCCCGGGCGGCTTGTTCCTCGTGTTCCTCGCCGTGCGGGGAATATGCGGCCTCAGCCGCAGCAGCCGCCACCGCAGCAACCGCCACCGCCGCCGCCCGACGACGGTGCCGGTGCGGAGGCCGAGCCGCCGACCGCGACCGTCGACAGCAGTTTCACCGTGTCGTCGTGGCCCGCCGGGCAGGCGGCCGGAGCCGAGGACTCGGCCATCGGACGGCTCAGTTCGAACGTGTCGCCGCAGCTGCGGCAGCGGTACTCGTAGCGAGGCATGCGCACAGGTTAACCGGCACCGGTCGGCTGAGGGTCCTGGTGCTCCAAGGGGCCTGGTCGCCCGATGAAGCCCCGTTCGGGCCGGTCCCGGTGATCAGTGCCCGGCACCGCGTTCCTCGCGGATCTGCGTGACCACGTGGGCCACCGTCTGCCGGACCGCTTCCGTCTCCGTCAGGAAGTGCCAGTAGTCGGGGTGCCGGCCCTCCAGCGTGGTGATCGCCCGTTCCAACCGGGCCACGGCGTCGTCCAGGGGACGCGCATGACGGGGCTCGGGAGTGTTGCGCCCGGCCATGGCCAGGCGCTGGGCGTCGCGGATCGCGAAGCGGGTGCGCTCGATCTCCTGCTGCGGGTCCTTCTGGACGGCGTTCAGCCGCCGCAGCCGGTCGCCGGCCGCCGAGACGGCCTCGTCGGTCGAGTTCAGCAGCGCTCGTACCGTCGACAGCAGGGCGGTGGCGTCGGGCCAGCGCTGCTCGTCGCGGGCGGTCCGCGCCTCGGCCAGCTTCCGCTCGGCCTGCCGGACCGATTCGGCAGCCTGCTCCGGCACGTGCTGGAGGTCCTGCCAGCAGGCGGCGGTGAACCGGCGCCGCAGTTCGCTGAGCACCGGCTCCACCTGTTCGGTCCGGGTGGTCAGCGCCTCGGCGCGGGTGCGCAGGGAGACCAGGCGGTGGCCGATCTCGGCGGCGCGCTCGGGCAGCCGTTCCGCCTCGGCGCGGACCGCCTCGGCCTCACGGGTGACCCGTTCGGCCCGCTCGAGCGTCTGGGGCACTCCGTGCTGTCCCGCGCCCTGGTTCAGCCGGGTCAGCTCCGGACCGAGGGCGGCGAGACGGGTGGCGAGGTCGTCCGCCTTCAGTCCGGAGCCACGCGCGGCGTCCAGGGCGTTGGAGGCGGCGAGCAGGGCCTGCCGGGCGCGCTCGACGGCAGGTGCCAGCCGGGCCAGCTGGGTCTCGGCCTTGCCGAGGAGGGGGCCGAGGCCCTCGGCGAAGCGGTCCAGTTCCTGTTTGACCCGGCCCAGCTCGGTCTTGGCGGCGGTGAGTTCGGTGCGGGCGCGGGAGGCGGCCGAGGCCTCCAGGTCGTCCCGGTCCAGGTCGTGGGCGTCGACGGCGCTGATGTACTGGTGGCTGACCTCGTCGATGCGCCGGCCCAGCGCCTCGAAGTCGGAGACCGCGCGCCGGGCGGCGGGGGAGGAGTCGACGGCCGCGATCGTCTCTATCGAGATCCGCAGGTCCCGCTGGGCGGTGTCCAGTTCGTAGAAGGCGGCGGCCGCGTCGTCCTTCGCGGTCTGGGCCTCGGCCCGCTGGCTCTCGGCCCGCCCGCCGAACCAGCGCCGGGTACCGCCCCCGGCGAACGCCGCGGGCACCGCCAGCACGGCGAGCAGGGGCAGACCCATCAGGGTGAGCGCGTCACGGACCGCGCCCCTGCGGCGCCGGCGGGAGCGGTGCGGCAGGCGCTGGGCGCGCGCCACCATCGGCGAGTACGGCTGCGATGGTGTCGCCGTCACATCCCTCTCCCGTGTCGTCCGTCCTGCCCGGGTTCATTCTCCCACCCGTTGGGGACGAACACACGGGCCGGTCAGTTCGCGGTTCGGACGGTGATTCTGCCGTCACCGGACCGGGCGTCGATCACATGCGCGCTGGTGTCGTCGGTGGGCACGGACACGTCGACCGAGCCGTCACCGGTGTCGGTGGACACCTTGTACGTGGCCCGGGGCAGCGAGATCGTCACGGAGCCGTCGCCGGAGCGGGACTCCACCTGGTCCGGGACGGCGCCGAGCTCCAGGCGGACCGAGCCGTCGCCGGTGTGCGCCCGCACCTGGCGAGAGGTGACCGCGGCACGTACGGAACCGTCGCTGGTACGCAGTTCCAGCGGCCCGGAGGAGTCGGTGACGTGCACGGAGCCGTCGCCGGTACGGATGTTCAGCGCGTCCTTGAACCCGCTCGCCCGCACGCTGCCGTCCCCGTCCTTCACCTTGACGGCGACGCCGCGCGGCACCTCGACGCGGTGCTTGGCCGCGCAGTCGGCGACCACACCGGAGCAGTGCATCCGCAGCACCAGCCGGTCGCCGTCCATCTTCCAGGTCACCTCGGGATCCGAGCCGACCGCGACCGACCCGGAGAACCACCGGGTGACCTCGATCTTCCCGGACGCGTGGTCGTCCGAGGCGACGATCTCCAGGGCGGAGTCGTCGGAGTCGACGGTGAGCGTGCGGCCCTGGAGGGCGAAGGACCGGTGCTCGGGGTCCTTGTCGTCCGAGGCGGAGGCGCAGGAGCTCAGGCCCGCGACGAGAACGACGACGGCGCCGGCGGCGGCGAACGCGCGGACGGGAACGGTACGGGCGGGCATGACGGTCTCCCCCTGGGACGGACGACGAGGTGCCGCACCCGGGGCCTTCCGCGGTGGGCGGAGAGCTGCTCGATGAGGCTCTTCGACCGTACGGAGCACAGGCCCCCGGCGGGATCCGGGCCGCTACCGGATCGGGGGTGGGGTTAACCCCCGGAGCGCGGCGCCAACGCGTTTGCAGAGCCGCGCCCCGGGCCATGTAGGCTGTCGACTCGTCCTGGGTGCGTAGCTCAGGGGTAGAGCGCCTGCCTTACAAGCAGGATGTCGGCGGTTCGAAACCGTCCGCGCCCACCAGGACCGGCACCGTCGCCGGTGCGTAAGGCCCCCGGAGATCTTCCGGGGGCCTTACGCGTGCGGTCGTTCCCCGCGCGTCCTCGAACGCCTCGGCGGGCGCGGCGGTGGCGCGTCGACCGTGCTCACGCGTCCTGCCCGGGTGACGCCCCTCAGGCGTCCCCGGGCGGGGACTCCGGCAGCGCTGCCTCCTGGGCGTGTTTCAGCTCCGATCGGGCACTCACCTGGTCGGGGCCGGTCATCTCCGACCAGTAGCGATGGGTGCTGACGAACACGGCCAGCTCGCGCTCGCGCCGACGGAGCTTCTCGACCTCGGCCTGCTCGTCCTCCGACCAGCCGGGGGAGGCCGGGCGCTCGACCTTCCGCCAGCCGTTGTCGTCGCTGAACCCGTCGAGCGGCTCGACAGACCAGGGAAGTCTCTTCAACAGGGCCGACAGCTCGGCCCGGACCTGATGCAGTTCCTCCTGACCGGCGAGGAGATCACTGGGGAAATCATAGGTCGTAGCCACGTGCCAATGATACGCCTGTTCGATTTTGAGGCGCGCGTTCCCTTCAGTGGTTCACGCGAACGAGTGGCCCCGCGGCCCGGCCCCGCTGTCAGACCCCTGCCCTACCGTGAAAGGGACGGCGTGGAGGATCGGGTCCCACCGGTATCTGCACGCCTTTCCGGGCGTGGACCACGCCGCTTCCGACGCGGTCTGCCGAGGAGGCGGGTTCACGCTGCTCGGGCAGGTCGATTCCGAGTATCCGAAGGGCCACTGGAGCAGGTCGAACGACTGGCGGGTGGACCTGGAGAGGGGAGACTGACGTCATGTGCCGCAGCATCAAGACCCTGCGTCCGCCCGTGCTGGCCGAGGAGGCCACCGAGGACGAGATCAGGGCCGCCGCCCTTCAGTACGTACGCAAGGTCTCCGGATTCCGCGCGCCGGCCGCGCACAACCAGGAGGTCTTCGACCGCGCCGTCGAGGCCGTCGCCGAGGCCACGTCCGAGCTGCTGGCCGGCCTGGAGATACGGGGAGGCGCCGGAGCGCGACGGGCTTCCTGACGCCGGGCGGGGAGTCCGCACGGCCCGCGGCCCGGGCCGTCGCTACGAGGCTGGTGGCGCTGCCAGGCTTGCAGCGCCGCGAGACCTCCCTGCCACGAGGCGTCCCCGCCCCAAGACCTCCGCCGCCAGCGGGGCTACGACGCCTCCGTCGTCCGGGGCTGGCGGCGCATCAGGTACGCCGCTCCGGCCCCCGCGCCGAACAGCGCCACCAGCGACACGCCCGTCGCCAGCCAGGTCGTGCCTAGCCACTGGCCGCCGAAGTAACCGAGGGCGACGCTGTACGCGGCCCAGGCCAGTCCGGCCAGCGCCGACCAGGGGAGGAACTCGCGGATCCGGCGATGCGCCGCGCCGGCGACGAGCGAGACGACCGAGCGGCCGGCCGGGGCGAAACGGGCCAGGACGACGAGGGCACCGCCGCCGCGGGCCAGCGCCCCGCCGAGACGTTCCTGCGCGGTGGTCAGCCGCCGGGAACGGGCGATCGCGCGGTCCAGCCGTGCCCCGCCGCGCCAGGCGAGGCGGTAGACGGCCAGGTCGCCGACGACGGAGGCGGTCGCCGCGCAGAGCGTGAGGACGAGGATGTCGGGAACGTCCTGCGGGACCCGCCCGGCTGCCGCCGCTCCCGACCCCGCGGCCGCCGCCGTCGCCGCCGTGATCACGAGGACCCCGCTGGGCAGCACCGGCAGGAAGATGTCGAGGAGCACCGAAACGGCCACCAGCGCATAGATCCATGGGCTGCTGACCAGCGACCCGATACTTCCCAGACCTTCGACCACCACAACTCCCCGATATTCCCCCGTGGGCCGGGCCATGCCGCGAGACGCGGGGACGGCAGGAGCGACCGATGACAGCCATACAGCGTACGCCCGGGGTGTGACAGAGGGTTCACAGGGGGCTTGTGTGATCGACGCACGGCGTTCACACGTACGACAGCGGTGCCTCCACGTCCGGGCGGCACCGCTGTCGCGTCCTGCGGGAGGGGCCGTGGGGAGCCGGGGGCGGAAACCCGGAGTCCCGGAAAGCCCGTGGCGGTCCGGTCAGGCCGCGACCGGCGTCTGCCGCTCCGGGGCGGACTCCTCCCGCTCGGCCGTGCGCCGGGCGAGGAGCCGGTCCAGGCCGAAGGCGCCGGAGCCGGTGAAGGCGAGCAGCAGGAAGGCCCAGCAGAACATGACGGAGGCCTCGCCGCCGTTCTCCATCGGCCACAGGGCGCCCGGCTGGTGCACCTTGAAGTACGCGTAGGCCATGGAGCCGGAGGAGATGACCGCCGCCGCCCGGGTGCCGAGGCCCAGCAGGACGAGGCCGCCGCCGACCAGCTGGATCACGGCCGCGTACCAGCCCGGCCAGGTGCCGGCGTCGATCGTGCCGCCCGATCCCGCGGCGCCGCCGAGGACGCCGAAGAGGGAGGCGGCGCCGTGGCAGGCGAAGAGCAGGCCGACCACCATGCGGAACAAGCCGAGTACGTAGGGCTGGGCGCTGGCGCTGTTGAGGGGTCCGGGCATGGGGGAGTGCTCCTTCGGTCGGCCGGCCGGGGCGGGCCGGTGGGGGACGGAACCGAGTGGGCTGCCCACGTTAGGTGAGCCTAATGAGTGCTTGCAAGTTCAACATTTCGCCATAGCCTGACGTGCAGTCACCTGCCCGCCGTTGTCCCCGGGCCAGGTGGGAGCGCTCCCACGCTCGCGGCGCGACCCGCGGACGTGACTCAATTCATACCCCGCCCCGCCCCCGTCCCATGCCGGACGAGCCGGTCCCCTGCCGGACAGGTGTCCGGCAGGGGACCGGCTCGTCCGCGGCTACGTCAGCTCCCGGTCCGTGACCGTCCGCAGCACGGTCGTACCGTCCCGGCGCGCCCGGGCCTGTTCCAGCCGCAGCCGCGCCGAGCGCCCCCGCAGGGTCAGCGTCATGATCTGGTTGCCGAACCAGGGCCCGCCCGTCCGGCGCCAGCTCACCGACGGGGGCGCGCAGCGTCCGTGCCGGGCGATCCGCCGTCCGAGGGCACGCGCCGGGGCGCTCCAGCCGAAGCGGAAGCCGAGGCGGATCGAGAGCGGCACGGAGTTGTGGACGGGGGAGCAGGTCAGCTGGGCCACCCGCGCGTCGGGTGCCCGCCCCGGCCACGAGGGCTCGGCCACGTAGGCGTGGTGGACGTCGCCCGAGAGCACGCTCACCGTCGCGGGTGCCCCCGGCCCGGTACCGGCCTCGGCGATCAGGTCGCCGAGGGCGTCGAAGGACGAGGGGAACGCGGACCAGTGCTCCAGGTCGGCCCCGCGCCGTACCCGTTCCCCGAGCCGCGCCCAGCGCGCGCCCCGTTCGCCGCCGCACATCGCGGCGTTCCACGCCTCCACGTCGTGCACCAGGTGGGGCAGCAGCCAGGGCAGGGAGGTGCCGATCAGCAGGTGGTCGTACGCGCCACGGCCGTCGCCGTCCCCGCCCTCGTCCCGCCCGTCCAGGACCTGTTCGCGCAGCCACGCGGCCTCGCCCGGGTCGAGCATGGAACGGCGGTCCTCGTCCAGGACGCGGGCCGCGCGGGAGTCGACCATCAGGAGCCTGGTGCGCCCGAAGTCGCGCCGGTAGCTCCAGCGGACCGAGGCCGGATCGGCGTCGGCCCGTGCGGCGAACTCCCGCAGGGCGCCGGTGCCGTCGGGCGCTTCGCGGACGGCCGTGTACAGCGGGTCGGCGGCCAGTTCGTCCGGGGAGAGGTTGCCCAGCTGCTGGTACACCCAGTACGACATCAGCCCGCTCAGCAGCCGCTCCTGCCACCAGTCGGTGGCCCGCATGTCGGCGAGCCAGGCGGCGGAGGTGTTCCAGTCGTCGATGACGTCGTGGTCGTCGAAGATCATGCAGCTGGGCACGGTGGACAGCAGCCAGCGCACCTCGGGGTCGAGCCAGGACTCGTAGTAGAGGCGGGTGTACTCCTCGTAGTCGGCGACCTGGTCGCCGGGAGGTCGCTCCAGGTCGCGGCGGCCGGCGATCCACCGGCGCGTGGCGTCGGAGACCTCGTCGGCGTACACCTGGTCGCCGATCAGCAGCAGCACGTCGGGGCGGGCGCCCCCGGGGTCGGCCGCGACGCGGGCGGAGAGGGTGTCCAGAGCGTCCGGGCCCACCGGGTCCTTGCCGCCGGCCGGTGGCGCCGCCCAGCGGCAGGAGCCGAAGGCGACGCGCAGGCCGTCCTCGTCCGTGGGTGTGGCGATCACCGAGGGCGGGAAGCGGGAGTCCGGCAGCGGCCACACGGGCGTGCCGTCGAGGAACACCTCGTACTCCGTCGCCGTACCGGGGGTCAGGCCGCCGACCGGCACCAGGGCGTAGTGGTGGTCCGCGATCCGGAAGCTGGGGGCCGTGCCGCGGGCGCCGTCGGCGCAGCGCACCTCGGCCGTGCAGGGGCCGTCCGTCTCGACCCAGACGGTCGCGCGGGAACCGTCGGTGTACCTCAGCAGTGGCCCCAGGCGCAGTTCCGCCATGATGATCCTCTCCTTTGTCGCCCCGTACGGTACGGGGCGACAAAGGCCGGTGGGGAGGGCCCGCGCCGAACGGACGGCGGGCGGGGGGCGTCAGCAGTTCGCGAGATAGCCCTGCAGGGCGGACTTCTCCGCCGAGTCGACCGAGAGGTCGTAGTAGTACTTCACCTGCACCCAGGCGCGCACGTACGTGCAGCGGTAGGCGCTGCGCGAGGGCATCCAGGTGGCCGGGTCCTGGTCGCCCTTGGCCTGGTTGACGTTGTCGGTGACGGCGAGGAGCTGGGGCCGGGTCAGGTCGTTGGCGAAGGACTGCCGCCGCGAGGTGGTCCAGGAGTCGGCACCGGAGTCCCACGCCTCGGCGAGCGGCACCAGGTGGTCGATGTCGACGTCGGCGGAGGCGGACCAGGTGGCGCCGTCGTAGGGGGAGTACCAACTGCCGCTGGTGGCGGCGCAGGCGGAGTCGGTGACGACGTTCGTGCCGTCGCGCTTGAGGACCGTCTCGCGGGTGTTGCAGGTGCCCGACTGCGTGATCCAGTGCGGGAAGAGGTCGCGGTCGTAGCCGGTGCGGTCCTCGGTGGCCACCGTGAGGGAGGCGAGGTAGGTGCGGGCGGTGGCCGCGCTGACCGGGGTGGGGAGGGCGGCGGAGGCGGCCGGGCCGTTGAGGAGCCCGGCGGAGGCTATGAGTCCGGTGAACGCGGCGAGGAAACCGAGCCGTCGACGCGCGTAGAACTTCGGCATGCGAACTCCCTTTGGGTGTGGGGGTGTTGGGGCGCGGGCAGGGGAATGCTCGCGACGCCGCATGGCGTACGGGTGTGCGGACGGTTAGAAGTTAGTGACGTGTGCATGGCACGTCTAGAAGTGCGGCGAGACTCGTGACACGAGTCGGGCGGAGCGGCGGCGGGACCTTCGGCCCTCGGCGCCGCCCGGGGGTTCGCGTACTATGGACGGCGCAGAAGGGGAGTAGCTCTTCGCCGGACCGTCGACATACTGCTCAGCTCGTCTGAGCCGGCGCCCGGAGGCAGGCCTCGTGCGCGGGGCCGGCCAGCGAGACCTTCGGCCAGCAGTGCACGCCCGTGCCGTACGGCAGGGGTGGATCCGTGTGCTGCCGTGCCGAGGTGTCGCGTGTCGCGGGGATCGTGAGGTCCGCGCAATCAGCACTCTCGGTGGGGTGGCCCCGACCGATTGAGGAATCTTGATCAGCCTGACCGTGACGGCGCTCGTCTTCGGTGTCGTCTTCCTCGCCGAACTGCCCGACAAGACCGCGCTCGCCGGCCTCGTCCTCGGCACCCGCTACCGCGCCTCGTACGTCTTCGCGGGCGTGGCCGCCGCCTTCCTGCTGCACGTGGTGCTCGCGGTCGCGGCCGGCAGCGTGCTGACCCTGCTGCCCCAGCAGATCGTGCACGCGGTGACCGGGGTGCTGTTCCTGGGCGGCGCCGCCGTGCTGCTGATGAAGAAGGACGACGAGGACGAGGAGGTCCGCAAGCCGCGGGACCAGTCCTTCTGGAAGGTCGCCGGGGCGGGATTCATGCTCATCCTGGTCGCCGAGTTCGGTGACCTGACGCAGATCATGACGGCCAACCTCGCGGCCCGCTACGACGACCCGCTCTCCGTCGGCCTCGGCGCGGTGCTCGCGCTGTGGGCGGTGGCCGGGCTCGGCATCGTCGGTGGAAAGGCCCTGATGAAGCGGGTGCCGCTGGGGCTGATCACGAAGATCGCGGCGGTGCTCATGCTGGGTCTCGGCGTGTGGAGCCTGTGGGAGGCGATCGCCGGCTGAGCGGCGGGCGCCGGGTTTCGGCGCTTCCGGTCGGCGGGCGCCGGTGGCGCGAACCCCGGTCTGTTTTGTACCGTGGATGAACAAAGTGGCTCCCGCCCGCTCTCCCTGACCGGCGGGCGGGGCCGCCTTGTTCCCTCCCCGCGCCTTGGAGTCTGCCAATGACGGCCACCACCACCGTTCTGCCCGCCCGCGCCCTGCTGCTCGACATGGACGGCACCCTCGTCAACTCGGACGCCGCCGTGGAGCGCGTCTGGCGGCGCTGGGCCGACCGGCACGGGCTGGACGGCGACGAGGTCATGAAGGTCGTCCACGGACGGCAGGGCTACGCCTCGATGGCGCTGCTGCTGCCCGACCGGCCCATGGAGCAGAACCACGCCGACAACGCGCGCATGCTCGCCGAGGAGACCGCCGACACCGAGGGCGTCGTCGCGATCCCCGGCGCGTCGGACTTCCTCGCCTCGCTGCGCGGTCTGCCGCACGCCCTGGTGACCTCGGCCGACGTGGCGCTGTCCACCGCGCGGATGGCCGCCGCCGGGCTCGCGCAGCCGGATGTCCGGGTCACCGCCGAGTCGGTCGGCGCGAGCAAGCCCGACCCGGAGGGCTTCCTCAAGGGCGCCGCCGAACTGGGCGTCGCCCCCGCCGACTGCGTCGCCTTCGAGGACTCCGGCGCCGGCATCGCGGCCGCGCGCGCCGCCGGGATGCGGGTCGTCGGGGTCGGCCCGCGCGCCGGGTTGCACGGGCCGGACGCGGTCGTGGAGGACCTGACGCGGGTACGGGTCGAGGCCGGCGCGGACGGCACCCTGCGCCTGCACATCGGCTGAGGGCGCCTGCCGGGCCCCTGGGTCCGCACATCGGCTGACGCAGCCCGCCGAGGACCCCGGCCCTACGGCTCCCGCGTCTCGGACTCCAGCCTGCGGCGGGTGTCCGGGCCGTAGACGCCGGCCCCGTCGGTGCGTATGCCGCGCTCCCACTGGTACTGGCGGACGGCGTCCTCGACCTGGCGGTCGTAGTCGCCGTCGAGGTCGCCCCAGTACATCCACTTCTCTTTCAGGCGCTGCTGGAGTTCGACGACCTCCGGCCCCCGGTCGCCGCTCCGCAGTGTGGGGCCGCCGCCGGAGTCGCCGTCGTCCTCGGACTCCTGCGAGGCGTCGACGTCCGGCGCGGTCGTGCTGTGCGTCGGCTCGGCCGACCGGGACGGTGTGGGCGAGGCGCTCGACGCCGACGGGGACGGTGAGGCCGAAGCGCTCGCCTCGCCCGACGGGGAGGCGGACGCGGAGGTCGAGGGGGACGAGGAGGGCGAGGGCGCGGCGGACGACGCGCTCGGTTCCGCGCTCGGCGCGGCCTCGCTGGTCGACGGGTCCGGCACGCTCGCCCGGACCTCGTCCGGCAGCGCCCCGTCCCGCGACGGGGTGTCGTACGAGAACAGCCCGCTCGCGAATCCCGCCGCGCCGATCACGACCACGACCGCTCCGGCGGCACTCAGCAGTACGCCCTTGCGCCGCCTCCGCGGTGGCCGGCCGCCCCCGCCCGAGTCGCCCGTCCCCGGGTCCGCCCGGGGGAGGGGTGCGGTGGCGGAGGTCTCGAACAGGCGCAGGTCGTGCGCGCTGGGCGAGCCGGCCGACGGGGCCAGGGGCGTCGGCAGGGCGGAGGTCGCCTCCGTGCCCCCGTCGGGCGAGCCGGCACCGGAAGCGGCTGCGGAACCCGCACCGGCACCGGAACCCGCACCGGCTCCGGCGTCGACGGCCCGCAGCGCCATGGTGGCGTCCGGGTCGGACCCCGGCGACGCGGACTCCGTGGGGGGCGCGGGCGACGCGGGCGCGTCAAGGTGCTCCGCGGGCCCGCCGGACGCGTCGGGTGCTTCCGGGGCCTCCCCGGCCCCGTCCAGCTCGACGTACGGCCGTATGCGCAGCGGGTCGAAGTCCTCCGCCGCCGCTGCCTGGGCCGTGCGGGCGTCGCGCAGGGCGTCGGACGCCCTGGTGCCGCAGGCGCAGGACGGGGTGTTGTCCGCCGCCCTGGGTGTGCCGCACTCCGGGCACGAGGCCCCCGCAGGCCGCTCCTGCGACGGCTCCTTGTGCTGATCCACGCGTTCGTCCCTCCCCTCGCGACTCCCCTCGCGAACTCCAGAGATTATGCAGATCTTCTCCACACTTCGGCGCACACGCCCCCGGAATGTCGGCTTCCTGGAGGACTGAAACGGCCATAACCGGTCACACCGACCGGGATGGGCAGTGCGCGTCGGCACCCCGTGAGGGTCATGACACCTGTGGAGGTCGCGATGGCCGAAGATGTGCGCGAGGCGAGGGAGCCGGACCCGGCGGGGCCCGCGGCACCGGGGGAGCGGGAGCAGGTCTCCAGCGGCGTACTCGTCTCCATCGGAGCCCTGCTCCTCGGCATGCTGCTCGCCGCGCTCGACCAGACCATCGTGTCGACGGCGCTGCCGACCATCGTCAGCGACCTGGGGGGCCTGGAGCACCTGTCCTGGGTGGTCACCGCCTATCTGCTGGCGGCCACCGCGGCGACCCCGCTGTGGGGCAAGCTCGGCGACCAGTACGGGCGCAAGAAGCTGTTCCAGCTGGCGATCGGGATCTTCCTGGTCGGTTCCGCGCTGTGCGGCATCGCGCAGGGCATGTCCGAGCTGATCGCCTTCCGCGCCCTCCAGGGCCTGGGCGGCGGAGGGCTGATGGTGCTGTCGATGGCGATCGTCGGCGACCTGGTGCCGCCCCGCGAACGAGGCCGCTACCAGGGGCTGTTCGGCGCGGTCTTCGGTGCGACCAGCGTGCTCGGACCGCTGCTCGGCGGGGTCTTCACCGAGCACCTCAGCTGGCGCTGGGTCTTCTACATCAACCTGCCCATCGGCGTCGTCGCGCTCGCCGTGATCGCGGCGGTCCTGCACATCCCGCGCCGCACCACCCGGCACGTCATCGACTACCTCGGCACCCTCCTCATCGCCTCCGTCGCCACCTGCCTGGTACTGGTGGCCTCGCTCGGCGGCACGACCTGGGCCTGGGGCTCCCCGCAGATCATCGGCCTCGCGGTGCTCGCGGTCGTCCTGGCCGCCTGCTTCGTGGCCGTGGAGCGCAGGGCCGCCGAGCCCGTCCTGCCCCTCAAGCTCTTCCGCGTCCGCACCTTCACGCTCTCCGCCGTCATCAGCTTCGTCATCGGCTTCGCGATGTTCGGCGCGATGACGTACCTGCCGACGTTCTTGCAGGTCGTGCGGGGTGTCACGCCCACCATGTCCGGTGTGTACATGCTGCCGATGGTGTTCGGCCTGCTGCTGTCGTCGACCGTCTCCGGGCAGATCGTCAGCCGTACCGGCCGCTGGAAGGTGTTCCCCGTCGCGGGCACCGCCGTCACCACCCTCGGACTGCTCCTGCTGCACCGGCTCGACGAGCACAGCTCCACCGCCGAGGTGAGCGCCTACTTCTTCGTCTTCGGCCTGGGACTCGGCCTGGTGATGCAGGTCCTCGTCCTCATCGTGCAGAACGCCGTCCCCTACGAGGACCTGGGCGTCGCCACCTCCGGCGCGACCTTCTTCCGGTCCATCGGCGCGTCGTTCGGCGTGGCCATCTTCGGCACGGTCTTCGCGAGCCGCCTCGGCACCCAGCTCACGGACGCCTTCCGGGGCGCCGCCCTGCCGCCCGGCGTCTCCGTGGACACCCTCAAGGCCGACCCGCGCGGCATCGGCGCCCTGCCGCCCGCGCTGCGCCCCGGGGCGATCCACGCCTACGCCTCCTCCATCACCGACGTCTTCCTGTACGCCGCCCCCGTCGCCCTCGTCGCCTTCCTGCTGGCCTGGTTCCTCAAGGAGGACAGGCTGCGCGGCTCGGTCACGGCGCCGGACGCCACCCAGACCCTCGCGAGCAACCCGGTGGAACGCTCCTCGCACGACGAGGTGTGCCGTGCCCTGTCGGTCCTCGGCACCCGGGAGGGCCGCCGGGAGATCTACCGCCGGATCACCGCGCGCGCGGGCTACGACCTGCTGCCCGCGTCGAGCTGGATGCTGCTGCGGGTCAGGAAGTACGGCCGGGTCGAGCCGGCCCAGCTCGCGGAGCGCAGCCCGGTCCCGCTGGCCACCGTGATGGCCGCCGCCCGCCAGGTCGAGGAGCGGCACCTGGCCGTCCGCGAGGGCCCCGACCTGGTCCTCACCGGCCGGGGCCGCGAGGTCGCCGAACGGCTGGCGCTGGCCCGCGAGGACTCGCTCGCCGAGCTGCTCGGCGACTGGTGGGGCCCGGACCGCCCGACCGACCTGGTGCGGCTGGTGCGGGAACTGACCGGCGAACTGTGCGGCTCGGAGCGGGAGCGCCCGCACGAGGGTCGTACGCCCGCACGGGCGGGCTGAGCGCTCCCGGGAGCCGCCGGGAGCCCGCCGACGAGCCCTGTTCCGAGAGCCGTCTCAGGACTCCTGGCGCAGCGCCTTGCGGAACCAGTGCTCGGCGTACGGACTGTCGTTGTACGCCTCGGTCTCGGTGTAGCCGAGGCGTGCGTACAGGGCGCGGGCCTCGACGAGGTCGCCCCGGGTGTCGAGGACCATGCGGCGGGCCCCGAGCGCCCGTGCCGCGTCCTCGGCGGCCCGTACGAGCAGCGCCGCGCCGCCCCGGCCGCGCATCGCGCCGTACAGGAACACCCGGGTCAGCTCGGCGGTGGTGTCGTCCAGCAGCCGTACGCCCGAGGTGCCGGCCGGTTCACCGCCGTAGCGCGCGACCAGCAACTGCCCCCGGGGAGGCACGAGATCGGCGCCGGGATACGCGGCGATCTCCCGCTCCAGCTCGGCCGGGTCGGTGGAGCGCCCCTCGTACAGCTGGTACCAGCGGTCGCTCACCTCCGTGTAGTACGCACGCCAGAGGGCGGTGGCTACGGGGGAGTCGTACGGTTCCGGGGCGACGGTCCAGGTCATGACGGGCATGGTCGGCAGGGACCGGTGCGGTGGGCAAGCGTATTTTCCCACCGGTGTGCCGTCGGCGCACCCGGTGCGCCGTTTGAGCCCGGACTGCGGGGCAACACGAACGGCGAACCGGCCCGCTCGGAGAGCCGGCAGGCCGAAGAACCCGGAAGGCACTCATGTCCACAGGCGTGATCATCGCTTTGATCGTGATCGTGGCGGCCGTGCTCGCCGTCGCGGCCGTTCTTGCCCTGCGCGCACGGGGCCCCCAGCACGGCGGAAGCCTGAAGCGGCGCTTCGGGCCCGAGTACGACCTGGCCGTGGCCCGGCACGACGGCGACACCAAGGCCGCGGAACGGGAACTGGCCGAACGGGTGCGGCGACACGGGTCGCTGCGCACCCGGCCCCTGGAGCCCGCCGAGCGCGAGAGCTTCGAGGCGCGCTGGGCCGCGGCCCAGGAGCGCTTCGTCGACTCCCCGCGCGAGGCGGTCGGCGAGGCGGACCGGCTGCTCGCGGAACTGGCCGCCGCGCGGGGCTTCCCGGACGGCGGCCAGTACGAGGAGCAGCTCACGGCGCTGTCCGTGCACCACGCCCACCATGTCGAGGGCTACCGCCGTGTGCACCGCGTGACGCACGCGCGCGCGGACGAGGCGCAGGGCGGCGGTGCGGGCACGGAGGAGATGCGCGCGTCCATGGTCGAGGCCCGCGCGCTGTTCGAGGCCCTGGTACGCACGGGCCGCCACGACGCCGGGCGGCAGCGGACCGGTACGGAAGCCGGTGAACCGGCTCCCGCCGCCCCCGCATCCCACGAGCCCCACACGTGGTCGCTCGGCAAGCGCCGACCGAAGGAGAGCTGAAGCGATGCCCGACATGGCAGGCAAACCCCGCCGCGACACCGCGGTCGAGCCCGGCACCACCGCCGAGCCCCAGCCCGGCACCACCGCCGAACCCCAGCCCGGCACCACCGCCGAGCCCGGCACGACCGCTCGGCGGGGCGACCCCGGCCGGTCCGGCGCCGCGGCTGGCGCCCGGTCCGAGCCCGGGATCACCGCCGAGCCCGAGCCCGCGATCACCGCTGAGCCCGGCACCACCGCCGGGCCCCGGCCCGGCACGTCCGCTCGGCGCGGCACCACCGCCGGACCGGGCGCCGGGACTACCGCCCGGTCCGAACCCGGGGTGGTCACCGCCGAGCCCGAGCCCGGGAGCACCGCCGCAGCACCCCCGGCGGCCACCCCGGTGGACGCTTCCGCGTCCACCTCCGCCCCCGCGGCGGCCGTCGGGCCGCTCCTGCCGGCCGATGAGCTGGACCGGCTCGGTGAGCGGCTGCACCGTGCGGTGGCCGGGTTCGTCGACGCGCCACGCGCTTCCGTCGAGGAGGCCGACCGCGTCCTGGAGGAGGTCGCCGCCCGCTTCACGGACGCCGTGACCCACCACCGCCGCACCCTGCGCACCGCCTGGCAGGAGGCCGGGCCGGACAGCGGCGCGCCGAGTACGGACACCGAGCAGCTCCGCCTGGCCCTGCGGGACTACCGCGAGCTGGCGGACCGCCTGATGCGCGTGTGAACCACGGGCGTCACCCCGCCGCCCGGCCCTCCCGCCACCGCCGTACGACCTCTTCGACGTCGTAGGGCTTCAGACCCAGCGGAGGGCCGGGCGGCGGCTTGAACATGACGTCGCGGATCTTGACGTTGATCTCCTCGACGATGCGGCGGACCACCCGCTCCGACGGCGCCTTCGCCGCCGCCTCCAGGGCGTCCTCCGCCTCCTTGCGCAGGGCCAGCGTGGGCGGCAGCACGGAGAAGCCCTCGCGGGCCAACTTCCGCTTGACCCACCACAGTTCGTCGTAGGTGCTGTCCATCTCGCTGGGCAGGGGCTTGCCCACGCCGGGCAGGTCGGCGAACTCGCCGCGGGCTTCGGCGTCCCGAATCTGTTTGTCGACCCAGGACTCGAAGTCGACGCCGGGTGGCTTTCGCTCGGTCATGACCCCATTGTGCCGGACACCACTCCACCGGTCGATCTATCATGCGGCGGCGACAAGCCAACGGACCCGAAGGAGCGCACCGTGCTCGAACTCACCATGGCCGCCGTCTCCGCGGCGGACGCGGGCGCCACGGCCGGCATGCAGATGGCCGACGCGCCCAGCGAGCCGGACGCGGTGCTGCGGGTGGGCAGGGACAGGTCCGTGTGCCGGCTGTCGACGCCGGACGACTGGCTGTTCGTCTCCCGGGTCCACCTGGAGTTCCGGTGCGGCCCGGACGGCACCTGGCGGCTGACCTGGCTCCGCGGCTCCCAGCCGGACCCCTCCTGCGAGGTCCGGCTGACCGTCGCCGGACACGCGCAGGCGCAGCCCATGACGTACGGCGGCACCGTGCCGCTGCCCAGGGGCGGCAGCGGCGAGGTGGTGGTCCAGGACCGCGCGGAGCCGCGCAGCGTCAACGTCGGCTTCTACCACGAGGTGTAGGCCCGGCCCGCGTTCAGGGCAGCACGCGCGCCAGCGCGAACCCGTCGTACCCCTTGCCGCCGACCGTCTGGAGCGCGGTGCCGCTGAGCCGGGGGTGGCCGCCGATCAGCTCGATGGCGGCGCGGGTGCCGCGCACGTCGTCGGCACTGTCGTCGGCGTCGGCCACCCGGCCGCCGCGGACCACGTTGTCGAGGACGATCAGGCTGCCGGCGCTGGTGAGTCTGAGCGCCCACTCGAGGTAGTGCGGGTTGTTGCCCTTGTCGGCGTCGATGAAGACCAGGTCGAAGGGCGGCGGGTTCTCGTCGGCGAGCTTCGGCAG
Organism: Streptomyces sp. NPDC034099; assembly: GCF_055575415.1. NCBI lineage: Bacteria > Bacillati > Actinomycetota > Actinomycetes > Kitasatosporales > Streptomycetaceae > Streptomyces > Streptomyces sp. NPDC034099. The sequence continues at coordinate 107,848 of NZ_JBVISR010000002.1, read as the reverse complement.
GGACTCCAGGGCCGGGCCCACGCGTACGTCGACGAGGGCGTCGAGGCCGGCCCGGGCGATGTTGCGGACGGCGACCTCCGCGTGCCGGGCGTTGTACTCCAGCGTGACCAGCCGGCCGTCGGCGGGCAGGGCGCGGGCCAGCCAGATGGTGCTGTAGCCGCCGAGGGTGCCGATCTCCAGGACGGTGCGGGCGCCCTGGAGCTGGGCGAGGAGCTGCAGGAGCTTGCCCTGGTTGGCGGTGACGTTCACCGGCGGCAGCCCGGCGGCGTCACTCTCCCTGCGGGCGGCCGCCAGGGCCTCGTCGTCGGGTGCGAGGTGGCTGATGAAGTAGGTGTCGACGTCGTCCCAGAGCTGCGACTCGCTCATGCGGGGCCTCCTGCGGCAACGGTGCGGCGGGAGAGGAGTCCCGCTCTTCCGCAAGTCTGACCCATCACCCCGGCCGTCGGGCAGAGCGGCCCGGGGGCCGCGGCGAAGCGCGACGGTTCCGGCCGGTCCGGGCTACTCGCGTTCCTCGACCGCCGGTGCCGAGCCCGGCAGCGGGCGTCCCGCCGACTCCGTCATGAACCACACCGCCACGCCGCCGACCACGGCCGCGGCCATCATGTAGTAAGCGGGCATCATCATGTTGCCCGTCGCCCCGATCAGCGCCGTCACCACCAGCGGCGTCGTCCCGCCGAACAGGGACACCGAGACGTTGAAGCCGATCGACAGCGAGCCGTACCGCACCCGCGTCGGGAACAGCGCCGGCAGCGCCGACGGCATCGAGGCCGTGAAACAGACCAGCAGCAGGCCCAGCGCGGCCATGCCCAGCGCCACCGCGAGCAGGCTGCCCTGGCGGATCAGCAGCAGCGCCGGGACGGACAGCAGCAGGAAGCCCGCGCAGCCCGCGGCGATCACCGGCCGCCGCCCGACCCGGTCGGTCAGCGCGCCCGCGAACGGCTGGACGACCATCATCAGCGCCATCACGGCCAGCACCACCAGCAGCCCGTGCGTCTCGTCGTACTTCAGCTCGCTGGTCAGGTAGCTCGGCATGTACGACAGCAGCATGTAGTCGGTGACGTTGAAGACCAGCACCAGGCCGACGCAGAGCAGCAGCGCCCGCCACTGACCGGTGACCATCTCCCGCAGCGGCACCTTGCGCCGCGTCGTCTCTGCCTTCTCCACCTCGGCCGCGAACGCCGGCGTCTCCTCGAGGCGCATCCGCAGGTACAGCCCGACGATGCCCATCGGCCCGGCGATCAGGAACGGGATCCGCCAGCCCCAGGACATCAGGTCGCCGTCCGACAGCAGCGCCGTCATCAGCGTCACCAGACCGGCGCCGCCGATGTACCCGGCGAGCGTGCCGAACTCCAGCCAGCTCCCCAGGAACCCGCGCCGCCGGTCCGGCGCGTACTCGGCGATGAACGTGGACGCGCCCGCGTACTCACCGCCGGTGGAGAAGCCCTGCACCAGCCGCGCGGCCAGCAGCAGCACCGGCGCCCAGACACCGATCGTCGCGTACGACGGGATCAGGCCGATGGCGAACGTGCCCGCCGCCATCATGATCATCGTCACGGCGAGCACCTTCTGCCGCCCGACCCGGTCCCCGAGCGGACCGAAGACCATGCCGCCCAGCGGCCGGACCAGGAACGCCGCCGCGAAGGCGCCGAACGTGGAGAGCAGCTGCGCGGTCGGGTTGCCCGACGGGAAGAAGACCTTGCCCAGCGTCACGGCGATGTAGCTGTAGACGCCGAAGTCGAACCACTCCATCGCGTTGCCCAGCGCCGCCGCCTTGACGGCGCGCCTCACGAGCGCGGGATCGGTGGCGGTGGGCGCGCCGGCGGCACACGGGACGGGGACGGGGGCCGTACGGGACGGAGGAGCAGCGGCGACGGGGGCGGCCGACAAAACTACGCTCGCCTACTTTCGACGGGGACAGGGACGGAGGCGGGAACGCCACGACCCGCACGGCGGCGCTGTCGCCGGGCCGGAAAGAACCCGCGGCTCTCGGCCACGGGCGGAAAAGCGACCATAGGCGCTGATGCGCCGCTTACGCCCGGTATGCTTTTCGTTGCACACTGCACCAAAAAGGCGTCCACGCAGGGCACATGCGCGTGCCGCGCGCCGTCCGTCCACCCGCGAGCTGTGATCCTTCTCGCTCCCCGAAGCAAAAAGCGGGCGGCTGTCAGGTTGAGTGGGGGGTGCTCGCGTCCTCCTCCGGGGGTGGTGCGAGCCTCATAGGGTTCGCAGGGACGACACACCGCGTACACGAACGCGGTACGTACGGTACGTACGGACGTTACGAACGGGGCGGAGGCCGACGAGGCGTGGCGAATGCGGAGCACAGTGGGCGACCGGCGGAGTCCTTCGGAGCCTCGGCCGCCGACGCGACCAGAGCACGACTGCGCGTCGCACGCCTCGGCCTGTGGCTGATCGCCGCCGTCCTGGCCGTACGACAGGTGGCCGCGGTCCTCGGCACACCGCGCGGGGAACGGCTGACGGACCTGGAGACCTGGGTCGGCGAGCACGGCGTCCTGCACGTGGAGGGGTCCCTCTACGACTCCACGCAGTTCACCGGCACCCCGTTCGTCGGCCTGGTCCTCAAACCCTTCACCCGCGCCGCCGAGCAGGCCCTCGGCTGGGGCTGGACCTTCGGTTCGCTGCTGCTGGTCGTCGCCCTCGGCCTGGTCGCGGCCCGCGCCCTGCCCCGGCCGGTCGGACGCCGTACGGCGCTGCTGGCGGCGCCGGTCGCCATCAGCCTGCTGATGCTGTCGCTGCCGGTGCGCAACGCGTTCTGGCTCGGCCAGACCAGCATCATCCCGGTCCTCCTCGTCCTCCTCGGCTGCTTCGCCGTACGGGGGGCCCAGGGCGACCGCGTGGGCGGCGTGCTGATCGGTGTCGCCGCCGCCTTCCAGCCGACCGTCCTCCTCTTCGTCCCGCTGCTGTGGTTCACCGACCGCAGACGCGCCGCCGTGACGACCGGGATCACGTTCGTCGCCTGCACGGCCGTCGCCTGGGCGGCCATGGCGCACGACTCGTACACGTACTGGGTGCACCACATGGCCGGCGTCGGCCTGGGCGGCGAGGCCGACGACCTCGCCAACCAGTCGCTGCACGGCGCCCTGCTCCGCCTCGGCCTGAACGGTCCGCTGGAGATCGCCCTCTTCCTGCTGCTCGGCGCGGCCGTCGCCGTCCTCGCCCTGCGCCGCGCCGTGCGCTACGCCCGCGACGGCCAGCTGCTGCTCGCGGTCGCCGTCACCGGCTGCGCGGCCGTCGTCGTCTCGCCGGCCACCTGGCAGCACCAGCTGCTGTGGGTGCTGCCCGCGGTCGTCGGCCGGGTCGGCAAGCGGGCCTCCGACCGGCTGGTGTGGCCGGTCGCCGTCGTCCTGGTGATGACGCTGCCCGCGAAGATGATGCTGCCGAACATGGCCGCCCTGTACCCGCTGCGGGACAACGTCGTGCTGCTCGCCGCGCTGGCCGCCGCCGTCGCCGTGCCCTTCCTGCCGCGCACGTCGCCGTACTTCGGGACGCCGGTCCCGACGGCCTACGCGCCGCCGGTCCCGACCCGCTTCAAGCACGTCCCGCTGCTGCCGTTCCTGCGCCGGGTCCTCACCCGCCCCAACCTCCTCCTGGAGCTGCTCCTCATCCGGGTCACCTACGCCGCCTACTCCCAGGTCCGCCTCGCGGCGACCGGCGGCAGCAACTCGGCGGGCCGGGCGCGGGCCGAGGAGCACGGGACGCAGATCCTCGACATCGAGCGTTTCCTGCACATCGACATCGAGCACGCGATCAACCACGCGGTGGTCAAGGTCGGCTGGCTGCGGGACTTCTTCGACTTCTACTACACGTCGTTCCACTTCATCGTCCCGCTGACCGTCCTCGGCGTCCTGTACTGGCGCCGCCCGGTCGACTACCGCTGGGCCCGCGCCTCCCTGGGCTTCGCCACGCTGCTGGCCCTGGTCGGCTTCTGGCTCTACCCGCTCGCCCCGCCGCGGCTGATGCCGGGGCTCGGGATCATCGACACCGTGCACGGCGTGCAGGACTTCACGAAGCCGGACTACGGCACGCTGACGCACCTCACCAACCAGTACGCGGCGATGCCGTCGCTGCACTTCGGCTGGTCGCTGTGGTGCGGGGTGGTGATCGCGGTCATCGCGCCGAGGGTGTGGATGAAGGCCCTGGGCCTGCTCCACCCGCTCTTCACGGTCTCGGCGATCGTGGCGACCGGCAACCACTGGGTCCTGGACGCGGTGGGCGGCGCGGCGGTGGTCGCGGCGGGCTTCGGGCTGACGTACTGGTTCCAGGGGCCGCGGGCCAGGACGGTCACGGCGGCAGCGGCAGCGGCGACGACGAAGACGGCCCGGGAACCCGCGGCGGACGTCAGCAGTGACCCCCCGCCCCCGGCGAAGGACCGTACCGGGAGCTGATCCGGTACTCGCCCGGCGCCTCGACGGTCAGCCGGGTGAACTCGCCGTCCTGGGTGAGGCACCCGCCGTCGCTGCGCAGCCACGGCGACCAGGCGACCCGCACGGTCACCGCGCCGGGCTCCTCCACGCGCAGCACCAGGTCGGCGGGGGCGGTACTCACGACGGAGCCGGGCGCGGAGGCGAGCGGTACGGCGTCCCGCACCCGGAAGACCTGCCAGTGCGCGTCCCGCCAGACCTGCTCCAGCCACTCGGGCCGCAGCTCCGGGTCCCGCACGAGCGCCGCCTCGGCCTCGGCGGGGCCGTCCGGCTTGGCGGCCGGGAGGACGACGAAGCCCACCGCCCAGTGGTCGAGCCACTGCCGGTAGGTGGCCGCGGAGAAGGAGCCGTCGTAGAACAGGCGCCCGCGTTCCACGTCCAGCTGCCGGTTCCAGCCGCGGGCCAGGTTGACGTGCGGGGCGAGCAGGGTGGCCTCGCGGTGGTTGCGGGCGGGCACCACCTCCACCCGCGTGCGGTCGGCGCCGAGCCCCTCCAGGGCGTCCACGACACCGTCCGTCTCGGCGGCCCAGGCCGGCACGACGGTGGACACCTTCAGGTCGTCGACGGTCTTCTTGCCCACCCAGCCCGCGGAGTAGACGACCGCGACGGCCAGCAACCCCGACACCAGCCGCCGCGACCGGGCCGCGGTGAGCGCGGGAGGGGCGGAGAGCAGCGCGGCCAGCAGCACGGCGGGCGCGAACAGCTCCGCGAACCGCTCGACGTTCGTGCCGACCGGTGAGGCGATCAGATACGTCAGCACGGTCCCGAGCGCGTAAACGGCCCCGCTCCACCGGGCCACCCGCCAGGTGGACGGGGCCAGCACGGTGACGGCGAGGCCGAGCACGACCGGCGGCCATATTCGGGCGAACGGCATCGGCTGTTCCCCCGTGAAGGGGAAGAACAGCGTCGTCAGCCCGACCACGGCCGCCGGGGGTATGAGCAGCACGAGGGCGCGCCGCCAGTCTCGGACGAGCAGGAACGCGGCCCCGACCACGGCCAGGAACAGCCCGGCCACCGGCGAGGCCATCGTCGCCAGCGCCGCGTACCCGGCGGCGAGCCACGGCCGCCGCTCCCGCACCAGCGGCACGCAGGCGGCCAGCGCGAGGGCGACGCCGAGCGCGAAGGTGGCCCGGCCCGAGGCCACGTCGCACCACAGCGCGAGCGAGGCCAGCAGCGCGGGCCACACGGGCCTGCGCACCCCGCACCGCACCACCAGCACGGCCGCGAGCCAGGAGGCGGCGAGACCGGACACGACCGTGACCGTGCGCACGCCCAGCGCGGCCATCAAGTACGGGGAGATGACGCTGTAGTTGGCGGTGTGCATCCCGCCGTACCAGAACAGCCCGTACGCCGAACTCCCGTGCCCCGTCGCGAAGTCCGCCCACGCCTCCTGCGCGGCGAGGTCACCGCCGCCGGTGGCGAGAAACGCCCACCACACCGCGTACAGCGGGATGGTGGGCAGGGTCGCGAGCAACGGCACGCGATGCCGACGCCCGAAGCCGCGCAGGGCGTCGCTCGCGCGTCTGTCCCGTCGCCGTTCGGGCCGGAGGACGGTCAGTTCGGCAGGGACCACGGTCGAGGTTTCCGTTCGGCGTCATCGGGGTGCACGGCAGGGACACGTGCGAAGACGATAAATCGAACAGAAACGTTGACCTGGACCGGGGCCCGACTACTCGGCGGTGGCGGCCCAGCCGACGAAAGCGCTGAACGTGGCGGGGGCGAGCGTGAGGGTCGGGCCCGCCGGGGTCTTGGAGTCGCGTACGGCGACGGTGGCGGGCAGTTCGGCGACTTCGAGGCAGTTGCCGCCCTGGTCGCCGCTGTACGACGACTTGCGCCAGGCCAGCCGACCGAGCGGCGCGCACTCCACGCACTGGCCGCCCTGGTCGCCGCTGTAGCTGGACTTACGCCACTGGATCCCCGTCAGAGTCACGTTGCTCTCCATAGCGTTCCTCCATCAAGCGCCGGATCAGCTCCGCCGAGTCTCTGAGGGAGAGTGCGGATGCCTGGAGATGATCGTATCGGAGTGAGCAGTCCTTGACGGTGTTCGGGTTGGCGGTCGGATGCCCGCTGCCGTACCCCTCGGTGTAGATGATGGGCGGGTCGCCCGCGAAGCGGTAGACGTCGAATGAGCCTTGGAGTCCCGCGTGCGCGCCCGCAGAGTAGGGCAGGATCTGGACGTTGACCCGCGGGTTGGTTTCGAAGGTCAACAGGTGGGCCAGTTGCTCCCGCATGGTCTCCCGGCCGCCCATCTCCTGGCGCAGCGCGCACTCGCTCAGCACGGCCCAGAAGACCGGGGGTTCGTCCTTCTCGAAGATCTTCTGTCGCGCGATCCGCACTGATGTCCTATCGTCCAGGTTGCTCTGGTCCAGCACCCCGAGGACGGCACGCGCGTAGGCCTCGGTCTGGAGGAGACCGTGGACCATGTGCGTGTCGAACGAATAGATCTCCGTGGCCCGTGCCTGCAACTCGGCCACTTGTTGAAACCAGGCCGGTACCTGGCTGCGCATCACCAGGTCGACGAGTCGGGACAGTAACCCTCCCGTGCCCAGTGCCGCGTCGACGCGCTCGCTGAACTCCGGCGTCGGGACCTTCCTCGCCGTCTCGATCTGGCCCACCAGGGAGCCGGTGTAATTGACGATGTCGCCGAGCTGCCGCTGCGTGAGCCCGGCGGCCTCTCGGTGGCGCCGTAGCTCGAAGCCGTAGTAGTCGAGCGGCGAGGCGCCGGGGTCGAGGACGTTGATGTGGGTCATGCGAAGAGCCCCCTCTCGCACAACTCGGTCCACGGCGGGACCGGTTGTATCCGTTCGGTAGCTCACGGTAGTCGCCCGACGTCAGGCTCGTGCCGTGAACGAATACTTTCCCTCGGTCCTCCTGGGCCACTGCGCGAACCAGTACCGGATGAGCTTCACGGCCGGTGCCCACTCGGCCCGGCACGTCCGGCGCATCGTCCGCTCGTACCTGCACGAGTGGGACCTCGCCGAGTTGACCGACGCGGTCGAACTCGCCGTGACCGAGCTGCTGGCGAACGTCGTACGGCATGTCCCGGACCGCCGCTGCACGCTGCTGTTGCTGCGCCGGATGGGCGGGGGCGGGGGCGGGGTCCGGGTGGAGGTGTCGGACGGGAGCCCCCGGCAGCCGGTGCCGGCCGGGCCGGTGAGCGAGGACTCGGAGTGCGGCCGGGGGCTGACGCTGCTGGACGCGGTGGTCGACCAGTGGGGTGTGGAGCCGGGGCCGAGGGGCGGCAAGACCGTGTGGTTCGAGTGCGCGCCTGCCTAGAGCATCCGGGCCAGGCGCCGGGCGGTGGACTCGTCGGCCGGCGTCATCACCGTCATCCGGTGTCCGGTGTCCGGGACATGGGTGGAGACGAAGTTCAGCTGGAGCTGCCCGACGAGGGGGCTGTCGAGGCGCTTCGTCTCGTACTGCTGGGGCAGCACGTCGTGCCGGGCCCACAGCTGGGCGAACTCCTCCGATCGCTCCCGGAGGTCGTCGACGATGCCGGCGGCGGCAGCGGCCCCCAGCTCGGTGCCGGTCTCGGTACGCATCCTCGCGACCATCCGGGCGGCGACCAGATCGCCGTCGACATAGCGGCTGCGCCAGTCCGGGTCGGTGAAGAACTGCACCGCGCAGTTGCGCTCACCGGGCGGGATGAGGTCCATGTCGGTGAAGAGGAACCGGTAGGCACGGTTGTAGGCCAGCACGTCGAACAGCGGCGTCTGCAGGCATGCGGGGAAGGGGTCGAGCTTGTCCAGGACGGGCTGGAACGCCGCGGGGAGCCCCGGATCGTCTTCGGCGGGCTCGTCCTTCGGCGTACTCGATCCGGCGAGCTGGTGCAGGTGCCGTTGTTCGACGTCATCGAGTTGCAGGACGCGGGCGACCGCCCGGAGGACTTGAATGCTGACGTTGATCGGCCGACCCTGTTCGAGCCAGGTGTACCAGGTGACGCCGACTCCGGCGAGGACAGCGACTTCCTCACGCCGCAGGCCGGGCGTCCGCCTTCGCCCGGTGGACGGCAGGCCCGCCTGCTGCGGGGTCACGCGTTCGCGGCGGCTCCGGAGGAAGTCACCGAGTTCACGCCGGATCGCGGCGGACCTGGACGCTGTCATGTCATCAGTCTCCCGTACGGAGAACCTGGCATCCAGGTGCTGGTCAGTACCCCCATAAACGGGCTCCTGGTGCCAGGATAAGCAGCCCTTCAGGGTCGAGGTCATGACGACATCTTCCGCATCTTCCGCGCCGAGGAACGATCGCGCCGCGCCACCGTCCGCGCAGGCCCCCTCGCAACCGTCGGCTCCCGGGCTGGGGACGGGCCGGCTCCTGACCACACTGTCGGCGCTGCTGCTGTCGGTGGTCAGCTTCTCGGCCGCGGGCATCGCCGTACCCGACATCGGCGCGTCCCTGGGAGCCACTGCCGCCGAGCAGTCCCTGGTGGTGTCGGTGTACGCGCTGGGGTTCGCGGTCCCGATGGTCCTCGGCGGCAGGCTCGGGGACCTGTACGGGCGACGCCTGCTCTTCCTGGTCGGCATGGCCGGCTTCACCCTGTTCTCCCTGGGCGCGACGCTCGCCCCGAACATCACCGTGCTGATCGTCGCGCGAGCCCTCACCGGGATCTCCGCGGCGGCCATGGTCCCTCAGGTGCTGGCGACGATCACGGCGTCGACCCAGGGGGCCGAACGGGCTCGTGCCGTGGCGCTGTTCGGCGCGACCGCGGGCGGGGCCACCGCGATCGGTCAGGTCCTCGGCGGCGTGCTGCTGTCCGCCCCGCTGCTCGGTGCTCCGTGGCGCATGGTCTTCGCGATGAGCGTGGTCATGGGCGTGCTGGCGTTCGGCGCGGCGCTGCGCTGGCTGCCCGACACCCGTGCGCCCGGCCACCGGTCGCTCGACCTGGCCGGGACCGCTCTGCTCGGGCTCGCCCTGCTGGCGCTCATGCTGCCGGTCTCCCAGGGTGACGCCCTGGGCTGGCCGGTCTGGTGCTGGGCGCTGCTGGGGGCGACGCCGGTGCTCTTCGCGGTGTTCTGGCGGTGGCAGCTGCGGCTGCACCGCGGCGACGGCGTGCCGCTCGTACCGCCGCCGCTGTTCCGGCTCAGGTCGTACCGGATCGGACTGGTGATGGCGCTGCTGCTCCAGTCGGCGTTCGGCGCGTTCACGTTCCTCTACGCGATCTCCACGCAGACGGGGCTCGGCTGGTCACCCATGCACGCGGCCCTCGTGCTGCTGCCGTTCTCCCTGTGCTTCCTCACCGTGTCGATCTGGTCGGGAAAGCTCGCGCCCCGCTTCGGGTTCCGCAGGCTCCTGGTCGTCGGCGGAGTCATTCAGGCCGCGCTCCTGAGCGGCACGGCCGGGTCCGTGTTCGTCCAGGGCTCCGGCCTGGACTCGTGGACGTTCGGCGCTCTGCTCGTCGGGGTCGGGGTCGGACAGGCCTTCATGTTCGGGCCGCTTGTCGGAGCGATGATCGCGGAGGTCCCGTCGACCATGGCGGGAGCGGCGTCCGGCACGTTGCAGACCACCCAGCAAGCCGCGATGGGCCTCGGCGTCGCCGTCGCCGGCGGCCTGCTGGGCGCGGCCCTGTCCGGCTCCACCGCCCCGGCAGGTGAGGCCTATACGACCGCGTTGGCCATCTGCATGCTCGTCCAGGCGGCTTGCGCCCTGGTCTTCGCCCTGTGCGCGCTTGTCCTGCCTCGGCGCTAGAAACAGGCCCTGGCTAGGTCAGGGACTCCTGCGACGGTACGACGACGCCGTACATGTCGGCGACGGTGGCGAGGGCGCCGTAGTGCACCTGGCGGGCGTCGAGTTCGGTGTCCGCGACCGGCAGGGCGCGGGTGGCGCAGGCGTCGGCGACGACGGTGGGGCGGTTGCCGCGCAGGAAGGCGCCCTGGGCGGTGAACGCCACGCACATGTGCGTCATGAAGCCGACGACGACGAGGTCGTCGTTTCCGGCCGCGTCGACGTGCTCGCCGAGGTCCGTGCCGAAGAAGGAGTCCGGCGCCTTCTTGGTGACGACGGGCTCGCCCTCGACCGGCGCGACGCTCGGGTGGATCTGCCCGATCTCGGCCCCGAGGTCGTACGGGCTGCCCTCGCCGCCGTCGTGGACGACGTGGACGACCTTGGCGCCTTCCCGGCGGGCGCGGGCCAGCAGCCGGGCGCCCGCGTCGAGCGCGTCCTGCCAGCCGTCGAGTTCCATCACGCCGGTCGTGTAGGTGTTCTGGTAGTCGACGAGGACCAGCGTGGAGTCGGCGAGCTTGGCGGGGGTGTCGTCGAGCCCGCTGAGACGGCGCAGCGTGGTTCTGGGCATGGGAACTCCCTGGTGTCGTTCGGGGTGGTGCGGTGACGGATCGACCCGCGCCTACGACGCTAGGGCCGGTCATGGGATGTCGGCAATGTCGTCTAACCTGCAGATACCGACATGGCCGTGCGACCGTGGGAGAAAACCGTGAACTCCGTCGGACGACTGATCGTCGTCGTGCTCTTCGAGGGCGTCGACCTGCTCGACGTCACCGGGCCGCCGGAGGTGTTCTCCCTCGCGCGGCGCGAGACGGAGGACGCGGCGGGCTACGAGGTGGTCCTCGCCGCCGGGACCACGGACCCGGTCACCACCGCCGCCGGTGTCCGTGTCCTGCCCGACGCCACCTTCGAGGAGCTGTCCGCGCGGCGCATCGACACCCTGATCGTGCCCGGCGCGGTCGAGGTCGACGATCGGCGCCGGGTCCGGGCGCTCACCGATCCCACGGTGGTCGACTGGGTGCGGCGGCTCGCGGAACGGACCCGGCGGGTCACGTCCGTCTGCGTCGGAGCGCACGTCCTGGCAGCCGCCGGGCTGCTCGACGGCAAGCGGGCCACCACGCACTGGTCGACCGCGCGGCAGCTCGCCGACGAGCATCCGGAGGTCGAGGTCGACGCCGACCCGATCTTCATCCGCGAGGGCGACGTGTGGACCGGCGCGGGCATCAGCTCCTGCCTCGACCTCTCCCTCGCCCTCGTCGCCGACGACCTCGGCGAGGCGGTGGCGCTGCGGGTGGCCCGGCAGCTCGTGATGTATTTGAAACGGCCCAGCGGACAGAGCCAGTTCAGCGTGCCGCTGGAGCAGGTCTCCACGACCCGGCGCGTCGAGGACCTCCGCCACCACATCATGCGCAACATCGCCGCACCGCTCACCGTCGCCGACCTCGCGGCCCACGCCCACGTCAGCGACCGGCAGCTCACCCGCATCTTCAAGACCGAACTCGGCACGACCCCGTACGCCTACGTCGAGTCGGCGCGCGTGGAAGTGGCACGCCGGCAGCTCGAATCCACCGACGCGACCCTGGAACGCATCGCCTCCGCCTGCGGTTTCGGCACCGTCGACACCCTGATCAGAGCCTTCCGCCGCAGACTCGACACGACCCCGACCGAGTACCGCCGCCGGTTCCGGACGAGCGTGAGCGCCCACCGCTAGGGCCTGTCGTGCCACAGGAAGGCGGGAAGGGCGCGTTCGCGGTCCTCAGTCGATGCAGAACTCGTTGCCCTCGATGTCCTGCATGGGGATGCACGCGTCGTTGCCGTCGTACAGCGTGCGCACGTGGACCGCGCCGAGCGGGACCAGGCGTGCGCACTCGGCCTCAAGGGCGGCGAGGCGCTCCTCGCCCACGAGCCCGGTGCCCACCCGCACGTCGAGATGCAGCCGGTTCTTGGCGGCCTTCCCTTCGGGAACGCGCTGGAAGTACAGTCGCGGGCCCACGCCCGAGGGGTCGACGCAGGCGAACCACGCGTCCTGCCGCTCAGGTGGCAGCGAGCGCTTGTAGTCGTCCCAGGTGTCGAACTCCGCCGGTGGCGGCGGTACGACGTACCCCAGCACCTCGCACCAGAATCGAGCGAGGCGCTCGGGTTCCGCGCAGTCGAAGGTGACTTGGAACTTCTTGATCGACGTCATCGGGCCACCATAGGGGCGCGTTCGCTCACCGTCGGCAGGTTTTCCGCTACGACGGGCGGCTCACCTCGTCGGACTTCTGGAACGTGACCGGCGTCTCGAAGGCCGCCCTGCGGGTCGCGCGGCGCAGTGCCTTCAGGACCGGGGTGCCGAGGGCGAGGGTCAGGACAACCGTCATGGCGGCGCGGCCACCGTCCCAGCCCAGCGACGTCGCCAGGCAGTAGGCGAGGAAGCGGGCCAGGTTGTCCGCGATCGACGCGTCCGGGTCGAAGGCGATGTTCGAGGCGAGGGTGTTCATGAAGGTCCAGCCCGCCAGGTTCATCACCGTGCCGTAGGCGAAGGCCGCCAGGAAGCCGTACACGGCCAGCATCAGCAGCTCCGCGCGGCCGCGCAGGCGGTCGGGGCCCGGCAGCAGGCCCGCGCCCATCGTGAACCAGCCCATCGCCAGCATCTGGAAGGGCATCCACGGCCCCACCCCGCCGGTGAGCAGCGCGGACGCGAACATGGTGACCGAGCCGAGGACGAAGCCGAAGCCGGGGCCGAGGACCCGGCCGCTGAGCACCATGAGGAAGAACATCGGCTCCAGGCCCGCCGTCCCCGCGCCGATGGGGCGCAGCGCCGCGCCCGCCGCCGCCAGCACGCCGAGCATCGCCACGGCCTTCGGGCCCAGCCCCGACTCCGAGATCGTCGCCGCCACCACCGCCACCAGCAGCACCAGCAGGCCAGCGAACAGCCACGGCGCGTCCTGCGCGTGCGCGTTCAGGGAGGCGTCCGGCGGGGCCAGGAAGGGCCACCCGAAGCCCGCCACGCCGACCGCGCTGACCAGCAGGAGGGCGGCGACCGAGCGGGGGCCGAGGCGCACGGCGCGGGCCTGGCGCTGGGGAGGGGAGCCGCCGGTCACGACAGGGCCTCCCGTACCTGTGCCACGGTCAGCCACTTGCGCGGCGCCAGCACCTTGGCGACCTGCGGCGCGTAGGACGGGGAGGCCACCACCACGTCCGCCGCCGGGCCGTCGGCGATCACCTCTCCGTCGGCGAGCAGGACGACGCGGTGGGCCAGCTCGGCGGCAAGTTCCACGTCGTGCGTGGCCAGCACGATCGCGTGGCCCTCGGCGGCCAGACCGCGCAGGATGCGGGCCAGGCGGGCCTTCGCCGCGTAGTCCAGGCCGCGCGTCGGCTCGTCCAGGAGGAGGAGCGGAGGGCGGGCGGTGAGGACGACGGACAGGGCCAGGGTGAGGCGCTGGCCCTCGGAGAGGTCCCGGGGGTGGGTGTCGTCCGTGACGCCGGGGAGCAGTTCGGTGAGCAGGGCGCGGCAGGTGCCCGGGGTCGCCTCCGCGTCCCGGTCGGCGGCCGCGCACTCGGCGGCGACCGTGTCGGCGTACAGCAGGTCGCGCGGCTCCTGCGGGACCAGGCCGACCCGCCGTACGAGGTCGCGCGGCGCCGTGCGGTGCGGCACGGCGTCCCCGGCGCGGACCGAACCCGCCGACGGCTCGACCAGGCCGACGAGCGCCGAGAGCAGGGTCGACTTCCCGGCGCCGTTGCGGCCCATGAGGGCGACCGTCTCGCCGGGGGAGACGGTCAGGTCGACGTGGCGCAGGGCCTGGACACCGTCGCGGCGCACGGCGAGGGAGCGGACCTCGGCGGCGTACGGGGTGGGGGCCGAGGTGGCCTCCGGGAGTTTCCGGCGGCGGCGCCAACGGGAGGCGACCGGGCGCGGGGCGGGGGGCGCCGGGAGCGGGGCGGACGGCGGCGGGGTGCGGTCCGGGATCTCCCGGCCGGCCAGGCGTTCGCGCAGGGGAGCGGCCCGGCGGCGCGCGTCCCGGATCGTCAGCGGCAGCGGGGACCAGCCCGCCAGCCTGCCCAGACCCACCACCGGCGGGTACACCGGGGACACCGCCATCACGTCCGCCGGAGCGCCGATGAGCGGCGCCTCGCCGGGGGCCGGGAGCAGGACGACCTGGTCGGCGTACTGGATGACCCGCTCCAGGCGGTGCTCGGCCATCAGGACCGTCGTACCGAGGTCGTGGACCAGGCGCTGGAGGACGGCCAGGACCTCCTCGGCGGCGGCGGGGTCCAGGGCGGAGGTCGGCTCGTCCAGGACCAGGACGTCCGGGTGCGGGGTGAGGACCGAGCCGATGGCGACCCGCTGCTGCTGGCCGCCGGAGAGCGTGGCGATGGGGCGGGACCTAAGGCCGGCCAGGCCCAGCAGGTCGAGGGTCTCCTCGACGCGGCGGCGCATCACGTCCGGGGCGAGGCCCAGGGACTCCATGCCGTAGGCCAGTTCGTCCTCGACGGTGTCCGTCACGAAGTGGGACAGCGGGTCCTGGCCGACCGTGCCCACCACGTCGGCGAGTTCGCGCGGCTTGTGGGTGCGGGTGTCGCGGCCGGCCACGGTGACCCGGCCGCTCAGCGTGCCGCCGGTGAAGTGCGGGACGAGGCCGCCGACCGCGCCGAGCACGGTGGACTTGCCGACGCCGGAGGGACCGGCGAGCAGGACGAGTTCACCCTCCGGGACCTCGAAGTCCACGTGCCGGACGGTGGGTTCGGCCACGCCGTCGTACGTGACGGACACGTCCTCGAAGCGGATCACGACGGCTCCTTCACGGCGGTCTCGGGTGCGGGGGTGATGAACGCCGGGAGCAGGCCGACGAGTACGGCCGCCGCGGGCCACAGCGGGAGGGACGGCGCGACCAGCGGGACCACGCCCGGGTGCAGTGCCGCCGGGTCGCGGGCGGCGGCGAGGAACAGGAGCGCCGCGACCGTCGCGCCGGAGGCGGTGACCAGCCAGGCGCGGGCGTCCCAGCGGTCGGGACGGTAGCGGGTGCGGACCGTGCGCCGGCCGCCGAGCCACAGGCCCGCGAGTGCGGCGGCGACACCGGCCAGGAGCACGGGGATGCCGTACGTGCCGCCCGCCGCGGTCAGCAGTCCGTACGTGCCGGCGCAGACGCCGAGCAGGCCGCCCAGGGTGAGGGCGGCGGTGGTCCGGCGGACCCGGGCCGGGACCTGCGCGGTACGACCGTAGCCGCGGGCGTCCATCGCGGCGGCGAGGGCGACGGAGCGTTCCAGGGCGCCCTCCAGGACGGGGAGCCCCACCTGGAGCAGGCCCCGTACGCCGTGGTCCGGGCGGCCGCGCAGTCGGCGGGCGGCGCGCAGGCGCTGGACGTCCGCGATCAGGTTCGGCGCGAAGGTGAGGGCCACGACGACGGCGACGCCCATCTCGTACAGGGCGCCGGGGAGGGACTTGAGGAGGCGGGACGGGTTGGCGAGGGCGTTCGCCGCGCCGACGCAGATGAGGAGGGTGGCCAGCTTCATCGCGTCGTACAGCGCGAAGGTGAGGCCCTCCGCGGTGACCCGGCCGCCGAGGCGGATGCCCTGCGCCCAGTCGGGGAGGGGGACTTCGGGGAGGGTGAGGAGGGTGTGGGTGCCGGGGACCGGGGAGCCGAGGACGGTGGTGAAGAGGAGGCGGATGAGGAGGACGGCGAGGGCGAGTTTGACGAAGGCGCCGTAGGAGCGGGACCAAGGGGCGTGCGGGCGGCGGGTGATGACGACGTAGGCGGAGACGGTGATGAGGAGGGCGAGGAGGAGGGGGTTGGTGGTGCGGGTGGCGGCGGTGCCGAGGGCCAGGGCCCAGAGCCACCAGGCGCCGGGGTGCAGGGTTCCGCGGCGCTGGTGGGGGGTGGGGACGCTCGCCCGCGCTGACGGGGTGCCGTCTGCGCCCACCCTCCCCCACGCTCGGCTTCGCTCGCGCGGGGGGACCCCCATCGCCCCAGCGGCACGATTACCCGCAGGGGGAGCGGCACTACTGCCCGCAGCCTCAGCGGGTTGCATTCCTGCGCCGCCTTGCCTGCCAGGCGCCTGCGGCGGCCAAGGCGGCGATCACCGCGATGCCCGCGTAGAGGCCGACGGACGGGCCTTCGTCGTCCTCCGCGGTCTCCGGGGCGGCCGTGGGCTTCGCGTTCTGCTTCTGTGACACCTGTTCCCCGCATCCCGACTTGGGGTAGCCCGCGATCGCGCACAGCAGGGCGTTGGTGTCGTAGCGGAGGGGGCCGGCGACGGCGGCCAGGGCGTCGGCCGCCGTCGCGTCGGGGGAGACCCGGGCGCAGGCCGTGCGCGGGGCGGGCGGGGTCTCGCCGGACGGGGCGTCGGGTGCCGTGCCGAAGTCGAGGACCAGCGCCACCCGCTTGCTGCCGTCCTCGGCCGGGGTCTTCGCGCAGATCGACGCGAAGTCAGCCGTGCCGCGCGGTTGGGCCGCGTCGCCCGAGTTCTCGCTCACCGCGAAGCGGAAGCCCTGCACATCACCGTCGGAGGGGCGGACCAGGGACGGGCCCTGGGTGGCGTAGACCCACTTCCCGCCGTCGCGGTCCCAGAAGGACCAGTAGCGGTACCCGGCGGCCTGTGCCTGGCCCGCGGTCCCGGTCAGCAGGACTGCGGCCAGGAAGAGGAGGACGAGGCGGCGGGGGGTCACGGCTGCTGCTTCTTGCTGCGGTTGCTGAGCAGGAAGCCGATGCCGATGCCGAAGACCAGGCAGACGCCGACGAACCACCAGACGCCGAACGGGGAGTCGTCGTCCTTCTTCTGGTCCGACTTCTCGTCCGCGTTCGCGGACGCGGTGTCCTTCGCCGTCACCCCCTGCGGAGCCGGTCCCGTCGCGTTCAGCTTCTCCACCAGGTCGGTGCCCCCGAAGTCGCGCGGGTCGGTGCCCGTGGCGTGGGCGGCGAAGATCAGCTGGGCGTAGGCGGCGGGGCCGCTCTGCGCGGCCCACTTCGCGGCGTTCTTCTTCAGCCAGGCCAGCGGCTGGGCCGCCTTGTCCGCGCCGCCCTGCGCCGCGAGGGCGACGACGGCGTCGGCGGTGTTGCCGTAGTCGGGCTGGTCGGCGGAGCCGCCGAGGGCGGAGACGAGGTGGCCGTCCTTGGCGAGCGTGTCGGTGAGATACGCGGCGGCGTTGGCGGCGGCGCGCTCGCGGGTGGGCTTGCCCGCGTCGGCGCACGAGGCGGCGCCGGTCTTCTCACCGGCCTCGGTGACCAGGCCCTTGCCGAGCGCGCCGAGCACACTGGCGGCGGTCGCGTCCGCGTTGGCGAGCAGCTTGCCGTCCTTGTCGGGCTGGAAGGCGAAGGCGCCCGCGCCCTTGTCCTTCGCACAGGGCAGGGCGAACGTCAGCAGGGCGTCGTACGGGGACTTGCCGCCCTTCTCGACGTCCTCGGGGTTCGTCTCGGTGGCGGTCAGGGCGCCGATGACGACGGAGGTGGAGTTGGCGTCGCTGGGTGTGCCGGGGCTGTAGCCCCAGCCGCCGTCCTTGTTCTGCACGGACTTCAGCCAGCCGAGGGCCTCCTCGATCACGTCGCCGTGCCCGCCGACGGCCCACAGCGCCTGGACGGCGGCGGCCGTGTTGTTGGTGTCGACCGGCGTCCTGGCGTCGCAGGACTTGGACGGGTCGGCGCGGAAGGGGGCGAAGGCGCCGTTCGCGCACTGCTGGTCCGTGAGCCACTTCACGGCCGTCGAGGACGGGACCACGCCCGCCGTGTCCTGCGCGAGCAGCGCGAGGGACTGGCGCCAGACACCGTCGTACTGGGGGTCGGTGGTCCCGTACAGCCCGGACGGTGCGGACGCGGACGGGGAGGCGGACGGTGACGGATCGGCGGCGACCGCGGGCGCGGTGGCGGCGCCGATCACGGCTATGGCGGCCAGAGCCGCGGCGCTGCTGCGACGGCGGACGTTCATGATCGGCGGGTGCCTTTCCCTGTGCGGGGACCGGCAGCACGGGGCACCCCCGGCGGCTCGGCCCCGTATGCCTCGACGGTGCCCGCGCACCGGCGGGCGCCGGGCACGTGAGCCGGTCACATCCGTGCGGGGCAGTCCGGCTCACCGGCCGGGAGTCTCAAGGGGCTCGGCGGCGGCTCACGGTTGCGGGTCAGCGCCGGAATTGCACCGGCTTCCCCCCGTACGGGTGATGACGACGCCGCCACTTTACCCGCCCCCCGGGGCCGGGCCGAGGGGCGGCCGGACGGGAGGAGCGGCCGGGGGATACGTTCCGGGCATGCGCACGGGGAGACTGATAGGGGCGGGGCGCACGGCCGACGTGTACGAGGCCGGCGCGGGGTGGGTGCTGCGGCGCGACCGGCAGGGCGTCGGGGACGCGGTGGCCGAGGGCGCGGTGATGGAACACGTACGGGCGCACGGCTACCCGGTGCCACGGGTGCGGCCTTCCGGCCCGGAGGCGCCGGAGACCGACCCGCGCAGGGACCTGGTCATGGAGCGGCTGTCCGGGCCGACGATGCTGCGGGCCTGCCTGGACGGGGCGTTGACGCCCCAGGACGCCGGCGGCATGCTCGCGCGGTTGCTGCGGCTGCTGCACCAGGTGCCCCCGTACCGCTCCACCGGCTCGGGCGTGCGCGTCCTCCACCTGGACCTGCACCCGGACAACGTGATCCTCACGGCCGACGGTCCCCGGGTGATCGACTGGTCCAACGCCGAGGAGGGTGACCCCGGTCTGGACTGGGGCACGTCCGCGGTGATCCTCGCCCAGGTGGCGGCCGTCGGCGGCCCGATGGCCGAGCCCGCCGGAGTCATGCTGGCCGCGCTGCTCGCCGATCCGTCCGCCCTCACGCCGGACGGCCTCGCCGAGGCGCTGCGGCGACGGGCGGCCAACCCCACCATGGGCCCGCAGGAGGTGGCGGCGCTGCCCGCGGCCGAGGAGCTGATCCGCTCCCGCCTGGGGTGACCGGTCGCCCTCAGCGGTGCGCGGCCTCCGCTTCCCTCCCGGCCTCGGTCAGGTCGATCAGCCGGCACACCGTCTCGATGTCCACCCGCACCTGGGCCAGGGAGGTACGGCCGGCGAGCCAGGTGATCAGGGTCGAGAGCCAGGTGTGCTCGACGACCCGGACCGCCGACAGCTGCTCGGCGGTCGGGTTCTCCAGGCCGCCCATCGCGTCCAGGATGATCGCCGTGGTCTGCCGCGAGACCTGGTCGACCTCCGGGGAGACGCTGCGGTCGGCGAAGGTCAGGGCGCGGGCCATCGCCTCGGCCAGCCGGGGCTCGCGCTGCAAGGCGCCGAAGGCCCGCATCAGGGTCTGCGCCACCCGGTCCGCGGCCGTCTCGCCGGTGGGCGGGCTCTTGCGCAGGGTGCCGTGCAGCCGCTCCAACTGGTCGTGCATGGTCGCGACCAGCAGGTGCACCTTGGACGGGAAGTACCGGTACAGCGTGCCGAGGGCGACCTGCGAGGACTCCGCGACCTCCCGCATCTGCACCGCCTCGAAGCCGCCCCGGCAGGCCAGCTGCGCGGTCGCGTGCAGGATGCGACGGCGCCGCTCCCGCTGCCGCTCGGTCAGGGGCGGTGCGGAGGAGCGGTGCGCCGGACCGGATGCCTCCGCTGCCTGGCCCGGGTGGTCCACCTCGCTCACCTTCTCCCCCGTGGCGTGAATCACCTGATCCACTCGTCACAGCCCGGCTACCTGCCGGTAGATTCGAAGCCGCTGACGATCAAGTCTGAAACTTGTTCTAGATTAACCTCCCGACGTAGTGTCGCGGGACAGCGCAGTGAGAAGGGGGCCCAGAGTGACCGCCGAGGCCAGTCAGAGGGGTCCCCGTCCGGAGCCCGCCGCCGACGGCTCGCCACCGCTGCGCATCGCACTCCTCACCTACAAGGGGAACCCGTTCTGCGGCGGCCAGGGCGTCTACGTCCGCCACCTCTCCCGCGAACTGGCCCGCCTCGGCCACCGCGTCGAGGTCATCGGCGCCCAGCCCTATCCCGTCCTGGACGTCCTGGACGGCCGCGAGGACCGGCTGTCCCTCACCGAGCTGCCCAGCCTCGACCTCTACCGCCAGCCCGACCCCTTCCGCACCCCGAGGCGCGGCGAGTACCGCGACTGGATCGACGCGCTCGAGGTCGGCACGATGTGGACCGGTGGCTTCCCGGAGCCGCTGACGTTCTCGCTGCGCGCCCGCCGCCATCTGCGGTCCCGCCGCGGTGACTTCGATGTCGTGCACGACAACCAGACCCTCGGCTACGGCCTGCTGGGCGACGTGGGCGCGCCCCTCGTCACCACCATCCACCACCCCATCACCGTCGACCGGCAGCTGGAACTCGACGCCGCCGACAGCCGGGGGCGCCGCTACTCCGTGCGCCGTTGGTACGCCTTCACCCGGATGCAGAAGCGCGTCGCGCGCCGCCTGCCCTCCGTGCTCACCGTCTCCGGCACCTCCCGCCAGGAGATCGTCGACCACCTCGGCGTACGGGACGACCGCATCCACGTCGTCCACATCGGCGCCGACACCGACCTGTTCTCGCCCGACCCGTCGGTGCCCCGGGTGCCGGGCCGGATCGTGACGACGTCCAGCGCGGACGTGCCGCTCAAGGGCCTGGTCTTCCTCGTCGAGGCGCTCGCGAAGGCGCGCACCGAGCATCCCCGGGCCCACCTCGTCGTCGTCGGCAAGCGGCCCGCCGAGGGGCCCGTCGCCCAGGCGATCGAGCGCTACGGCCTCGAAGGCGCCGTCGAGTTCGTCAAGGGCATCTCCGACGCCGAACTGGTCGACCTGGTGCGCTCGGCGGAGGTCGCGTGCGTGCCCTCGCTGTACGAGGGGTTCTCGCTGCCCGCCGCCGAGGCCATGGCGACCGGCACCGCGCTGCTCGCCACCACTGGCGGGGCGGTCCCCGAGGTCGCCGGACCCGATGGGGAGACCTGCCTCGCGGTGCCGCCGGGCGACGCCGACGCGCTGGCCGCCGGGCTGAACCGGCTGCTGGGCGACCGCGAACTGCGGATCAGGCTCGGCGCCGCCGGGCGCGAACGCGTACTGCGGCACTTCACCTGGGCGCGCGCCGCCGAGGGCACCGTCGCCCGCTACCGCGAGGCCATCGGCGCCGCCCCCACGACCACCCCGAGGATCGTGCCCGCGACCCCGACCCCCAGTGACACCGGCGTCTACCCCGAAAGCAGGGCCACGTGCTGACCGTCGACTTCTCCCGGTTCCCGCTCGCCCCGGGCGACCGCGTCCTGGACCTCGGCTGCGGCGCCGGCCGGCACGCGTTCGAGTGCTACCGGCGCGGGGCCAGGGTCGTCGCGCTGGACCGGAACGCCGAGGAGATCCGCGAGGTCGCCAAGTGGTTCGCCGCGATGGAGGAGGCCGGTGAGGCCCCGGCCGGCGCCACCGCCACCGCCATGGAGGGCGACGCCCTGGCCCTGCCCTTCCCGGACGAGTCCTTCGACGTCGTCATCATCTCCGAGGTGATGGAGCACATCCCCGACGACAAGGGCGTCCTCGCCGAGATGGTCCGCGTCCTCAAGCCCGGTGGGCGCATCGCGATCACCGTGCCGCGCTACGGTCCCGAGAAGGTCTGCTGGACCCTCTCCGACGCCTACCACGAGGTCGAGGGCGGCCACATCCGCATCTACCGGGCCGACCAGCTCCTCGCCCGCATCCGCGAGGCCGGACTCAAGCCGTACGGCACCCACCACGCGCACGCGCTGCACTCGCCGTACTGGTGGCTGAAGTGCGCGTTCGGCGTCGACAACGACAAGGCGCTGCCGGTGCGGGCGTACCACAAGCTGCTGGTGTGGGACATCATGAAGAAGCCGCTGGCCACCCGGGTCGCCGAGCAGGCGCTGAACCCGCTGATCGGCAAGAGCTTCGTGGCCTACGCGACCAAGCCGCACCTGCCGCCGGTGGACGCCGCGTGACGACCTCGCGCTCGCCCCGCACGCCCCGTACCGAACACCTCGTCCTGCCCGGCGTCCTCACCGAGGCCGAGGCCGCCGCGACCGTCCGCGGCATCCTCGCCGTCCAGCGCGAGGACGGCGCCATCCCGTGGTTCCGCGGACACCACCTCGACCCGTGGGACCACGTCGAGGCCGCCATGGCCCTGGACACGGCCGACGAGCACGAGGCCGCCGAGCGGGCGTACGCGTGGCTGGCCCGGCACCAGAACCCGGACGGCTCCTGGTACGCCGCCTACGCCGACGGGGACTTCGCCGACGTCACCGACCGCGGCCGGGAGACCAACTTCGTCGCCTACGTCGCGGTCGGCGTCTGGCACCACTACCTCGCCACCGGCGACGACACCTTCCTGGAGAGGATGTGGCCCGTCGTCCACGCGGCGGTCGAGTTCGTGCTGCGCCTCCAGCAGCCCGGCGGACAGATCGGCTGGCGCAGGGGCGACGACGGCACCGGCACCACGGACGCGCTGCTGACCGGCAGTTCCTCCATCCACCAGGCGTTGCGGTGCGCGCTCGCCATCGCCGAGCAGCGCGAAGAGCCGCAGCCCGGCTGGGAGTTGGCGGCGGGAGCGCTGCGGCACGCCATCCGCCGCCATCCGGAGCGGTTCCTGGACAAGGACCGCTACTCGATGGACTGGTACTACCCCGTGCTGGGCGGCGCGCTGACCGGCACGGAGGCCAGGTCTCGCATCCAGGAGAGCTGGGACCGTTTCGTGGTCCCGGGCTTCGGCGTGCGCTGCGTCGTCCCCAACCCGTGGGTGACGGGCGGCGAGTCGGCCGAACTC
This sequence comes from Streptomyces sp. NPDC034099, assembly GCF_055575415.1. Classification (NCBI taxonomy): domain Bacteria; kingdom Bacillati; phylum Actinomycetota; class Actinomycetes; order Kitasatosporales; family Streptomycetaceae; genus Streptomyces; species Streptomyces sp. NPDC034099. The sequence continues at coordinate 85,015 of NZ_JBVISR010000002.1, read as the reverse complement.
GCGCTCGCCCTGTGGGCGGTGGGGGAGTCGGACCACGCCCTGGAGATCCTCCAGTCCATCCAGCACCTGCGGGACGCGGACAGCGGCCTGTACTGGACGGGCTACGTCTTCGAGGACGACGCCATATGGCCGCGCGAGCTGACCACCTGGACGGCCGGTTCGCTGCTGCTCGCCGTCGCCGCGCTCGGCGGCCACGAGGCCACCTGCCAGGTCTTCGCGGGCGACCGGCTGCCCAGGGGACTGGACCCGGACTGCTGCGTCTGAGCCGCCCGGGCCCGGCGGTCAGTGACGGCCGAGGCGATTGGCGACGGCGTGGCCGACGAAGAGGTAGACGACCGCGGCCAGTCCGTAGCCGGCGACGACCCGGGCCCAGTCCTCGTCGAAGGTGAAGAGGTCGTGCGACCAGCCGGCCAGCCAGTTGGCCGCGTCATGGACGAACTGCACCAGGTCGTTGGCCCGGTTGGCGTCCAACAGGTACATCAGGATCCACAGGCCGAGGATGAAGGCCATGATGTCCGCGACGATCGCGATGGCCCGGCCGGCGGAGGTGGAACCGTGGTATCTAGACATGCCTTCCGTATGGCCCCGCAGGCCCGGAGGAAACCTGTGCCGACGGCCCCTCGTCCGGAACCGGGTCCGGACGAGGGGCCGTTGAGGTGTCGGCGGCGTCGGCGCGATCAGCCGCGCTGGATGCCCGAGGTGTCCTGCAGGACGCCGCGACGGCCGTCCTGGGTCTGCGCGACCAGGTTGGCGCCGCGCTGCTCGACGGCCAGGTACCAGGTGCCCGGCGCCAGCTCGGCGATCGGCGTCGGGGAGCCGTCCTCCGCGAACAGCGGACGCGGCACCGGCACGGCGAACCAGAACGGGGAGAAGTCCCCGGCCGGCTGGGCCTGCGCCTGCTGCGGCTGACCGGGCTGCGGCTGGCCCGGCTGGGGCTGGCCCGGCTGCGGCTGGCCGCCGAAGGCCGGACCCGGCTGACCCGGCTGCCCGGGGTGGCCCGGCTGGCCGCCGTACGGCTGCTGCTGGGCGCCCGGGTAGCCGTAACCACCCTGGGGCTGGCCGCCGTAGGGCTGCGGCGCGGCCGGGCGGGGGGCCGGGATCAGGGTGCCCTTGAGGGCGGGGAGCAGCGGAGTGGCCACCGCGGCGGCGGCCATGACCAGCGTGGCGATGAGGGCGAGGATCAGGCCCAAGCCGAGGTCGGGACCGTCGGAGCCACCGCCGACGTTGTCGACACCGCTCGCCGGGTCGAAGACGTTGCCGAGGGCGCTCCACGCGGCGAAGATCGTGAACGCGATGCCGAACTGGCCGAGGTCCAGGCCGACGACCTTCTTGGGCTGCGGCAGCCCGCGGGCCACCACGATGAGTGCGGCGCCGATGATGCCCGCCAGCACGACGCTGAGTACGACCGGCCCGCTGCCCCACAGGTTGGGCAGTTCGAGGCTGTCGGGGGCGTCTTCGACGGAGTAGAGGCTGAGGAACGACGCGATCAACAGCAGAACCGCTGCTCCGATCACCACGCCGTCGCCTCGAGTGAGGGAGCGGATATTCACTTCAGGTCCTTCGTAGGTCGTCTCGTCGTCAATAGAGGCGTCGCTGTCACGATGGCGCCGAAAGGTTCCGGTGTGAAGCGCGGGGGTGGCCCCTCATCGTAGGGACGACACTATCGTCCGGACATCGGGGCTGTCCGCAGGGATGGGGACGCTGATCACTACCCGCGCAGGAAGCTCACGATTCCCTCAGACATCCCCTGCGCCGCCTTCTGCCGCCACGTGCCGCTGGTCAGCAGGGCCGCGTCCTTGGCGTCGCGCATGTTGCCGCACTCGATGAACACCTTGGGAACCGTTGACAGATTGAGACCGCCCAGGTCCGTGCGCGTGACCAGACCGGTGCCGTCGCCGAGGTAGTTGGAGGGCGCGGTGCCCGTGATCCGCACGAAGCCGCCCGCGACGCGCTTGCCCAGTTCGGCGGAGGGCGCCACGATCGCGCGGGTGTCGGCGGCCCCGTCGTGCACCGGACCCGGCAGGATCACGTGGAAGCCGCGGTTGCCGGCCCCCGACCCGTCGGCGTGGATCGAGATCGCGGCGTCGGCCTTCGCCTCGTTGCCGATCCGGGCCCGCTCGTCCACACAGGGTCCGTACGGACGGTCGCCGTCCTGCGTCAGCTTCACGGTCGCGCCCCGCGCCTCCAGCAGGGTGCGCAGCCGGTGGGCCACGTCGAGGGTGAACTTCGCCTCGGGCCAGCCCGCGTCGGTGGCCGTGCCCGTGGTGTCGCACTCCTTCCAGTGCGTGCCGACGTTCACCTTGCGGTTGATCTCGGACGCGTGCTGGAAGTTGGCGGGGTTGTGGCCCGGGTCGATGACGACGACCTTGCCCTTGAGGGCGCCGGAGCCCGCGGCGGGCGCGGACTTCGAGGCGGACGCGGACGGTTTGTCGGACGTGGGTGCCGGTGACGGACCCGTGGGCTTCTCGGCGTCGCCGCCCGGGGAGCCGGGGGCGTCGGGCGAGGCGGCCGCCGACGTCCGTACGCCCGCAGCGTGGCCGCTGTCGCCGCCCCCGTCGTCCGGGCCGCCGACCGCCGCGTACACCCCCCAGCCGAGCAGCGCCCCGGGCACGAGCGCGGCGACCGCCACGGTCAGCGGGCGGCGCAGCGGGGAGCGGCGGGGCTGGGGAGGTTCGAAGTCCGGGCCTGTGTACGACACGTCAGCGACTCTAACCGGGCCCTCAGATCCCCGCGCCGGTTCGCCGCAGGACGCGCAGCGAGTCGGTCGCGGAGACCTCGGTGAACGCGCCGGACGCCAGCGCCCTGAGGTAGACGCGGTACGGGGCCTGGCCGGTGAACTCGTCGGCCGGGTCCGGGAAGACGTCGTGGATGACCAGCAGCCCGCCGTCGGCCACGTGCGGGGCCCAGCCCTCGTAGTCGGCGTTCGCGTGCTCGTCGGTGTGGCCGCCGTCGACGAAGACGAGGCCGAGCGGGGTGTTCCAGACCGCCGCGACCTGGGGGGAGCGTCCGACCAGAGCGACCACGTGCTCCTCCAGACCGGCCCGGTGCAGGGTGCGGCGGAAGGTGGGCAGGGTGTCCATCACGCCCAGCTCCGGGTCGACCGTCTCCGGGTCGTGGTAGTCCCAGCCCGGCTGCTGTTCCTCGCTGCCCCGGTGGTGGTCGACGGTGAGTGCGATGACCCCGGCCCGGCGGGCCGCGTCGGCCAGCAGGACGGTGGAGCGCCCGCAGTAGGTGCCGACCTCCAGCAGCGGCAGCCCGAGTCCGCCCGCGGCCACGGCGGCGGCGTACAGCGCGCGGCCCTCGTGCGCGGGCATGAACCCCTTCGCGGCCTCGAAGACGGCCAGGACGTCGGGGGAGGGGGAGGCAGCGGGGACGGAGTCGGGGGCCGCGGTCATGGGGGCCTTTCGGTGGTGCGGGTGCGGGTGCGGGTGCGGGTGCGGGTGTGCGGGGACGGGGCGCCGGTCCGGTGGGGCGGGATGTGCCGGCGCCCCATGCTGCCGCACCCCCTGCCGCGTGGCGCGACAGGGGGTGCGGGGACCGGCCGGGGCCGGGCGGGGTCAGGCCGGGACCGTCTCGCCCGGCAGCGACAGGTCCAGGTCGACCGGGCGGTCGCCGCCGTGGGTGGCCGCGTGGGCGAGCGGGGCGTGGCCCGCGGCGCGGGCGGCCAGGACGTACGGGCCCTCGGCGGGCACGGCGAGGGCGTAGCTGCCGTCGCCCGCGGAGAGGGTCGCGCCCGCCTGCCGTCCGTGCCGGTCGATCAGCGTGACCTTGGCGCGGGGGACGGGGGCCCCGTCGGCGGCCAGCACCCGGCCGCGGAAGCCGTGCGGCGGCTGTCCGGCCCCGGCGAGCGCCTGCTCGGCGCGGGCCAGGTTCGCGTCCTCCTCGCTGCTCGCGCGCAGCTGCGACACCGTCGCCGTCGTGCGGCGGGGCAGGAAGAAGGCCAGCACCAGGCCGACCGCGACGGCGCCCGCCGCGATCATGAAGGAGACGCGGAAGCCGTGCAGTGTGGGGACGGCGACACCGCCCGCGTCGTTCGCCGTGTTGGCGAGCACCATGCCGATGACGGCGCTCGACACCGACGTACCGATGGACCGCATCAGCGTGTTGAGGCCGTTGGCGGCGCCCGTCTCGGAGGCCGGGACCGCGCTGATGATCAGGGCGGGCAGGGAGGAGTAGGCGAGGCCGATGCCCGCGCCGATCAGCACCGAGGTGACGACGGTCTGCCAGGCGGCGCTCATCAGGCCGAGGCCGCCGGCGTAGCCGATCCCGATGATCACCAGGCCGATGATGAGGGTGGTGCGGGGGCCGTAGCGGGCCGACAGGCGGGCGTAGACCGGGGCGGTGAACATCATCGTCAGGCCCAGCGGGGCCACGCACAGGCCCGCGACGACCATCGACTGACCGAGGCCGTAGCCGGTCTCGGAGGGCAGCTGGAGGAGCTGCGGCAGGACGAGGGAGATGACGAAGAAGGAGACGCCGACCATGATCGAGGCGAGGTTGGTGAGCAGCACCTCGCGGCGGGCCGTGGTGCGCAGGTCGACCAGCGGGGCCGCGACGCGCAGCTCCATCAGGCCCCACAGGAGCAGGACCACGACGGCGGCGGCGAACAGGCCGAGCGTGGTGGGCGACGACCAGCCCCAGTCGCTGCCCTTGCTGATCGGCAGCAGGAAGAGGATCAGACCGGCCGACAGGCCCAGCGCGCCCGGCAGGTCGAAGGAGCCCTTGGCGCGCAGCGGGGACTCCGGCACGACGAGCAGGGTCAGGGCGATGGAGACGACACCGAGGCCGGCGGCGCCGTAGTACAGGGCGTGCCAGTCGGTGTGCTGCGCGACCAGGGCCGCGGCGGGCAGCGCGAGGCCGCCGCCGACGCCGATCGAGGAACTCATCAGCGCCATCGCCGAGCCGAGCCGCTCACGGGGCAGCATGTCGCGCATCAGGCCGATGCCGAGGGGTATGGCGCCCATCGCGAAGCCCTGGAGCGTACGGCCGACGATCATCGGGATCAGGGCGTCGGTGAGCGCGCTGAGCAGTGCGCCGACGACCATCACCGACAGGCTGGCGATCAGCATGCGGCGCTTGCCGAACAGGTCGCCGAGCCGGCCCATGATCGGGGTGGCCACGGCTCCGGACAGGAGCGTGGAGGTCAGGACCCAGGTGGCGTTGCTGGGTGAGGTGTCCAGAAGTCGGGGCAGGTCCTTGATGACCGGGACCAGCAGGGTCTGCATCACCGCGACGACGATGCCCGCGAACGCGAGTACCGGGACGGTGGCCCCGCTCGCTCGCCGCGCGGGTTCGTCGGTCGTCGTGTGGGACATGGGGTGGGGCCTCCAGGCCGAAGGTGGCGGATGCGGTGCGTGATCGGGATGTGTGCAGACTGAACCTCGTGCGCCCGGGCAACTATTCCGTTGCTTCGAGTCGCTAACTAATTCTTGACCTTCTCTTGGGATGGCCAGGGGGTGACGAGTAGGTCGCGGGACCTAGGCCGGTCCGGGGCCGAAATACCGATGCAAGGGGCACGGCCGGGTTGAGACCATGACACCCATGCTGGAAGCCAGCGGTACCTCCACCGCATCCCGAGTATCGCCGCGCCGCCGTACCCCACCGACCTGGCTGGTCGTGGCGCTCGCCTGCGCCGGGCAGTTCCTGGTCGTGCTCGACGTGTCCGTCGTCAACGTCGCCCTGCCGTCGATGCGGGCCGACCTCGGGCTGAGCGCACAGGGGCTGCAGTGGGTGGTCAACGCCTACGCCATCGCCTTCGCCGGGTTCATGCTGCTCGGCGGACGGGCCGGTGACCTGTACGGGCGCAAGCGGATGTTCCTGGTCGGGCTCGGGCTCTTCACGCTGGCCTCGCTGGGCGGCGGTCTCGCCCAGGAGGGCTGGCAGCTGCTGGCCGCCCGCGCCGTGCAGGGGCTCGGTGCCGCCGTGCTCGCCCCCTCGACGCTGACCATCCTGACCGCCGCGGTGCCGGAGGGCGCGGCGCGGGCCCGCGCGATCGCGACCTGGACCGCGGTGGGCGCGGGCGGCGGTGCCGCGGGCGGCCTGGTGGGCGGCGCCCTGGTGGACGGGCTGTCCTGGCGCTGGGTGCTGCTGATCAACGTGCCGGTGGGCGTGGTCGTGCTGGCCGGCGCCGCGCTGTGGCTGGCCGAGAGCAAGGGCGGCCCACGGCGCCGCCTCGACCTGCCGGGCGCGCTGCTGGTGACCGCCGGTCTCGCCACGCTGGCCTACGGCATCTCGCAGACCGAGTCCGAGGGCTGGGCGGCGACGGCGACCCTGGTGCCGCTGCTGGCCGGGCTCGCGCTGCTCGGGCTCTTCCTCCTCGTCGAGGCGCGGACGGCGGCGCCGCTGATGCCGCTGGGGCTGCTGCGGCTGCGGTCGGTCGCGTCGGCGAACGTGGCGATGCTGGTGTCCGGCTCGTCGATGTTCTCGATGTGGTTCTTCATGACCCTGTACGCGCAGAACGTGCTCGGCTACTCCCCGCTGGAGGCGGGCCTGGCCCTGGTGCCCAGCTCCCTGGCGGTGATCCTCGGCTCGAAGGCGGCCCCGCGGTTCCTGCCGGTGCTCGGGGCACGCAACGTGGCCGTGCTCGGCACGCTCGTCGCGGCGGTCGGCTTCGGCTGGCAGTCGACGATGACCGCGGACGGCGGCTATCTGACCGCGATCATGATCCCCGGCGTGCTGATGATGCTGGGCGCGGGCATCGCGGCGACCCCGCTGGCCTCGCTGGCCATCTCCGGCGCGGCGCCCGGGGACGCCGGACTGGTCTCCGGGCTGATCAACACCTCCCGGACGATGGGCGGTTCGCTGGGGCTCGCGGTGATGTCGACGATCGCGGCGGCCCGGGCCGGGGGCGAGGACGCGGACCCGGTGGCCCTGACGGACGGCTACGCGCTGGTCTTCCGCACGGGCGCGGCGGTTCTGCTCGCCGCGGCCGTACTCATGTGGGCATGGCTCCCAGCAGGACGACCGAACCCCGAGCCGAAGTCCCGCAACACACCCTGACCACCGTCCGGCGCACCCGCGCTATCCATGTACGGCTCCGCCGCGGGGCGCGATCACCCCGTGTCGCCGGCTTCCTGGAGCGCCCCTGAAAGGGGCGCGGGGAACTGCGCGATCAATCCCCACCGGCCCGCGGCCGACGCACGGCCCCCGGCACCCTTTCGGGTCGCCCCCGTGTCGCCGGGCACGTGGAGCGCCCCAAGGGGGCGCGGGGAACTGCGCGATCAACCCCCACCGCCCCGCAGTCGACGAACCGCCCCTTGGACCGGTCAGAGCCACCCCTGCCGCCGCGCAGCGCGAAGCGCCTCCGCCCGGTTGCGGGTCGCCGTTTTGCCGATGGCCGCGGACAGGTAGTTGCGGACCGTCGACTCGGACAGATGCAGCGCTCCGGCGATGTCGGCGACCGTCGCCCCGTCCGCCGAGGCCCGCAGGACGTCGCACTCCCGCGCCGTGAGCGGACTGGGCCCCGCGCTCAGCGCGGCCGCGGCGAGCGCCGGGTCGACGACCGTCTCTCCGGCCAGCACCCGGCGGATCGCGCCGGCCAGCTCCTCCACCGGGCCGTCCTTGACCAGGAAACCCGCGGCGCCCGCCTCCATGGCCCGCCGCAGGTACCCGGGGCGGCCGAACGTCGTCAGGATCAGCACCCGGCAGCCCGGCGTCCGCTCCCGCAGCTCGGCGGCGGCGTCCAGGCCGCTCAGGCCCGGCAGTTCGATGTCGAGGAGGGCGATGTCGGGGCGGTGCGCGAGCGCGGCGGGGACGATCTCGTCACCGGCCGCCACCTGCGCGACCACCTCGATGTCCGCCTCCATCCCGAGCAGCAGCGCCAGCGCGCCCCGCATCATGCCCTGGTCCTCGGCGAGGAGGACGCGGACGGGATGGGCGCGGGGCGTCTCGTCGGTCACGGGGCAAGGGTAGAGGGCGGGTGCGTCGGGGGCCGGGGTGTCGCACGACGCGCGGGCTACACCGGTGCGCCCACCGGTTCCCCCTCCGTCCGTACCGGCAGCTCCGCCGTCACCGAGAAGCCGCCCCGCGGCTCCGCCCCCGCCGTCAGCGAACCGCCCGCCGTGGCGAGGCGTTCCCTGAGCCCGGTCAGACCGGTGCCCGGCCCCTGGGTCCCCTGGCTGGAGAGGGCGGTGCCCGCGCCGTTGTCCGTGACCGTCAGCCGCACCCGGTCTCCGCTGCCCGCGACCGCGATCTCGCACCGGCTCGCCCCGCTGTGCCGTACGACGTTGGTGACCGCCTCCCGCACCACCCACCCCAGCAGCGCCTCCGCCTGCGGCGGCAGCGGCGGCCCTGAGCGGCGCACCACCGGGTCGACGTCCGCCGCGCTCAGCGCGGAGCGCGCCCGGTCCAGCTCGGTGCCGAGGCTGCCCTCCCGGTAGCCGGTGACCGCCTCGCGGACCTCGGTCAGCGCCTGGCGGCCGACCGACTCGATGTCCGTGATCTGGGTCAGCGCCGCGTCCAGGTCGCGGGGCGCCAGCCGACGGGCCGCCTCCGACTTGACCACGATCACCGACAGCGTGTGCCCCAGCAGGTCGTGCAGATCGCGCGAGAACCGCAGCCGCTCCTCCGCCACCGCCCGGGTGGCCAGTTCCTCCCTGGCGGCGCGCAACTGCCGTACGGCGTCGGACAGGCTCAGGATCGCGGCCGTCACCATCGTCGACAGGAAGGTCCCGTAGGCGATGTTCAGACCGTTCCAGCCGTCCTTGACGCCCGCCACGACACCCGCCGCCACCGCCAGCGACCAGCCCCAGCGGCCCAGCCACCGGCCGCGCAGCGCCGCCCCCGCGGCCAGGCCGAGCAGCGGGAAGAACAGCAGCCAACTGCCCCCGTACGCCAGGGCCAGACCGCAGGTCACCAGCGCCATGGCGGCCAGCGCCAGCCGCGTGGACGGCGACCGGCGCAACTCCTTGTCGAAGGAGCGGAAGGCGACGTAGATGTAGAGCGAGTTGAAGACGAACAGGCCCAGGCCGCCGACCCAGGGGTTGGCGCTGTTCCCCTGGAAGATGTTCGCCAGGCTGCCCAGGCCCATCAGCAGCCACGGCAGCAGCGTGAACCCGGTGGGCGGCGGACCGATCCGCTCCGGGCGCTCGCCGGCCTCGGCCGGATCGGACTGCCGTGCCAGCTGCCACGCGTCCAGGCGGCACGACATCCCGCGCAGCCGCCCTCGGGTCCCGGTCATGGATGTCGGCTCCCTTCCCCTTGGGCGCACGGCACGCTCCGGAGGCCCGCCGAACAGCTCCACGTGCCCCCGTCGGGCGGGCACAGGCCGAGCAGCGCGACCGTCTCACCGCGCTCGATGTCCAGGTCCGCGCCGTCGACGGCGCGGACGTCGCCGTACGCCTTGGATGCCCCCGTGAAGGACACGGCGGGAGTGGCGCCCTGTGTCGGTCTCATACCGGTGACGCTACGGAGCGGGCGGGGACGGGCGGCAGATGCGGTTGTCCGGAGTTGACGATGACAAATGTCATGGGTGGCCGGTGTCCCGTACGGTCGGGGCTGTCCGTGATCGTCGTCGTGACCGGGTCGCCGTGACCGGGTTGTCGTGACCGGGTCGCCGTGACAGGGAGAGCAGGAGGGCCATGCCCATCGACGCGGCCGGGGCACTCGGCGCCGCACCCCGGGTCCGGGAGATCGCCTGGGACCACAAGGACGTCCAGCTCTACCACCTGGGCGTCGGCGCCGGCCGTCCCGCCACCGACCCGCGCGAGCTGCGCTACACCCTGGAGTCCCGGCTGCACGTCCTGCCGAGCTTCGCGACGGTGGCCGGCGGTGGCGCCCCCGGCGTGATCCGCGCGCTGTCCGTGCCCGGCGTCGACGTCGACCTCGCCCACGTCCTGCACGGCGGGCAGCGACTGCTCCTGCACCGGGCCCTTCCGGTGCGCGGCCGGGCCACCGCGGCCTCGCGCGTCGTCGCCGCGTACGACAAGGGCACGGCGGCCGTCCTCGTGCTGCGCACCGACGTCACCGACGCGGACGGACCGCTGTGGACCGACGAGGCCGAGGTCTACGTCCGCGGGGAAGGCGGCTGGGGCGGTGAGCGGGGCCCGTCCGGACGCCCCTCGCCGGCGCCCGCCGGGCCGCCGGACCACGTCGCCGAACGGGCCCTGAGGGAGGACCAGGCGCTGCTCTACCGGCTCTCCGGCGACGGGAACCCCCTGCACGCCGACCCGGAGTTCGCCGCGCGCGCCGGCTTCGAACGGCCCGTCCTGCACGGCCTGTGCACCTACGGCGCCACGCTCAAGGCGGTCGTGGACACGCTGCTGGACGGGGACGTGTCCCGGGTGCGCGCCTACCGCACGCGGTTCGCCGGGGTGGTGTACCCGGGGGAGACGCTGCGGGTGCGGATGTGGGGGCCCGCCGGGGCGGGTGGTGCCGGGGCGGGAGAGGTCCGGGTGGCCGTGAGCGCCGTCGAGCGCGACGACGCGCCCGTTCTCGCCGACACGGTCGTCCGGTACGGGTGAACGACAACGGCCCCGTCCGCCGGATGCGACGAACGGGGCCGGAGCCGCTTGCTTTCCGTGCCTGTACCTGTACCTGACCTGCACCTGTGCGGGTGCCGGTCCGTGCCGTCAGGCGGCCGTCTCGGACTCCGCGGCCGGCCTGCGGTGGCGGCCCCTGGGAGTCGCCACGCCCTCCTGGCTGGAGACCGGTCCGCGGTGCTTGCCGTGGCCGGTGTCGGACTCGGAAACGTCGGCACCGGCGGCCTGCATCGGCTGGGTCGTGCTGGTGTCGTTCATCGGAAGGAATTCACCCCGTCAACATGATCTTTCCTACAGCCGGGCGAGTCTAACCGGCACACCTCGGGCGGAATCCAGGCGGCCGCGCCAACCGGCACTACTTCGTTACAAGCCGTGCCAGCGGGGCCTGTTGCAGCGGTACGGGGCGGGGCTGAGCGGGGGCGGGAGCGGGCGCCGAGGTGTCCGTCGCGCCGGGTTCGCCGGGTTCGCGGGTTTCGCCTGGAGCCGTATCCTCCGGAGCCGGTTCTGCCGGGTCCCCGGGCCGCTCGCCGCCCGTGCCGGGAACGCCGGGTGCGGCCAGCCGGGCCACGCCGCACGGCGACTGCGGTGTGGAGCACGGCAGCCGCAGCTCGCCGTCCCGGGTCCACAGCCCGGCGCCCGTCAACCACCCCTCGGGCGCCGGAAGATGCCGTACGTGCCGTTCGGCGGGCCGCCACACTCCGACCCAGCTGCCGAACGCGCCGTCCACCCGCAGGGCCACCGCGCAGCGTTCCGGAGTCAGCACCTGCCCCGGCTGGACGGCGAACGGCGTCACGACGCAGTCCGGCAGCCGCAGGCACTCCGGGAAGCGCACCGGCAGCGTGCTGCCCAGCACGCCCCAGCCGAGCCGCTCCCGCCCCGGCGAGGGCGCGTCCGAGCCGATCAGCACCAGCCCGCTGTCGGGGTCGGCCAGCAGGAGCCGGTCGTCGCTGTCCGCCGCGATCTGCAGCAGCGGCGACACCTCGCCGCCCCGCTCCAGGTCCACCACGACCGCCTTGACCCGCCCGCCGGTCTCCCGGTCCACCGCCAGCATCCGGCCGGTGCGGTCCAGCCAGACCCCGCCCGAGCACCGGCCGGGGATCTCGGCCGCCCGCTCCGGCCCGAAGGCACCGCCCGCCACCTGCCACAGCACCGTCGACCGCGGACCGGCCGCGAGGGCGTACGCCCGGTCGCCGCCCGGGACCGGCGGCAGCAGCCGCAGCCCGTGGCCGTCCGCCGGGCACTCGACCGCGCCGAGCGGCAGCTCGCCGGTACCGGGCCCGGTCGGGTACAGCAGCGCGAAGACGTGCCGGCCGGCCGTGATCCGGTGGACCAGGACCCGCCCGTCGCCCATCGGCTGCACCTCGGTGCCGGGCTCCTCGGGCTGGTTGCCCGGCAGCGGCACCGCGTACGGCTCGGGGCCGTCCAGGGTCCAGCGCTCCGGGTACCACGAGTCGCCGCCCTCCCCGCTCCGGGCGAGACGCGCGGCGTAGGCACCCTCCGCGGTGATGCTGCAGTCCGCCTGCGGGCCCCCGCCGTTCCCGGGGTCCGCCGAAGGCTCGATCGCACAGGCCGTCATCGTTCGGTCACCTCCGGCGACGAAGCTAGTTTTCGTACGCGCGGGCGGGGGACCGGCAGCCGCCCCCATCACACATACGTGTGTCACAGGAACGATTCGCCTGAGGGAAGGGCACGGCGTGTGCTGCGCCGGAGCGGACGGCCGCGGCGGCGGGCGGGGTGCGCATCGGCGGGTACAACGGCCCAGAACCTCCAGGTAGCCTTGCACGCGTGCCCCGTCTGTCAGAAGTCATCGCCGCGCTGGACAACCTGTGGCCCGCCGAGCGGGCCGAGTCCTGGGACGCGGTCGGCACCGTCGTGGGCGAGCCCGGCCAGCAGGTCTCCCGCGTCCTGTTCGCCGTGGACCCCGTCCAGGAGATCGTCGACGAGGCCGTGAAGCTCGGCGCCGACCTGCTCGTCACCCACCACCCGCTGTATCTGCGCGGGACGACGACGGTCGCGGCGTCCACCTTCAAGGGCCGCGTGGTGCACACGCTCATCAAGAACGACATCGCCCTGCACGTCGCCCACACCAACGCCGACACCGCCGACCCGGGCGTCTCCGACGCGCTGGCCGGTGCCCTCGACCTGACCGTCCTACGGCCCCTGGTGCCGGACCCGGGCGACCCCGAGGGGCGCCGCGGCCTGGGCAGGGTGTGCGAGGTGCGGCACCCCCTGACGGTCCGCGAGTTCGCCGCCCGCGCCGCCGAGCGGCTGCCCGCCACGGCGCAGGGCATCCGCGTCGCCGGCGACCCGGAGGCGACCGTGCGCACCGTCGCCGTCAGCGGCGGCTCCGGCGACAGCCTCTTCGACCACGTACGGGCGGCCGGCGTCGACGCCTTCCTCACCGCGGACCTGCGGCATCACCCCGCGTCCGAGTTCTCCGCCGACCGCGCCCACAGTCCCCTCGCGCTGCTCGACGCGGCGCACTGGGCCACCGAGTGGCCCTGGTGCGAGCTGGGCGCGGCCCAGCTCGACGAGATCTCCGACCGCAACGGCTGGGACCTCAGGGTCCACGTCTCGAAGACGGTCACCGACCCCTGGACCGCCCACGTGGCGTCCGCCCCGACCTCTAGCGCAATGGGAGCCCCCAACTGAAAGCCGCGCCCGCCGACCAGATCCGACTCCTCGACGTCCAGGGCCTCGACACGCGTCTCCAGCAGCTCGCGCACAAGCGCCGGTCCCTGCCCGAGCACGCCGAGATCGAGTCGCTGACCAAGGACCACACCCAGCTGCGCGACCTGCTCGTGGCCGCGCAGACCGAGGAGAGCGACTGCGCCCGCGAGCAGACCAAGGCCGAGCAGGACGTGGACCAGGTGCGCCAGCGCGCCGTCCGCGACCAGCAGCGCCTGGACTCCGGCGCCGTCACCTCCCCGAAGGACCTGGAGAACCTCCAGCGCGAGATCGCCTCCCTCGCCAAGCGCCAGGGCGACCTCGAGGACGTCGTCCTCGAGGTGATGGAGCGCCGCGAGTCCGCGCAGGAGCGGGTCGCCGAGCTGACCGAGCGGGTCGGCGCGGTGCAGGGCAAGATCGACGACGCCACCGTGCGCCGTGACGCGGCCGTCGAGGAGCTGGACGGCGAGGTGGCCTCGGTGACCAAGGAGCGCGAGGTCATCGCGGGCTCCGTCCCCGACGACCTGCTGAAGCTCTACGACAAGCTGCGCGAGCAGCAGGGCGGCGTCGGCGCGGCCAAGCTGTACCAGCGCAGCTGCCAGGGCTGCCGCCAGGAGCTGGCCATCACCGAGCTGAGCGAGATCCGCTCCGCGGCACCCGACACGGTCGTACGCTGCGAGAACTGCCGCCGCATCCTGGTGCGCACGGCGGACTCCGGGCTGTAGGGGGCCGGTCGGTGGCTGATCGGCGGGAGACGCGGTGACCGGTTCCGCGCGGGAGTTCGTGGTCGAGGCCGACGGCGGGTCACGGGGCAACCCGGGGCCCGCCGGCTACGGCGCGGTGGTGCTGGACGCGGCGACGGGGGAGACCCTGGCGGAGGCCGCCGAGTACCTCGGGGTCGTCACCAACAACGTCGCCGAGTACCGGGGCCTGCTGGCCGGCCTGCGCGCGGCGAGGGAACTGGACCCGGACGCCGTCGTTCACGTCCGCATGGACTCCAAGCTCGTCGTCGAGCAGATGTCGGGCCGCTGGAAGATCAAGCACCCGGACATGAAGCCCCTGGCGGCCGAGGCGGCCCGCGTCTTCCCACCGGGGCGTGTGACGTACGAGTGGATCCCCCGCGCGGACAACAAGCACGCCGACCGCCTGGCCAACGAGGCGATGGACGCGGGCGCACGCGGCGAACGGTGGTCACCGTCCACGTCGACGGCGGACCTGGCCACGGGCGGCGTCGTCGGCGTTCCCGCCACCCGTTTCGCCGCCGAGACCTCGGGCGAGGCCGACGTGCGGGCCGCGAAGGCCGTGGCCTCGCCCGGCTGGGGGCCTCCCGACATGGGCGCCCCCGCCACCTTCGTCCTGCTGCGGCACGGGGAGACGCCCCTCACCCCGCAGAAGCGGTTCTCCGGGAGCGGCGGCAGCGATCCGTCCCTGTCGCCCGTAGGCCGCGAGCAGGCCGAGAGGGCCGCCGAGAGCCTTGCCCGGCGCGGCACGATCGAGGCGGTCGTCGCCTCGCCCCTGGCCCGCACCCGCGAGACCGCCGGCATCGTCGCCGCCCGCCTGGGGCTCGAGGTGACGGTCGAGGAGGGGCTGCGCGAGACCGACTTCGGCGCGTGGGAGGGGCTCACCTTCGGGGAGGTGCGCGACCGCTACCCCGCCGACCTGGACGCCTGGCTGGCCTCCCCGGACGCGGAACCGACCGGCGGCGGCGAGAGCTTCGCGGCCACCGGCGCCCGGATCGCCGTCACCCGCGACAAGCTCGTCACGGCGTACGCGGGACGCACGGTGCTGCTGGTCTCCCACGTCACGCCGATCAAGACGTTCCTGCGACTCGCCCTGGGCGCCCCGCCCGAGTCGCTGTTCCGGATGGAGCTGTCGGCGGCGTCGCTGTCGGCGGTGGCGTACTACGCGGACGGCGGCGCCAGCGTCCGCCTGTTCAACGAGACGTCCCACCTGCGCTGAGTCCACCCGCGCCGAGCGCCGCCGCCTCCCGGGCCAGCGCCTCGACACGCCCCCAGTCCCGGCCGGCCACCGCGTCCTTGGGCAGCATCCAACTGCCCCCGACGCAGCCGACATTGGGCAGCGCAAGATACTCCGGCGCGGAGGCCGGGGAGATGCCGCCGGTCGGGCAGAAGCGGGCCTGCGGCAGCGGCGCGGCGAGCGCCTTGAGATAGGCGGTGCCGCCCGCGGCCTCGGCCGGGAAGAACTTCATCTCCCGCACCCCGCGCTCCAGCAGCGCCACCACCTCCGACGTGGTCGACACCCCCGGCAGGAACGGCACCCCGGACGCCCGCATCGCCTCCAGCAGCGCGTCCGTCCACCCCGGGCTGACCAGGAACCGCGCCCCGGCCGCCACGACCTCCGCGACCTGCTCCGCCGTTATGACCGTGCCCGCGCCGACCACCGCGCCCGGCACCTCACCGGCGATGGCCCTGATCGCGTCGAGGGCGACCGGTGTCCGCAGCGTCACCTCGATCGCGGGCAGCCCACCGGCGACGAGCGCCCTGGCGAGCGGCACGGCGTCGGCGAGGTCGTCGACCACCACGACGGGTACGACGGGCGCGAGATCCAGCACCGAGGCGGCGGGGGAGGAGGGCAGCGGAGAACTCATGCCCTCATCGTGCCGCCCAAACGCACTCCCTGCAATCACCGTTGCAGTCAGCGCAACGGACGCGATCGGCGGATCGATCGGCGCATCGATCGACGGATCAGTGCACCTCGTCCACCAGCACGTCCAGCGACCACGGCCGCCCGGCCTTCGCGGGCGCCGCCGCCTCCACCTCGTACCCCAGGTCCCGCAGGGCCTCCACCAGCTCCACGGGTCCCGCGGGCGCGGTCCCGGACGCCAGCAGACTCCGTACGATCCGCCCCTTGGTCGCCTTGTTGAAGTGGCTGACCACCTTCCGGGTCGGCGCGTGCAGCACCCGCACGGTCGCCGTCCGCGAGGCGACCTCGCCCTTCGGCTTCCACGCCGCCGCGTACGCCGCCGAACGCAGGTCGAGCACCAGCCCGTTCCCGGCCGCCTCCGGCAGCACCTCGGCCATCGGCGCCCGCCAGTGCGCGCCCAGGGCCCCGAGCCCCGGCAGCTTCACGCCCATCGAGCACCGGTAGGAGGGGATCCGGTCGGTCACCCGCACGGCACCCCACAACCCCGAGAACACCAGCAGCGACCTGGCGGCCCGCCGCTTGGCGGCGGCGTCCAGCGAGGCCAGGTCCAGGGCGTCGTACAGCACACCGGTGTAGATCTCCCCGGCCGGACGCGCGCCCGCCGTCAGCAGCTCCACGTTCTTGGCGACCTCGCCGCGCAGCCCCTCGCTCAGCCCGAGCACCTCGCGGGCCTTCTCCTCGTCGGCGGCGCACAGCTCCACCAGCTCGCCGAGGACGGCCTCCCGGGCGGCGGTGAGCCCCGGCAGCGACAGCGACCCGGTCTTCAGCGGGGCGCCCCGGCCGGACGCGGCCTTCCCCTCGGACGGCGGCAGCAGGACAAGCACACGTACTCCTTCACAACAAGCTCCGGGCCCCCGGTCAGGGTACGGCGTACCCCTCCCGTGCCTGCTCGACGGCCCGTACGAGCGCCCCGGGGTCGTCGGCGTGACACCGCACCACGCGGACCTCGCGCCGCCGCCCGAAGAAGGAGACGTGGGCGACGGGCTCGGCCAGTTCGACGGTGACAGAGGTCTGGGACCCCACGGCGAGATCCAGCTCGCCGTCGGCCGGTGCGTGCGTCGTACGCAGCTCACGCCGGACGGAGGCGATCCGCTCCAGCGGTATCCGCACGTCGACGTGGACGGCCCGCCGGATCCGCAGCGTCCCGGCAGCCGGGTCCAGGACGTGCGGCCGGACCACGGACGCGGCATGCAGCCCGACCACGAACAAGACCGTGTACACGTCCAGCACCAGCACCACGTGGTGCACGGCGGGCCGGCCCCGCAGCAGCACGGACATCATCACGGACTCGACGACACACACGAACGCGAACCCGAACATCATCGCGCCCTGCCCCCGCGCGTACCCGAAGACCGACCCGCCGGCCACCGCCCCGTGGGTCCGCCGGACCGCCCACAGCCACAGACTGGCCAGCAGCCGCAGCTCGTGCCGGATCATGAGGCGCGGGAGGGCGACGAGGGACGGGCCCGGACCCGGGCGCGTCATGACCGCCGCTCCCGCGACACGAGGGCGAGCGCCTGCCGCACCGCCTCCGCCTGCCCCGGCGCGAAGTCGGCGTACATGGCGCGCAGGACGCCGTGGTCGGAATCGAGGTCGACGCCCTCCGCAGGCAGCAGCTCCGCCGGGATGCAGTCGGCGAGCGTCCGCGCGGCCCCGGCCACGCGGGGGTCGTCGGCATCGGCGTCCGCCAGCTCGTCCAGCAGGGCGTACGCCCGGTGGGCGCGCGCCACCGCCTCCGGCGACTCGAACGCGCCGCGCAGCGTGGCCAGCAGCCCCTCGCGCTCCTCCGGGCCCACCGCGCTCTCCATGAACGCCAGCATCTCCCGGTCCCGGACGGCCATCGGAGAACCGGACACGTCCCCCATCCCGGCGAACAACCCGGCCAGCTCCGGCGAGACCGGCCCCTCGGCCGGCAGCCCGCCCTCCGTCTCCAGCAGCGCCCGCAACCGCGCCCGGCGCTCCCGGACCGCCGCCTCCTGCCGCGCGAGATCCGCGTCCAGTTCCTCCAGCACCTCGGCGAGATCCTTCCCGGCCTCGTCCGCGAGCACGTCCCGCACCTCCGCGAGCCCGAGCCCCAGCTCGGTCAGCCGCCGGATCCGGGCCAGCACGACGACGTGCCGCAGGGTGTACGTCCGGTACCCGTTGGCCAGCCGCTCCGGCTCGGGCAGCAGGCCCTGGTGGTGGTAGTGCCGCACGGTCCGCGTGGTGACGCCGACGGCGCCGGCGAGTTCTCCGATCCGCATGGCCCCAGTAGAAACGTTGACGTTGCGACAGGGTCAAGCGCGGCGAGCTCGCCTTCCGGACAGGGACCTCGCTCCTGTGCCACGATCGAGGGAACGGTTCCCGATCTCTCGGACAGGTGATCAGCCGATGTCCCAGTCTGGCGAGCGACCGAAGGAGGGGCGTGACGTGACTGCCATGGCCCATGAGCCGCTGACACAGGCGGATGTCCTGCTGGAGGGGTTCCTCGCCCTGGAGACGCCGGAAGGCTTCCGGGCCGAGCTGATCGAGGGGGAAATCGTTGTGACACCTCCGCCGGACGGGGACCACGAGGACTACATCAACCTGATTGTGAAGCAGGTGATCAGGAGGGCCAGGACGGACATGGACGTCTCCGGGAACAAGGGGCTGAAGCTCAGGGGCGGACTTGACCTTCCCATGGATCACGTCATCCCGGACGCCACCTTCGCTCCCGCCGACCTGCGCCTGTTTCGCGGCGCCGACCCCTGGATGCCCTGTCAGGGAGTCGCCATGGTCCTGGAGGTGACGTCGAGCAAACCCCGGGTCGACCGCGAGGCCAAGCGCCGCTGCTACGCAGGTGGCGGTATTCCCCTCTACCTGCTGGTCGACCGGCAGGCGTCCTCGATCACGCTGTTCAGTACCCCGCAGAAGATCGACCATCGGGACGACTACCGAGAGCACTGCACCCGCCCCTTGGGCAAGTCACTCACTCTGCCCGCCCCCTTCTCCTTCGACCTGGACACCACCGACTTCCTCTGATCCCGTAGGGGCAGGGGGTGGGCGGCGGTGGACGCACGTGGCGAGCAGGCGCGCTGGACCAGGGCACGGCTGGGGACGGCCGGCCCGCCCCTCGACCTCCTCACCGCACGCTTCGACCGGCACGTCTACGCCCCGCACGCCCACGACGAGTACACGGTCGGCGTCACCGTCGGCGGCCTGGAGGTCATCGCCTACCGGGGCGGGCACATCCACTCCGGGCCGGGCTCCCTCGTCGTCCTGGAGCCGGGCGAGGTGCACACCGGCGGCCCCGCCGCGCCCGACGGCTACTCGTACCGCGCCCTGTACGCGACCCCGAGCCTGCTCACCGACGGCACCCGCGCCGCCGCCCTCCCGCACTTCCGCGAGCCCGTCCTCGACGATCCCGAACTCGCCGCCGCCCTGCGCGCCGCCCACACGGACCTGGCCCGCTGCCCCGACCCCCTGGAGGCGGAGTCCCGCCTGCCCTGGCTGCTCACGGCGCTCGCCCGCCGCCACTCCACGGCCCGCGCGGCCGACGACACGGTCCCCGGCGCCGACCGCGTCGCCCGCCTCGTACGCGACCGCCTCGCCGACGAACTCCTCGCCCCGCCCTCCCTCGCGGCCCTCGCCACCGACCTCGGCCTGTCCCGCTACCAACTCCTGCGGGCCTTCCGTACGGCGACGGGGATACCGCCGTACGCCTGGCTCGCCCAGCACCGGGTGGCCAGGGCGCGCGGACTCCTGGAGGCGGGCCTGCGCCCCGCCGAGGTGGCGGCGCTGGTGGGCTTCGCCGACCAGGCACACCTGACCCGCTGGTTCCGGCGGGTCCTCGGGGTGACCCCGGCGGCGTACCGCAACAGCGTTCAAGACCAGGTGGGGTGAGACGGCCGAGACTCGCCGCATGACTGCACGCGGCTGGTTCCTGTTCTCCCTGATGGGAGTGGTCTGGGGCGTTCCCTACCTGATGATCAAGGTGGCGGTGGACGAGGTGTCCCCGTCCGGAGTGGTGTTCGCACGCTGCGCCCTCGGCGCGGTCCTCCTGCTCCCCTTCGCCCTGTGCAAGGGAGACCTCCTCGGCACCGTGCGACGCCACTGGAAGCCGATGCTCGCCTTCGCGGTGATCGAGATCATCGGCCCCTGGTGGACCCTGACGGACGCCGAACGCCACCTGTCCAGCTCCACCGCCGGACTGCTGATCGCGGGCGTGCCGATCGTCGCCGTCCTCCTGGCCCGCTTCTTCGGCGCCGAGGAACGGGTCGGCGCCCGCCGTGTCACGGGCCTCGGCCTCGGCCTCGGGGGCGTCGCCGTCCTCACCGTGCCGCACCTCACCGGTGGCGACGCCCGTTCGCTGGCCGAGGTGCTGGTGACGGTCGTCGGTTACGCCACCGCTCCGCTGATAGCCGCCCGCCACCTCAAGGACGTCCCCACCCTCCAGCTCATCACCCCCTGCCTCACCCTGGCCGCCGTCGTCTACGCTCCCGCCGCCTTCCTGACCCGGCCCCCCGCCCTGCCCTCGGGCGAGGCCCTGGCAGCCCTGGCCGGCCTCGGCGTCGTCTGCACCGCGATCGCCTTCGTGGCCTTCCTGGAGCTGATCAAGGAGGTCGGCCCGACCCGGGCCGGCGTCATCACCTACGTCAACCCGGCGGTCGCCGTCGCCGCGGGCGCCCTCCTCCTGGACGAGGAGCTGACCCTCGGCATCGGCGTCGCCTTCACCCTGATCCTGGCCGGCTCGGTCCTCGCGACGGCCGCCGCCGGTCCGGGGCGGGAGGTCCGCCGGGTACCATGGTCGACACGGCAGACGAGCCGGGCGGGCGGCCGCGTGGAGTCCCTCACGGGACTTCCCGAGGAACGTCCGGGCTCCACAGGGCAGGGTGATGGCTAACGGCCACCCGGGGTGACCCGCGGGACAGTGCCACAGAAAGCAGACCGCCGGAGGCTTCGGCCCCCGGTAAGGGTGAAACGGTGGTGTAAGAGACCACCAGTGCCCAGGGCGACCTGGGCAGCTAGGTAAACCCCACCCGGAGCAAGGTCAAGAGGAAGCACCTCGGTGCTTCTGCGCGGACGATCGAGGGCTGCCCGCCCGAGTCCGCGGGTAGACCGCTGGAGGCCGGTGGCAACGCCGGCCCTAGATGGATGGCCGTCGCCGGAAGGCCCGCGAGGACCTTCCGGAACAGAACCCGGCGTACAGCCCGACTCGTCTGCCGCTTCGCGTTTCCGCAGGTCAGAGGCCATGTTTAGCACTTGAACAAACTCTTCGGGTCGAATCCGGGTCGAATTCGCCGTCGCGTATTGTCCGGCGCGTCCAACCCGCCGAGGGGCAGACGGGTCATTTCGAACATCTTGGGGGTGCAAGGGGGCTCAGAAGGCGGCGGACGGCGGGATGGGAAGCGTCGAGCGCACTCAGCAGTATTGTCCGGCGCGTCCCATGTGTAGAGGGCTGGTGTCATGGGGCAGGGGCGAGTCGGATCCGGTGCTGCTCAACGGACTTGTTTCCGATGACATCGCATGTTGAGTGTGTTTGCTGTTCTAGCCTCGGGCTTTCACCAGCCGGACAGCCCGCCTCGTGAAAGGGCGAGGCTAGTTGGGTGCCGCCGCTGTGCATTCCTCCTTGTGGCGAGTGCCATTGGCCCTACGCTGCAGCGTGTCCGCGTGGTAGAAACCTGATGCTGTTCCCACGCTCTGACCGCTTCCGCCGACCAGCTGCCCTCGAACGTCAGGAGCCCTCGGCTGTGCCACCTACTTTGTATCGAGACACTGGTTACACGCTCCGGCACTTGATCGATAACATCGAAGGCGGTCGCATCGGACTCCCCGACATTCAGCGCCCGTTCGTCTGGTCCGCGGCGAAGACCCGCGATCTCTTCGATTCGATGTATCGGGGTTACCCGATCGGCACCCTAATGTTCTGGGAGACCGGCGCTGAGGTGGGGACGCGGCAGATCGGAACGGAAGCCGGCGATCGAACACCCCAGCTGTTGGTCGTTGACGGGCAGCAGCGGCTCACTGCCCTGTTCGCCGTCCTCACCGGGCGCAAGATCGTCACCAAGTCCTTCGACGAGATCAACGTTCGCATCGCGTTCCACCCGGAGGACCAGACGTTCGAGGTCGCGGACGCGGCGATCGAGCGTGACGCTCACTTCATACCGGACATCACCGCGCTCTGGGCCCGAGGCGGTTACAAGCCCACCGTCCGGCAGTTCTTTCAACGGCTCGAACAGGCCAGCGGACAGCCTTTGTCGGATGCTGCCAAGGATGAGCTCGAAGAACGCATAGACAGGGTCCGGGACCTGCACGAGTTTCGCTTCCAGGTTGTGGAGCTGGGCGCTTCGGCCAACGAGGAGCAGGTCGCCGACATCTTCGTGCGCATCAACTCCGAAGGCGTGAAGCTCAACCAGTCCGACTTCATCCTCACCCTGATGTCAGTGCATTGGGAGAAGGGGCGCCGCCAGCTCGAAGACTTCAGCCGCAGCGCGGTGATCGTAGGACTTCCCGGTCCGAGTCCTCGGAACGCCTTTCTGGATCCCAGCCCGGACCAACTGCTGCGTGTAGCCGTCGCCGTCGCCTTCCGGCGCGCCCGGCTGCAGCACGTCTATAGCGTCCTACGAGGAAAGGACCTCGAAACCGGCAAGGTCACTGCCGTTCGACGGCAGGAGCAGTTCGACCGGCTCGCCCAAGCACACATGAAGGTCCTGGACCTGACCAGCTGGCACGAGTTCTTCCAGTGCGTCACGGCGGCTGGTTTCCGCAGCCGCAAGATGATCACCTCCGACAACACCCTGCTGTACAGCTACACGATCTGGCTGATCGGACGCCACGATTTCGGGCTGACGGCCGATGAACTCCGTCCCGTGATCGGCCGGTGGTTCTTCATGGCGCACACCACCGGCCGGTACTCCAACTCACCGGAGTCACAGATGGAGTTCGACCTGGGACGCATTGGCAGTCTGCCGTCAGGTGACGGCCGAGCCTTCACCGCGGAACTCGACCGGATCATCGCAGCGAACTTCACCGGCGACTATTGGGACATCTCCCTGCCGAACCGGTTGGACACATCCTCGTCGCGTTCACCGGTGCTGTTCGCCTACCAGGCGGCGCTCAACATCCTTGACGCCGAAATGCTCCTCGGCGACCAACGAATCCGTGATCTGCTGGACCCCTCAGTCAAACCAGCCAAGGCTGTCGACAGGGACAACCTGTTCCACCGCAAGACACTCGCCGGACTGGGTATCACCGACCGGCGCCAAGTCAATGCCATCGCCAACATGGCCTACGTGACGTGGCCAGCAGACGAGCAGTCCAACACCGACGCACCACATGACTACTGGCCGAGAATCACGGACGCGATGGACCCGGAGGCGCTCAAGCGGCAGGTACGGTGGCACGCGCTCCCGGTCGGCTGGGAGCAGCTCGACTATTTCACCTTCCTGGAACGGCGGCGCCAGCTAATCGCCAAGGTCGTGCGGGAAGCGTTCGAAACCCTCACGGGAGAACGCCCTACGTACGTCCCAACCACCCCGGCCGACATGATCGCCGCCGGCGAGTCCCAGGGCACCGAGTTCAAGGCAAGCGCCCGCTGGAACGTGCACACCCGGCAGGCCGACAAGTCCCTCCGGCACAACATCGTCAAGGCCGTCTGCGGCTTCCTGAACGGCGAGGGCGGAAACCTGTATATCGGCGTCGCTGACGACGGGACTGTCCTCGGTATCGAGAACGACCTCGCCACTCTGGAGTCGCAGGCCAGCGTCGACGGGTACGAGCTCTTCGTACGCCAACTCCTCGACAGCAGCCTGTCGACCCCGACAGCGACCACCGTCCGCGTACACTTCCCCGAAATTTCTGGCAACGTCGTCTGTCAGATCAGCGTTGCCGCAGCAGGTAGGCCGGTGTTCGCCAAGCCCGCCAAGGGCGGCAACGGCGCCACCGACTTCTGGGTCCGGGTCGGCAACGCCACCAGGCAACTCCATGGCGATGACCTCCTGCGCTATCAGGAGGAACACTGGGGATGAGCGTCCTTAGGGCCAGTCCGGTCCGCCTTCCCGGCCTCCTCGTTGATCAGCTTGAACCCACAATGGCCCGCGCGCTGTGGGTGATGGGCGAGGAGTTAGGCGAGGGCGACCTACCCGGGCGTGCCGCCCGTGCTCTGGGTGGGTGCGGCGACGTGTTCCACGAGAACCTGGTTTGCTGCGTGATACTCCGCAGTGAAGTGAGGGATGGTCGTGTAGGTGCCACCGTCCGTGAACGGCACGTCGACGGTGCTGCGAAGTACGCCCTCTCAACAGCGACGCAACCGCGCCAGCGTCGCGCTAGTCGGAGCGCAGGTGGCACAAGGCGGGACTCGCCCTGAGCCGGGTGTCACCTGCCCCCGTGCTCCGTCTCCACCCACGAGCTGTCCAGGAATGGGCTGGGCCTGCCGTGCCAGAAGACGTCCACGCTGTCGCGGGCCCGGGTCGCGGCCACGAAGAGCAGAGACCTGGCCCGCTGGATCTCGTGCCGGTAGCGCGTGGGTTCGACGTCACGCAGTCGGCTCACGTCCGCACGCGGGACGAGCCCGTCGGTCACGCCCGCGATGATCATCCGCTGGTACTCCAGCCCCTTGAACCGGAACATCGTGCCGATGTGCACGCCGGTGGAGCCGTTGGGTCCGTCGGAGCGGATCTCCACCGCGTCGATGCCGTGCAGCTTCAGCGTGTACCCCATCTCGGTCGCCATCTGGTTGGTCGGGACGCACACCGCGATCTGCTCGTGCGGGACAGCCGTGTCCGTGTCCGCGTCCCACCCTGTGATCAGAGCGGCCACGCCCTCCCGCTCCGCGTCCCAGTCAGGGAAGGCGTGCCCGGCGGGGAGCCCGCCGTTGAGCACGGACCGGTAACCGGCGAGGGTCTCCGTGCCGCCGTCGAGATCGTCGTAGGTCGTCTCGCCCAGGACTCCGAGGGCCGAGCGCAGGATCTGCCGTGTGGTGCGGTAGCTGAGGGTCAGCTTCGCTGATCGGCCGCGGATGTTGACGCCCAGACTGCCGAGCGTCACCTGGTTCTTGTAGATGCGCTGGTGGGTGTCGCCCACCAGGAACAGGTCGTCCGACGTACGGGGGGCCATGGCGCGCAGCATCTTCCAGTGGGCGGGGCGCAGGTCCTGGGCCTCGTCCACCACGATGTGGCGGTAGCGGTGGCGCAGCCAGCCCCCGGAGCCGTCCTGGAGGTGGATGTTGTCGAGGCCACCCGCTTCCTCCCGCTGCCGCGCGATGTTCTCGATGCGTTGCTCGCGGCCCATCTCCAGGCGTGCCGCGCGCTCCGCGATCTGGTCCCAGGTCTGCCGTCCGAGCCGGTCGAGCCGCTGGGTGAAGCGTTCGGCGAGCTGCCAGATCTCGGCCCGTTCGGCGCGGCCGATGCTCTTGCCCCGCCCGGCCCGCCGGGCCCGGAAGTAATCGGTGCGGCTGCCGACGGCCTGACCGAGGATGACCTGGGTCCACTCCTCGTGCAGGAACTCCGGGTCCCAGGTGTCCTCGCCCAGTTCGTCGAGCAGCGCGCGCCACTCGCGTACGGCCTGTCCGTCGTCGATGGCCTGCTTGCCGTTGCCGGGTTCGGCCTCGCGGACGACGCGCAGCGCCAGCTGGTCGACGTGGCTGACCTCGACCCGGCTGAGCAGTTCGTTGCCGCCCAGCTCCAGCAGCCGGGAGCGCAGGTCCGCGGCGAGGTTCTTGTTGAAGGTGGTGAGGAGGACGGGCTTGTCGTGCCCGGGGGAGAGCTGCCGGACGAGGTGGCGCACCCGGTGCAGCGCGACGACCGTCTTGCCCGTCCCGGGCCCGCCTCCGACTCGGGCAGGACCGCTGTAGCGGCGCTCGACGAGCTTGGCCTGTGTGGGGTGCAGGAAGCTCTTCCACCGGCCGAAGTCACCGCTCTCCAGCGCTCCCCGGAGGTCCTCGTCCGTGGTGGTGACGACCGTCGCCGGCCGCTCGGCGGCTGCCGCGAGGTCGTCCGGGTCGACCGGCTCGGTGGCGGCCACCGGCCTGGTCACCTGGTCGAGTACGTCCTCGTAGGACGCGCCGTCGAACAGCGCGATCAGCACCTCGCCGGTCAGCTGCGGCGCGTACTCGACGAGCCCGAGCAGTTGGTCCTCCGTCGTGAGCGTACGGATGACGGGCAACAGGGGTTCCGCGACACCGAGTTCGGTCAGCTGACGGTCGGACCAGGCGGTGAACAGCAGTTCCGGGAGGGGCGCCGACGGCCGCGGTTCGGGAGTGGGCTGCGGCTGAGCGGTCGCGCCAGGCAGCCTGCCCAGGACGCTGTCCTCCACGACCTCCAGATCGACGTACTCGATGCCGCCGGTGACCTGGTTGACGCCGTACGAGAGCCGGTTGTAGACGTCCTTGCGGTGCTTGACGGAGACGATCAGCCAGTCGTCGTCGGCGAGCCGCAGCAGCAGGGCACGGTACTCGTCGTTGACGCGTGCCGACCAGAGCCGGTGGTCGCCCTTGAGCTGCTGGAGCTTGAGACCGGTGGTGTGCGGGTTGGTCCTGAACTTGTGCTGGAAGTCGAAGAAGGCGCCCTTGACCGTGCGCGGCAGCTTCAGGATCTCCTTGTCGGCCCTGTCGAGCAGGCGCAGTGTGACGCCGGTGGTGGTCATCGCTTCGGCTCCCCGTCGCTGGTGCTGTTCTCGTTCCGGCCCCGGCCGCCGAGCCGGGCGATCAGTTCCGTGCCGTCCCACTCGTCCGCCGTACGGACCGTCCAGCCGGCCGCCGCGAAGGCGTGCTTCTGGTCCTCGGCCTCGTAGTCCGGCTCGTCGCCGGTCGGGCGGGGGGCCCTGACCACGCCGATCCTGACGTCCGGCCAGGCGAGTTCAGCCTGCCAGCCCTGACCGTCCAGTTCGTAGCCGTCTCGGGGGACCGGCGCCGCCGCCGACGCCAGCGTGTGCGCGAGGGCGGTGAGTTCCGGCTCCTCCGGGTCCAGCAACTCGATGACCCGGTCCCAGCGGGGATCCAATGCGGGCCCGGTGCCGCCGGGCTGCTCGGCCACCTCCAGCTCGCGTGCGGACGTCTTCTCGTCCCCGATGACGGCGGGGACGGCCGGTACGGCGGGGACGGCCGACACGGCGGCCACTTCCACGACGGAGGGCTCCTGCTCGGCCCGGTCGACCGGGACACGCATGGACGTCAGCCAGCCCTCTCCGCCGGTCACGGTGAGGACCTCGGGACGGAAGCCGTCGACCATGCCCGACGTCAGCTGCGCGCTGTCACCGCCGCCGTGTTCCAGGAACTGCAGCACATTGCTCCACCAGAGCCAGGCGCGCCAGCGCCGCTTGTGCGCCGGCCCCTCCTCCATGGCCGCGACCCCGTCGTCGAGGACGGCCAGACCAGTCCACACGGGTGGTGTCCGCCTGCCGTCGGCGGCCAGCACCAGACGGCAGCCCGACGCATCGGAGCCGTACAGCATCCGCACCGGCCCCGTGGTCCCGGCGGGCGGGCCCCCGCGCAGCGCCTCCCTGATGCCGGTCGCGGCCTCGGCACCGCTGAGGGCGGCACCGCGGGTCCCGTCCGCCCCGCTCATGCCTGCTGCCACCGCCTCGGCCCGCCGCCGCCAGCGTTCGGGATCGGGCGATCGCAGGTAGGCCAGGAGTGTCCGCGCCGGGTTGACCCACATCGCCTCGGCCAGCTCGCCGGGCAGCCCGCGGCCCACCCGGTCGTAGTAGTCGCGGGCGCGTTGCTGTCCGGCGTTGCCGTAGGGCGTCCAGACGGCGGTGTCCGTGTCGGTTCCGGTGTATCCGGGGTCGTTGATCCGGCGCCGCCATGCGATCACGTCGTGGTAGGTGAGTTGGAACACCCGCAGCCCCTCGGCGCGGAGCCTGGTGCGCTTCCTGGCGTCGTCCGCGAGCCGGTCGTGTTCACGGGTGGCGTGGTACGCGTAGCCGTCGAGGTACAGGGCGACGCGGGGACCGGGGGAGTCCAGCCGCTCCAGGAGTATGTCGGGCCGGGTGTCCTCCAGCGCACGCTGCTGGGAGACACGCCAGCTCACGGTGGACCCATCCGGTGCCGTGAGCCTGAGGTCCAGGGCGTAGGTGCCGGCCGAGGTGGTGTAGGCGTCCGCCGTGGCCTTCGACTCCGGCAGCTTCGCCCAGTCCCGCAGCGTCTCCACGAACAGGATCTCAAGGTCGCTCTCTGCCTGCCGCTGGAGCGGGATGTCCTGGGTGGTCGTCACCCGTGAGGTGCGCCAGCGTTCTCCGTCGGCACCGAGCAGCTCGTCCAGCATCTGCCGGACCTCGTTGCGGCTGACCTTGTCGTAGTCGGAGGCCGGCACCCGGCGCAGCAGGCACTGGTGACAGCCGTCCAGGCCCTTCTCCCGGCACGCGCAGTGCTCGATGACGTCGCGAGCCCTGAGCAGCACCTCCCGGAAGCCGTCCGAGGAGGCCAGCCGGTGCAGGTACCCCGTGCCGCCGGGCAGCCGGTCGTACACGACCAGGAACCGCCGGGGCCAGTCGGCATCCGGGTCGCCCGCGTCGTCCGGCATGGTGGCCTCGGCGATGTCGATGTGGTCGGGATCGCCGCCGTAGCGGGCCGCGATCCCCGCGAACAGAGCGGCGGTGAACGACGCGAGGCGCTCCTTGACGCGGGCCACCGAGGCGGGCAGCAGGATGCGGACGGCCTCGGTGGTCAGTTCGTGGGCCAGCAGCAGGGGCACGTCCTGGCCAGCGCCCTGCACTCCGGCCGTGCCCGCCGCGGCGCCGCGGACCCGACGGCGCGGACACCACAGCAGATGGTGCGCGGAAGCCGGGACACTCGTCGCCCCCGACTCGGTCAGCGCATGCTGGGACACATCCACCACGGGCCTGCCGTCCGCGGTCGCACCGCCGCACGAGGTGCAGACGTAGAACGGGTTGAGGCGGACGTCCTCCCCGGCGAGGGGTACCGTGCTGCTGCCGTCCTCGCGGTCGAGACCGAGGTTCAGGGTCCGGATCACGGCGTGGCGGGTGAAGTCCACGCCGAACACGGCCTCGTCGTGCCGCCAGGATCCGGGAACGAGGCGGCCGGGGTCGATGTCGACGGTGGTGAGGGTCGCGTAGTGCCTGCGGTCGCGCTCGTCCCGGTCGTCGCGCACCCTGGCGTCCTCGCGCTTGTCGCGGGACAGCACGCGCCGGGGGCGCAGGACGTACTGGACGCAACCCGCGTCGGCGATCTCCCGGCCACGGCAGCGCGGGCACGGCGTCGTGTCACGCTCGGCGTTCTCGGTCCGCACGTAACCGCAGGCGGGACAGAGCCGCCACACCGACCAGGCACGCCGGTCGGGACCGCCGATGTCGAGGGCGCGCACCACGTGCCGGTAGCCGTTGACGTAGAAGCTGTTGCCGGGGGCGAGTTCGGTCAGGGCGAGCGCGCTGGACCGTTCGTAGTCCCGGGTCTCACTGCGGTACACCTTGGCACCGGGCGGCCGGGCTCCCTCCTCCTGCGGCGCGTCCTCCTCGTCGGGGGTCTCCGACCAGTACAGCGTCGCTTCCAGCATGGTGGTGGTGTCCGTCAGGCTGTAGTTCGGCAGCAGCCCGAGGTCAACCAGCGTGGCGTGCGCGGCGGACTGACTCAGCTCCCGCAGCAGGTCCCCGGCGGCACGACGCTCGGCCAGCAGCTCGCGCCGCTCCCGGTCCTGTGAGTCGTCGGAGCGGGCCAGCTGCCCGGCCGCCTCGTCGATCGCCGCGATTCTGCGGCGCACCTCCTCGCGCCGGCCGGTCCAGTCCTCCTCGGCCTCCTGGAGCACCCGGACGATTCCACCCGCCGCGTACGCGCGCAGTTCGTCCGCCGCGTGCTCGGAGACGCCCTCCGTGTCGGTGTCCTGGCCGCCGTCGGCGGGGAACAACGCGAGGAACTCCTCCACAAGGCGCGCCCCGTGTGTCTGGGCGGCGTCCGCGAGATCCTGGCACCATCCGCTGGCGCCGAACAGGGCGGACGACAGCCGGGGCACGGGCGCGAGGGTCTCGCCGTCCGAGGTCCGCAGTTCCCCGCGAGCCGCCAGGTCCAGCAGCCGGGCTGTGTACTGGCGGCGCAGGATCTCCACGGCCGACAGATAGCAGCCCGGCGGCAGGATGGTCCCGGCGATCATCTCCCGCGGCTCGTCCAGGTAGTACAGGTCGCGCGCCCTGCGTCCGCCGAACGCGACCACCAGCGCGTTGCCCGTGCGTCGTCCGGCGCGCCCGGCCCGCTGCACGTAGTTGGCCGGTCCGGCGGGCAGCGAGCCGAGCAGGACGGCCGACAGGTCGCCGATGTCGATGCCGAGTTCCAGGGTCGGGGTGCACGACAGGACGTTGGGGTCGGTGTAGTGCGTGCCCGCCTTGAAGGCGCGCTCCACGCGCTCGCGTTCGGGGCGGGTGAGCATGCCGGTGTGCTCGGCCGTCACCACGCGGAACGTGCCGCCCGTCAGGTAGAGGCGACGGTAGTAGTCCCGCCGGTAGTCCCGCTCCCGCACGGGCCTGTCGGGGCGGATGCCTTCTGCTCCGGCGTAGGACATGTCGCCTTGGGGCGCGGTGAGCCGTCCCTTGCACCGGTAGCGGGGGCAGGGATGGCCGTACCAGCGGGTGCGCCGCTCGGGGACGACGACCTGCTGCCAGCCGCAGTCCTCGCAGGCAACGAAGGCCTTGTTGACGACGGCGTCGTCGAGCAGACGGACCTGGATGTGACCTGGCTGGATCCCGTACACCCGGGTCTGCCGGTCGCGGGTGGTCCGCGCCGACAGGACGCCCGCGTCCGCGAGGTGGGGCAGCAGTCTGCGCAGGTACTCGGTCGCCCCGGCGGCGTCCAGGTCCAGGCATCTGCGGGTCCAGTCCTGGTACCAGCCCAGCCTTCCGGTGACCGCGTCGAACTCGGATCCGTCCTTCTGCCCGTCGAGCAGGAACCGTGGCGGAGCGACGCCCTCAGGGAAGGCGGGCATACCGTCGGGCCTGCGACCGGAGATGAGATAGCGGTTGGTGCCGGCTTCCCTGATCCAGGTGTCGAGCCAGTGGTGCCGCACCGCGCCGCGCAGCCGCAGCCGTTCCAGCAGGCCCCGGACATAGGCGAGGTAGCGTTCGGGGGTGGGCAGCCCGCCCACGGCCAGCAGCTGGCCGGGCAGCGCCAGGTGCACGTCCCGGGCCAGGTCGGTGACGCCGTCGGGGTCGGCCAGCATCACCTCGGCCGCCGCGGTCCGGGTCAGTTCCAGGGTGCGGCCCATGCGGCTGCGCAGCCCGAACTCCATGACCGTCGCGAAGGCCAGACGCTCGCCGATCAGCCGCCAGGTCCGCGCGTCGCCCGTGCCCCGGCCGGACAGCAGCCGGTCGACCCCCGGCTCGTCGTGGAGGTCGGGAGGCACCACGGCGGCCAGCGCCTCGGGGTCGTCCACCGACTCCAGGACGAAGCCGATCAGGTCGTTGAGCGCGGTCGGTGCCTCTGATTCGTCCAGGTTGTGCGCGAGCAGCGAGCGCAGTGAGAACTTGTACGAGGCGTTCGCGACGTATCCCGCCCGGTGCGCGGCGTCCTGGGTGGAGTCGTTGAACAGCAGCGTCTTGCGTTCCTCCGGGACGAGCGCGATGTCGCCGCCGGTGAACAGCTGGGTGACCGTGGCCGAGGCGAGGGCCGCCTGGGCGGTACCGAGGAAGCGGATGCTGTTGTCGGTCTGGCAGGCCGGGCATCGGTCGTCCTTCGCGGCCTTGTCGGCGCTCTTCCGGTCGAGCAGGGCCAGCGCGAACCAGGCGTCGACCAACTCCCCGTCGTCCGCGGTGGTGGGCAGCCGGTAGGTGCCCCGTCCGCCGTCCAGGACGACGACGGACAGCGGGTCCACGCCGCCGTCCGAGGGCCGGGCGCCGGTCAGCGCGTCGAGTGTCCGCCGTCGCTCGCCGGGGGTGGCGGCGATGAAGTAGCGCAGCCGCCGCTTGTCCCGGCCGACGCCGGCCCGCCAGATGCGGTCCTGCGCGGTCACGAGCTGCTGCGGGTCGGCCTCGGGGGACAGGGCCGCCCATCCGGAGCGCCCGCAGTTGCGGCAGTACACGGCCGGAAGGTGCACTTGCGCGGGGCGCGGCGCTGTGTCGGAGCCCGGGAGGGGCTCCGGGCGGCGGCTGGACGAGTACGACGGCATGCTCCCCGAGGAGGCCTCGGAGTCGTCCTCGCCGGGCGGCGCGGCGTTGAGCGCGGCCCGGCGCGCCGCGGTCCGGTCGTCCTCGTACCAGCGGAACTCGGGGGTCGGTCCCACGCCGCGCAGCACGCGTGTCACGGGCCGCACCCACAAGTGCGCCTCGATGTGCAGCAGCGGCCGGGGCCTGCGCTCGTCGGAGTCCGGGTCGCGGGCGGCGGACAGCAGCGCCACGAACCGGGACAGCGCCTGGAGCGCCAGCCGGGGGTTCTCGCGCGCGGTGCGGCCCCAGGAGTAGCCGAACCGGCCCAGCCGGTCCCGCAGCGTCCACTCGTCCAGCGGTTCGCCGTCGAGCAGCGACAGGACGCCGAGGGTGAAGTCGTGCCGCTTCAGCAGCCTTCCGACGCGGAAGGCGTCCAGGCCGGACCGGCCCAGCAGCAGGGTGGCGAGCGCGTTCAGGTCCAGCAGGTCGGGCCGGGCCTCGACGTCCGGTCCGCCGGACACCGCGACGACCTCCTGCGGGGTCGGCGGCTCCGGTAGCTCGTAGTCGACGGCGCCGGTGAACTCCTCGGCGGTCATCCGCTCCTCGCCGATGACCGCGTCCGCCGCGAACGGCATGCCGAACACCCTGGCCGCCACGTCGAGGATGCCCCCGGCCTCCTTCCCGGGCGCTCCCTCGCCGAGGGTCGCCGAGGTCGCCACCGGGCAGATCGACCCCAGGGGCCGGCCCGGCCGGGCCGCGCCGGTGGCGGCGGCGAGCCTGCGCAGCAGCATCGCCACGTCGGTGCCCTGTGCGCCGTCGTACGTGTGGAACTCGTCCAGTACGACGTACGCGGGCTCGGCGCCCTCCCACAGAGCCCGGTCCTCGCCGCGCTGGAGCAGCAGGTCGAGCATCTTGTAGTTGGTGATCAGCACATCGGGGGGCGTCAGCCGCATCTCCTCGCGCCGTGTCATCACCCGGCGGAAGTCGGTGTCGGGCCGGTCGCCGATGTACAGACCCGCCGTGACCTGCGCCAGCTCCGGACGCGCCAGGTAATCGGCGATACGTCCCGCCTGGTCGGTGGCGAGCGCGTTCATGGGGTAGAGCAGTACTGCCTTGATCCCGCGCACGCCCTCGGCCTTCTGGCGCCGGCAGTGGTCCAGTACGGGGATCAGGAAGGACTCGGTCTTGCCGGAGCCGGTGCCGGTGGTCACCAGGGTCGGCCGGGCGGGTCCATGCAGCGTGGACAGCCGGGCCCACGCCTTCGCCTGGTGCCGCCACGGAGCGAACTCGGGGAATCCCGCCGACCACTCCAGGTCGCGCCGCCAGCCGTCGTCGGCGACATGGAACGGTGTCCGGATTCGCAGGTAGGGCCCGCGGAAGATGCCGGTCTCCGGGTGCCCGAGGAAGCGTTCGAGGGCACCTCGGGTGGTCTCGTCGGCGAGGGCGTACGTCGTCGTGAGGTACTGCGTCAGACTGCCGCGGAGCTGCGCGGCGGCCATGGTGGGCTTCACGACGGTCCCCCTTGCGTTGCCGGTGCCCTGGTGATCGGTACCACCGTATATCCGCGGTGCGGTCGGTCCGGCGGCCTATCACCGACCGGAGCCGCAGGTCAGGTGGGCTGGCTACCAGGCGGCCAGCTCGGAGACGAAGTCCTCGTACGACTGGTTGCTCCCCCGGGGAGGGATGACTTTTCCGTCGTCGCCGAGCGCCTTCTCCATGATGCGGGGGGCGTCCGACACGTCGTAGGCGGGTCGCCACGAGTGCTCTCTGAGGACCTTCTTGGGGTCGTGGACCTTGGTGAGGTCACAGCCCTGGTACCTGGCCTTGAGGACCCAGGTGGAATTGACCTTGGTGAAAGCGGAGGGGAATTGCATGAGCCAGGCCTCCATCTCGAAGGCGGCCAGCGCCACCGCCAACGGACACTCGAAGGTGTTCTCAAGTTCGTTCTTGATGCGTGCGCGGACCTCGTGGTACTTCTCCTCGTTCACCAGGTCGAGGTCCACGTGCACCACGATGCCCGCCAGCTCCGCCCGCGCGGACGCGCCCTGGACGAGGGTGCGCAGTCTGTCGATGCGCGGGGTCAGCTCCTTGTCGGCTTCCCTGAGGTAGGTCTTCTCCTTGATGTTGACGATCTTGGTGTTCGGGCGGAACGCCCTGAGCAGGTGGCTCAGGACCTCCCGGTCGAAGTTGCTTTCGCCCGCGACGACTATGACGGGGTTCTTCCTCGGGCCAGCCTTTCCCTTGCCTTTCACAGCCCGCCCCCCAACGTGTTCGCGAACCACAGTTCCCCGATGGGCATGCCTTCGGACGCTTCGATGACCTCGCGCACCTCGTCCGGTGTGAGTGCCGGGATGCGTGACGATCCGTCCGCGTCCCGCTCGCAGACCACGAACTCGTCCGGGGTCAGTTCGCTGACGAACACGGGGGAGTGCGTGGTGACCAGGAACTGCGCCCGGCGGCTCGCCTCCCGCAGGCGCGCCGCGAGGAGTTCCAGCGCGTGCGGATGGATGCCGTGGTCGATCTCCTCGATGCAGGTGAGCACCGGCGGCTCGGGGTCGTGGAAGATCGACAGGAGACACAGGACGCGCACCGTTCCGAAGGAGGCGTCCTCCAGGCGGGTGCGTCCTCGCAGGCCTTCTTCCTCCAGCTCGATCGAGAGGTGGTCGTACGTCCCTGGGGTGTCCACGATGTGGACTTCGCGGATGTGGGGGATCACCGCCCTGACGTCCCGCAGCAGTGCCTCCCAGATGTGCCTGCGGCCTTGCTCGTCCCTGATGGCCTGGAGCGTCTTGAGGAAGTCCGCGAGGTTGGAGGCGTCGTCCTTCAGGTGGCGCCCCGAGCTGCTGATCGGGGCGGGTTTCCGCGCGGCCCGCACATCCGGGTCGAAGACCCGGATGCCGGCGAGGTGTCCTTTGATCTCCTCCACCGCGAGGGCGGTCGGACTGTCCGCGACCCAGGGCAGTCGCTGGTGGAGAGCGGACGCCATCCGGTCCAGTCCGACGGCGTCCTTCAGGCCGTCGGACGCGAGGGAGCTGCTGATCTCCGCGGTCGTGCTCTTGAGGTTGAGGGAGGTTTGCGTGTCCCGACGAGGGTGCTGGGTGAACCGCTCCTGCCGGTAGAGGACTTGGCTGCGCGATGACACGCTCCGCCGGTTGACGCTCAGCTCATAGCTGTCCGGCTGCTCCTTCGACGCGTAGTCCGACCAGATGCCCTCGATTCCGATCGTGATCCGGGACACCGGTCTGGAACCGCCTCGGAAGGCCACGGTCTCGAAGCCGCCTCGCTCTTCCAGCGCCTTTTCGATGCCGTCTTCGGACACGCTGCGCAGGAACTCCAGAGCGTGGAAGACGTTCGACTTGCCTGCCGCGTTCGGGCCGACCATGACGGTCAGTGGCCCGAGCGGCAGTTTCGTGTCGGTCAGGGTGCGGAAGTTCCGCACGGTCAGACCGAGTATCCGGTGGTTCACGCCTCGCGCCCATCGTGGAACGGCCGGGCGGTGGCGCCCGGGCAGCGAACTGGTTGGCGCACGGCGGACGGTCCCGAGGCATGCCGCTGAGTGCCGCTCAGTTCCCCATGTGCATCGTCCACTTGGCGCGTCCGACCACCGAGCATCACGAAGCGTACAACTTACGTCACACCGTCACCAGGTACTTGAACACATCGGCCACGCGGGCCGAAATCGCTCTCTTTTCAAGTGCTCCGAGGCGAACGGACTCTGGTGGGAAGGGATGCGCACGGACGGTGCCGAGGGGGAGCCGCGATGTCCGGACCGCTCTATGTTCCCGTTCTGCCGACGCGGCCGCACGCCGCCGCGGCGTTCCGACTGCTGTGGCCGGACGTCCGGGCCGCGATCGGGCCGCTGTGGAACCTACCGCCGCTGCCCGGAGCAACCCCGGAGACACTGCCCACGGTGGTCGGCAAGTACGTCGACCCGGTGAGCGCCGTGAGCCGTCATGGCGGATGGATAGACGCTCCCTTCGGTGAGGACGCCCAGACCGCCGCCCTCGCCGAAGCGCTGTCCGTCTACTGCGAGTTTGGGCGGCTCCGTCCGGTGACCGGTCCAGAGCGGACCGAGGCGCAGCAGACGGGAGCCGTGGAGACGGCCCGCCGCTGTCTGCGCGGACTGGGCGTTCGGGTGCGGGTCCCGAGGGAGTGGGACGACGGCCTCGGGGAGGACGTCCGGGACCTGCTGGCCCGAACCGGTTCTGAGGTGCCCGTGGATCTGCTGCTCGACATGGGCGCGGTTCTCGACGACCGGCCCGACGCGGGCAAGGAGGCGCTGCGCGCTCTCGACGCGCTGATGCCCATGACCGACTGGCGGAGCGCCGCTCTGCTCGGAGGGGCCTTTCCCCGCGTCACCGCCGACATGCTGGAGGAAGGATGGTGCGAGAGGTCGCGGGCGGAATGGCGCATGTGGCACGAGGTGCGCGCGACGGGTCATGCCTATGCTCCGCTGCTCGGTTACGGCGATTACGGGGTACAGCCCCCGAGCGCCCTCGCGCAGGCCCGGGCACCGGGAAGGAAGGGCGGGCCGCCCTGGGGCGTGCTCCGCTACACCACCGATAGTTCGTACCTCATGTTCAAGACGCTGACCCGGGGGCCCGACCGGATCGCCGTCAACCGGAGCGCGGCCCGCCGGATCGTCGAACTGCCCGAGTTCAGAGGGGCGGGGGACGGACAGGGCGAGGAATGGCTGAGCGACTGCGCACACGGCCCGCTCTCGACCAGCGAGGGCGTGGGCGGGCCCACGGAGTGGTTGCGGGAGGGCAACGTCCAGCACATGACGCACCTCGTGCGGAGCCTGCCCGGCGGCTGAGCGGCCGCCGGGCCTGGCCGCCCCGGCCCAGCAGACCTGCCCGGCGCTCAGTCGAACAGCGGTGCCAGCGCGCTCTCACCCGCGATGATCCGCCAGGCGGGCACCCGCACCGTCCGGCTCACGGGGCAGGGCTTGGCCCCGTGACCACCGGAGGGGAGTCCGGCGAGCAGGTCGCCTCGCGCGTGGGTCAGCCGGAGGTGCCGCGCGGGGTCCGCACCGGGCCTTGGGCCGGGGTCGATCAGCACCGCCGTGTTCTCGCCGGCGTCGGTGAGCAGCAGGTCCACCGGGTGGCCGCCCACCAGCACGGCCCGCTCCAGATCGGTGATGCCCCGTCCGGCCAGGTACCGCTGCAGGCGGTCGGCGAGGTCTGCGCGGGCCTCGGTCACCGGGCCGGGCGCGCCGGCCTCGGCCGTCGTGCCGTCGTCGCCCGCTCCTAGAGGCGCCGAACGCCCGGCGAGGAGGGCGGGCAGGCCGCTCTGGTCCTGCCAGAAGGCACGGCCGCCCACCGTGATCAGCTGCGACTTGGCCCGGGTGACCGCCACGTTCCACAGGTTGACCTGGCTCGCGACCCAGTGTGTCGTCCGGGGCGGTGTGTTGTGCGCGGCCACCGGGCTGAGCACCATCACATCCCGCTGTCCGCCCTGGAAGGTGTGGACGGTGCCGACCCGGACGCGGTCGTCGTCCCGCCACATCCGTGCCAGTGTCTCCTTCTGCGCCCGGAACGGCGTGACCACTCCTACCGTCGCGTCCTGCGGAAGCCCCGCCAGCAGTCCGTCGACCACGTGCCGCACGGCCGCCGCCTCCTCCGCGTTGCGCCAGGACTGCCCGTCGCCACCGCGCGCCGACTCCCCGGACGGTACGTCGACCCAGCCGAGCACCGGCGCCGGGTCGGCCGCTCCCACCGGGTCGTGCGCCGGCACCTGCCGCCGCACGTCGGTCAGCACCCGCAACCGGCCGCCGTAGCAGTGGCCGTTGACGACGTCCGCGATCCGCGGGTGGCAGCGGTAGTGCTCGTCGAGGAGCAGCGCGCTGTCGCCGTGCTGTTCGGCCGCGTGGTACGAGGAGTACACGTGGTAGGTGAGGCGGTGATGCTCCAGCTGCGCGGCGCTCAGCCCGGCCCGTACCCGTGCCTGACGCTCCTGCTGCGGTGACACGCCGGGGATGTGCCCGAGCTGCATGGGGTCGCCGATGATCAGTGCCCGGCGGGCCCGGAACAGCAGCGGCAGCACCGACGGGATGGAGCACTGACTGGCCTCGTCGATGACCACGAGGTCGAACAGCTTCGGGGTGAGTTCCAGTTGCCGCACCGAGTGGGTGCTGACGGCCCAGCCCTTGATGTGCGTCATCAGGTTCTTCTGGCTGCGCTGGTAGCCGGAGCGGCGGCGGAGCGCCTGGAGCCGCTGGTTCATGAGCCCGGTTGCCCGGTTCAGGGCCTCGGCGGACAGCGCGCGGGACAGTTCCGCCGACAGCCCGGACAGCGCCTCCGCCGTCGCGAGCCGGGACTGCTTGAGCCCTTCCTCGTCCCATTCCCCGTGCCGGTGGACGAGTTCCCGCACCTCCCGCTCCACGGACACGGTCCCGGCCAGGGACTCCAGCAGCTCGGGCGGCACGGGTCGTTCCGTCGACCACTCCGGCCATGCCGGTCCGGCGCCGTCCGGGCGCTCCACCCCCGCCGTGACCAGCGCGGCGAGCGTCCGCCCGCGCCGCCACGACCCCAGCTGCCACCAGCGGGCCACGGCCGTCTTCCGCGCCCGCTCCGCCCACCGGCCCAGCGCTGCCACGCCGTCGACATCCGCCGCCCAGACCCCTTCGAGTAGGGGTAGGGGCAGCTCCAGAGCCGCAGCCCGCTCCTCTCGGTTGCGGAGCAGTTCCAGCAGCCGTCCCTCCTCGCCGACGCGATGTGCCGCCTGCGCCCGCAGTCGGTCGGCGTCTCCCCGGGTGTTGCGCAGCTCGCCGCCCACGGTGGCCGACCCGCGCCGCGGCGCCCCGGCCGGTTCGGCGAGCAGGCGTTCCAGTTTGGCCGCCTCCCGCTCCAGCGCCTCCGCGTTGCCCGTCCGCATCAGTAGCCCGGGGGCGATGTCGTCGCAGCGCTGGGCGACGACGTTCACGGCCTCGTTGTTCGTGGAGGCGACCAGCACCGACTGCCCCGCGGCGACACAGGTGGTGACGACCGCCGTGACGACCTCGCTCTTGCCCGTGCCGGGCGGCCCGGTCGCCACCGTCAGCGGCTGGGTCATCGCCGACGAAATCACCAGTTCCTGGCTCTCGTTGCACGGTCCCGGAGCGACCGGCGTCACCGGGCTCGCCGCGACGGCGGTCGGCGCAGGCACCTGCCGGGCCCCGCCGTTCAGCAGCGCGTCCAGGGCGGTGCCCGCGATCTGCGTGGTCCGCGCGGAGATCTGGAGTAGGTTCTCCACCAGTGCCTGGGTGGCCATGGCCTCCGCGCCCGAAGGCACCAGCAGCACGGCCGCGTTGTGCGCGCCGGGCCGCAGAGCCTGCATCACCGTGCGGTCGCTCAGCGCGGACGGGTCCAGCGGTTCGAGTTCCGGCAGCCCCAGCTCGTCCAACAACTCCCTTATCGCGCGCAGCATCTGCGCGTCGTTGCCCTCCTGCCAGGCCGGCTGCCAGCGTGCGACCAGGTCGGCCGCGTCACCCGCGTCCAGGAGTTCCGAGACGACGCCGCTGTGCAGGGACGGCACCCCGCTGGGCCGTAGCACGTCCCGGCCCTCCTCGTCCGGCGCCAGCTCCATCTGCTGGATGAGCAGCGGCGCCAGCTCCACCGTCGCGCGCCGCCCCCGGCCGGCGTCCCGCGCGGGCAGCGTGATCGCCGGATAGCCGTACCAGTACTCCTGCCGTGTCCCCGCCTCGGTGTCCGGGCCGCTTCGCCCCTCCTGCAACCCGAGCAGCGCTCCGGGCGCGACGATGTGCGGTCCGCGCCCCGACTGGATGGTCTCCTCGCCCTGGGCCAGCAGGAAGTACTTCTTGTTCCGGCTGCTGTCCCGTTCGGGCCGCATTCCGGCCGCCGCCTGCGCGGTGAGGCAGTCCGCGTAGTACCGCAGCAGCCGCTGCCGGTCGACGCCGTCCCGCTCGTCCGCCTCCGCCAGCTCCCGGGCCTTCAGCAGCGCGGGGGAGCGCCGGACGGTTCCGGCGGCGTCGTGGGGGAGCGCGGGGAGCCGCACCGGCCGTGCCACCGACCGGGCGAAGGGAAGGCTCCGCGTCGCCCTGATCGTGGACTTGGTGGGCCGCTGCTCCTCGGGTACGCCGTCGCGGGTCATCTGGGCGGTCAGGTAGTCGAAGAGGTCGTCCGGGGTGATCCAGCCGCCCTCCTTGATCCGCCCGTTGCGCAGCCCCTCGACGATCTCCCCGGTGAACCGGGAGGTGCCGAGGTCCGACCCGGTCGGCGCCAACGCGGAGGCCGCCTGGAGGGCGTCGGACGCGGTGATGAAGTACACGCCGGTCGGCCGCAGCAGGGTGCTCGGCGCGGGCCGGTCCGGTTCCCCCGACGGGCCCTTCGCGGTCCAGCCCTGCACGACGGACCCGCTGGAGCAGCAGTCCAGCAGCACCAGTTTGGAGGCGGCCCGGCAGGACTGCAGCATCCGCTCCAGGAACTCCGCCGGTACGGCCGTGCCCGGCAGGTCGGCCGGGTCGGTGTCCCGGGTCAGGAAGTACAGCTGGCCGTCCTGCTCGCAGTACTCGCCGTGCCCGCTGAAGTAGAGCAGCGCCGTCTCACTCGGCTGCCGTGCCTCCAGGAACGTCTCGACCGCGTGCAGCATCTCCGTGCGCGTCGGCTCGGCGGCCAGCGCGCACTCGTTGTACATGCCGATCTCGGTGTTCTCCAGCACCGCCCGCATGTAGTGCAGATCGGCCCGTACGGCCGGGAGCTCGGCGTACGTCTCGCTGTCGTACGTGGAGACGCCGACGAGCAACGCGTGCCGGTCGTTGTCGGTCATCGCCGCTCAGCCCGCCGTCGTCGCCGTCGTGCCGTCGTCGACCCTGTCGTCCGCGAGGAACCGCTCGATGAGTGTGTCGTCCTCGCGGGCCTCCTTGCCGGTGATGTGCAGGACCGCCCCGTCGGGCCGCTTGACCACGATGGTGCGCTGCGGGACCCGCGCCAGCCACGTCTGCACCAGCGCGACGACGAACGAACCGGCGCTCAGCAGCAGCCCGACGGTCTCGGCGGACGGCCCGCCCTTGTCGCCGGCCCCCGCCAGACTGCCGGGCTCGGGAAGGTCCAGCCTGGCCGTGGGGTCCACCTCGCCGAGCGCGGCGAGCAGTTCCCGAGCGTCCTTGCGGGCGCGCAGCGGATCCTCGTCGACGACGGAGATCAGGTATCCGGTGTGGTTGTCGGGCATGGCGGTCTCGTACTCCCCCTGGATTCACCGGCTCCTTGCCGGGCGAACGAGACTAGTGGCCGCCACTGACACCGGACGGCCAAGTGGGACTGTCGTCCCGGCCGTTGGCGTGAAACCGGTCGACGATGGCCGGGGCGTGCGTGTCCCGCGTCAGGCGCAACTCCGCCCACACGGTCTTCCCCGGCGCACCCGCGCGTGGGGCGACCGCCCAGCGGGTCGCCAGCCCCGCCACGATCAGCAGGCCCCGGCCGGACTCGGCGTCGCCGGGCTGTTCCCGGTCGGAGAGCAGCGGCACGCGTTCGGTCCGGGTGTCGGTGACCTCGACTCGCAGAGAGTTGGTGTGCTCGGTGAGCCGCACGTGGAAGTCCCTTCCGTTGACGTGCCCGTGCCGTACGGCGTTGGCGGTCAGCTCTGCGGTGATCAGCGTGAGGGTGTCGTTGACCCGGCCGCCGTACGGATGCCCCCACGTGTCGAGCCGGTGAGAGACCAGCCTGCGGGCGAGGCGTGCGCCGCGCGGGGAGGAGGTGAAGGCCATTGCGAACTCGTGGAGGGGGCGGGTGGTCTCGGATTCGCGTGCGGCATCGGCATCGGCTTCCGTGTCGGCTTCGGGGGTTCGCCGTGTGGGGGAAGTTCGGCTGTTCATGTGGCCCACGCTGCCGGTGTCGTCCTAGCGTGACCAGATACGGCGCGCACACGGAGAGTCGCTGTAGGTGTGCGGTACGCGAGTGTAGGCGGGGCAGAGCGTGACGGTCGGCTCGAGGGCGCGTTGGCCGGGGGAGGTGGTAAGGGGATGAGTGAACCGACG
Organism: Streptomyces sp. NPDC034099; assembly: GCF_055575415.1. Classification (NCBI taxonomy): domain Bacteria; kingdom Bacillati; phylum Actinomycetota; class Actinomycetes; order Kitasatosporales; family Streptomycetaceae; genus Streptomyces; species Streptomyces sp. NPDC034099. Next base: position 43,195 of record NZ_JBVISR010000002.1, on the reverse strand, counting down.
GGGCTTGTGGACGAGGCGCCGGAGAGCGGCGACGGAGAGGGGCGGCAGCCGGAATCCGACGCTGGCTCAGGTGTTCTGCGGGTCTTCGGGCGGCAGTTGAAGCGGTTTCGGGTCCGGGCTGGTCTGGAACGGGCCGAGTTCGGTTTGCTGACGGGGTATTCGGTGTCGACCATCGCGGCGTACGAGCAGGGACGCCGGGTGGCACCGCCGAGGTTCATCGACAGGGCGGACGAGGTACTGGACGCGGGCGGGGTCCTCCAGGAGATGAAGGAGGAAGTGGCTCGGGCACAGTATCCGGCGTTCTTTCGGGATGCGGCGCGATTGGAGGGGGAGGCGGTTGAGTTGTGGGTGTACGCGACTCAGGCGGTGCCCGGACTGCTTCAGACGGAGGAGTACATGCGGGCGGTGTTCGGCATGTGGAGTCCGTTGCTGGACGAGGAAACCGTGGAACAGCGAGTTGCGGCCCGTCTCGCACGCCAGCATGTCTTCGAGCGCAAGCCTGCGCCGCTGCTGAGCTTTGTCATCGACGAGGCGGTTTACGTCGGCCGTTGGGCGGCTGGTCGGTCATGCGTGGTCAACTGGAACAGTTGATGTTGGTCGGAGCGTTCCGGAACGTCGAGATCCAGATCATGCCACTCGACCGAGAGGACAACGCAGGCGTGGACGGGCCGTTCACCTTGTTGTACCGCGCTGGAGGTGATCAAGTGGCTTACCTGGAAGCGCAGGGGCGCAGCACAATGGTCAGTGACCGGCAGGAGGTTCAGGGAATCGCGTCGCGGTACGGCATCATCCGTGCGCAGGCTCTCACGCCGCGCGAGTCGCTGGACTTCGTTGAGAAGCTGCTTGGAGAGGTGTGAAGGTGAACGAGACCCCCGGTGCGGTGGACGAACTGACCTGGCGCAAGAGCAGTCACAGCGGTGGGGCTGGAGGAGAGTGCGTCGAGGTCGCTGACTGCGCCCATGTGGTCCGTGTTCGTGACTCCAAGGATACGAGCCGACCTGCTCTCTCGGTCGCTGCTGCCGCCTGGGCGGCGTTTGTCGGCTTCGCTGCTCAGTAGGCGACAGGTCTGCCCCCGGTTCTGTACCGGGTGCAGACCTGTGTCAGGCCGCGTTGGCCGACTACGCGTTCGCCTTCTTGGGGGCGGGCGGTGTCCAGCGGCCTGCGGCGATCTCGGCGTCCAGCCGCGCTTGGAAGTGTGCGTGAGCCGCCCGCATCTCGGCCTCGCGGTCGGCTTTGTAGAAGGGAGCCTCGTAGCCCTCGGGGGGCTGGGTGTGCTCCGGATCTTCCAAGTGGGCAATGAGGTCGAGGTAGTCCTGCTTGGTCTGGCCGTGGCCGTAGGCGTGGAATGCGCCCGAGATCTTGCGGCCGTTGGCGGCAAAGTAGGTCACTGATTCGAAGTCGTACAGCTGCGGGTATCGGGACTTGAAGATCGCCACGAGTTGGTCGGCCGTGATGCCCAGCCAGACGGAGACCAGCGCGTCGATCTCTACACCAGCGGCGCGGCGCTCGTGCTCGGTGCGGAGTGGTGTGGTGTACGTCCAGGTTGGATTGAGGCCGGCGGCGAGAGGCTTCAGGTACGGCCAGGAGGGGTTGGCCCATTTCTCGTAGCCTGCCCAGGTGGGGTCGAACAGTTCCTTCCAGAGCGGGGCATAGTGCGTAGTGAGAGCGTTCAGACGAAGAGTGCGGAGAAGCAGTGCGGGGCTTAGCGGATGCGTTGGTTCTGGGGCTGGCATCTTGCGGGCCTCTCCGCTAAGTAGGTTGGAACGACCTGTGACGCGCAGTAGATAATCAAGAGGCAGTGATGCCCAGAACCCTGCGTTCAAGACGGTGAGGAGATTATTCTCCAAGGCGACTGAATTCACGCCATCGACATGGGTAGGGCCTGGAGGAATTAGGGCTGCGTGGAGGCTTAGGCTGGAGTTGAAGGGAATCATTCTCCGCCATGCCATCCTAAAGAAGTGGCTGTAAGGCTCACCATGCCAGGTATCTTGGCTCTGCAGGTATCTCTCTTTTCCTGTAGCCCGTACGTAATTGGTTACGGGTACATAGGACTCATCTAGATTAGTAGGTGTGAGCAGGCTCCAGTCCTGAATGCTTCTACATGGGATCCTCGGTTCCTTTGAGAAGGGGAGAGCCGAGGAGAAATGTGGACCGTGCAGGATGACATCCGAGAGTTCGGGTACGGCTTGGTTGGCCCAGCGGATCAGCCCGTCCTTTTTGGCGTTAGATTCATGGTAACCGCTTGAGATCATCGGCTCGTAGTCGTTCAGACTCTTACTGTAAGAGGCCAGCGCTTCGATTGCACCTTGCTCGCCAACAAGAACTGGATAGAGCAGAGGGGCCTGCTCCACCCCACCCGTTGAACCTGTCAGGGCGTGCCAACTGGTCAGTAGCGCAGTATCCACATGGACTACGCGTTCACGGTGCGGGCGGATATCCCAGGAACCGTTGTGTCTAATGCTGGGTGCCGGGCCTGTTCCATCGTGTGTGACTGAATTGGGCAAGACTTCCGCATTGCGAAGCTCGCTTACATGTAGGAAGTCGGGCTCTTGTGGATCGCCGTAGATGTGAATCCCGAACTCGCGAGAGTCAGTGAGGTCTTCGAATGCCCAGTACGCCGAGTTTACAAAATGTGCATGGATTCGAAGGTGCCGGTACGCGGCAGCCCGAATGGCGCCCTCGCGCACACCTCGGAAGTGTGTATCGGGATGGATCAATCCCGCGCCGCCATGAGACGTGATCTGCTGCCATACCCGCGTCATGAAAGCTCGATACAAGTCACCCTGCGTACCGACGAGGAGGGGATACGTGGTTGGGCTCCCCAGCATTGAGGCGGCCCCAGTATGTGTTGCTAGCTCAGCGAGAAGGAATTCTTGAGCGGCTGCACTCGCGCCTACCACATCTCCCTTGCGAAGTCGCCACTCTGCCGCGCCTGGCCGTTCCACCAGTGCAAACCACGGCTCCAACTCCGCCAAAACCAGGTCCTCTCGCCACTGCGGCCGAACCCAAGGCGGATTCCCCACCTGCAACTCGAACCCACCACGCGCAAACACCTGCGCGAACTCCAACTCCCAGTGGAAGAACCCCTGCGCCTTGGCCACATCTCTCGCCGCGCCCGCCCACAAGAACCGCTCCTCCAGCGACTGGAACCGGTCCATGCCCATCCACTCGGGCAGCTCGTCCTCGTAATCGGACAGGCGCTTCAGCGTCTGAAACGTCGGCACCAGCGACTCCTCCGGCACATCCTGCGTGCCCAGCAGCGCCTCGGCGAAGTCGATCCAGTCGTCCAGGTCGGCGAGGCCGATGACGTCGCGGCGCTCGCCCCTGATCTGCTCAGCGCGGCGGCCGGCGCGGCGGCGGGACACCGAATCCCGCGTCAGCGTCATCTGCTGGGGCTCGGCGCTGAAACCTGGTAGGGCATCCGCTTCCCAGGCCAGCAGGACATCGTCGACGCCGGTCTCCTCACCGCCCTCAGCGCTCACCACCTCGAACTCCGCCGCCCGCGCGGCCAGCGCCTTCGCCCGCGCGTACCGCTCGTCCGTACCGTCCAGCAGCGCCGTGCTCTGCACGGGCCAGAACCACAGTGCGCACCATGCGTCCATGAGCGTCTTGAGGCGCCAGTAGGGGGTGTCCTCCGCCTGGAGTTCGGCCAGCACCGTGTCTCGCTGTACTGCGACCTCCGGCCGGCGCAGCCAGTCGTCGTCCGCTCCCCACACCTGGATGCGACGGGAGATGTCCCGCTCCGACAGCTCCAGCCGTCGTACTACGAGGCCCCACAGGTACTCGGCACGGCGGGCCAGCCCTTGGAGCCGGGCCGTCTGCTTCGCCGTCGGGGACTTCGTGACCGTCTTCCGCCACGCGGCCAGCGCCTTCGACTGGGCCGGGGCGAGTGCCTTGGCCTCCTTCTCGGCGGCGACGGGACCCCACTCCTTCGCCGGGAGGAGGAAGTGGTGCACCGAGCCTTCCGGAAGCGGCGCCCCCTCCACTGCCTCCGCCAACGGGAAGCGCTCCGGAGTGGTCCCCAGCCAGCCGCCCTTCTTCAGCCGGTCGGGGGAGTACACCTCCCGCCGCCCGCCGATAAGCGAGTTACCCCGCCGCAGGTGCAGACCGAACCAGGGGGCCTCCATACCGGGGTGCATGGTGTTGAGCCACAACGACACCTCGGCCAGTTCCACGGCCGTCTCGTTGAGGTCGACGCCGTAGGAGTTGTGCAGGGCGATGTAGGCCTTGGCCTTCTGGAGTTCGACGGCGTACTGGTCGGTGTCGATGGAGCGGCCCAACTCCGTCTGCCTGCGCCGCAGATACTCCGCCGCCACCTGGTTGATCGCCTCGTTGAGGAACGCGCCCGAGCCAAGGGCAGGTTCGCAGATCCGCCAGTCCAGGAGGTCCTTCGCCTCCGTGGTGTCGGTGAGGAGCTGCTGGAGGGCCAGCTGCACGGTGACCCGCGTCAGCGACTCGGGCGTGTAGTACGACGCGGAGGTCTGCCGGTCGCGGCCGGAGAGGCGGTACACGAACGAGCCCGGCGCGTACCGCACGCGGAGCTCCTCACCGGTGACCCGGTCCCGGCGTCGTACGAACACGGAGTCGTCGTAGTCGGCGATCTTAGACTTCGGGACCAGCCAGGAACCGTCCTTCGGGTCACCGTGCTTGGCGACCTCGTACAGCTCCTCGCCCGCGATGAAGCCGCTGTACGACATCAGGCCCTCGTAGACCGCGCCGAGCTGGTTGATGCCGAGCTGCGCGTACGAGATGAAGCCGCCGCGCTCCCCCCGCTTCCCCTGGGTGATCATCAGGCTGTGCAGCACCTGGTGGAGAGTGGCGTTGCGCAGCCGGGTGTCCAGGTAGCGGACGGACTCGCCCCGGGCGAGGGCCTCGTCCGAGTCGTGGCGCGGGTCGGGGAGGCTGTCCGCACCGATCAGGCGGATCGCGTCGCGTTCGAACAGCTTGCTGTGCAGTGGCTCGAAGCGCAGGCCGACGTCCTCGCTCGTCTTCTCGTCCGCCGTGTCGTCGTCGGCCGGTTCCACGCCGTGCGTGCGGCGCGGGCGGTAGCCGTCCTGGACCTTGCTGAACAGCAGGTCCAGGGACTCGTAGAGGTAGAAGCCGTTGCGGGCGGTGTCACCCACCGGCTCGCGCTCGGCGACGAGTTCACCGAGCCGGCCGAGCCCGTAGCCCTGCTGGTACTCGGGATAGTCGGCGGGCAGGATGCCGAGCTCGGGGCGGGCCTCCGCGTACAGCAGGAACAGGATCCGGTAGAGGTAGCGCAGCGACTCGCGGGTCAACCGGCGTCCGAGGTCGGGGAGTTCGCCGATGTCCTCGGGGCGTACGCCCTGCCCGTGCAGCCGCTGGAGCACCTCGTTCGCGATCAGTTCGACGCTCTTGCGCAGGCCGTCCCGGAGTTCGCTGGAGACGCCGACCGCGTGCTTGGCCGACTTGCCGACCAGCTCGGCCAGCGGGTTCTCGCCGCCCTCCTCCGGCGTACGCAGCGAGTCCGCGCCGAACAGCGCGGCCACGGTGTCGAGTTCGCCGCCCGCCCGGGTGTCGTTGCGCTGGAGCGCGGTGTCCAGGGAGACCCCGAGATAGCGTCCCTCGCCCCACACCGCGCGGTCGGCGAGGACGATCACCCCGCCGCCGAGAAGCAGCACGTACCGGGGCGGTTCCTCGCAGGCGAAGAGGAACTTGGCCAGCTTGTCACCGGTCTCCACTGGTGTCGGGCCGTCGAGTGGTACTGGCTCCAACAGTCGGCCCCGGCCCTTCGGGTCGGCGGCGGCGTCCGGCTCGGCGGCCCAGCCACAGTCCAGGGCGACCAGGCCCTTCTCGCAGTGCGCGACGGGGACCTCGTATGTCTGGCCGGCACGCACCACCGTGTGGGTCGTGGGCTTGGCGTCGTATCCGAGGGCCCGCAGTACTTCGGCATTGAGCGCCCGTACCTGATCCCGCCACTGCGGATTGCCGTACGTGGCCTTTTCCTCGTCGGCTTCCCGCGCCACGGGGATGTTGTCCTCATCCTTGGGGAGCGCGAACGAGGACCGCGCGCGGAAGTAGTCCCGGCGCAGCGCCCGCAGTCCGGCGCGCGGGGTCACCGGGAGTTCGGTACGGCCGGGCGTCGGCGCGGCGGACGTCTCCTCCTCGGTTCCGCCGTCGTCACCGGCGGGCGGCTCCGCCGCCTCCTCGCGCTCCTTCCACCTCTGGAGCAGGCCCGACTTGAGATCCTTCGGCAGCACCTCGGCCAGGTAGTGAGCCGAGAAGTAGTCGCCACGGTTGACCAGGGAGTCGTACGTCATGACAGGGCTTCTCTCAGGGGGGCACAGACCGGGGTCACAGAGTGGCGTTCGAGGGCACGTAGCGGAAGACGGACGGCGACGTCGCGAGCGAGACGGGCGGGGCTTCGTTGCCTTTCCCGCGGTCGCCGGCGGGTTCGGAGTCCGGTACCAGCACCGCGAGGACCCGCAGCAGGGGCCTGCCCGTCGTCAGCAGGGAGTCGGCGAGATCGGCGAGGCGTTCGCGGGTGCGTTCCCCGTCCAGCGTGGGCTGCTCCCAGGCGCCGAGCCGCAGCTTGTACTCCTCGACAGGGCGGCGCAGCGGTTCGTCCCAGGCGTCGCGGTGGGCGTTGAGGAACGCCTCGGCCGTCCCCAGCACCCGGGGGAGGGCGGCGCGCAGGGGCTCGGGATCGCGGTAGCCCCGCTTGTTCGCCATGGCCGGGCCGACGCCGGCGCGGCGCAGCAGGGAGACCATGTCGTCGACGGCCAGTCCCTCCCAGAAGTAGTTCTTCTTCCCGTCCTCCGCCACAACGACGAACTGCCGCCAGGTCACGCCCATCCACTTCACGACGGTGGGTCGGCCCAGCTTGTTGGAGTACACGCCCTGGACCAGGTAGACCGGCTCCGCCACGTTCGACGTGATCATCGGCGCCTCCTGGCGGCCGAGTCCAACGAGGACCTTGTCGGTGAGCCAGTCGACGACCGGGTGCAGGTCCGTGAGCAGGGAGATCTCGGGCCAGCTCGACGTGGACGACTGGCGGGCGCGTTGCAGTGAGTGCTCGGCGAGGCGGCGGTTGAAGGTCACCAGCAGCCGCTCCCGCAGGCGCTGCTCGCGCAGATAGTCCGAGGGGAGCGCCTTGAGGCGGTGGACGAGTTCAGCCGGCGGGCGGAATGAGAGCAGCCCGGACTGCTGGTCGCGGTCCAGGTCCAGCCGGTCGCGAGCGTCCGGGTACACCTCCCGTAGCGCTTCGTCCATGAAGTGGGCGGTGGAGTCGAAGAGCCGGGGGAGTACCGGGCTCGCGTCGTCGGCGCCGGCCGACGGCAGCGCTCCGGCCGGAGTCGGCGCGGCGTGCTCGTCGGCGCCCGGAGCCCCGGACGTTCCCGCGGTCGCGTCCACCGAGCCGAAGAAGTCCGCGAGGAAGTCCTCAAGACCGGCGTCCTGGCCGTCGGCTGCGGAGCGGTGTGTGTCCAGGGACTCGTCGACGGTCCTGCCGCTCAGCAGGTCCTGGATGAGGGACCGCTCCTCCGCCTCCGCCCGGTACAGGCCGGTCACCGCCTCCGCCGTGCCCAGCGAGCGGTGCGCCTGGTCCTCGCGTTCCAGCAGCCGCTCGGCGACCACCGTGTCGTCCTTGGCGCCCGCCACCTCGCTGGTCAGGATCAGCGCCCGGAACTCCGGCGGGTGAGCCTGCCCGTACCGGTCGATACGGCCGTTGCGCTGCTCGATCCGGATCAGCGACCAGGGCACGTCGTAGTGCATGAGCTGGTGGCACTGCCGGTGCAGGTTGACGCCCTCGGAGGCCACGTCACCGGTGAGCAGGACCCGGACGGGCGTGTCGGCAAGGCCGAACTCCTCGACGCGGGCCATCTGCTGCTCGTCCGAGAGCCCGCCATGCATGACGCGGACGCAGTCGAGGGCCGCGCGGCCCCGGAACCCGAGGGCGGCGGGCAGCACCCCGGCCAGCCACTCCAGGGTCTGGACCCGCTCCGAGAACACGACGACCCGCGCCTCGGAACCGGGTCCCACCCCGATCTCCTCGCGCAGCTGCCGGACCAGGGCGGCGAACTTCGCGGAGTCCGTCTCGCCGAGACCGGCGGCCAGTTCCGACAGCCGGTACAGGGCGGCGAGTTCGGCCTCGGTGCCGCGCCGGTCCTCCTTCTTCTCCAGCGTCCTGATCCGCGCGGAGACCGTGGCCCGCAGCGCGGCGTGGGAGGACAGGAACGACTTCAGCAGTGTGTAGGGGAAGAGGGGGACGGCGCTGATCGAGGCGCCGCCGTCAACGGGCAGCCAGACCGCGGCCAGCTCCTCGAAGATCTTCTCCTCGGCGGGGGTGGCCGGACAGTAAACCGAGCGGGAGGGACCCCGGTCCGCCCACTGGCCCTTCATCTGCTCGCGGACCTCGGGGCTGATCTTCGTCCGCCGGATGAACAGGTGCTCGATGTCGGCAGCGCGGTAGTTCTCCGGGTCGCGGATCGCCACCGGGTCCAGCAGCCGGATCAGTTCGGCGAAGGACTTCGCGTCGCCGTTGTGCGGGGTCGCGGAGGCGAGGATCAGGGCGTCCGTGCGGGGGGCGAGCGTGCGCGCGAGCTGATTGCGCAGTGAACCGCGGTTGATCAGGTTGTGCGACTCGTCGATGACGACCGCGTCCCAGCGGATCTGCTCCAGATGGTGCTGGTACTGGTCGGTGTTCTTGAGCGTGTCGATGGAGACGATGACCCGCTTGAACGAGGTGAACGGGTTGCGGCCGGCCGGGATCTCCCGCTGGATGCGCTCGATGCCCACTGAGTCCAGCCGCACCAGCGGGATCGCGAACCGCGTCCACAGCTCGTGCTGGAACTGCTCCAGCACATGCTGCGGGGTGACCACCAGGATCCGCTCGCCCCGGCCGCGGCGGATCAGCTCGGCCAGGGTCAGGCCGATCTCCAGGGTCTTGCCGAGGCCCACCACGTCCGCGATCAGCAGCCGCGGGCGCAGATTGGCACCGGACAGGGCCAGCTGGGCGGGGCGCCGCTGGTAGGGCAGCGGGTCCATGAGGAACGAGTCGGCGAGCGCCAGGCGCTGTTCCGACTGGGGCAGCGCGGTGCGGCGCAGCACGGCCTCCAGGAACAGCCGGGAGCGGCGGTAGTTCGGGGAGTCGTCCCGTACAAGCGTGGTCGCGCCCGGGTCGAGCAGTTCAATACGGTCCAGGCCGGAGAAGAACACGGCCTCCTGGTCACGCACGAACTCCGAGACCCCGACGACCTCTATGCGCGTACCGTCGTCCGATGTCGGCATCGAGCTCTTGACCAGCCACTCCTCGTCCCTCACGACCACTAGGGCACCCGCCGGGTACTGGTCCCGGCCGCTCGTGGCGCCGGTCTGGTCCGCGCTGGTCTTGACGGCGGTCACCCGTGGCCTCCTGAGGCGATTCGATCGTGCGTGTGTGGGCGGGCCCTCGTGAGGGCCCGCCCATTATCGCGGGTATGCGGGGCGTACGGGTCAGAAGGGTGTACTGGCCGCATACGCCTCGCGCAGCCGCCGAGCGGTGATCCGGGCCTGCGCCGAACTCCGCAGGGAAGGGCGGTCCGGGCCGCCGCGCCCCGGCGCGCGGCGCGGGGACAACGGACCGGCGGATTTCCCGGAGGCCGGGTCCTTGCCCGGACCGGCGGCGGCCCCGGCCCGGGACGGCTCAAAGGTGGTCGACGCGGAGGCGGCACGGGGGTCGATAGACGGCTCCGGAGGCACGTCGACACGGCGGAACAGAAGACGGGGATCGGCGGGCTGCTCCGCCGGAGCGGGCACCGGTGGCGCGTCCGGGCCGACGGGGGCGGGGTCAGGCGGCATCTCCGGGTCCGCCTGGACGAGGTCCGGCGGCACCTCCGGGCCCGCCTGAACTGGGTCCGATGGCACCTCGGGGCTGGCCGGGACGCTGTCCTGCTGTTGCCGGGCCGACCTGGGACCCGTCACCTCCCGTTCCTGCTCGGCTGGCTCGGCCGTGGAGAGAGTCCCGGCCGTCCCAGGCCCCGTGTGCACCCCCAGCCCGGACGCGCGGCCGACGGCGAGGAGGTCGTCCAGGACGTGGGTCGGAGCGGCCGTGTACGTGGTGAGCCTGCGGCGTGCCTGGGCGACCTTCAGTCCGTGTGCCTCGATCAGCGCGCGGCAGCGCCGTACGACCTCGGCGAGATCCGGTCGGTCCTGTGGGCGGTGGGCCAGCATGGCGGTGAGCAGCGGCACGAGCTCGTCCGGGGCTCCGGACAGATCCGGCGCGAATGCGGGGTCGACGACGTGGTGGAACAGGAGGTTGATGTTGTCGGCCCGGTAGGGCGGATGGCCCGCGGCGGCGAACAGCAGGACCGCGCCCAGTGCGTACACGTCGACCGCAGGTGTCAGGGGCTTCTCGCCGTTCGCCTGCTCGGGCGGCATGCAGGAGGGTGTGCCGACGACCGTGTGTGGCGCGGTCAGCGACACACTGGACTCCGCGAACACCGCGAGCCCGAAGTCGATTACCTTCGGTCCGTTCGGCCCGAGGAGCACATTGGCCGGCTTAAGATCACGGTGCAGCAGACCCTGCCGGTGCACCGTGGCCAGGGCCTCGGCCAGGGTCGCGCCCAGCGCAGCCGTCAGCAGCGCGGGCAGCGGACCGTGCGCGGCCACGTGGCGGCTCAGATCGAGACCCTCGACGTACTCGGTCGCCAGCCACGGCCGCTCCGCCTCCGGGTCGGCGTCCAGGAGGGCGGCGATCCTGGCACCCCAGATCGTCTTGAGGATCTCCACTTCCTGCGCGAACCTGGTCCGCGTCTCGGAGTCGACCACGGACGGCTTGATCACCTTCACGGCGGCCGGTTCCCCGCCGGGCGACTCGCCCAGGTACACCTGGCCCATGCCGCCCTGCCCGATCCGGCCGAGCAGTTCGTATCCGCCCAGCTCGGCGGGATCGTCGGGACCGAGGGGGGCGATGTGCACCTGAGGCCTCACTTTCAGCACGGTCGAACCGGGGCAGGTAGCCCCTGCCAAGCTAGCCCACGCCCTGCGGGAAGGGCATGTCACTCAGCTCGGGTGACGCGGGCGAACCCTGATACGGGCTGGGGTGAAGGTGTGACCGTTCCGCAGGGTGGACGCCTCGCGTCACTCTTCGTCGGCGGTGGTGCCGGTGTCGGCGCCGGTGTCCGGCTCAGCGACCGGAGGCGGCGTCGGCGGAGCCTGCGTCGGCTCGGGTCGGCTGCCGACGGGCCGGTACCCCCTCTTCCCGTTGGGGTCCAACTGCGGTCGTGTCTCGGTCACCTGCCGTGTCTCCCTCTTCGGCCCCAGGAGGTACCTCGACGAAGTCGAGGAACTCCACATCATTCATCCGAATATAGATCCCGCCGGAATGCGGCAGCGGACGTTCGAACGATCCGGCGCCGGACACGGCCCATGTGGTCTGCAGATACAGGTCTGCGGCTTCCGGGTAGCCGGAGGTATAGGACTTCTCCCCGTAATACCCACCCACCCAGTGACCGCTCTTCAGACGGGCACGTACCAGACAATGGCTCCGACGCTGGAAGACCTTGTCCCATGATGTGGGGATCGGGTCGTAGGTGGACCGGCTTCCTCGCGAGCCCAGCCACGAGGTGAGCCCGGCGGCAGCGGCCGGCACCACGATCAACAGGGTTGTCGCTGTCAGCGCGGCGATGCGAGGGTTGTCGGCCGCGCCGGTCAGCCAACCCCGGCGACGGTCGTAGACGAGGTGCACCAACCACGGGCCGCCGAGCAGGACGTAAAGGGTGTCGAGAGCGATACCCGCGGTCACGGCTCGGAGCATGCGCTCTCCGAGGTCTCTGTGGCCCGGGACCAGACCACGGGCGCGTTCGCGGACGAACTGGTAGGTCACGCCGGGGAGTACCAAAAGGAGAACGATCACGACCTGGGTGACCGTGGTGGGCGCGTGCGGCATCGTCTTATGCCCTTCCGAACTGCGGGTGCAGGATCCTCGCGACCTGATGGCCTGATGTCCCCTGAACCCGCGATGACTTGGGGGTACCCCAGACATACTGGCGTGGCGATTGCTCACTGTCGGGGAGACCGGGACGACTGATGCGGGACCATCTGCTTCGCATGCGCACCACATGGGCCGACGGCCTCGCAGCGAGGGTCTGCCACAAACTCAGACCCGAGACAGCCCGTTCCCGCATGTTCCCCTCGTGGGTCGCGGATGACCAACTGGCTCTTGCCGCCGTGCTGACCCGCATTGCCGCGGATGACATCGGATGCAGATCTCCGCAGACCATCGGTGATCGGCTCCGATCGGCTGGCCTCGTCCTCCCAGAGGTACCCGGATCGGTGGTGGCCTGTGACCTCGTCATGCCTGTCCTGCACACGGTTCGCAGTGATGGCGTGCCGTGGGAACGGTGGTGGGACGTGGGCGGACTCCATGCAGTGCTGATCGAGTTGTGGGCGGGACGCCAGCTGTCGACACACTCGCCGGAGAAGGTCCGCGACGCACTCACGGCGGTCTGGTGCCTTGAGGACGACCGGCTTGTCGACACCGTCCTGGACAACGCTGAAGATCCCTTCGCCTTCCTGCCCCCGGATCTCCTGCACGAATCCGCCACCGGAATGGCAAAGGCGTGCGCGCAGTCCCTCATCACCAGAGGCTTGATGAAGATCACCCTCCCTGATGGTTTTCTGAGCACAAGGCCGGGGCTGGCAGACAGGCCGGACCTCACGGAGGTCCTGAAGCGCTGGCACCACCGTGTCGATCTGGAAGACACCCTGCATCGCGTCAGGGACCTCTCACCAGAACTCTTGACGGGTTTACGCAAAGACCTCGACGCGTGGGATGCCCAGATGGGTCAGCTGTTATCTCTCCTCACAGCACATGAGCTCAAGCTGATCGTGCCCACGACAGAGGATGAACGGTACGGAGAGGAGTGCCTTCGGGCAGGCCGGGGCATGCATCGAGCCGAACTGAGTCCAGATGACGCTTTGTTGTGGCAACCGGATGCCGTCGCCCGGAACTCCTCGGTGCCCGACTGGATTTCCGAGGAAATCATTACGTGCGGAACCCGCTTCCTCCACAGACAGGCAGGCCCTCACCCCGTCTGGCTGGCCACATTGGAGACGGACACGCATATGGCGGCCGTGCGGGAGTTGATGGAGCCGCCAACACGGTATGGCATCGGAGTCGAGGACTACGGTGACGGTCTGAGGCTGTGGTTCGAGTTCCCCACGCTTCCGGCCGACCCCGACCCTCCGTTCCGGGCTCCGTACACCTACTCCCTCTCTTGGGTGGAGCACGCTTGGGAACTGCTGCATCTTGCGACCGTTGGTTACGCCCGCCTCAGCATCGTCCGGCTTGTCGGCGACGGTGAGCTCAGGGCCGTGGCCAGCATCCGGCTCGGTCTGCCGGAAGAGGTGCGCGCCCGGGCCAAGGAAGCCGCGATCGCGGCGCTCCGCCGGCTGGTCGGGGACGAGACGCAGACGATAAGGCAGAGGATCGCCCTTGAGGGCCACGATCAGGGCGCCGAGGTCGCCTTCCAGACGTGCGAAACGGCGAAGGGCGAGGACATTCATGACGAGCTCGCCCTGGAGTCCGACGGCGCTGAGTACGAATCTTTCATGACATCCGCACGCCACCTCGCCTGGGTACGTGCTCGGCATGCCGCCGACCTGCTCGACGGGGAAAGCTCATTGGAGGTGGGCGCGGAGTTGAAGGCCGCTGTCGAGGGCAGGCAGCGCACTCTGGAACTCCTTCGGGCGGCCACGGGGCGAGGGAACGGCAAGGCGAGGTCGAGCGGCCGTTCCGGCAAGCCCTTGATGGATGAACAAAGGGCGTTCGTCCACCTCATCAACCGGTACGGAACACTTCAGCTTGCGGTGTGCCGGAGCCGTGCGGGCCACTCGCACTTCGATCTGGTCACGTGCGAGGAATTCCCCTTCGGACCCCTGGCCGGCGCGGTTGATGAATGGACACGACAAGCACCGGATCACCCTCGACGTGCGTGGCACGACTACCTGGAGCAGTTGGTCGCCGAGTGCGGTGGGCTGGCACAAGCCGTCGTCGAGACCGTTTCGCCCCATGAAGTCCGTCGGTTGGTGCTCAGCCCCACGGCTCCGCTGGAGCTACTGCCTCTCCACGCAGCTCCGCTTGACAGCGCTCGCACCTCAAGCTTGACCGATGCTTTCGAGCAGGTGGTCTACGCCCCTACGGCTCGACTCGTGTCCGCCATCGAGAGTTCCCAGCGGCATGGGGCCGTGATCGAGGTGTTGGTGGTGGCACACGGCGGTGGTCACCTCCCCGGCATCGAGCTGATCAGCGGGCCACTGTGCGAAGCCGACGTGATCGCCGGTCTCCACGACAGCGTGGAAGTTCTCATGCAGGAGGAGGCGACCCCGGACCGCGCTCTGTACATGATGCCCATGGCCCGGATCGTCCACGTCGCGGCACACGGCCTCACACATCCGAATCGCTGGGCTGCAGGACTCGCTCTGCACGGCGGTTCACTGGGGACGGCCATGCTCACTTCCAGCGGGGTCCTCGCAGACGGGGCCTTCTCCAGTGTCGACCTGGTCATCCTGAACGCTTGCAGAACGGGCACGCACGAAGGCACCGGTCGTACTGTGCAGACTCTGCGCAGCATCGAGTCCGCGTTTCTTGCCCGCGGCGCAAGAGCGGTGATCTCCACTCTGTGGGACATCACTGACCTGCAAGGTGTCGTGTTCTCCGCTGTGCTTCACGCATACCTCGGCGTCGGCGCGGACTCCCACACCGCTTACGGCGACACCATCCGCTACCTACGTGAACACCGGTGGCGAGTGTCCTCGGAGGCAGGTCCGGTGTGCGCCGCCGAATCAGCAATCGACGCGATGCTTCCGGATTGGCGAAGCCACCTTGACCAACAGGTCGCCGAAAACCCGCTGTTCTGGGCTGCATTCAAGATCACCGGAGTTGTCTGAGCCACATCTCCATACCGCTCCCTTTCGGCATGCTGTCAAGCTCGGAGTTGCCCACGCCGGAAAGGTTTTGGGAAAGACGTGTCCGAGGCCCGTGCTGCAAGTGTTGCCCCATTCCGTAGTGCGCCTGCCGGTGTGTCGATGTGTGAGAACACGGTTCCGAATACGGTGACCGTGACCTCCTCGACGGCGAGGGGCGGGTGGGCGTAAGTGTCCCAGGTCTCGGAGAACTTGGCGTGCCGGGAGAGTGCCTGCACGGTCTTCGGATCGTGCCTGCCGGAGCCGCCGAGCGTGCTGGTGTAGAAGTGCTTGAGGTCGTGGAAGCGGGTCCTGTCCGGAAGCCCGGCTTGCTTCACTGCCTTTCGCCATTTCTGATGGAAGTCGCTGATCAGTACGGGCCGGCCATAACGGTTCGTGACGATCAGGCCCTCGTCCGGCGGCTCGACGTAGCCGCGTGCCCGGCGGCGGCGTTCGGCGCCTGGCGAGACGGGCTCCGGCTCGGAGAACCGTGACATGTGATGCATCAGCCGCTCGATCAGGAAGCGATCCACCGGCAAGGTCGCGTAACTGGCCTTGGTCTTGAGGCGGACGGCCCTGCCTCGCTGTCGTTGCTCTTCAATGTGAAGCAGGTCGTGTTGCCAGGCCACCTGACTTCGCTTCAGCCCAAAGGCCTCGCCCTGGCGCAGCCCGGCGCAGGCCCCGAGCCAGATCAGGACCTCATAGCGCGGCGCGACCTTCCGCATCGCCCCTGCGACCGCGGCGACCTGCCCAGGAGACAGTGCGACCTTGATGCGGGGGATAACGTCCGGGAGTTCGATCCGCGCCACGATGTTGGGAGGGAGCGGGACGTCCTCGTCCAGCATGTAATGCACGAGGATGCGCCAGGTCTTGAAGATCTGGACGACGGTACAGGCCGAGTCGATGCCTTGCTTGTCGAGGAGGTAGTCGACGAAGGCCATGGAATCGGGGCGGCGCAGGCTGTCTGCGGTGCGGTGGCCGGCGAAAGGCAGGATGTGGTTGCGGAGATGGCTTTCGTAGGTGTCGCAGGTGTTGGCATTCTTCTTCCGCTTGCGCCTCCTGTTCATCATCTCGGTTGCGAAGTATGCAACTTGCAGGCTGCCTGGATTGCTGACGCGCGATGTCTTCCTTTCGGCTTCCGTGAGCACCTTGTCCAGGCAGTCGCGGGCTTCCTGCCAGGTGGCAAACGCTGGTCGTTTCTCTTTTCCTGAGCAGTCGGTGTACCGGGCCTGCCAGCGATGCCCTCGGCCGTGATCCGCAGACGGGTACAGAGGCTGCCGTGGTGCGCCACATCGGCACGGTACGTCACCGCGCTCTGGTTTTGGATATTTCTTGTGCCAGCGATCGAACGGCTCGATTGGTTGGCTCATGTGCCTGCCCTGAAAAACGGAGTTGCGTGCTGGACCTGTCGCCGCCCCCTTCTCACTGGCTTGGCGACGTGCGCGTCGGCTTGTCTCCGCCCGCCAGGGCGATGCTGTCCGCTACAACCAGTAGTTATGCACAGCTGTTCATGGTGCATGCAAAGGTGTGACGGTCGAGTCGCTGTGTGCCAGCACGTGAACCGTCACCGGACCCACGACTCCTGTCTCTGGGTATGCAGATCCGTCGCCTCAGAGAGGAGCGGGAATACAGCCTGGAAGATCTCGCAGAACGCAGCGGGCTGAGCTTCCGCGGCCTCATCTATATCGAGCACGGACAGCGTAGTCCCAGCGTTCTGACGCTCTTGGACATCGCTGCAGGGCTCGATGTAGAACCGGGGCAACTCGTCAATCACATCGCCCAGGAAGAATCCGGTAAATCTGCCACTGATGGTACGAGGTGACAATCCGAGGATCGTGTGGCCGCCGGGCTCTATGTGGTAGGCGGTGTCGCCGCCGACGTTGTTGATGTGCAGGCGTACGGGCCAGTCCCGGTCACGCTGGTGCGGATGCGGCACGGGTGTCGGCTCGTCGAATGCGTTCAGGTGCTGCAGTACACGGTGAACGTGCCCCGGGTGAGGGCGTGGACGTACGTCTCGGCGCCGGCCAGTAGCCGCAGGTGTTCCGCGGTGCACGCAGATGCGGACAGCCCGGGCTGGGCGAGCACGGTGTGGACGCGAGGACGCAACTGCGGGGCGAGTTCACGGATCCGGTAGAGCTCCTCGATACTGCCGACCTCGAAGGGCGAGACGCCGGTGCGGGCCCGGAAGCTTCTGGCGCGTCGGTCCAGATGGTTCAGGAGGGGGCCCAGGTGGTTCTGCCGCCACTTCGCGCCACGGACGGCCTGGCCGCACAGTTCATACAGGTCGGCCACCCGGCCGCCAGGGGTTGGTTCGGAGGAGTACTTGCAGTGGACCAGGGTGACGACGAGTTCGTCACCGTCGATCTTCATTCCAACCAGGTCGGCTGCCTCGCGAGCGCGGTCGTCGTCGATGAGGACGTCGAACTCCTGCGACTGCTGCAGGTGGGCGGATATATAGGCCTGGATGGAGTCAGGTTCGCGCGTGGCGGTCTGAGACTCCTTCTGGATGTCCACCCCGGCCCAGCTCAGGACGGTCAATCGGCTGCGGTCGAAGGGATCGAGATCTTTGCGAGGGGCGAGTAGCCGGTCCTCGGCGGTGATCATCTTGTCGCCCGCCAGGAACAGGGTGGGCTTGTTCCGATTGATCCATTCCTCAAGCGAATACTCGTGGATTCCGGAGCGGACATGCCCGTCCAACTCGTCGGGGGCGTAGGTCAGACCGGTGTCGGTGAAGTCGGCACCGTAGGCGATCTGCCAGGCAGGAGTGGTCAGACGGATCCGGAAGGGGCCGGTAGGGGAGTGGTCTGCCACTTCCAGAGCGACGTCGATGGCGGAGTAGGCGGTGCCGGCGTGGGAGATCTGCGGGCCGGGTCCGTTGCCGGTGAACAGCGGCCAGGGCCATTCGGCCGCGATGAGTACACCCTCCGGGCGTTCGGTGAGGTCCTCAGGGAAGATGAACCCGTCCATGACGGTGGCCAGGTCGATGCTGGAGTCGGTGAGCTTGGCCCCCTGCTCGTCACACCAGTCGGTCCAGGCTTTGAGGTTGGGGGCGGTCTGCATCGACCAGAACCGTCCCGACAAGGCGGCGCTGATGGTGGTCTTCTCCCCGTTGCGGAATCCGGAGGCGGCAATGTGGGTCTGGCTCTTGCCCTGCCGGTCGGCGGTGGTCAGCGCCTCGTAGACGTCGCTACCCACATGCATGGAGAACCGGTTGAAGTGGTCCCGTGAATCCAGCAGGCCCACGTTGGTGGGGATCAGGCGCTCCATGTGACCCAGCACCCTGAAGGTCGGCATTCCGGTGACCGGTCGGGAGTCCATGCCCAGGACGGCTTGGGCGAGTTCCCGGTAGTCGCCGGTGTTGTTCGAGCCATGGATGTAGAGCAGGCCTCGGTCACGGCTGAAGTACATGACGATCAGCTCGTAGGTGACCTGCTCCAGGGCCTGAGGGGCTCCCCAGCGCACTTCGCTGCGGTTCTCCACCACGAACCAGGCAACGGTGGAAGCCGTGTTGACCGCGATGGTGCTGTCCAGGACCCGATCGTCGCCGTAGACCTCCAACGCCCGTTCGGGAGTCCAAGCATGGCCAGGAGCTCTGTGAGCGATGGCGCTCATCTTGGGTTCCAGCACCGCGACCGACACCTCTTCCGGGGCATCGGTGAAGGACGCCTCGAAGCCGCTGATCTCCTCCACGCTCGCCGTGGCCCGTTCGGTGATGTCATGCAGGATCGTGTCCCAGTCAGCATCCTCGCGCAGCAGTTCACGCAGCGGCGACAGCGCCACCGACGGATCACGGGCTACGAACACCGAGGCCGTTCCGATCGTCGAGCCCGCGGAAGTGGACCGGGTGAACCGCCCAATAAACTGGATCATCGGGCTCAGGCTCTTCTTCACGTCGTGCAGTGCGGCGATCTTCAGGGCCGGCAAGTCGAAGCCCTCACCGAGCATGTCGACGCAGACCACGATCCGGCACGACCGATCTGCCAGAGCGGCCAACGCCGCACGCCGCGCTCTGGCCGCCACCCTCTCGTGCAGAACCGTCGGATTCAGGTCCGGCGCGAGTGCCTGATAGAGCTCGCCGAGTTCCTTGGCCCGCGCGATGCTTCTCGCCCTCACCATCACGATGTGATCCAGCCCCGCAGCCCGGTCCTCGCGCAGCTGTCCTACCGCCAGCTTCGAGAGCTCTCGGTCAGTGTCCTCCAGACTTAGCACGGCCCGGTAGTTGATGGGGGTGAAGTACCCGTCCCGTTGGGCCTCCCGTAGCGGGAACCGAAAGATCGTCCGCCCGGGCACGGGCCGCCCGTCCTCTCTGAACGGGGTGGCGGTGAACAGCAGGACACGCCGATCGGCGAAGGCGTCGACAATGCGTGACCAGCTGGGCGCCGGTGCGTGGTGGGCCTCATCGACCACCAGGTGACTGAACGCGGCCAGCAGGGCGTTGCGAGCCCCCGGCTCGCAGGCCTGAAGTGCATGCGGGGTTGCGACCACCACGTTGCAGGCCGAGGCGAACGCTGCAGCGTTGGAGGCGTCGTGGAAGCCGTGCTGGAGTTTTCCCACCACGGGGCGCATCACGCTCGGAGTGACAATCTGGTGCGTGTGCAGGATGCCGAGTGACTCGAACTTCGCCGCAATTTGATCACGCAGCGCCGCAGTCGGCACCAGCACCAGCAGACGCTCAGGACGGGCGGCCACAAGCAGTGCGAGCATCGTCTCCGTTTTGCCCGTTCCGGTGGGCATCACCACGATTCCCGGAGCCGTCACCCCGGAGGCCCAGTAGCCGATCACCGAGTGCAGGGCACCGATCTGGGGACGTCGCAGGGCGTGCGGTTCGGCGTGGTCGCGGAACCCGATGCCATCAACAAACGAGGCCAGTACCGTCTGCGGCGAGCGAAGTACCGTGTCGCCAATCCACCCCACCCGCCCGCCCGTTCTGACGGTGGGTATGACAGCCGTCAGCTGCACAGGCTCCCCACCCCCGGCTCGTATCGCAGGCCACCTGCCCTGGACGCTGGCTACCTCCAGCCCGGTGGCTGCCTCCACCACATCCAAAGTGCCCGAGGGCACCAGTAGTTGGCGCACCACATTGCGACCGAAGACGATCTGCTGGGCCCACACTTTGGTGGTCACGACGTGCACACGTGCTCCTGTTCCTCACCAGTCCGGACTGGCAGCCCAGTCGCCCCAGTGCCCGCACCCAACCACCGCGCCCCTTACAACGCGTCAGCAGGGATTCAACCCATATACACCCATGAGTCGGTCATCGCACCCCATATGCCGGGTGACCTGCCTCCAGCCTCTCGTGAGACTGGGCCCTCGCCGGGGCACTTCGGAGACGTCGCCAAGACCGCATAGGCGATAGAAGGCGCTCTTACCTCTACACGTAGTAGACGTAGTGGGAGGCGATTCGAGTGCTCGGCGGGACGTGTTTGCGGATGGAACGATGCCTTTGCCGATCGGGCGGAGGAGAAGGTCTTCGAGGGCGGTCCGTACCGGTCGACGGAGTGATGAGCCCTCGCCGACCACGGTGCCTCGGGTTGTGCATCCGAATGTCAGTCGTCACCCCTATCGTCGGGATCAGTACTACAGGAGGACCCAGGGGGAACGGTGACCGACGGACAGAGGCGAGCGAGGCGGTCCACGGGCTCCGGCGGCTCGGCCAGGCGTAAGCGGGTTATAGCGACGGCGGTGATGGAGGCCGAGGGATGTCTCGCCGACCTGAAGCGCGGACGTCGTGCCGCTCTCGAAATCAAGGAGATCACCGAGCGGATGCTCTCGCCCGAGTACAAGGGGCGCGTGCTCGTCGAACTGCTCCAGAACGCACATGACGCGCACCCCGCCCGGGACGGCGGGGGTCGCGTCGAGATCGTGCTCGATGAGGACGAGGGCGAGCACGGCGTTCTGTACGTGGCGAACGGCGGCAGGCCCCTCGGGTACAAGAACTTCGAGGCGCTGTGCAGCATTGGCCTGTCGAGTAAGCGCCCTGACGAGGGCATCGGCCACAAGGGCGTCGGATTCAAGAGCGTCCTGCAACTCAGCTCCGCCCCCGAGTTGTACAGCGTCGTGGGATCCACCTCCAAGGCCTTCGACGGGTTCTGTTTCCGCTTTGCCCGGGATGACGACTTCGAATGGCTGGCGGACCAGGCCGCGCCCGGCCGCCCGGAGGCCGCTGGCCAACTGCGCGCGAATCTCTCGTCGTTGAAGGTCCCGGTGCCGGTGGACGATGTCCCGGCCGCGGTGGTGTCCTTCCGCAGACGGGGGCTGGTGACCGTGGTCCGACTCCCGCTCCGGAACGCCGACGCGAGGCAAGAAGCATCACGCCAGCTGCGTGAACTGACAGATGACGGGGCGCCGTTCGAACTCTTCCTGGACCGTCTTGGCAAAGTGACCGTGACACACCGGGTTGGTGGCCGGGGGCGCCCCAGCGTCTACACACGCAAGGTAGACTTCCTCTTCACCGCTCCCGGCCTGAAGATCCAGCAGATCACCCTGCGCCGCCGCATGCGCCTGATCATGGTGACGGCCGCCGTGCACCGTGAACGCGCGCACGAGGCCATTGCCGTAGGCCGCGAATCAGGACCGCTGACGGACGGCTGGCAGGCGCTGGGTGACTCGGCTGTGGTCAGCGTGGCAGTGCCCGCGGGCGAGCCGCTGGAGCGCGGCAGGCTCTATACCTTCCTGCCCATGGGGGCACAGCCGACCTGCCCGGTGCGCGGGTTCCTCAACGCTCCTTTCCACACGGACGTGAGCCGACGCACCATGGCGGAGTCCACGCAGTGGAACGACCTGCTGCTCGACACCGTGGCCGAGGCCTGCGCACAGGCGGCCGTGCTGGTCGACGAGGGACACGTCGCCCTGCCCGCAGGTGCTCTGGTCGACCTGATGTGCTGGGAGCACGACCAGGCTCGGCGCCTGGAGCTGGCCTTCAAGGCACAGGACCGTGAGTTCGACGACCTCCCGTTCATGCCGGTATTGCACCCCACGGGGGCCCGCACCTCGTACCGCCATGGCTACCTGTGGCACGGCCTCGACCAGGCCCGCGTGTTCACACCGCAGGCCGTGGCCGCCGCCGGGGTGCGGCAGGTGATCGACCCTCAGCTCCACCCCCTGCGCGCCGAGCGGCTGGTTGCGCTGGGTACGGCGCGTGGACTGGGGCTCCTCCCGCCTGCCTCCGTGCTCGCCCGCTGGGCGGAGAGCGTCGCATCGGCCCTCGCCCAGAGGGAGTTCGATGCGGGGAAGTGGGCGGACTATTACCACGACCTCTCGGTCTGCTTCGCCCGCACCGGCGAGGAGCTGAAGGGCAGGAAGATCGTCCTCACGACCGATGGGAAGCTGGCTCCGGCTGGCGATCCCGGGCTGTTCTTCCGCCGCTCGGACGGTCCGTCCGCAGCGCTGCCCGATCTTTCGCCTGGACTCGCGAACAGCATCTCCTTCGTCCACGCGGAGATCGCCTGGATGGGACGGAGGACGAGCCGGCGCTCCCGCGGCCGCACCTGGCTGGAGGAACAGGGGCTGGTACGCGACTACAGTCCGCAAGCCCTCCTGGACGTGCTGGGCGAAGCCATGCGCAAGGACCGTGAGGACGACGAGGCCCTGCGCGAGCACCTTCTGTTCGCCTGCGCTCTGTGGGCGTCCTCCCTGGATGGGCACGGCAAGGGGCCTGTGATCAAAGGGTTGCTGGTGCCGGGCCGCAAGGGCTGGGTGCCCGCGACGGAGGCCATGTTCGGCGACGGCTGGACAGGAGGACACAGCGGGATCGACCGGACGCTGACCCGCTTTCTCGACCGTACCGAGGGAGTTTCCCGTGCTCTGGTCGCCGCCACCGACCGGGTTGTCCGTCCTGCTGAGGGCGTCTGCGCCGGCACCCGAACCGACGCACAGACCCTGCGGCGCTTCCTCGAACAGCAGGGTGTCCGCCACGGCCTGCTACCGACCTACGTGGCAACGTCACAGGCGGTGAAGGGTCAGTATCTCAACCACCCCTCCGTCTTTCCCGGACTGTGGGCACTGAGCCTGAGCCAGGACGAGCGGGCCCAATGGCGGTCGACCGCCGAGCGCTGGCCCAAGCGCCGCGACGACCTCTACCTGACTGTCGAGTACCGCCCGACCCGCAAGAGAGTGGCCATGCTCCCCGGCCAGCGAGAGTACGCCGCATTCGACGAGGAGAGCCGCCGACTCTACGCCGAGCTGATCGTCCACGGTCTGGACACCTGGCCTGCCGACGCCCTTGAGTTGCGTTTCGCGGGCGGCTCGGACCGGCAGGGCACACCGTGGCCCACCCCGCTGGCAGCCTTCCTGAGCCGAGTGCCGTGGATTCCCCAGACGGGCGACGACGAGGACGCCCCCGATTTCACCACGGCCGGCCTGGCGTGGTGGTGGGCCGCGGCGGAGGCACCGCCCGCCTTCCTCACCGTTGCCTCCGCTGCGCTGCGCAGACGACAGTCGGACCGCGTCCTCAGGCGCCTGCGCCTGCTCGGAGTACGCCGCTGGGACGGCCCGGAGACCGCCGGTGACCGGCTGCGCCACCTGCCCACCCTGCTGCGCCGCATGCCCCGGCTTAGGCAGGGTCGCCTCGGACACCTTCTGGGCAGGGCCTACGAACAGGCCTGGGCCGATCTGCTGCCCCCGCACCAGACCGGCCCAGGCTGGCACGCCGGGTACCTGCCCGAACTCCTCGTGAGTAGGGCCGGGATGCTGGACGTCCTCCCGGCCGAATGCGAGGCCGAACCGGTCTACGTGCCCGATGTGGCGGGAACTCAGAACCGCAGACTGCTCGACCAGGTGCCTGTGCCTGTCCTCCCCGTCGACGACCGGGCTCTGGGCCGACGTGTTCACGCCCACTTGGTGGCACAGGGACGCCACCCGGTCCGCGGGACGAGCGAGGCGGAGATCGACATCCGCGTGGATCTGCTGCCGATCGACGACGCACCTCGCACTCCGCTGCTCACCCTGGCCGGACCCTGGCTGCACACCCTCCTGGCCGCGCTGGTGGAATTCGACGATGACCGGTCTTCCCGCCCCGACGCACCCACCGCACCCCATGTACGACGACGGCTGGAGACCTGCGGTGCCGTGTCCGCCCGCACCACCGTCACACACATAGCCGGACACACCCTCGAAGGCCCCGGCGCCGACCGCTCCCTCCTGCACGACGATCCGGAGGAACCCTGCCTCGTTGTCGTGTGCGCGCAGCCGTCCTCCGACTGGCACGTGCTCCAGACCGCCTCCACCGCCCTGAGTACCCTGATCGGCGCCCCGTATCTGGCCACGTCGGTACGGCTGGCACTCATCGAACTGGAGCGCCGTGACCGTTCCGTCACGGACGTCATCGACTCGGACATCGCCGCCGTGGTCGGCATCTCACCGCAGCGGCTGGAGGCCGTCCTCGCCGACCGTGCCTCTATCCGCTCCGGCAGCGCCCGTCTCGTCCCCCTGCTCGCCTGCGTCGCCCCCGACCTCGCCGACGAACTGCGGCGCGGACAGGAGGACCTGCACGACCGCGAAGAACTCCACGACTGGCTCGTGGCGCGACTCGATCTCGACCGCGCCGACCACCTGCTAGCGCTCGTGGACGAGAATGACTGGCAGCGGAAGCTATCCGCCCTGGGTGTGCCCCTGGTCGAGGCCAACAGGGCCTGGCAGGCACTGGGCCTGCCGACGGTCGACAACTCGGAGACCCACCAAAGGCAGTTCCATGCCTGGTTGCAGCAGAACCGGGCCCGACTGGCCGACAGAGTTCGTGACGCGTACGTGACGACCCACAAGGCGGGCAGCCCCCTCACAGAGTACGTACGGCTCCGCTCGTTCCCCGGACTGGAGCCGGACCCCCAGTGGGGACTCGCCCACTGGGATCTCACCACCGACCTGCTCGACGCCCAGGCCGAGGCATGGGCCGCCACCCACCTGCCTCCGGCGCCAGCCCGGCAGCACTCGCCGCGTCCGGTGGCCGAGGTCCACGAGGGGTGCGTCGACACCGTCCACACGCTCCTTCCCCGCCTGCGCGCAAGGATGGAGGCATGGCTCAACCGTCAGGGCCACGAAGGTCCCTCGCTGCCGTCGGCCACTGAGGTCGCGTCGGCGATGGACGCCGAGGGCCGGCTCGACTTCGAGCCGATCGGCGTCCGTACGCTGATCGCTTGGCTCCAGACCCATGGTCACTGGCCCGAGGGCATGCCCGCCACGGACCGGGCGGCCGACCTGGGCCTCAACGACCCCCCACCCTTCAGACCGGTCCAACCCAGCGGCAGCACCCCTCTCCGGCCCACCCCGGGTCCATCGCTCCTCCTCAACGGCCGCGCGCTCCCGATCGGCCCGGACAACCTGCGTGATCTCGCACGGCAGATCGCCGCCGACCTCACCCCCGACCAACTCGCCGCCTCCCCGCATCCCGGCACACCGTCGGCACCTGCACTCCCGAGACAACGAACCACCTCCGCGGTCGCCGGTCGCGGCGGGGGATACCGGGCCGTCCCCCGGGACCCGCAGAAGGACAGGGCCGTCGGACTCGCAGGAGAGGTGGCAGTGGCCGCTTGGTTGGAGCGGCAGTACGGCGTCCCCCGCGAGGAATCCTGGAAGTCCGGGCTACGCCAATACGTCTTCGCCGACGGCTCGGGCGACGACAGCCTCGGCTACGACTTCCTCATCTACGACGGGGATCGCACCCTCCTTTACGAGGTAAAGGCCTCGACCGGGGACAGGGGCGAGTTCGAACTCGGCGAGTCCGAAGTAGAACGAGCAAGTCGCCTTCGCCCGGATGAGACGTACACCATCGTCTACGTCTCCCACGTCCTCGACGGCACCCACCGACGCATCACCCCTCTCCCCAACCCGTTCAGCGCCCCCGGTCTCGCCGGCTACCGTCTCGTCGGCACGGCCATGCGTCTGCGGTTCGAACTGCCGCCGGGGTGACCGGGACCATCCCGTAGGCGAACGAGGTCGAGCTGCGCCCGTGTTGTCTGATCCCTGGCGATAACGGGCAATGAGCCCCGTGACGCGGCAGTTGGGTCACCCAAGGGATCACCGGGCCTCGGCGTTGGGCGACGTCAGGTCGGGTGGGTAGCCCTTGGCACGGAGCCAGGTGTCGAGGGCGAGTGCGACGATGTCGCCGTGGGGCACGTCGTGGTCGGCGTTGTAGCGGCGGATGCGTTTTTGGAGCTGAAGTACTTCGGGAACGGCGTAGTTGAGCTGTCCGCGATGGGTACGGCGATTGCTGATGATCTCTAGCGTGTTCGGGTGGGGCGTGAAGGGGTCGTCGGCGGGCTGGGACTGCGCTTCCAAGGCGTCGGCCAGCTCACGCAGTCGTCGGGCTTGATAGGCGAGGTCGGGCACGAGCTGCTCCGGTTGGTCCGGATAGACGGATAGCTAGCCGCCTATTGGATTAGTCGAATAGTCGGGCGTGTGGGTGGCCGCGCACTCCCTACGAGGGCGGCCACCCCAGGCGATGCACGCTGCGTCAAAATCCGCGGGTGGTGAGCCATTCGTCCAGCGCGACGGAGACGATGTCGCCGATGGGCAGGTGGTCGAGTTCGTTGTCCAGCGCGAAGCGCTTGAGCCGCTTCTTCAGCTTCAGCGCCGCGGGGACGGACGAGTCGAGGCTCTCGCGCGTGATGATGCGCTGGTTGAGGATCACGGCCGTCGCGGGGATGTCCTTCGGGCGGCCGGGGCCGTGAGCCCACGGCGTTCCCTCGCTCGGTGCTTCCTCCGGTCGCACGTACTGCTCCTGGTGAGATCCCGGACCATCGTTCCGCACCGGGAACGCGGTACCGCCCGCGACCGGAGAAGCTGCCGGACGGACTGCCACCTCTGCGGCCGTGGGCCTGTCAGGAGCCGCGGACGTGATGGGGGAGTGGCCGTGTCGCGCAGCGGGTTCGGTCGGTTGCGCGGGCCGCACCGCTGGAGCTGTAGGTTCGGCAGCCGGAGGCTCATGCTGCACTTGTCGCTCCACCCGCTCCTCAGCGGTTTCCATCCCCACCTCGGGGGCGGCGAAGGCGGTGCGCACCGGCTGACTGGTGACCGGCTCCCGCACCGGGCTGCCGCTCGATACCACCTCGATGGTCGGCTGGGTGGAGGTCTGTGTCTCTTCGGGCGCTGCTGCGATCCGGCCCTGCTTCGAGGCCTCGTCGAGGACGGTGGAAGGAGCAGGCTCACCTTTCGGCGGTTCGGTGGTGGGACGGCCTGGGTCCTTGGGGGTGGCCTGTTCAGCGGCGTACTGCTCGGGGGTGAGCTCGGCGGTCGGGGGAGGAGGCGGAGGGGTGGTCTTCTTGGTTCCGCCCAAGGTACGGCCGCCCGTGCGGCGGGCCGGGGGCTTCATACGTTCGGTCATGCTGCGGTCAGCTCCTTCATCAGCTCGGCGTACTCGCTCAGCTCGGTCGGGATCTCGCCGAAGGCCTCCATGTAGTGCACCCAGGAATGGATGGTGGTCTCGGCGAGCGGGAACGCCTCGTCGCGGTCCGGGCCGATGCCCTCACCCTCGGCGGGGTCGAGGAGCTTGTCCTTGGCGTTGCGGGGCAGGCTGGTGCGGTCGTCGGCCCTGACCATCACGACGTGAGCGGTGACGCCGTGCTCGTTGCGGGCGGCGGCGCGCTCGGCCTCGTCGAAGGTGGCCACGAGCTTGCGGCGCTCGATCTTGGTGGGAGCGACCGGCACGAGCAGCAGGTTCGCCTCGGTAACAGCCTCGTGGAAGATGCGGGCGCTGCCGCCGCCGGCGTCGACCACGATCGCGCCGAACTCGGCGCGCTTGGCCCGGATGTACTCG
Source organism: Streptomyces sp. NPDC034099 (assembly GCF_055575415.1). Taxonomy (NCBI): domain Bacteria; kingdom Bacillati; phylum Actinomycetota; class Actinomycetes; order Kitasatosporales; family Streptomycetaceae; genus Streptomyces; species Streptomyces sp. NPDC034099. The sequence goes on along the minus strand of NZ_JBVISR010000002.1, from coordinate 15,543 downwards.
GCGATGTCGTCGAACGGGTACCGCTCGACAACCAGGTTGGCGGGGATCTCGAAGCCGGCGGCCTGGGCGACCTTGAACCAGTCGTAGGCGGACTGGCTGGTGGCGTCGGCGTCCAGCAGCAACGTGGGCAGGCCGAGGACGACGGCGTAGTAGAGGGCGATGAACCAGGCCGAGGTGGTCTTGCCGGTGCCGCCCTTGAGCATGCCGACGACGATCACGAACGTGTCCCAGACGTGTTCTGTGGCCGCGGCCAGGGTCTTGTGACGGGTGTTCTCGTTCACGTGTGCTTGATCTCCTGAGAAGGGGAAGGGATGTTGTTTGGTGCGCGCGTCGACGAGGGGGTGCCCGTGCTGCCCTGTCGCGGCCGGAATGGCGCACGACCGCCTGCTTGATCTGCCAGGTGCCGCCGGGGACACCTGCGAGAACGTGGGGGCTCATGGCCGCTCCCTCGTGTCGCGGGCCGGTCCGTGGTCGTGCTGGGGCCGCATGCGGGTTCCTGCTTGGTGCAGGAGCCGGTAGACGGTGGCGACGGAGTAGCTGTGCTCCCTGGCGAGGTCCGGGACCGTGGTGCCGGCCTCGTACCGCGCCCGCAGGGACAGCGCGACCTTGTACCGTTCGGCGGCCCGCGCTGCCGCGCGCACCCTCAGGGTCTGCTGGGTGGTGCGCACGGTGCCGCCGGCCTCGATCAGCAGGCGCCGGGCACCGCGCCGTGTCTCTCCCGCCGCTGCGGCGAGTTCGGTGAGGGTCGCGCCGTGCTGCTCATACAGGGTGCGCAGGTGGGCCGCGAGTCGTTGTCGGGCTTGTGGGTTCTGCCGCATCCGGCGGGTCTGCCAGGAGGTGCGCATGACGGTCTCGGCGTCGTGCAGCCGATTGAGGACGGTGCCGTAGGACAGGCCGCTGGTGGTGACGAGTTCGTCGACCGTGGCACCGGACTCGTACTGCTTACGCAGGGCCTGGGGCGTCACCGCCTCGCTCGCGCCAGGCGTGGCCGGGGGATTTGGGTTCATGCGACGGACTCCCATTCGCTGAGGGCTTCGGCATGGGCAGCGGCCAGCTCGTCGTAACTGCGCTGGTCGGATGGGGTGATGAGGATCAGGCGGCCGTCGGTGGCGACCCGCCAGTCGGCGGCCGGGCGGCCGGTGACCGGGTCGAGGACGCGCCCGTCCGGGGCGTGCCACGTGGGCGGGATCTCGTCGGGGCGCGGCAGGGGTACCAGGACCCGACGACCGTCGCGGACCAGCACCACGGCCCTGCTGCGGTGCTCCGCAAACCGGTCCAGTGCCTGCTGGTATGCCGCTCGTTCCGCCGTGTGCCGGGCCTTGCGCCGGGCCGCGATGCCCCAGGTGCCGTGTTGCTCGGCGATGTCGGCCCAGCCCTGTGCCAGCGTGTGGCCGTTGCCAGCGTCGTCCGGGAGCCGGATACCGAAGCCCTCCAGAGCACGTGGCGCGAGGGTCCAGGTCCCTCCGGTGTGCTGGACGAGACCGTGGTCGGCGAGGCGTTTCAGGGTCCGGTAGGTGGTGGCGCGGGAGACCGGAGAAGTACCGACGAGCTCGGCAACGGTCTGGTCGGGGCGCAGGTGCATGGCACTGATGATCAGGAGAGCGGCACTGCCGAGGGCGTGGTGGGCGAAGGCGTCGTGGCCCATCAGGTGGCTGAGGGCGGTGGAGTCGATGTCGGCCGTCGTGGCCGTCTCAGGGGTGGTCCACTCCTCAAGTGCCGGGTCGGGGGGGAACTGAGTGGACCGGAAACGAGACAGCAGAGCGTGGTCGCCGTGTCCGGGGATGGTGCCGTCGCCCAGGTACCAGGTGGAGCCCTCTTGGCCGCGACCGGCTCGCAGGCGGCGAAGCCAGCCTCCCGGCTTCAGGACCGTCTCGTAGACGGCCCGCAGTGTCGTGCGGGAGACTCCGGCTTCCTCCGCGGTCTGCCGCTCACTGGCGTGGTGCAGGGGGCCGCCCGCGATCTCGGCGAAGTTCAGGTGCGCCCGCAGCACCCGCAGCGCGGTCCGGCCCCGTTCCCCGCGCCACGGTGTCGTTTCGATCCGGTCGCGCAGTGCGGCGAGGACCTCGTACGCCTCGTGCCGGGAGCCCAGTGCGATGGTGGTGCTGATTGCGTCCGAGGCGCTGGCCCACACCCGGCGGATGTAGTCCAGGGCGCGCGACTGCCCGGATCGCAGCGCGATGTGCCGGGTGTGCCGTCCGCCTTCGTGCTCGGGGTGCAGCAGGAGCTGCGTGAGCTGGTCGACGCTGCCGCCGGCGCGGGCGACATGGCAGGCGATGGCCGCAGTGATGCGGTGACCGTGCTCGGCCGCGCCCTGACGGTCCGCGCGCAGGACCACGCTCCGGCGGTCGGAGCCGAGCCTGCTGTAGCTTCCCGCCGCGTAGCGGCCGGTGAGGTCTCCGAGCAGAACCAGGTCAGCCGCAGCCGGAGACAGCCGGTGAAGCCCCAGTCGCTCGCTCGGGTGAATGGGTCGTTGGGATGGGTCTGCCTGGTGGGTGTGGTGTGGCACTGTGGGGTCGTCTCGCAAGGACGTGGACGCCACTCAGGCCCGCTAAAACCACGGGTGGTGTCCGGAACCGACCTCCAATCGGTGCCAAGCGAAGCCTCCAGGATTGCCGTCCTGGAGGCCTTCGTATGTTTGGCCCCGCATCAGAGGCAGGCGTCCCCATCGCGGCTCGACCGAGAACGACTCGGAGGGCCGCCAGAGGAGTCCTCACCGGTTCGACACCGTCCTGACCTCGGCTGATTCGGGGCCAAGCAGATGGCGATTGCCTCTGGCTGGCTCCGAGCAGCTCGGGTCGAACCCGGGTCGAATCAGAGCGGTTTCCTCTGACTGCCTCCGATCGCCTCTGCAACCCGTCCTAGCAGGTCACAACCGATACGGCTCGCAAAAGCGCAGGTCACAAGGGTGCTCAGGAATACCCGGCGTACAGCCCGACTCGTCTGCCGCCCTCTGCGGCTTTGCCCGCCAGAGCGGCATGCGGTGGTGACAGCCGCTCCGTCGTCCCTCACACTGTCGGCTTTGCGCCGCTTCCCGCTCCTGCGGTCACCCGGCCCCGCATACCATGGGGCGGTTCGGCGCCGGTCTGCCATTCCTCTGCCGGGTGTGCGTGCCGCTCTGCCGCGCACGGTGACCTGCCGAGCCGGGAGCCATTGCAAGAGGGGGAACGTGGCCGAGACACCGCCAAGGGCTGTGACGCCGAAGCCGATGCAGATCTCGTCGTGGCAGCAGGCCGAACTCAACGCGGCCCGCTGGATGCGCCACTGGGGCTATGGCGATGCCACCTCGCGCCCCGGAGGCCCGGACTCCGGCATCGATGTCCGCGCCACCGGCGCGCTGGGACAGGTGAAATACCAGGCCGCCCAGGTCGGACGTCCGGAACTGCAACGCTTTGTGGGAGCACGCCCCTACGGATCCGACGCACAGCTGATCTTTTTCACCGGCAGCGATTACACGTCCACCGCCGCGGCCTACGCCCAGGAGTGGAACATCGCGCTCTTCAGGTATCACCTGGACGGCGCGATGACACCGGTCAACGACGCGGCACGCCGCATCCACCGCCTCTCCGTACCCAGGGTGCCCACACCGGCCCGGGATCCCGAGCCGGCCGGCGCCCAGACGTTCTGGCAGCGGAACTGGCGTGTGATCGCCGGTGTTTTGCTCCTCATGGCACCGCTGGGCTCGATCGGAGACGAGAAGACCTACACCGGGCCGCTCGCCCTGGACGTCCTGAAGTTCATCGGCATCCTCCTCGTGTGCTGGTCGCTCGGCGCGTTCCTGATAGCCGCGCGGTTCGGTGTCCGCCTCTCCCTCCGGATCCGGCCCCTGCACGTCGCCGTCGTGTCCCGGGCGGGAACGGACCCGGCGACAAGGGCGGGCGGGACCCGTGTGCCGCGCCCGGCGCACGACCGCGTGACAGCCGCCTCCACAAGCCGGCTGGACGGCTTGGTGGCCGAGGCGGCAGGTCTGCTCCGTACCGGTAGCAAGCAGCACCACGTCGACAAGATCCTCAGAGACCGCGGCGTCGGATTTCTGGATCGGGGCCGCATCCTCAACGAAGCCAAGAAACTCAACAAACGGCCCTGAGGATCGGACTCACTCCGTTACGGCGGTGCCGCGAGACGCGATGAAGGCGCCGTTCGTGCCGCTGGCCTCCCTGTCATACGCGTATTACGATGAATTAGTGGCGAAAACGCGGATCAGCATCAGCCTCGACCAGGATCAGGCCGAACGCATCAGGCAGCACGCGGAGCGGGCCGGCATGGACGTCTCGGCGTACCTGGTGCACGCCGCGACGCGCCAGATGGCCGAGAGCGACGCCATAGAGGAGCAGTTCGCCGAGGTGGACGCGCTCATCGCCCGGGCGGAGCAGGCGGCCGACGGGCTGTCGGCAGAGTCCAGCGTGGAACCGGTCGCGGAATTGACGGAGCAGGAGCGCCGCGAGGTCGAGGAGGCCCTCGGGCTCGCCCACGGCCGGGACCGGCACGCCCGCCGCCCGGGAAACGCCGCGTGAGCGCACGGGTCCCGGTCTACGACACCGGCATGCTCATCGCCCTCGCCGACCGCAAGGCGAAAGCGGTGGCCCTCCACGAGGGACTGCGGACGCTCCCGCACCGCGCCCTGGTACTCGGTCCGGTCCTCGCCCAGGTATGGCGTCCGCAACCGGCGCTGGTGCACGCCCTGTCCGGGGTGTTGAAGGACTGCACCGTCCCCCAGGCCCGGACGTCCGAGCCGCCCGTGCGAGAGACGAAGACAGGCCGTCCGGAATGCCTGGCCTGCGCGACGGGCCCGGATCTCGCGGACTGGCGCCGCATCGGCACCGCGCTGGGCAGTGCGACCCTGCCGGCGAAGAAGCGGCCGGACGCGGTGGACGCCTGGGTGGCCCTGGCCGCGGCCCGGCACGGCAGCGCGGTGGTCTTCACGACCGATCCGGGGGACTTGCAGGCGTACCTGGAGGTTCTGGCGCCAGTGGATGTGCATGTGGTCGGGGTCTGACGAGCGGGAGTCGCGCTGCGGTATGAAATCTGGGGCGCGCACATTCGGTGTGAGGGAGCTCGACTCCTGCGCGGAGCCCTACGCTCCGTCGCCGGTCGCCGGGGCGGAGATGCCCGGGCCGGTGCCGGAAGCAGCACGCAGGGCGGCCTGACGGGGGCCCCTGACACCCCTGGCCACTCGCCGGGTATGGCTTCACGAGCGCCAACCTCCGTTGTGGGGAACGGTGCTCTGCCTCTACCGAGGATGTGAGTCCGGGGCGGGGCTGTCCAGGGAGCGGGTTCGTCGAAATTTTCGGTGGTGTGCCCCTTTCTTTCCGGTGGGCCTGGTGAAGGGGTTCTGCTTGTGGCGCGCAGTCCTGGGATGAGTGCGGATTGATCTGCGTATTCGGTATGCCAGAGTCGCTGCCAGGCGCGTCGAAGGTTTCGAAATATTTACCGAAACTGTTGACGCTTGATGGGTGCAGGTCAACACTGTCGCCGATGTCCGAACCCGCAGGAGAGGAACACCCCCCATGAACCTGCCCGTCCCGCCGAGGCGTCGCAGACGAAGTCCCGTCACCCTGCTCATCAGGAGCGCGTGGGCCGTCGCCCTCGCCGCCCTCGCCGCGCTGATGCTGCCGGGCACCGCCCAGGCCGACACGGTCGTCACGACCAACCAGGAGGGCACCAACAACGGCTACTACTACTCGTTCTGGACCGACAGCCAGGGCACCGTCTCCATGAACATGGGCTCCGGCGGCCAGTACAGCACCTCGTGGCGCAACACCGGCAACTTCGTCGCGGGCAAGGGCTGGAGCAACGGCGGGCGCAGGACCGTGCAGTACTCGGGCAGCTTCAACCCGTCCGGCAACGCGTACCTGGCGCTCTACGGGTGGACGTCGAACCCGCTCGTCGAGTACTACATCGTCGACAACTGGGGCACCTACCGGCCCACGGGCGAGTTCAAGGGCACCGTCACCACCGACGGCGGTACGTACGACATCTACAAGACGACGCGCTACAACGCCCCCTCCGTCGAGGGCACCCGCACCTTCGACCAGTACTGGAGCGTCAGGCAGTCGAAGCGGACCGGAGGCACCATCACCACCGGCAACCACTTCGACGCGTGGGCGCGGGCCGGGATGCCGCTCGGCAACTTCAGCTACTACATGATCATGGCCACCGAGGGCTACCAGAGCAGTGGCAGCTCCAACATCAACGTCGGGGGGACCGGCGGCGGTGGCGGGGGAGGCGGCGGAGGAGGCGGGGGTGCCTGCACCGCGACGCTGTCCGCCGGGCAGAAGTGGAGCGACCGGTACAACCTCAACGTCTCCGTCAGCGGCGCCAGTGACTGGACGGTGACGATGAACGTGCCGTCCCCGGCGAAGGTCCTGTCGACCTGGAACGTCAACGCCAGTTATCCCAGTGCGCAGACGCTGACCGCGAAGTCGAACGGGAGCGGCGGCAACTGGGGGGCCACCATCCAGGCCAACGGCAACTGGTCCTGGCCGAGCGTGTCCTGCAGCGCGGGCTGACCCACCCCACCAGCGAAGAGGAGGAACCATTCGTATGCGTACTCGTATGCGTACCAGACCACGCGCGTCCTCGCGCCCCCTGCGCACCCTGGCCACCGGCATCGCCGTCACCGCGCTCGCCGCCGCGGGCACCGTCGTGGCCGGCGCCGCCCCGGCCCAGGCCGCGGCCTGCAACGGCTACGTCGGGCTCACCTTCGACGACGGCCCCTCCGGCACCACCCAGTCCCTGCTCAACGCGCTCAGGCAGAACGGGCTGCGGGCCACCATGTTCAACCAGGGGCAGTACGCCGCCCAGAACCCGTCCCTGGTCCGGGCCCAGGTCGACGCCGGTATGTGGGTCGCCAACCACAGCTACACCCACCCGCACATGACCCAGCTCAGCCAGGCCCAGATGGACTCGGAGATCTCCCGGACCCAGCAGGCGATCGCGGGCGCGGGGGGCGGGACGCCCAAGCTGTTCCGGCCGCCTTACGGCGAGACCAACGCGACGCTCCGGTCGGTCGAGGCCAAGTACGGGCTGACCGAGGTGATCTGGGACGTCGACTCCCAGGACTGGAACAACGCCAGTACCGACGCGATCGTGCAGGCCGTCTCACGCCTCGGCAACGGTCAGGTCATCCTCATGCACGACTGGCCCGCCAACACGCTCGCGGCCATTCCGCGCATCGCGCAGACCCTGGCGGGCAAGGGACTGTGCTCCGGCATGATCTCGCCGCAGACCGGCCGCGCGGTCGCCCCCGACGGCAGCGGCGGCGAGGGAGGCGGCGGCGGGGGCGGCGGGGGTGCCTGTACCGCGGCGCTGTCCGCCGGGCAGCGGTGGGGCGACCGGTACAACCTCAACGTCTCGGTGAGCGGTGCCGCCGACTGGACGGTGACGATGAACGTGCCGTCCCCGGCGAAGGTCCTGTCGACCTGGAACGTCAACGCGAGCTACCCCAGTGCGCAGACGCTGACCGCGAAGTCGAACGGGAGCGGCGGCAACTGGGGGGCCACCATCCAGGCCAACGGCAACTGGACCTGGCCGACCGTGTCCTGCACCGCGGGCTGAGCGGGCTGCGACCGGCCCGCACCCGTGACCGACTCCCACGGGTGCGGGCCTTCCGGCGGCCTCGTCCCCTCACCCGCCCGGCGAGCGTGCCGCCACCCGCGCCAGGTGCCGGCCGAAGACCTCCCGGGCCTCGGGTGTCAGGGTCCGCAGGGCCACCATCGCCGTGATCACGACGTCGCACAGCTCCGCCTCCACGTCGTCCCAGGTGTGGGTGACGCCCTTCCTCGGATTCTGGCCGGTCGCGCCGATCACCGCCTCGGCGACCTCGCCGACCTCCTCCGACAGCTTCAGCATGCGCAGCAGCAGGCCCTCCCTGCCGCCGACGGGCTGGTCCGCCTCCAGCCACTTCCACAGGTTCTCGACGGTGTTCCAGAGGTCGTCGGCCCGCGCGCCGTCCGTCGTGTCGCTCATGGGGAGCAGCGTGCCCCGTTCCCGCGGGCGTCAGTCGAAGAGTGCTTCCTGCCGCCCCTCGGCGGCCCTGCGCAGCCGCCTGTTCCGCGCCCCCACGACCACCGTCGTGGCCGCCGCCGTCACCGCGAGGGCGGCCGGGACCATCCAGTTCCGGTTGACCGCGTGGCCGAGGGCGTGGTCGAGGGAGAGGCGGCCGGGTCCCGAGACGGCGAGGCCCGCGGCGGTCAGGCCGAGGGAGACCGCGTACTCGTAGCCGCCGGCCTGGGCGAAGAAGCCGTTCGGGGCGTGCACCGCCGCGGCGCCCGCCATCGCGCCGGCCGCGGCCGCACCCGCGGCCGGAGTGGCCAGGCCCAGCGCCAGCAGCGTCCCGCCGCCCGCCTCGGCGAGTCCCGCCGCGGTGGCGCTGGCCCGGCCCGGTGCGTAGCCCATGGCCTCCATGGCCCGGCCGGTCTCCCCGAGGCCGGCGCCGCCGAACCAGCCGAGCAGCTTCTGCGCACCGTGCGCGGCCAGGACGCCGCCGGTACCCAGGCGGAGTAGCAGCAGCCCCAGATCACGCCGGTCACAGCACTTCACGTCGACTCCTCGCGGACGGTGGCGGCTCATCTGTCCACCGTCGCCCGTCGGCGGCGTCCGGGCCCGTCACCGGGCGCCGTTCGGGTGGCGGCGGGTGGGTGAAGGGCGGCGGCCCGGTGGCGGGGGCGCGGGGCCGGTGTGACGCTGCGGCCATGACGATTCAGACCACGCGACTCAGCGACCCGGCCGTCCGCGCCTTCGTCGCCGCCGTCAACGCCCACGACCGCGAGGCCTTCCTCGCGCTGCTCGCGCCGGACGCCACCATGGCCGACGACGGGGACGACCGGAACCTCGACCAGTGGATCGACCAGGAGATCTTCTCCTCCAACGGTCACCTGGAGGTCGACCGGGAGACGAACGGCGGTCGCGCCCTCATCGCCCGCTACCGCAACGACACCTGGGGCGAGATGCGGACCCGGTGGGACTTCACCGTGGACGAGGACGGGCGGATCGCCCGCTTCGAGACCGGACAGGCGTAACCGGGAAAACGGTGCGACAGCCGTTCCGTCCACCGGAGTGCCGGTGGACGGAACGGCTGCCGCCTCCCCCCTCGGTATGGTCCGTGGAGCGTTGCGGAAGGGCCTTGCGGAAGCCCAACGCCTCAAGTGTGAAGTTCCGGTGAAGGAGATTTGAGCATACGTTCTCCACCGGCCGCAATACCGCGGATGTTGAAATTCCGAATGTGTGTGAATCAGCTCAGCCGCGCCCCACGTACGGCATCGCCGTCGCCATGACCGTCGCGAACTGCACGTTGGCCTCCAGGGGCAGTTGGGCCATGTGCCGCACCGTGCGCGCGACGTCGGCGACGTCCATCACGGGCTCGGGTGCCGTCTCCCCGTTGGCCTGGAGCGCGCCGGTCTGCATGCCGGCCGTCATGTCGGTCGCCGCGTTGCCGATGTCGATCTGGCCGACCGCGATGCCGTAGCGGCGGCCGTCCAGCGACAGCGACTTGGTCAGACCGGTCAGCGCGTGCTTGGTCGCCGTGTACGCCACCGAGTGCGGACGCGGCGTGTGCGCCGAGATCGAGCCGTTGTTGATGATCCGGCCGCCCTGCGGGTCCTGCTCCTTCATCTGCCGGTACGCCGCCTGCGCGCACAAAAACGCCCCGTTGAGGTTGGTGTCCACCACGTGCCGCCAGGCCTCGTAGGGCAGTTCCTCGACCGGCACTCCGCCGGGGCCGAACGTCCCGGCGTTGTTGAACAGCAGGTCCAGCCGCCCGAACCGGTCGCGCACGGCGTCGAACAGGGCCGCCACGTCCTCGGGGCGCGACACGTCGGCGCGGACGGCGAGGGCCGTGCCGCCGCCCGTCGGCGCCGCCGCGGCCGTCTCCGCCAGCGGCTCGGGGCGGCGGCCGGCCAGGGCCACCGACCAGCCGGCGGTGAGCAGCTCGACGGCGACCGCCCGGCCGATGCCGGATCCGGCGCCCGTGACGACGGCGACCTTCGGTGCGCCGGTGCTTTCCTCGTCGCTGGTTCTCACGGTGTTCATGAGTCGGCAGCGTACGGGTCGCGGAACATGCGGAACTCATCCGTCCGACATGCGATCGCCATGTCCGCGCCAAGCTCGGGTCGTTCCCGGCCCTTCGAATTCCCCTTGCAACCACCGCAAGGGGAGGAACGGATGACACCCGCGAACCACCAGGCCCCGACCCCGGTCCCGGCCCAGTCGCAGTCCCCGCACGCGCCCGAACTCCGCGCCGCCGCCCGCAGCCTGGGCCGCCGCCGCTTCCTGACCGTCACCGGCGCCGCCGCCGCGCTCGCCTTCTCCGTGAACCTGCCGGCCGCCGGCACCGCGAGCGCCGCCGAGCTGGACGCCGCGCAGCTGACCGCCGACCCCTTCACGCTCGGCGTCGCCTCGGGCGACCCCCAGCCCGGCTCCGTGCTGCTGTGGACGCGCCTGGCCCCGGTCCCGTACCAGGCCGACAGCGGACTGCCCGCCAAACGCGTCGAGGTGAGCTGGGAGCTGGCCCTGGACGAACGCTTCCGCCGCGTCGTCAGAAGGGGCCGGGCCACCGCCCACCCCGAGTTCCACCACACCGTGCACGTCGAGGTCGACCACCTCGCCCCCGGCCACGTCTACTACTACCGCTTCCGCGCCGGCCGGTACGTCAGCCCGGCCGGCCGCACCCGCACCGCGCCCGCCCAGCACAGCCGGGTCTCCGGCCTCACCTTCGGCCTCGTCTCCTGCCAGAAGTACGACGAGGGGTACTACACCGCCTACAAGCACCTGGCCCAGGAGGACGTGGACGTCGTCTTCCACCTCGGCGACTACCTCTACGAGTACGCCGTCAAGGCCACCGGCGGCTCCCGCGCCTACCCCGCGGGCACCCTGCCCGCCCACTTCAACCACGAGACGGTGACGCTGGAGGACTACCGCCTGCGGTACGCCCTCTACAAGTCGGACCCCGACCTGCGGGCCGCGCACGCCGCGCACCCGTTCGTCGTCACCTGGGACGACCACGAGACCGAGAACAACTACGCCGACGAGACGCCGGAGAACAGCGTCCCGCCGGAGGAGTTCCTCATCCGCCGGGCCGCCGCCTACCGCGCCTACTGGGAGAACATGCCGCTGCGCCGGCCCCAGCTGCCCGACGGCCCCGACCTGAAGCTCTACCGCCGCCTGCACTGGGGGCGCCTGGCCCAGTTCGACGTGCTCGACACCCGGCAGTACCGCTCCAACCAGGCGTACGGCGACGGCTGGCAGTTCCCCGGGCCCGAGTCCGAGGACCCGAGCCGCACGCTCACCGGCGACGCCCAGGAGCGCTGGCTGATCAACGGCTGGCACCGGTCGAACGCCCTGTGGAACGTGGTGCCCCAGCAGGTCACCTTCGCCCAGCGCCACAACATGACCACCACGCCGTCCAAGGTCTCCATGGACTCCTGGGACGGCTACCCGGCCTCCCGCGAGCGGGTCCTGGCCGGCGCGCAGGCCGCCGGGATCGAGAACCTCATGATCCTCACCGGCGACGTGCACGTCTCCTACGGCTTCGACATCAAGCGCGACTTCGACGACCCGGACTCCCGGACCCTGGGCACCGAGATCGTCACCACCTCGATCACCAGCGGCGGCGACGGCTCGGCGAAGCCGTCCAACTGGGACACCCTCATGACCGCCAACCCGCACCTGAAGTTCTTCAACGGGCAGCGCGGCTACGCGACGGTGGCACTCGGCCGCGAGTCGGCGCGCGCCGACTTCAAGACGGTGTCCCACGTCACCACCGAGGGCGCGCCGCTCACCACCGCCGGGTCCTTCGTGACGGAGGCGGGGGAGCCGGGGCTCAAGCCGGCGTGACGACCGGCTCCGCCGCTTCTCCCTTTTCGCCCCGTACGCCCGGTTCGCCCTGTTCTCCCGGGTAGCGGACGCCGACGCGGTCCCGGATCGCGTCGAGCGTCCGCATCACGGCCAGCGTGCCGTCGAGGGGGACCAGCGGCGACTCGGTCTCCCCGGCGCGCAGGGCCCGCATCACCTCCTCTGCCTCGTGCCGCAGGCTCTCCCGGGGCCCGTCGGCCGGGTCGGCGCGGAACTCCTGCGGGTCCCGGCCGGTGCGGTGCAGCACGAAGTGGTCCGGGAAGAAGAAGCCGTTCGGGACGTCGATGCGGCCCTCGGAGCCGGTGACCGACGCGGAGTTGGGCGTACCGCCGGTGATGGAGCAGTGCACCGAGGCGAGAGCGCCGCTCTCGTAGGAGAGCAGTGCGCCCGTCTGGAGATCGACGCCCTCCTCGGAGAGCACCGCTCGCGCCGCGACGTCCGAGGGCTCACCGAGCAGCAGCTGCGCGAACGACACCGGGTACACCCCCAGGTCCAGCAGCGCGCCGCCGCCCTGCGCGGGATCGCGGAGCCGGTGCGCGGGCGGGAAGGGACCCGCGAGGCCGAAGTCCGCCTGGAGGCTGCGGACCTCGCCGATCGCACCGTCGCCGACCAGCGCCTTCAGGCGCCGCACCAGCGGGTTGCAGTACATCCACATCGCTTCCATGAGGAAGACGTTCTTCTCCCGGGCGAGCGCGACCAGTTCCGCCGCCTCCCGCGCGTTCAGCGTGAACGGCTTCTCGCACAGCACGTTCCGGCCCGCCTCCAGGCACAGGCCGGCCGCGGTCCGGTGCGCCGAGTGCGGGGTCGCGACGTACACCACGTCGACGTCCTCGTCCCGCGCCAGCGCCTCCCAGGCGCCGTACGCCCGCGGTATCCCGAACCGTTCGGCGAACGCCTTCGCCGACGCCTCGGTCCGCGAGGCCACCGCCACGACCTCCGCGTCCGGCAGATCGACCAGATCCGCCGTGAACCGCGCCGCCATCCCGCCGGTCGCGAGAATCCCCCAGCGCACCTTCTGTCCGGTCACCGCTGACACCCTGCCCCACCCTCGCTCAGGTTCGTTCGTCGTTCGTTCGTCGTGCGTGCGTCGTTCGAGTTTGTTCGTTCGAGTCCGTACGAGCTGAGAGCATAGGTGGCGGATCTGTAGAAGAGGGAGGGGCACATCACATGCCCGAGCGCGGGCCGTCGACGCACATGCCGCAAACATCTCAGTCGTCATCCATACCGCAGACACTGCCCGCCGCCCGGCGCATAGGTCTGCTCGTCACCCTCATCCTCGGCAGCCTGACCGCCACGCCGCCGCTGGCGATGGACATGTACCTCCCCGCGCTCCCGGAGGTCACCCGGTCCCTGAGCGCACCGGCCGCGACCGTCCAGCTCACGCTCACCGCCTGCCTGGCCGGCATGGCCCTCGGGCAGATCGTGGTCGGCCCGATGAGCGACAAGTGGGGGCGCAGGCGTCCCCTGCTGGCCGGTCTGGCCGTCTACGTCGTCGCCACCGCGCTGTGCGCCGTCGCGCCGAACGTGGAACTCCTCGTCGCCTTCCGGCTGGTCCAGGGGCTCGCGGGCGCCGCCGGGATCGTCATCGCCCGAGCCGTCGTACGCGACCTGTACGACGGTGTGGCCATGGCCCGCTTCTTCTCCACCCTCATGCTGATCTCCGGTGTCGCGCCGGTCGTCGCGCCGCTCATCGGCGGGCAGATCCTGCGCGTGACGGACTGGCGGGGCGTGTTCGTCGTCCTCGTGGTGGTCGGGGTGGTGCTGGGCGTCGTCGTGTGGGCCAGGCTGCCGGAGACGCTGCCCGTCGAGGAGCGGCACGCGGGCGGTGTCGGCGACACCCTGCGCGCGATGCGCGGCCTGCTCGCCGACCGGGCCTTCACCGGGTACATGCTCGTCGGCGGCTTCGCCTTCGCCTCGCTGTTCGCCTACGTCGCGGCGTCGCCGTTCGTCATGCAGGAGATCTACGGGGCCTCCGCGCAGACGTTCAGCCTGCTGTTCGGCCTCAACTCGATCGGCCTCGTGGTGGTCGGGCAGATCAACGGCAAGATCCTCGTCGGGCGGGTCAGGCTGGACCGGGTGCTCGGCCTCGGCCTCGTCGTCGTGATCGCCGCCGCGACCGTGCTGCTGCTGATGTCCCTGGGCGTCTTCGGCGAGGTCGGGCTCGGGCCGGTCGCCGCCGTGCTGTTCGTGCTGATGTCGGCGATGGGCATCAGCCTGCCCAACACGCAGGCACTCGCGCTGATGCGGGTCAAGAAGTCCGCCGGTTCCGCCTCCGCGCTGCTCGGCACGTCCTCCTTCCTCATCGGCGCGGTGGCCTCGCCGCTGGTCGGGATCGCGGGGGAGGACACCGCCGTACCGATGGCCGTGGTCCAGCTGGCGGCGGCGGTGGTGGCGCTCGGGTTCCTCGTCACCCTGTGCCGGACCCCGGCCGGGCAGGGAGCAGGCAAGGGGGAGGACAGCTGAGCGCTCCGAGACTGCGCGGCGACACCCCGGAGCGGGCCGGACTCGACCCCGGGCAGCTCCGTCGTGTCGTCGGCCAGGTGCACGGCCTCACCGCCGGCGAACGCCCCTGGGCGGCGGGCGCGGTCGTGGCCGTCGGACGCGGGCCCGTGCTCGCCGTCGAGGAGGCGGCGGGCTGGGCCGTGCGCTACGCCTCCCACGACCCGCGCACGGACACGGGCGTGGAGCTGCCGGCGGGCTCGCGGGTGCCGGTGACCGTGGACACGCCGTTCGACCTCGCCTCGCTGACGAAGCTGTTCACGGCGGTCGCCGCCGTGCAGCAGCTCGAGCGGGGCACGCTCGGCATCGACGCGGAGGTCGGCGCCTACCTGCCGGACTTCCGCGCCGCGGCCCGGCACCACGTCACCGTACGGCAACTGCTCACCCATACCTCCGGGCTGCGGCCCGAACTCCCGCTGTACGACTGTGCCGACGGCGAGGAACGGTTGCGGCGGCTGCGGGCGGAGCCGCCGGTGGGGGTGCCGGGCACGTACTGCTACTCGGACCTGAACATGCTGCTCCTGCAGCAGGTGCTGGAGCGGATCACCGGGCGGGGTCTGGACGTCCTGGTCCGGGACGGGATCACCCGGCCGCTGGGCATGACGGCGACGCGCTTCGGACCGTGTCCGGACGCCGCGGCCACGGAGGACCAGCGGCGGCCGTGGGCCAAGGTGGACCGGGGGATGCTGCGCGGGGTCGTCCACGACGAGAACGCGTGGGCGCTGGGCGGGGTGGCCGGGCACGCGGGGCTGTTCTCGACGGGGCGGGACCTCGCGGTCTTCTGCCGGACGCTGCTCGCGGGCGGCTCCCACGGGCCGGCGCGGATCCTCGGGCCGGACTTCGTGGAGCTGCTGCTGGCCGAACCGGGGCTGGGCTTCGCCCTGGACCAGCCGTGGTTCATGGGCGAGCTGGCGGGGCGCGGGGCGGCGGGGCACACCGGGTTCACGGGGACGATGCTGGTCCTCGACCGGGCGACGGACACCTTCGCGGTCCTCCTCGCCAACACGGTCCACCCACGCCGCCGGCCCCCGGACAACCGGCCACGCGCGGCGCTGTGCACACGGGTGGCGCGGGCGGTGCGGGTCTGACCGTCCGGGCGGGATGCCTGCGGCGCCTGTGCGGGTTCGGTGGGGGTGCGCGTAGCGCCTTGGGTTCGGTGGGTGGGTCGGGGCCGCGCCGGGGGGTGTCCGTCCTCGG